>JBGSON010000033.1:0-5253 GCA_041739085.1 Candidatus Altimarinota bacterium | reverse complement strand
CGACTGCGCGATGCCGATGAGTTCAACAGACATCTTGAAATGGCAGAACTCCTGCAGAAACACCTCCTGCGATTTCCAGCTCACGGAAAAATGAAGGATCGAGGCGAAGAAAAACACGATGATGAGCGAAGTGAACCAGTGGATCGGATCATGGATTGAAAACGCAAGGAGAAAGAGCCCCTCGACGATGAAGAGCGATAAAAAGGCATGAAACCAGTTCCAGTCCGGGAAGCGGGAGAAGAGATAATATCCTCCGAAGAGGATATGGACGAGGAGAAGGACTGTGGAAATAAAGTACGCCATGACAACATGATGCATCGGCGCACTAAAGAATCCTGTCGAAGAAACGAGGAGGAGCAATATCCCGAGAATTCCGATGATCCCGACGAGGAGGAATTTTTTCCTTTTTCCGGTCATGAAAGAGAGTGACGCTTCCGAGATTGTAATCATTTTTTCCGGGAATGACTAATGAAATGATGATGAACTCCTTCCGTACGGGGAATTCATGAATTGCCCCCCTCCTTTTCTCCCGAATAGATTGCAAAAATGAGCATGATATTATATAATGAATCGAAAAGAATACGCATACCAATGCTCGTCACCAGAATGAAATCATGGGCGTCTCTCCTCTTCTTCGGCATAGCCGTGATCATTCTCTTTGGGAGCGATTCGACGCATGCTGAGGTGTCAGGAGAAGAAGATGGGACGATCATTGAGATATCGATGGAAAGCGGGGTTTCGACCGGCACGTCATCAGGAGAAACCGAAATGCTTCATCCCGCAGGGTATGGAAAGGGCAAAGGCGCTTCTCTTATGCAGGGAGCATTTATCGGTATCGGCGGGCCGGAAGAGTATTTTGAAACGGCCGAAAGGATGTTCTTTGTTTTCCTTGCGATCCTCCTCACGTATTCCTTCCTCCTCGCGCTCGCGGGGATGAACCGGAACACTCCGGGAATCGTTGCGAAGAACATCTGCTTCTGGACAGCAGTCGCCGGGGCTACGGTAAGCGTCATTGTTCTCATCCAGTTAAAGATCGTCCTCCGCCAGAATTTCTTTGAACCTTCGACGATCGAGGCATTCCGGATCTATGGTCCGTACGGGGCGCTCATCTTCCTCTTCCTCGCCGTGATCCTCCTCTTTGTCCGGAGAAACGCCAAAAAATACGAATATGATTGAGAAGGATTTCCGTGGGAGTCAAAATATGGAAGAATAGTCCCGTGGGAAAAAAGGAACCGACCGGCGGCAAGGGACTCGTCCTCATGTTTTCTGGTCCGGAGACGTTTCAGCTCCGGGATTTCGTCCGGAATTACATCCGTCTCGCGGAAGGAAAATACGGCGAAGAGAACGTTTCGCGGATCGATCCGAGAGAGACCGAGTTCAACGTGCTGAAATCCGAACTCTTTTCCCTCCCCTTCTTCTGCGTGGGAAAACGGATCATCGTCCTCGACCCATTCCCGTATGAAGCGACCGGGAAAAAGAAGAAAGCCGACTCGGAAGAAAAAGAACCCGAGAAAAAGAATAAAGAAAAATTGAACGAGGAGCTCATCCTCGATCTCCTCAAAAATACACCGGAGGAAGTGGTCGTCATCTGCGTATGCCCCGCGGAGATCAAGGCGGATGGTACCCTTTCAAAGGCGCTGGCTCCCATCATCTCAAAGGAACATTCAAAGAAGTTCATGCCTCTTGGACGCGGCGATCTCACCCAGTGGGTCATTGAACGCGTGAAGATGAAAGACGCGAAGATCCTCCCCGCCGCCGCAGAATTCCTCTGGAATCGGTGCGGAACGAATCTCTGGAAGCTCGAACACGAGGTCGAGAAACTCGTCGCCTTTACGGATTCCGCGAAGCCCATATCCGAGAACGATATCGAAAAGGTCTCGGATCCGAGCTACGAATCCATTCAGTACGCGTTCTCAGACGCGTTCGCAACCCGAAACTGCCGGGAAGTCATGAAAGTATTTCATGAGCTCCTCGATAGCGGAGAAACCGCTCAGGGAATGATCTACCGCGATTTCGGATCGGTCATGAGGAATCTTGTCCTCACCCGATTCGCCATCGACAGAAAGAAAACAGCGGAAGATATCGGTATGCATCCGTTTGCCTTCAGTAAAACAAAAAAAACAGCCTCTGCTTTTTCCATGACTCATCTCAAGGCGATGCAGAGGAAGCTCGTCGCGATCGATGAAGGGACAAAGACCGGCCTCATCCCAGTCTCATCCGGGCACGAGGACCATCTCATATTCGCTCTGGAACGATGGATCCAGGATTTTTTTCGAAAAGAAAAAACTTCCTGTCCGGAGGAGAAGTCGTAGAGAGCTCGCTTTGGCGGATGAGCAAATCACATGATCATCCCGTTCGAGAGTTTCCGGATCCGCACGCCCCAGTGGACAGAGCATTTCCGCTCCCAGAAGCACCTCTCTTTTCGGGCCTCGTCGAGGCCGCCCTCGTCCTCAGCGAATACTTGTACCGAAAACTCAAGTTTCCCCGTTCCGAGATCATATATCTCCACTTGATAGCCCGAATCGAATTTCCCCATAGGTTGTTCATAGTAAAATTGGAAAAATCTGTTGTCTGACGAATTTCTGACTCAATCCTATTCTTCTTGTACAGAGATTGAATATTGCCTCCTTCTCCCGAACTTCTGCGAAGTGCTTCAGAACTCATCTCTGAACAATTCATTCCTGTCGACACTCATCGTCAACACAATATTTCCCCCATAAACTCTCGTGTAATTTGAGACGGAAAATATTCAGAATCCCTAATTCTCAATTCCCAATTCCTCATTCCTACTTCTTTCTAAACTCTAAAGAAAGCACCCCCATCCTGACGAACTCCCTCGACATGAATGGAAATATTTTTTATGATGCCTTCCGTATTCACTTTTCAGATTTTTCATCCCCCTGTCCCTATGCCCCGACAAATCCTGAAAAACCTCGGCCTCTCGGATAACGAAACGAAGATCTATCTCACAACCCTCTCTCTCGGCCAGGCGGCGGCGAGCACGATTGCGAAGAAATGCGGGATCAAGAGGACGACGACGTATTCTGTCATCGACAACCTCATCAAGAAAGCCTTCCTCACGACGTTCACGAGGCACAGCATTCAGTATTACGCGGCGCTCGATCCCTATGTTCTCGTGGACCGGTGTTCGCAGAAAGTGGTGGAGGCGCAGAGGACGCTCCATGAGATGAACCGGTGTCTTCCGATTCTCGATGGACTCAAAGAAAAACATAGGAACTCCGCAAAAACATATTATTTTGAGGGCTTAAAACCTGTTCTCGAGTCATATATTCAATTCATCCATAATGTCCCTGATAATGGCACTCTTTATAATTTTGTATCTCCTGCTCCTGCCGAATTTACTGAGTTTCGACAAGGAATGAGAAAATTTATAAGTTTGAGAAAGGAGAAAAAGATATATTCCAAATCTATCTGCATCCTCAGTGATGATGGAATTCGACTAAAAATGGCGGATAAATATGAGAACCGAGAAACAAGGTTGATACAAGGCATTGAAACAAACAGATTCTCCTCGGAATTATTGGTTTCCGATACTCGAATCCTTCAAATGTCATATTTAAAAGATTGTTTGTTCTCAAACATCATTGAAAATGATGATATTGCGTCCATGCAGATTATGCTATTTGAAATAGCATGGAATGACTCAAAAAAACAAGATGAAGCAATTAGCCAAGATCCCAAAGTATTAAAACGAATTCAAGAACTGAAATCCGTTCAAGCATACTGAGTATTGCTATGGAAATGATTATGGCAAGGTGGTTACTATTCTCTCAAGATCATCCCGGTGGAGATCGAACGCTTCCATACACTCATAACCTTGAGGTTTGTTAACTGCTTTTTCTCTGTATGCTGACAAATCACGCCTGAGTCTTGCTATGGAATCTTTGATAACACCGGGATCCTCTTCTTTTCGCAAACAAGCATTGAGAATCAAATATCTCATATCACCAGCGTTATCCCAATGAAAATAATTACCATCCATAGTTTGAATATGTGTGTTTATACACGGCAATGCATCGAAATTATATACATAGGTCTCAGTTGCAATTGCTTTATCAACAGCATACCCTCTTTCGATGAGAATTCTTTCAAAATGATCAAAGTTTGCTATTGAAGGCACATTGATACTAATCCATTGAGCATTCAACTGAGTAGAAAAATTTATTACAGGCTCCACAAAAGCCAACCCGTCATCACCACCTGAAACGGATAAAATTGAAGAAAGAATCTGATCTGAGATTTGCTTTTCTTGGCAGTATTCCTGAAATGTTTGCACTTGAACGAGTCCAGGATTTCCCCTCATAGATTGCATGAATTCACTTTTTCTCTTTTGAGCTACGGCATGAATATATTTCCTGACAATATCCGCCTTGAGGAATTCGCATAATTCTGGCGGTATGGGCTCCCATGGTGGATTTGCAGTTACGACAATAGTTTGTTCAGTTGATGATATTTCTTGCATTGAATCCGAGAAATCACCAGTCATGATATCTCCTTCGACAATGCTCATGTTGTCACTTTGCCTCTGTGAAAATCTTCTATATTGAGCATAGTTTTGAACTACTTTTTCAGATGTTGCATGCGCTGCTTCAGGAAATAATTCAACACCATATGCTGAATCGACTTCACCAAAACCCAATAATTCATTAGGAATTCTTGCACTTCCTGTGCATAAGTCGACCAAACGCACAGGACCGTCAATGCCATGAACTGTGCCTAGAATACCCTGGAGAAACAACCTTGTGTCTTCAGACGCCGTGAAATGCTCCTCGGGAATATTCAATTTAAACTCCGTTGTGCATGGGTTTCCTCCATCAATAATCTTGTGCGAATATCCCCAGAAACTTCTTAGTACATTTTTCAAATATCCCTCCACCTTCCCCACTCTCTCCTCCATCTCCCTCACATAAAGCCCCGCTTCTTTCATCCTCTCCACCCATCCGCGGAAATGAGCGACGCATTCTCTAGTTTTTGTGAAAAATTCATACCGCTCCTCGGGCGTCGTCTGGCTGTCCCAGGCGCGGATGAAGCTCGGGATGGAGAGGTCGAAGTGATGGGAGGAACACCAGGACTCCCACTTTCTTCCCTTTTCTCTGGAGAAGAAAGTTGAGCCAATGAGTGAATCACTATATTCATCGGGTTCATTAAAGGCAAGGTAATCGTTGATTTCATTAATGGTGATTTCTGTCCCCTCCTGCCATGCTATAAGGATATTTCTGAGCTCATTTCGTA
>JBGSON010000031.1:0-18690 GCA_041739085.1 Candidatus Altimarinota bacterium | reverse complement strand
GAACTCTCCCTCGAGCGTGTCATGGATATCTATGAGATCGAGAATCCGGAGGGGGTCGTCCTCTTCTCCGGAGGACAGATCCCGAACAACCTTGCGAAAAGACTCGGTGAAAACGGAGTGAGGATCTTCGGAACCTCGCCGAAGAGCATCCACCGCGCGGAATCCCGGCAGATCTTTTCCGCGCTCCTCGATGAACTCGGGATCGACCAGCCGAAGTGGGAGCAGTTCTTTACCATAGAAGACGCGAAGAAATTTGCGAGAAAGGTCGGATACCCCGTCCTCATCCGGCCGAGTTATGTCCTCTCGGGGGCGGCCATGGCAGTCGCGCTCTCTGAAAATGACATCGAACACTACCTCTCAAAAGCGGTGAAGATATCATCTGATGCCCCTGTGGTCGTCTCGAAGTACGAAGTCGGCGCGCGGGAGATCGAGATCGATGCCGTCGGGGGAAAAGGCGAGCTCGTCATCTATGCCATCTCCGAACACGTTGAGAACGCGGGAGTCCATTCCGGAGACGCCACGATCGTCCTCCCTCCGCAGAAAACGTATCTCGAAACCGTGCGGAGAGCGAAAGAGATCGCGAAAGTCCTCGTGAAAAAGCTCGACATCACGGGTCCTTTTAATATCCAGTTCCTCGCGAAGAATAATGACATCAAAGTCATCGAACTCAATCTCCGCGCCTCCCGGTCGTTCCCGTTCGTCTCGAAAGTGACAGGACATAATTTTATCGACATCGGGACGCGGGCAGCGCTTGGAGAGATCGAATCGAAAGATGAAAGAAAACGGAAATATAACACGCTCGACCTCGATTATGTCGGCGTGAAGGTGCCGCAGTTCTCTTTCTCCAGGCTTCGCGGAGCAGATCCCGTGCTCTCCGTGGAGATGGCATCCACTGGAGAGGTCGGATGTTTTGGAGAAAACCAGGAGGAGGCGTTCCTCAAGGCGATGCTCGCGACAGGGTTCCGGATACCCGAGAAACATATCCTCCTCTCCATCGGAAAAATGGAGGACAAGTACGCGCTCGTTGATCCCATGAAAGACCTCGTGAAGATGGGATTCGAGCTTTACGCGACAAAGGGGACTTCCGAATTCCTCTCCTCGCACGGAATCCCGGCGAAGACTCTCTTCCGGATGTCGGAAAATCAATCTCCGAAGATCCTCACCTTCATGAAGGAAAAGAAGCTCGATCTTGTCATCAACATCCCGAGGTCCTATGCCCATGAAGAAAAGACAGAAGGATATATTACGAGGAGAGCGGCGATCGACTCGAACATCCCTCTCATCACGAACGTCCAGGTGGCGAAGCTCATGACACAGTCGCTCATCAAATGGAGGGGGAAAGAGCTCCCGGTGACGGACTGGGATTCGTTCCGGAAGTCGTAGTAAAAGCGGGTAAGCTTGCAAGCGAACAAGCAAGCAAGAAAGCACTCTTGCATGTTCGCTTGTCTGCTTGTCCGCTTGCTCGCATGCGTGCTTATCTTGCATTGAAAGGAAACGTATTTTCATTTATGGTGAACACGGATACATTCATTTTTCTTTTCTTATGATCACCTGCACCATCATCGACGCGTCCGGAAATAAAATCGGTTCTTTTCACCCGAAGGGCGAGAAAAACATCCTCGACGAAGCGGCGGACGAGGGGATCGACATCCCATTTTCCTGTCATGCGGGTGCATGCATGAGCTGTGCGGCAAGAATAAAGACGGGCATGGAACTCATCGACAGAGAGAAGGATGGGGCGAAGTACATCGAAACAGATGAAGATGTTGTCCTCACATGCGTCGCAGGAGTCAAGCCAGAATTCGCGGAAGACGGGAAAGAACACTCCCTCGAAATGGAGCTCCTCATGTAGTTTCCACTTTCATCAGTTTCCGGGACAAGAGGAATTTTCGGATTTCTTCTATCCAGAGAGTCAGGGAGGAGAGGTAAACGACCATGGCCATTTCTTTTCCTGTGAGCGCAGATGTTTTGAATACCACCTGAAGGAGGGGGATGTAGATGACCGCGAGGACGATGGCGAGTGACACCCCAAGCGAGAAGAAGAGGAAGAGATTGTCAGTCAGGCCATGGAGAGCAGAATGGCGGAAGTGCCGGACCGAGAATGCGACGAAGAGCTGTGAAAGGACAAGTGTCGCGAAAGCGAGGCTTCGGAGTTTTTCATACTCGAATTCAGAGATCCCCTCGCCATAGCTCCATCCCGAGTTCATAAGACTCCAGAGGACGACGGCAAGAACGGAAGCAGTGAGGAGAAGACCTGTTCGGAAGATGCGGAGGATAAATTGTTTGTTGAGGATCCGGGCGTCGGGAGCGCGCGGAGGAATATTCATGATCTCCTTTTCCCCTTTTTCAAAGCTGAGGGCGATGGCAGGAAGAGCATCTGTTCCCAAGTTAACGACGAGAATGAGGACGGCAGTGAAAGGATTCGGAATGGAGAAACAGAGCACGGCGAGGATCACCATGAGCTCACTCATGTTTCCCGAAAAGAGGAAGAAGATGAACTTCTTCAGGTTCTCATAGATGATCCTTCCCTCCCGGATCGCAAAGACGATCGTCGCGAACGAATCATCGAGAAGGATCATGCTCGCGGCTTCTTTCGAGACTTCGGTCCCCGCGATCCCCATAGTGACGCCGATATTTGCTTTTTTAAGGGCGGGTGCGTCGTTCACCCCGTCACCGGTGACAGCGACGATCTCTCCCTTCTCCTGGAGAAGGGAAACAATCCGCATCTTATCCTCAGGCGCTGAACGGGCAAAGAGGATATCACGGTATTTTTTTGCACCTTTTTTCGGACCATTCACCGTTTCGTAGAGCATCATGGTGAGTTCTCCGTCGCTCATGGCCCGCATCTCGTCCCCGGTGATGATCCGAGGTTCATCTTCCCGGATGATCCCGACTTCGCGCGAAATCGCTTCCGCAGTCTTCGGATTATCTCCGGTGATAATGATGATCCTGACTCCCGCGGAATGGGCTGCTTCGACCGCTTCCGGGACCTCCGCACGCGGAGGATCGATCATTCCGAGGAGTCCGTAAAAAACGAGCGAGTGTTCCGCCTCCTTCGGAGTCTTCGGCACATCTCCTCCAATATTTTTCTTTGCAAAAGCGAGGACGCGAAGCGCTTTTTCGCTCAACTCCGAAACGTGCGCAAGGAATTCTGCACGCTTTTCCGGAGTCATGACGGCTTCCTTTTCCCCGTCAAAGAAATGGGTCGCATTCGGGAGGATCATTTCCGGAGCACCTTTGGAATACAGGACATTTCCGTCTTTTCCATTTCCTGCAAGAACGCTCATCATCTTCCTCGAGGAATCAAACGGATATTTCTTTGTTGGTTCTGCCACCTCACGGGGAAATCCTGGGGACTGATTGCGGAATTTTTCTGCGGCGATGAGAATCGCTGCTTCCGTGGGGTCACCGATAATACTGAATACTCCGGCATCGCCGGCAGGGGATATTATTGCCTCATTGCAGTGCATGCCGATTTCCAGGACGACAGAAAGAGAGGAAGCATGGGAAGATTTTGGTAATCCGGACATCGTAATATGTCCGATGGAATTCCATCCGATGCCTTCCCAGGAAGCGCTCACTCCATCAGAAAAATAACCTTCCCGCACCGTCATTTCATTCCTCGTGATCGTTCCGGTTTTATCCGAACAGATGACGGTTGTTGCACCGAGAGTTTCCACGGACGAGAGTTTTTTAACGACAGCTTTATTCTTTGCGAGGCGCTGGACGCCAAGCGCAAGCGCGATGGTGATCGTAGCGGGAAGGCCCTCCGGGACTGCGGCCACGGCGACGCTGATGGAGAAAAGAAACGACTCCACGACCTTTGAACCTTTCCAAAAATAATCGAGGAGAAAAATGACGGCGACGATCGCCACTGCAATCTTCCCGACAAATATCCCGATATCGGCGATCTCTTTCTGAAGAGGGCTCTCCGCGGATCGTGTATTCAGCGTGAGATGGGCAATAAGTCCGAATTTTGTTTTCGCGCCCGTCTCGGTGATGAGAACGCGTGCTGAACCAAAAACGACAGCAGTCCCGAGAAAAACGGGAGCATCTTTCTCTTTTTCCACGGGATACGGTTCGCCGGTGAGCGCGGATTCCTCGACCTTGAGGTCGCCGACCTCCACGACCTTCCCGTCTGCAGGGATTCGGTCGCCTTCACGGATGACGATGAGATCTCCGGGGACAAGGTTTTTCGCTTCGATCTTCTGCTCTACTCCGTCCCTGATGACAGTCGCCTCCGGAGAGACCATCTTCTGGAGAGCCTCGAGCGTCTTCTCGCTCTTCCACTCCTGAAAAAACCCGATTCCGGCGTTCAGAAAAACGATCGCGAGGATGATGCTCCCGTCGATCTTTTCGCCAAGGAAGAATGAAAGAAGAGAGGCAAAGATAAGGATGACGACCATGAGGTCAGAAAATTCCTTTAAGAGCTTCTTCCACCAGGGATCAGATTTCTTTTTCGGCAATATGTTCGGACCGTATTTCTCGAGGAAAATCCTTGCTTTTTCAGAGGAAAGCCCAGAAGATAAACCCTGCTTTGTCGTTATGTTTTCATTCATAGGGAAAGCGCTTTGCGGGAACATTATTTGTCGTTTCATTTTCTCATTTTTTCAGAAAAAAAGCCATGGAAAAACCACATGGGGAGGGTGCTCTGAAGAGCAAGCAAAAGCGCATCATCCTCTGCAGATCCCAGAAAAGATGCGAGAAGCAGAGGGCAAAATATCTCTGGGAGAGGATCGCACAGGAGATCGGAGCAGATCCGGACGGGGAGACCATGACCTCGGGGAATCTCACGATCGAGAAAAGTCCGTGTCAGGGGTTTTGCGAAAAAGCGCCGAATCTTCAGGTCATCGACGTGGAAACAGGAGAAAAAACACAGTTTGTGAATCTTACGCCCATCGATGCCGCGAAAATCGTAAAGCACCTCCTCAGAGGCGGTTCGGAGAAAGGAATCTTTAATAACCGGACCGGTTGATGATCACTCAGATCGCAAATGGGATGATGACGTTCTCATAGACCCTCGAGGAAGCGGTCGTCTGAAGGGAGATGGAAGGAGGGGTCACCCCTCCAAAGATGCCGCGGTTTTCCCTTGAGGGTTCGACGGTGAGGATGATGGTGACATTCGGCTGTGCTTGGACGCGGGCTTCATTTATTTCATTCGCCAGAGCACTCGAATAGGCGTTGAATTCTTTCCTCGGATCATCGATCGGGCTCACGAAAAACCGGAGATCCGTGATGCTCATACTCGGAGGAGAGATCGGGATGAAACCCCATTCGATGGCCGTGCCCGGATCTTCATCGAGTTTACGAAAATCAATATTGTTTACCCAGGAATCGTAATAGAGAGAATCCGGTGTCGGAGTCCCGGGATCGCAGGATCCGAGAGCCGTATTATCGCAGACATCCGCAAGGTCGAGGACAAGCATCCCGAGGCGGTTCACCGGATCTTCCGGAGATCCATCGTCAATCCCATTATTTTCGTCATTATCAATGCCATCTCCGATAAGCTTCAAAATGATTTTCTTTTTCCCATCAGGGGACATGAGATAGAGCTCGTCTTTTTCAAAATCAGGAGGTCCGTCCAAGACATCCGAACCCAGTGCGGAAAGAACTTTGTTCTCATCCGTATAATCATCATTCGCACCGGTTGAAAAATATCCTTCATGCATATGCTTCGATGCGCAGATATTGTCGACGGCATAGGAATACCGGAGAGGGTCGTTCAGATCATATGATCCGCAGTCTCCGTCATCTACTGATGGCGAAACAGAAAAGAAACGGTGGTAGTACTGGCGATAATATTTTCCGTATTCCATAGGCAATGCCGGATCTTCCATCCCCCCTTGGGAAGTTTCAAGATGATTGAAGTATTCGTCGTAATCGATGGTATTCATCCTCGCCTCGCGGACGATCCGGTCCATGAGGATCCGCGACTCCTCAAAGAGTGTGTTCTGGACCATGAGTCTTTTGTACGACCGGTACATATTGATGCTCGTCGCAGTCATGAGCGTCATCGTCATCATGAAAATCCCCGTAGCGACCATGAGTTCGACGAGGGTGAAACCTTGCGTCCGCCGGTGATGTGGGTTTCGGAAAATAAACATGATGAGAGTTAATCGCTCCAGTTCAAGCGGTCGAGATAATCCGTAATGATCGTCTCGATGATCACGGATTTATATGAGGTGTCGTTGGCCCCGTCTTTCCAGTATACCCTCGAGGTAACGAGGATCCGATTGTCTCTCCCCTTGATATCTGTCGGATAAAGGCCTGCGTTCGTACAATCTTCCCCCTCCAACACATTATCAAAATAACAGATATCGACGACCCGAAGAAAAGGCGTCGGATCACTCCCCGCATGGGTGTATCGTCCGCTCGCGTCGAGTTCGAGGTTCACGTTCCTTCCGCCGATTGAGCCTATGGACTTTGCTTCTCCATTCGGAAAATCATCAGAATAAATCATAAAACAATCCTGAGTTCCATCTAAACAACCTTTTACTTTCAAGTACTGCCCTGCGGGAAGGATAACCCAGCGGGAGGTATTGTCGTCAAAGTCGACGATGAACGAGCGCATTTTTTTCAGATCTCCTACTCCATTGAATCCCATGCCGAGAGGATGGCTGTTCTGACCTGATGCATTTGGAACACATTTTGTGTCAACACTTGTAATCGCACCGTTCTCATCAACATCGGGCGAATAGTTCCAGCATTCCCGGAGATGGGATGAGTAGATCATCCAGTTCGTGTCGCGGATATTCCGGACGACCTCGATGCCCTCGCGGGCGAGGTTGATGGCGATGGTCCGGTTCCTATTGATGCTGTTTGCTTTTACCGCGGCGAGGAGAAGGGAGAGAGATCCTGTGACGCCGAGAGTGAAAACGACGAGAGAGACAAGGACTTCAACGAGGATGCCTCCTTTTTTGCCGGTGAAATGAGTCGGGAAGAGTTTTCTCATCAGAGATCGTCAAGTGAGATTTCAAAAAACCGCGATACCTTGTTGATGGAAATAGTATATGAGCGCACATCCGCCAGGATCACGGTAATAACGAATTCTTTTGTGTCTTCTGTGACCGGACCGGTCGGCAAGGAGCAACATTCTGATCCGAACGTGACATCCGCGGAATTCGGCGCGAACACGATCCAGAAGTCTTTTGTGAGCGGTGCTCCACCCGCTGTATCATAGATCGTGGTGCGGGAGACTTCTCCTTCATCATTGACATTGATTCTCTCGACTTTCATCTGGAGAATGTTCGGAAGGATTTCTCCACTTTCAATCTCTTCGTCGGTGATATCATCGTATTGATCGCCATTGGGATCGGCGCCGGAATCTTGATCGTTATTCGAATACACAAAGGCTCGTTTTTCGTCGGCGGAGAAGTAAAAACCATATCCTCCCTCCGGTGTGACCGGAGGCTCTCCGACCGTTCTCCCGGAGACGGCGTCAGACCGGGCGGTGCGAAGGAGATCGATGAGACTCTGGCTGTAGTTCTGCCCGCGCTGAGCCCTGAGTTTATTCGGGGAATAATAGGACGAAATCAAAAGCGTAAGCATGGAGAGGAGGAATATGACTACCATGAGTTCGATCAGGGTGAAGCCGGATTTTTTTCGAAAGAATTTGGTTTTCAAGGATAGAGATGAATTTTTTTATTCCTCACTCCATCAATTATAACGGAAATTCACCGATTTTGCAAAAACCATCGGACCATTTCCTCGGGGGCGGGATACGGGCGGGGGCATTCCCGGAACGACTTTTCAATGTCATTCCTCGTGAATCCGAGATCCATAAGCGCCTGGATCACTTCGGAAGGGATCCCTCCCTGTGCTTCTCCGGTCCATTCAGGAAGGCTTCCCCGGAGTTCGACGATGATCCTTTCAGCCGTCTTTCTTCCGATCCCCTTGAGAGACATGAGAAACGCAGTGTCTCCCGTTTCGATCGCATCCATGATGCTCGGAACCGGATTTTCCAGGATCTCAAGCGCGATCTTCGGCCCGATCCCGGAGACGGAAATGAGTTTTTCAAAGAAATGGAGTTCCTGATCGTCAGGGAATCCATAGAGGCTCTCATCATCTTCTCTGATCTGATGATGGATGAAGAGAAAAGCCTCCTTCCCTTCTTCCATATGCAAGAGATTCGCGTGGCTCATAGAGATCCGATATCCGACACCATGGACATCGAGGAGAAGCGACTTTGCCTCCTTCCTCCACACTTTTCCCGAGAGAAATCCGATCATGGGGATGAGAAAAACAGAAACAGGATACCGGAGTTTTTCTTCTGTGGCGAGGGACGGGAGGAATAAGGTTCATAAAGTTTATGAAGTCCTTCATGGAGAAAGAACAACTTTATGAACTTTACAACTTTTAAACTTTGAACTTCTTCTGGTGCCGTGGGAGAGACTCGAACTCTCAAGGGTTTCCCCACCGGCTCCTAAGGCCGGCGTGTCTACCAATTTCACCACCACGGCGAGACGAAGACCGATTTCTACGATACCGAAACGTTTTCGGGAAGACAAGGTGCGGAAGCTCAAAAGGACGATTTTATTTTCAGGGAAAATTCCGGTACATTCATGCCATGGAACAGGATATTTTTCAGGAACTCCGGGAGAAAGGAAAAGTCGTTATAAGAGTTTCTCCGAACAAGGAAACGACTTCGGTCACGGAGAAGACCGATGACGGAAAATGGAAACTCTCTCTCCACGCACCCGCGCATGAAGGGAAGGCGAATGCGGAAGTTCTCCGGTTTTTCCGGAAAGTGGGAGGGGTGGATGCGGAGATCGTCTTCGGGAGGAAGTCGAAGGAGAAGCTTATCCGCATCATCCCCTAAAATCAATCTTCTGAGGAGAGAGGATGGAGAAGCGAGGGTGATAAAAACGAATTTCTGGAAAAAGCCGGATCCCGAAATGTTTATTCTTTTCCGGAGAATTGATATCCTACCCTCAGTATTTTTTCCCCCATGCGGACCATTCCATCCTCTGTCATCATCGAGAAAGTGGAGGAGATGATCGCCAGTGCGAATTTTTCGCTTCCGGAGAAAGTACGCGGAAAAATCGCCGAACTCGAAAGGGACGAGAAATCGCCTGCGGCAAAGACCGCACTCGGGCAGATTCAGGAGAACAGCATCCTCGCTGAAAAGGAGCAGCTTCCGCTCTGCCAGGATACGGGGTCAGCGGTCTTTTTTATCGAAATGGGGAATGATGTCCACCTTGAAGAGCCGATCGGGGAGATCCTCGATCGTGCGGTGAAAGAAGCATATTCCAAAAACTCACTCCGAAAATCCATCGTTGAAGATCCGCTCTTCTCCCGGAAAAACACCGGGACGAACACTCCTTCGTTTCTCCACATCCATATGGTGAGAGGCGACGAACTCAAGATCTCTTTCCTTCCGAAAGGAGGAGGTGCTGAGAACAAGAGCCGCCTCACGATGCTCCGGCCGGCTGACGGGAAGGAAGGAGTCAGGCATTTTGTCCTCGATACCGTGAAAAGAGCGGGAGGAGCCGCATGCCCCCCCTGGATCATCGGAATCGGAATCGGTGGGACGTTTGACACCGTGGCGGCGTTATCAAAATCCGCGATTCTCCGCGAGATCGGGGCAGTCCATCCGGATCCATATTACGCGGCTATGGAAAAAGAACTTTTCGAGGCAGTCGATGGAACAGGAATCGGAACGATGGGATACGGTGGAAAAAAAACGGTCATGGCAGTACACATTTTAGCAGCGCCCTGCCATATTGCGTCTCTCCCCGTCGCGGTGAACATCCAGTGCCATTCCGCCCGTTCGAAGACGATAGTACTCTAGCTCCCTCGGAATGAACCTCATCCCGTCTCTCTTCCGGAAAAAGCGCCTTCCCGTTCTCATGAAAAAGAGGGCAGTGAACACATACTCCCTCCTCCTCCGCGAGAAGAAGAGAAGATTCCTCAAACCGGATTTCCAGCACCCTGAGAACAGATCCTTCCCGTACTATTGGATGAAATACCGGAGTTATCTCTGGGGGATCCTTCTCGGAATAGCGGTATTTATCATCCTCGGGGTCATATTCTTTTTTTCGAATCTCTTCTCCGTCGATGAAATCGCTCTCACGAGAAGGGATTTCCGGGTGAATGTCGAGGGTGTGAGTTCTCTTCTCCTTCCGTACCGGGGGGAAAATATTTTTTTCATTTCGAAAAAGGAAATCGGAGAGAAGATCTTTAAAAAATATCCCGAGATCAAATCGATCGAAGTGATAAAAAGCTATCCCCGGAAGCTGGAAGTCATTGTCGAGACCCATCCCATCATCGTGAAATGGGAATTCCGTTTCCCATCGACGATACCTGAGGGACCTTCAAGCACAGATCCTCCTCCCCTCACGAACATCATCGTGTACCTCAATGCCCTCGGAAAGGTGAGCATGACGGAACCGGCAGACGAAGAGAAAGCGTTCCATATCATCGAGCGGGACGACGATTTTAGTGAGGAGCTCTATTTCGGATTTGAGGTCTATCCGAAGGAGAGGATCGAGGAAATCCTCAGGGGGAAGGAATACCTCGAGACAATCACCCCGTATACGATCCTTGCCGCGGAACTCTTCCGCGATGCCCAGGAGATCCATTATTATTCAAAGGACGGACCCGAATTCTGGGTGGACTTTTTCACTCCTTTCGACGAACAGATCCGGAAGATAGAACTCGCTTTGAATGAGACAGATCTCTTTGAAGAGAGTATGCTCTACCTCGATCTCCGGATATCCGGGAAACTCATCTATATGCCGAAATAATGGGCGAATTCTTCGCATTCCTCATGGCGTCACTCCTCTTTTCGTTCGATGGCATGGAGCCATCCCTTGCTTCACCTCTTCCCGGAGCTCATTTTGAAGTCGCCCCTCCTCCGACCCCCTTTTTGTATTTTTCCCCCGTGATCACCGCCCCTTCTGCACTTATCACCGATGTCGCTTCTTCGGGTGAGATCTGGGCGTTTCATCCGGACGAGAAGCGCGCTATGGCGAGTCTCACAAAACTCATGGTCGTCCTCATCATCCTCGAGGATCATGAATTGAGTGAAGTCGCCGCTGTTCCCAATGATTTTTTGCAGATCGAAGGATCGAAAATGAACCTTGTCCCCGGAGAGAGGATAACAGTGGGAAATCTTCTTCGGGGTACGCTCATAAACTCTGCAGGGGATGCGGCGCGGGTCCTCGCGATTTATCATTCCGGCTCGGAAGAGGCTTTTGTCGATGAGATGAACCAGCGGACACTCACTCTCGGCATGGAGGATACTCATTTTGAAAATGTCCACGGACTTGATGAAGAGGGGCACGTTTCGACCGCAAGGGATCTCAGTATTCTTTCCCGTAAAGTCCTGGAGCATCCTGAAGTGCGCCCTATTATCGCCACAAAGCTGGTGACGGTGAGCTCCGTCGACGGAGAAATATCCCATGATCTCAGGACGACGAATGCGCTTCTCTACTCGCCATTCTCCGTGACGGGATTCAAGACGGGGACCACAGATGAAGCAGGAGAATGTCTCATCACCCTTTTTGAAGACGAAGGAAAGGAATACCTCATCGTCCTTCTCGGAAGCACCGACCGGTTCGGTGATGCGAAGGCGATTCTCTCGCCCTTCCTCCGGGAAGAGGAATAATCAAAAAATCCCTTGACTTTTCATGTCATCTCTTCACTCCATTTTCAGGTGCTCGATTGATTTTTTTGGCCAAATTGGATACAATTCTTATTCGGGTGGGAAAAAATCTGTGATTCCGGCGGGGGCTTTTCATATCGATTCATGACCTTCTTCTCATTTAGCGAAACGAGTGTCAACAAAATAGCGAGAAAAAAGCGACACGAGCAGCTCCAGCTCCTTTCTCCGCTCCTCAAGAACTGGAAACAGGTCCAGGGACTCCTCACTCCCCGGGAAAGGAAGATCGAGCGGAATTTTTTCTGGAGGGCGACTTCTGTCAGCGTTCTCAGTTTCTTTGTGTTTACCCTCTTTCCCCAGTTTGTGAGCACGGAAGAGGAATTTTGGATGACGCCGCTCCAGATGGAGGATGTCTTTTTTCAGGAGAGTTATGACGTGGGAATGCTCGAGGAGGGATTCCTCGTTAAGCCGGAAATCATCGATGCGGACGTGAGCCGAATCGGGATGACGGACATCGTAGAGTATGAAGTCCAGAGCGGAGACACGATCTCCGAGATCGCCCAGAAATTCGGAGTGACGAGAAAGACGATCATCGACAACAACAATCTCACGAATCCGAATGTCCTCAAGAAAGGACAGGTGCTGAAGATCATTCCGGTGAACGGGCTCATCCATGAGGTAAAAAAGGGGGACACGATCGACAAGCTTGCGAAAAAATATAAGGTGAAGGATGCGGATATCCTTTCCCAAAACAATCTTCAAGAAGGTGTGGAGCTGGCAATCGTGGAAGAGCTCATCATCCCGGGGGCGAAGAAAGATCCTCCTCCGAAGGTCTATGTCGCGAAATCGGGCGGCGGCGGGAACGGCTACATGAGTGCTCCGTCTGACGCGGGGTATGCTCCGTCGTCCGGCGTCGGGCTCATCCGTCCCACATCCGGCGGGATCACCCAGTATTACCGGTACGGGCATTATGCGATCGATATTGCAGCTCCCGGCGGAGCGACGATCTATGCCGCAGCGGATGGTACCGTGGAAAAGGCAGCAACGGGTTGGAACGGGGGATATGGAAACGTCATCATCATCGATCACGGAAACGGTCTCAAGACCCTCTATGCGCACAATCGGGAGATGTATGTTGTAAAAGGACAGTGGGTGAGCCAGGGTCAGCCGATCAGTTTCCAGGGGAACACGGGACGGGTGTATGGAAGAACGGGGATCCATCTCCATTTCGAAGTCCGGGAAGACGGCGTGAAGAAGAACCCGCTCCTCTATTTTTGAGCCTGAATTGTTGACAGAAAGCCAAGAAGAAGAGGATAATCCCACCCTGTTTTTGAACATATGCCAATCGATCGGAACGAGTATCTGGAAACGGCGATTCCTGAGGAGTTGAGAGAATTTTTATCACAGGAAGGAAATCCTGTCGTGGTGTCTCTCAGGAGAAGATTTGAGTCAGCAATTGGAGAAATTGATGAGAACACGCCTCTTGAAGTGGTTCAGAGGCATCTTGAAATATTTCAGCTTTTACGGGAAGTCCTGGAACCGCAGCTGAGTAATGCGCTCTGGCAGGACAAGAAAGAAGAGCCACCGCCTTCTCAAAGACGAGGTCACCGGAAGAATTTTTTGGACTATGCCCAGGCGGTCGTCACACCAATAGAAGACAGGATCCGCTTTGAACCATGGGAACTCCGAATGGAGGGGGGGATGAGAGAGGCCCTTCAGGCGATCCTCATCGATCCCAAAGACTTCACTCCGGGAATGCTGGGAGCCCTTCAGCTTGACCACCGGATTCCGAGGAAAGGGGCGCATCAAGAGGAGAGAATACGAGTGAACTCCGAGGCGGTGGACGAAGTGAGGAATCAATTATTTGAAGTAGCGGATCCCATTCCGGATCATCCGGGGATCACCCGATCTCTCACGGCGAGTTTCGAAAGGATTTTTTCCAAGATTTCGCCGGATGCGCAGAAATTCGTGGTGGAACGAAGACTCAGGATATTCAAGCTTCTCTTTGACGCGAGAAGGACGCAGATGAGGAATGAGACGTGGATAAAAAAGAGGGAGGAACTCGTCGGGGAAACACAAGAATGGAGAAGGGAGAAGAAAAAAGGGATCAGGGAGAAGAAAAAGGACTCCCTGCAGAGTCCGTGGATGAAATGCGCTCCTTTTATGAAGGCGATCCAGAACATTTTCACCGAATATGGAGACCGGATCGTTTTTTCTGAAGAGGAAATCGACACTCCGGAAAAACTGAAAGAAGCAATCGGGAGCATAGTCATCAACCCTGAGTTCTTCACTCCAAACCTGCTGAAGAATCTCGGACTCACTCAGTTCATTCCCCCGAAGCACGCGAGTGGCATAGAGAGGATGGAGCTTCAAACTGCCGCAGTGGAAGCGGTGAGGGAAATGATCCTTCATCTTGAGCCGATCACCCTTTCTTCGGAAGAGGACGGAGAGAGAATAAAGGGAGAAAAGGAATTTGTCAGGATATTCAGGATCGGTGCGGGAGAGAACGAAGGATACCTCCTTACGACATGCCGAATCGCAGAACAAAGCTCGAGAAAGAGCCTTGTCCGCCACGATGTCTATGGGATGACGCGGCGGACGGAGCACATCAGAACCGGATACCAGGAAGAAATAACAAAACAGATGGGGCCGGTTGCCGTTATTATTGGGCGCATACGATCCGCCCTGAACAGAGACGGACAGGTTGGAGAAGCAGGACTGGAAGCCGAGAAAGAATATCTGCCGGACATGGATACGATTAAGGGACGGATCGCAGAGGCCATCAAGCTTCTCAAAGGGGTGCGCGATAGGGAAAAAGTGAGGCTTCTGGAAAGATTGGAACATGCAAAAACCCTGCGGGATATTCTCGATAGGTTTAATCCCGGAGCCATTGCCACTTCTTTTACGGCAGGAGTTGGAAACGTCGCGAGGAGAAGAGGAAAAATCTCCGGTGTGTCGGAAGTCATCCAGGGACCGGATGCAACGATTTTCGCAACGCTCGCTTCGAGAGAAGATGAACTCGCCCTCGCATTTATTGAGCGTATGGAACTCCCCGAGAAGAGAAGAATTTTCGGATCAAGGATATGGCTTTCCCCGAAAGGGAAAGCAGGAACGCTGAAAAAGATGGAGGAGGAACGGCAGGAGATAGCAAAGATCAGTTTTGAACCGCATCTTACCTTTGCGAAGGCATTCCTCGCTCAGTCAGAAGAGTTCATGAAGGCGCTCCGGGAAGGATCTCCAGACGGAGAAAGAGAAGTGGCTGAACTCCTCAATCTCTATCTCGTCGCAAAAGTCCACAGAGCTCAAATCGAGCTCATGCACCTCTATCGCGAAGTATCCGTTCATGGGGATCATCTTCACCCCCTGACGCTCGACGGGAAACTGGATGAGATCCGCCGCCATCTTGATGTCCATCTCGTTGAAGCCCAAAAGCCGACGCCCAGATTCAATCGTATTTTTGGAGAGATGATGAAGACCATCAACTACATCAAGAGATTATGTGAGATTCTCGACAGAAAAAGAGAACTTTCCGTCACGACCGAGCAGGGGAGGATAAAGGGGCACATATCGGACATCCCGTTTGATGAATTTTTTCTCAGTTTCTGCAAGGATGAAGAGGGCGAAAATATTTAAAGTGGTCGAAATGTGCAGAAATTAAAAAAGTCCTGAGTTTCATTTTGTTGTCGCCCAAGAAATAGAACACAAACGAGGCGGGACGACTCAGAAAGAGTCGTTCCATCGGAATGAGCTTTTTCTCAGTTATGCAGAGAAGATGAGGGCGAGAAAAATTAGAAAGTCCTGAGTCGGGGGAACAATCCTTCACATCACTTAGCGGTGAAAATTGACAAAAAGACAACATAATGTATAATAAATCAATAGGTTTATTTTTATATGGCTAGTTCAAATATCCCCGGGCAGACTGAACTTCCAGAGTATCCCTTTCTCCCCGATGATGGAGGAGAAGAACAGCGCTCCGGTTATGATTTTATGAGAGCGATCGTTCCGCATGCAAAAAAGGGACTGATCAAAGAACAAGGAGGGGTTTTTCATTCAGGCGGAGAGCCTTGGCTGAATGACGCTGAATTTCTCCGGGCAACGGAATGGGGAGAGGCAATAAAAAAATGGGGAGGGGAGAATATTTCTCCTCTCGGAAGCTTTGAATCAACACTTCCTCCGGAAAGGCAGCATGAGATGCTGAGTCTTTTTGTGTACCACTATCAGAGGGCTCAGGAGTGGAAGGGGCATTTTCAGGAGCCGCCGAAAAACCTTACGCCGGAAACGGCCGAGAAATCCATCTGGGCAGTCCCGGCAACGGCTCCCGATGTCGTGTTCCGTTTCCGCCCCGGAGAAGAAGGAGAAATGCATGCAAAAGAAAATGAACTGAGTGCTGCGGGACATGACTTTGACGAAAAGAAAACAGACGACGGATCGGTTATCATTGCTGTGCACGGCCACCGGATGAATGTCGCGTTCCTGAAGCACCCGTGTCCCCACAAGTGCAACTACTGCGGACTTTCAAAAGCAATGGACGCGGTGAAGGCGTTTGAACAGAAGCACGGGCCCATTACTCCCGAAATGCAGCTCCGCGCATTTCAGGATGGGCTCAAGAAGACAAAAGCCGATGAGAAGCATCCCCATACCATCGAACTCCTCAATGACGGATCCTGGTACCACGATGCGGAGATTGCTCTTGAGACAAGGCGCCTCATCGCTTCCGACATCGCCGGGAGAGAATATGTCCAATGCTTTTCCGTCGAATCCCGGCCTGAACACATCGCGGCAGAAAAAGTCCGTGACGACCTCTCTTCGCTCCGCCCCGGGCAGAAGCTGAAGATCTATATGGGGCTCGAAACAGACGATCATTTCGTTTCAACGCTTGTCCAGAAAGAATATAGCTGGACGGAATTTGAAGCAGCGGTGCGCATGATTTCCGGAATGGCGGAAGAAGAGAAGAGGCGGATTTCCATCACGGCGTACAACATCATGAAGAATCCGTTCCTCACCGAACGGGAAGCCCTGGAGGCGGGAGTACATATCGAGAAGCGTGTCGCGGCACTCTCGCAAGCTACGGGCGTTCCCATTGAAGTGAAACATGAACCGACCGTCGTGTCCAAAGGGACACTCCAGCATTATTTCTTCCACCAGATCAATGAGAAGGGGGAAAGGCTTTATGAAAACCTCTCCTATTTCACGGTCGCCGAACTCCTCGCGAGGCTTGCCGAAGAAGGACTGGAGAGAAACGCCGTATTCGGACAGCGGGACGACATCGATCAGGTCCAGATCGTCGCCATGGTCCCCTCGCTGAAACACGACCTCCTCTATTCCCCGTACGATTTTATTGCTTATGACGCGGTTCAGAATTTCAACGGTCACCGAGATGAAAGAAGGTTTCTCGCAGAAATAAGCCCCGCTATCCAGAATCCAGACGGATCGTTTACCGATGAATTTGAAGCGTGGGAGAAGAAGATGTATCCGGACGGAAAAAGTGCGCTCAGGAAAAAGCTGGAAGAAATATCGGCGGCGGATCCATTTTCAAAAGACGATCTGGAAAAAGCCCCTTTTTCACGCGCGGTTTGTTCACTCCTCTCTGAGCTCGGTGAAGACATTCTTCTCCAGGAACTTGCCGGTGCAGGTGAACTGAAAGAACTCTCAGTGGAGCTTGAAGAGAGATTCAAAAAACTGAGCGAGCAATTCGGGAGCAAATTTGAAAGGGTAAACAACATGTTGGCAGTGAACCTTACGGAATATGACCGCTATCAGAGGAATACACCGGGGGCAAAAACGATGCTCGATCCCGGATATCAAATAGAGGTGATCCTCTATCGGAACGAAATTCCCATAAGCGTCTGGTTTTACATTCAGAATGGGAAAGCGAATTAGATTGGACCGAAGCATGGGAAAGGACCAGTTTTGAACGATAGGATTGTTCCTCCAGGAATCTTGTCTTATTATAAAACCGCAGAGGGGACGGCTATTTTTCCGGAATGCCAATGAAAACATGCGCGCAGTGTTCGGCATCGTTCGAGGTCCGGGAGGAGGATGCGAAGTGGTATGCGGAGCAGTCACTACCTCAGCCTTCACGGTGCCCGGAATGCCGGAGGCACCGGAGGCTAGCCCATTGGCCGTTTGGGATTCTCAGGAAAAGGATTTGTGATTTTTCCGGGGGATCCATTATCTCGACATTTCCGTCGGATTGCCGGTTTCCGGTGTACAAGAGGGATGTATGGTTCTCCGATCGCTGGACTCCTCCCGAGATGGAGATCGACTGGAGCCGGCCGTTTTTTGACCAACTCTGCGAACTCCAGTCACAAACACCGCATTTCCATCAGCTCGGAAAGAACTCTGAAAACTGCGATTATGCCGATGACGTCTGGGAATGTAAAAATATGTATATGTCTCGGTCCCTTGCGTCGAATGAAGACCTCTGCTATTCCTATCGGGTCCTCAGTTCCAGGGATTCGATCGATATTACGTATTCATTCGGAATGGAGCAGTGCTACGAATGCGTCTATTGCTTTGACGGATTCAATCTCTTGTTTTCCTCCCACTGCCGGAATTGCAGCGACTCCTATTTTCTCTATGACTGCAGGGGATGCAGTCACTCATTCATGTGCTGGAACCTGAGGAACAAAAAGTTTCATATCTTCAACAAGCCCTATTCCGAAAGAGACTATTTCGAAAAAATAAGATCACTCCATCTCGATTCCCGGAAATTCATCGAGAGCCTCAGGGAAAAATTTCTCCAGCATGTTTCGAAAGACGCATTTCATCGCGCGGATTTCAATGTAAAGACAGAGCGATGTTCCGGAAATTACATCACAAACTGCAAGAACTGCAGAGAGTCATTCCTGCTCGAAGATTCTGAGGATTCGGCATATCTCATGCGGTCTCCGTCGACAAAATCCTGCCATGACTCGACCGGACTCTATCGGGGGGAGCTCTGCTATGAGTGCTGCCAATGCACAGATCTCTACCATACGAGGTTTGCCCTCTATTCCTTTGACTGTCAGGATTCGGATTATATCGATCAGTGCACGAACTCCTCGCATCTCTTTGGGTGCGTCGGACTCAAAAACAGGAAATATTGC
>JBGSON010000027.1:0-41900 GCA_041739085.1 Candidatus Altimarinota bacterium | reverse complement strand
ACCGGACTCAGATATATAGAGATCCCCATCAACACATGGGCGCTTGATGAAGACGATGTCGTAAAATTCCTGAGAGTCATGAATGACCCGGACAATCTCCCGGTCTTTGTTCACTGCCAGCACGGATCGGATCGGACCGGGACCATGGTGGCGATGTACCGGATCATTGTCGAGGGATGGACGAAAGAGGAAGCGATCAAAGAAATGACCGAGGGGGGATTCGGCTACCACGCCCTCTGGGAAAATCTCATCGATTTCATCGAAGAAGCTGATATCGACGAAATAAAAAGTGAAATCGAAAGATAATCATCAGTTCTGATGATGCCTGGACGCCATTTTCACTGAGATGTGTTTTTGATTGTTGCGACAAATCCCGCAGAAAAACAATTGTCTTTCCATCCCCGTCAAATGTATTTGACGCATATGCTATAATGAGAGCCTATCATAGCATGCCTTTATGGATCCCGATTCGTTGAACATCACTATCCGAGAGATGGAATTTGAAGATCTCGTGAAGGTTTTTCAATTAGGGGAAAATCTTTTTACTGCAGAGAAATGGCTGAACCTCTACCGGACATGGGATGAGTATGAACTCCTCGAGAGATTCCTTTCGGACGAAGAATTCTGTCTCATCGCTGAAAATAACAACAGGATCATCGGTTTTGCTGTCGGTTCACTCATCTGGAAGAGAAAGAGTTCATGGACGTACGGTTATCTCAACTGGCTCGGCGTCCGTCGCCGCTACCAGCGGTTCGGTGTCGCGTCCCGGCTTCTCAACAAGCTCACGAAACTCTTCATCGAGAACGGCGCGAGGATGATGCTCGTCGACACCGAGCTCAAGAACAACCAGGCGATCGCGTTTTTCGAGAAGAACGGATTTGCAAACGAGGTGAAGCATGTCTATTTTTCAAAAAATCTTACGGAAGATCCCTCATATAAGAGGATTCAAAATCTGAAGAACCTGAAGAAGAGAAGAATAAAGACAATAAAGAAATGAGCTCGTGTTTGCTCTTTCGGAAGTCATTGCTATAATACCCACCGCCGTGCGCCCGTAGCTCAGTGGATAGAGTGAATGCCTCCGAAGCATTAGGTCGTGGGTTCGACTCCCGCCGGGCGCACCACGCACAGAGAATTAGGAAGTAGGAAGTAAGAATTAGGGATTAGGGTAGCATCCAATCCCCTAATTCTTACTTCCTAATACCTCATTCCTAATTTTCCCTTTCGCGCGAACATTGACAGCAACCGAAAATTAGCTTTAAATTTCCTCCTATTATTTGTCGCAATGGAAAATATCGCATCGTCTCAGTTTGGCTCACGGAAATCTCTCATCATGGAAGTCAATGCTTTCCTCACACAAATAGGGGATCTTTCCGATGAAGCGCTTTCAGATTCAGGGAAGTATGGGGATGAAGTCTCCGTAGCGATCGAAGAAAACGGAAGGGAGATTGTGATCGATAATGGACCGAAGATATGGTTAACGAATGCAGAGAGGAGCGGAAGAAGAATGGCCTTCATGGACATGCCAGATGCGGATCCCCTCAGTCTCAGTGATGTGTTTTCTTCACTTTCCGATGACGGAATTCTTCCCTGGAAGGTTTCCGACGAGATCAGAGAAGAGCTGAGAAATCTTGTGCTCTCAAGGATTCCCTGGAGAGTACGGGAGATGGTCGTGGAACACGATCTTGATACTCTTAAATTCGATTCTGTCATCATCGACTCCAGCCCAGCGATTCGGAGGAATAGCGAGATATCACCAAAAATGTTTGCAGGCATTTCTCATAGAGAACTTCAGGCGTATGAACGAAGGACTGAACAGGAAAGGAGATTTTTATTGGAGCAGGGAGCGGTTGAGCTTCCCCCCCTCGAGGGTATTGAAGCTGAGTTATGGAACAATGTCCTTGGGATTCAAACGGCAATCGGATACCGGATCGTGGCATCATCCCCTTTTTTGCCGCGCGATCCTGAAGATCCAAAAATCGTATGGAACTGGGATGGACTTCCATTGGAAATGAACTCGCCCGCTGTCCACTCCATGGAAGGGGAGAAGAGCAACATCGTGCGCGCAGCTTTGCTCTGGGGAGTGAGGAAAAAAGTAGATGAGATCCTTTCGCAGGTAAGGATGCAAACCGTCCATTAAGGAAAAGGAGCAGCGAGAACAACTTTCCAATTGCCTGACAATCGGTATTTTAAAATATGTGCGGTGATGGTCTTTTTCTCTGTTTTCTTTTTCTCGGGAGAATTACCGTGATGATTCTCACGAAATATGGCGTTCGCAGGACGCTGCCGACGTTTTTTTGAGATACGATATGTTGGTTGTTATTTCTCGTGATGAAACTCAAAACGGGTGATGATATTCCGGTATTCAGAGTGAGAGACGTCTTCGGAGATGAAATTTTTTCGAAACAGTATGAAGGAAGGAAACTTCTTGTTTCATTTTTGCAGTCGCCGGATTGTCCCTTTTGTGATTTCAGGATCCATGAACTGAAGAAGAAATATGTCGATTATTCCTGGAGAGGACTTTGCATTATCGCCATATTTGAGTCTCCATCCGAAAGGCTGCCAGAATATGCAGAAGAGGAGGATATTCCTTTTCCTGTCGTTGCTGATCCGGAAAGGAGGATCTGCCGGTTCTTCAAGAGAGAAGAGAAGCTTCTCGCGAATCCCGCTGATTTTCTCATCCGGCAGGACCAGAAAATATTCAAATCGTATTACGGGAAGGATAGTACGGATCATATTCCGCTGAACGCCATTGAAGAATTTCTTGATTCCTATATCTCCTGCCCCTGCCATTCGTTCTGCATGAAAAGCAGCAAGAAGCGAGGAGAGGCATGCCATGACGGATTCCGTCCCCAGATACAAAAAAACTCCCTCAGGAGGGAGAATAGTTCGTACTGATCTGGTTGCCATTGTCTACGGGAAATCACTTAACTCGCAATGTTCTTGATCAGTATCTACGACCAAAGAGATTGTATCAGAAGGGATACTAAGATGCAAGGGGTTTTTTAAGGAACTGAGGAAAGCACAAAGGACAAAGCACAAAACACAAAACGGGGGAGAACAATCATCCTTCTTCTTTTGATCTTTTCCCTTTTTTGTTTTTGTTTCATGATGTTTCCTCTGGTGATATAGTATTCGCTGTTTTCCCCCTCACCCCCATAATTATGAAAAAGACATATCTTTTTGCCGGCTGCCTGGCGTTTGTTTTTTCTCTCATGGTCCCTGCTCTTCCCGTGCATGCAGAAATCCTTTCGGGAAATATCCCATACTGCGATGCCATCGGGACCCGGAGCGAAGGATGGTATCAGGATTCCGGTTTCATCGCTTATGATTACTGCGACGGATGCACTGCGTACTGCGATTTTATCGGGACGCGCGCTGAGGGATGGTATTCGGATTGCGGAGAAAAGCTTGTCCTCTACGCTTTCTGCACGGAAGAATCCGGGACGTATGAGCAGTATCCCCTTGGTTCCTTTTTCCCGGATACGGAGGGGCATTTCTTCGAGTCCGCAATCGAATTCGTCTATCTCCGCGGATATGTCGAGGGATATTCCGACGGGAGCTTCCGTCCGGACAGCACCATCAACCGCGCTGAATTTACAAAGATCATTGTCAATGCCCTGAATCTCCCGCTCGATGACGCAGAAAGCTGTTTTACCGATGTGAATTATGAATGGTTCTCCTCTTATGTCTGTGCAGCAAAGCGTTCCGGGATCATCGACGGATATCCTGACGGTTCTTTCAAACCGGGAAGCCCCGTGAATTTCGTTGAAGCCCTCAAGATCATCCTCAATGGCTATGATTCTAATATCACCGGCTATGGAGACGGAAGCGCATGGTATTCCGGTTATTTGAGCTATGCGAGAGAAAATTTTCTCTCCTTTGCCGCTGATACGGAGCCGAACGATCTCCTCACCCGCGGGCAGATGGCGGAGATCATCTATTGGATCGACGATCCGTATGCCCATTGCTACGGTTCGCACTGTGCTCAGTATGAAGACTGTTCTGACGGTTTTGACAATGACGGAGACGTCTTCATCGACTGCGACGACGATGACTGTTATTTTGAGAACGAGTGCGCCGCGCTCGATGCGGGAGAAATCTGTGATGACGGAGTCGATAACGAAGGCGACGGACTCATCGACTGCGTGGATTATGAGTGTGAATCAGATCCCTGGTGCGCCCCGGGAGAGATCTGTTATGACGGACTCGATAACGACAACGACCAATATGTCGACTGCGAGGATCTCGATTGTGAATATGATATCCTCTGCGGTACCCCGGAGGACTGCGAGGACACCATAGATAATGACAATGACGGACTCATCGACTGCGGGGATCCGGATTGCGATGCCCTATGCGGGCTCATGCTCTGATTTTCTTTTTCCCGGTCATCCCAGGGAAAAGAAAAAAACAGTTTTGTTGAAAAAAAGAAAGAGGGTGTATAGTCGTTTTATGCTTTCACCCTCTTTCCCAAATCCCATGAAAAAGACACTCTCCCTCTTTCTCGGGGTGGTCCTTGTCCTTACCTCCCTCTCTTTCAGTATTGCGATTGCGCCGATCGCATTTGCAGGAAGCTTCTCTGATGTCCCGGACAGCCATCCGAACGCGACAGCGATCGAATATGTGAAGAGCATGAACATGGTCGATGGATATCCGGACGGAACATACCGCCCGGATGAGACTATCAACCGTGCAGAATTCACGAAGATCGTGACCACGGCGAACTACGATATGGCGCCGATCGACCTCTGTCTCGAAAGGCAATTATCTTCCTCTGAGCCGACAGTATTTTTCTCGGATGTCTCGAGGTTCGAATGGTATGCAAAATACATCTGCATCGCGAAAGTGAATAATGTCATCGGTGGGTATCCCGACGGGACATTTCGTCCGGGAGAGAAAATAAAATTTGTGGAAGCGGCGAAGATCATCGTCAATATCTTCGGATATGAGACCGTGACGGATGAAGTCTGGTATAAGCCTTTTATCGATATGCTGGCGGCAAAAGGCGCAATCCCGACGAGCATCGATTCCTTCGAAAAATACATCACGAGAGGGGAGATGGCGGAGATCATCTACCGGGTACACGGAGGGATCACGAATCTTCCGTCCTGGACATATGACGATCTCAAGAACGGGGTGGAAGGAGCGACTCCTCAGGAGAATGAAACATCCCCAGAGACCGGGACGACCACCGATACGAGTAGTGCCCCCCGGGTCACCGGATATTCTTCCAGCGGAGACGAGATCGTCGGATGGAACTGGGTCCGGGATTCCGGTCTCAGTGAATATGCGGAATGGACGATAGAGAATGTCCCGACGGATGCTTCCACTCTTTCCCTCGACTGGTATGTACTCGCGACGAATACCTATAGTGGGGGCGGGGGTTTTAACGCTGATTTCAGGATTTATTACGGGAGTCCGGATGATGCCGGGGATGACGAGCAGATGGCATTCTCCGATGTCCACTTTGACAACGATTCACTAGAGGGGGATCCCGTGGGATATAATTGCCATGGTTCTCTCGCGATTCCCGTCTCCGTACTCAATGGAGAGAAAAGCCTTTATCTCAAGGCTGTTCGGACATCGTCCGCGAATCACGTCGCATTTTTCCCGGGGAGTGTGGAGCGGATCAACGGAATGGCCGTTGTGGTGGATATCGACGGTTCTTCAGAATCCGATGACGGAAACGATGAAGGGGATCAGGGCGACGATACCACACTCGCAGACCAGACCACTCTTTCGAACGGCGAATATAAGACCATGACCGAAGTCGAAACGATACTGGAAGGCGAAGATTCTATGGCGGATGCCGACGAAGACGGGATGCCGGACAAGGTCGAAGCGAATTATCAGACCGATCCGGATGATTCCGATTCCGATAACGACGGTGTCGAAGACGGGAAGGATATCTCTCCCCTCATCAATCCTTCGGAGCCTGAATTCGAAAGTCTCCAGAAAATCGGCATGGTCCGTATCGAACAGCCGATCAAGGCCTGGGGTCTCGACGGATGGTGCGAGGTCTATGATTACGACATGACCTGGAGCGGTCCGGAGCTCACGCTTCAGAACACCTATGAAGACACCGGAACAAAAAAGAGCACCATGAACCAGTCGGAGTACAAAAAAGTCCTGAACTCCCTCTTTGATGATGCCGGATTCGTCGCGTACAAGATGAAGAACATCACGCCGTCGGAGATCGCCGTTGAGGACGTGGAAAATACGCATGATCAAGACGATGAGGATTCCGTGACATTCGAAGCGGACCTCACCGCACTCAAAACGAATGAGTACCGGTTCTATTACGATTACATCACGGATTATCAGATCGCATATCTGAAGAACGACGAAGAGATCTCCTGGCCGAGCGAAGAGGATCCGTATTTCTATATCCTCCAGAAGGTCCGACTCAAGGCGAGCAGGGAGCAGTCTTTTGTCATCCAGTTCGAGGATCAGGATGCGTACGATTCCATGTATTTCTCAGACGATGATGATTACATGATCCCGGCGTTCATGTATTCCTTTTATGCGACTGAGAATTTTTCCGGTGATTCCGTGGTCCCGAAACATGACGGGATCGCTGTTGCTCTTGATGAGGGTGACGGGATTTTTGAAGCATCTTTCAGCATACCGAAAGAGAAGACCGGAACGACGACGCTCTACCTCAAGATCACCCCGACCTGGATCAAGAAGACATCATCATGGCAGTACGAATACACTCCGTGGGAGCCCGACTTCGATCTCACCGGCGTGACGAGAAATATCATCCATGAGAAGAAAGAAGACGGAACGACAAAAGTCGCGATCGAGGAATTCTCAAGCATCGAAGGTTGGAGCACGGAACCGAAAAACAGCACATTTTTTCAGAGTGCGGAAGGTGACGAGAACGCTGCGAGCGATTCGAGCTGGTTCGGGATCATCTTCTATGATCCCGAGTCGGAAGAGACTCCCTACGCCTTCACTGACGCGATCAAGACCACGATTTCCGTGATCGATACCGCAGGAGGGCTGGCGCAGAACGCCTATTCCTACACCGAAAGTTTCGTCACCGCTGTGAAGAAAGTCGATGGACTCGATGAACTCCCGGACGATCATTGGGCGAGATCGGCGCGATACAACGGACCGCTCGCGGCATTCTCCGCTGCTACCGGGGTCATCTCTATCGCGACGAACGGGTATGAAGCATGGAGTGCTTATAAAGACGGGAACGCGGTCGACTTCACATACTACGCTCTCCAGACGGTCGGGTCAGGACTTCAAACTGCCTCGAGCCTCGTCACAATCGCCCAGAACACGGCGAGCTGGAGCGGGAAAGCAGCGAAATTCTCCAAACTCGCCACCAAGAAATTCGCCGTAGGACTCACGGTCGCCATCGGTGTCGTCGAAGTCGCCTATGATATCGCACAGGTCGCGACCACTGATGACGAGATCGTGAAGATGGCGTACACGGAAAAGATCGTTGCCGACACCTTTGATACCGGTCTTTCCGTCATGTCCATCTTCGTCCCCCACGCACTCGTCTTCCAGCTCACCTGGTCGGTGGAGGCGGAAGTCTATGCCCTGATATTTGGGGAAGACTTCGCGTATAAGGTTGCACAAAGTCCTGGCTCCGCGCTCGTTTTCCTCTCGGAGTATTTCCTCACGACGACCGTGCCTTCACAGCTCGCGGAGGAAGCGTATCTCTATATTCGCGGAGGGGATCCCGACAACGGATATGATTTCGGTATCATCGAAAAGATCGAAGTGTTCAATGCGGTCGAACTCCCTTATCTCTCCATCTTCATCGATCCGGACTTCGATTGATTGTATTTTCCGCATTCCAGGAGAAAGAGCGGGCTTCCGGGTCCGCTCTTTTTGAATTTGAGATGCACAAATATCATCCGGAGTTTGTGAAAGAAAAGATTTTCTTTTCTCACTCCAATAAAACCGCAAATGGTCCTATAATCCTTCTGTTTTTCCATTTTTTTCATCATCTTATGTTCAAAGGATTCAAAGAATTCGCCATGCGCGGGAATGTCATGGACATGGCCGTCGGGATCATCATCGGCGCCGCATTCGGCAAGATCATCACTTCTCTTGTGAACGACATCATCATGCCTCCCGTCGGAAAGCTCCTTGGCAACGTCGATTTCGCGGATCTCTTTGTCGTTCTCGGGCCGGGGAAATATGACACGCTCGAAAAAGCGCAGGCGGCGGGAGCGGTGACGATCAATTACGGCATCTTCATCAACACGATCATTGATTTCATCATCATCGCGTTCGTCATTTTCCTTATCGTGAAGCAGATGAACCGGCTGAAGAAAAAAGAGGCAGCAAAATCCGTTGAACCGCCAAAACAAGAACTGCTCCTTGCGGAGATCAGGGATATCCTGAAGAAAAAAAGCAAGTAAAATGCTTTGGAATTACTGAATCGGTTCTGCTCCCTTCTCAGCTGTTGCATCGGGATTATCCCAGATCCTCAAGGCTTCCAGGATTCCTCTCCGATGGTTCAACTCTTTTGAGTTGAACCTTTTTATTTGAGTCCTTGTGTTTTCGCTTCCGAAATATTTAGGCACACAAAATGGAGGAGCAACTCAGGGAAGAGTTGCTCCATCTGGTTCTTGCCCGCTTCATTCCGGTCACCTGAGGAAGGGTGACTCGAAAAAAACTCAGGGAAGAGTTGCTCCAGCTATTATACAACAAAGACGAGCAATCCAGGAAAAAGTCGCTTTAACGACACTCCAGGAAATAGAATTATTTCAGTGATAATCTCCAGTGGGGTTATGCCAAAGGGTCCATGCCTAAATGGGGGGCTCCTGTGCCTTTTCTGGGTGTAGTGGAGACAACATTAGGGCTAGGAGATGCCGTTTCTTGCCCGGAGGCTGATGGCGTAAGAGGCTTAGGGGAAGGAACTGATTTATCCCCTGGAGCTCTGAGTGATGTCATGACGCGTACATCAACTGTGCCATCCCCAAAATGTTCGTATGTATCTTTTATAATTACGCCATCTTTATGTGTGAGCTCCGCTTTCTCTTTTGTAAATGTTATCTTAACGAGCCTTCCTTTTTCTTGTTCAGGTGTTATGTTTGGGAGTGATCCGCTTACAGATATTGAAATACCTTTTTCACTATCACCATCTATTCCTATTTGAAAATCACTAATAGTTAATTGCTTCAAGATTTCATTTTCTTGATAGTTGTTTCGCCCCATCTTTTCTTTTGAAAAATAGCTCCACACATCCTTCATTTCCATATCAGAAAAGATATTCATTTCTTTCAAATTTACCGCCGGATCCGGAAAATCTTTGAAATTATCCGTATTCTTTACGATTTTCTGGAGTTCCTTTCTCGCTATTCCTCGCGCTGCTTCTTTCGCACTCTCTGTTTTTAATTCCTGACCAAATAATGACGTATAATCTTTTCCGACATCCGTTTGTGTTTTTTCAGACTTGAGAATGTTTAAAATCGCATCGATTTTTGCTTTCATTTGCATCCCGTCATTCATCTTCAGGGAATCGGTGAGTTTTGCATTGTCGATCCTTGCCTGTTTATCACCTTTCCCCCACGCGTCCTTCCCGTCAAAGACTTTATCCCCCGTAAATTTCCCATCTTTTGTGGATGATGGTGTTCCATCAGCCGCATCTGTTCCCGTTGTTTCCGTTCTTCTTTTCCCTCCTTCAAACCTCGCCGTCTTATATTCCCCGTCAGTGACGACGCGGTTTGTGCCGACCGCGACATAACTCACGCCTTTTTCATCGAACTTGCTCACATCCCCGTCTCCGTCGAGGAGAATGAATCCTCCTTCAGGGATTGGGCGAAGATCCTTGATCCCCGTATCATATTTAATGACCACCGGCTTCCCGCTGATCGAACTTTCATACCGGAGATAGCACGGACCTTTTTCGGCGAGAGTGAGATTCATGTTTTGAGCTTCCATATATATTTTTACCGCATCCGGGACTTTATCGTTTTTGATGTTGTCGCTTTGATCAAGCATTCTTCTTGCATTGTCTTCGGTGCTAACCCGTGCTGTATTATAATTTTTAAAAACCTCGAGGAAGGCATTAAAATATTTTTGGACGCTTTCGGGAGATATTTTCCCTGTTTCTGCTGCAACCGGGACCGGGTCTGGTGCTGTCATCCGGACACCTTCCATGAACTGAACCGCTCTTTGGGTTTCTTTTGGTGAAAGACTGCCACTATCAAGCTTCCCCGGATACGCCTTTTCAAAAATACTAATGATCGTATCCGCTGCGGTTTCATCGATCTTCTGGATAGCCAAACCATATTTCGTTGCATCGACTCCTTTATCTTTTTGCTTGAGATCGATGATTTCTTCTCCAATTTTTATTTTATCCAGTTGTCCGTCAACAGATGCACTGGCGTCTTTTTCAACTTGTTGTTCAAAACCCTTAACCACATTCGCGATGTCCGAAGAGGGAGATCTCTCGACAGTAAAAATCAACCGCTTTTCAAGGAAATGATTCTGAGTTTGAAACAGCCGATTGATAGTATTTGTTTGCGTGTTCATCCTTAAGCTGGATTATTCGGATTATCGAGGTTTTGCAGGAGGGTCGCTTCAATACTCTGTTCATCCGTTTCCACCTCTGTCTCCGCGATTTTGTACGTTTCACGCTCAAAATCCCTGAGCCCTTTGTTCACGCGGTGATTGTAGGAGTGAAGGTCTTCAAGCGCTTTCTTTTCCGCGACGACGCGGTTTGTTTCGATCTCCGCTTCTTCCGACCGGAGAAGCGCGAGGAGCTCTTCCTGCCCTTCAGGAGGGAGATTCATCGCGCGCTGCAGAAAGATAACGAGCTGCTTTTCCGTGAGCTTTGACTTCAGAACCGTGGAGTTCTGGATGAGTTCGCCGAGCTGTTCATTACGGACCGTAAACATGATATTGCTTTTTATTTCATACTATTATACATTATTCAGCCAATTTAATCAATTAATTGCAGATCATTCGAGTAACTTTTCCTCCCGGATCACGTATTCATTGATAATGGTATGTATAGTCAGTGAGGAAAAAACGAGTATGATGGTGCGCGCATTTTTATTTCTTTCATTTCCAATCACACTTTCATGGGTGAAGCGAGGACACAAAGAAGGCGGATAAAAAGAGAAGATCCGATGGAAGTCATCCGAGGGATCGAGGCGGGACTTCCAAAACCGGTTCCTCCAATCGCCACACAGATCGGAGAAAACCAGTCTGGATTTCAGATCATGTTGGTCCAGTCTGTTCTTGCGTTTATTGATGCAGATGATTCTGGAAAGACAGCCTCTCTTGCCCGCGAATCAGCGAGAAACGCGCAGGGATATGCGGAGCAAATATTTGAAGAATCCCTTGCAAGACACGAGTTTCAGGAGATCGCTCCAGTGATTTCTGAGCGAAAAAAGGAGATCCTCGGAAAGGTCTTTTCCCTCATCAATAGCACGGAACCGGAACTCCTCTATGAGATCCTGCAGGATTTTCAGGAGAGATTCAGCCTCCTCCTTCATTTTTTTGTGATCCTTCATCGCCTCCAGAATTTCAATGATATCGAAAACCTTCTTTCGGGATTGATATTTGAACAAACGATCCCTCCCGCGAAAGTGAAATCGGTGCTGGATTCCATCCGAAAACAGCTTGAGCAGGCATCGGCGGATGAGGGATCAGCAATCGTCTCCCCGTTCATCGCGCCTTCTCCGGACGTCCTCTCCGGAACTGAGAACGCGCTCGGCGCTGATATTTTGGAGCCGGGAGAAGAAGATTTAGATGCCCCGGCATGCGATATGAGCGTCATCGAGGAGATTTATTCCAGAAAAATCCCGGGATATACACTGGAATCATGGAAGACCGGGACAGGAGGGATGTGGAGGCTTGTGAGGAGAAAAAACCAGATCCTAGAGCTTTATGTCGAATCTCAGAGAGGGGTTCTTGACTGCTACTCGATGAGGAGAGACAGCGCGGACCGCCCCACTCCCACCGGGGAGGTCTTCCTTTCCATCCCCACCGCCGCACTCCATATCGATTACACGATGTTAGAAGGATATCCATCCATCATTCTTTCTGTCGCAGCCGAAATTTTGCAGAACGTCTTTCAATACCTGTCTCACCAAAGCAGGGGAGAGGGGCATCCCATTCCTCTTCTTATGAAAAGCGACGTGGATGCACTTATTGAATTGAAGCGAAAGAGAGTCCAGCAGAAAAAGACGTGAGAAAGGGTATCTGTCTGGCGGGAGAAGTTGTAAAAAATACTGAATATGAACAAAAAAATAATAACCTCTTGAAATATTTTATTTAAGAAGTTAGCATTTCGTCCCATTTTTTAATTCTTATGGCAGAACATCCTCAGTCCATTACGCTCGAAGACGCGAAAAGAGCATTCTCTGAAATCAATCATGCAAAAGACGGGGAAGGGGTTAAACCCGCTGAAGAATTTATAGGGATCGTCCATGCTCTCTCCGGCGGAAATCGAGAGAAGATGACGCGGCATATCGCTGACATTCTTGGAGAAGAGAGAGCTCATGATCTCCTGGGAGACAACGGAACCTCAGGAGCAATCGGAGAGCTTCTCGGACACATGATTGCAATCAGAGAAAAAAAAGGGAGTTCGGGCGCAATCTCTTCACTTTGTAGTGGACTCAGCAGATATCCCGAGAGGGGCCCAGAGAGCAATGGGAAGCCTACACGAGAGCAGGTCCAAGCAATTCTTTATCTGTTTTTCGATAGCGGAAAAGGAAGCGGGGCATAATGGAAATTTCGCAGGAAAACCATTATCCACGGAAAAGGAATTTTGATAGAGTGAAGGAGATATCTTCTTCCTCCCATGGAGCGTTATGAAGTCCGCGTTTCGAGGGTTCTCCTCCTTTTCCTGATCCTCATCGGAGCGATTTTCTTTTATGTAGGGATGGATTATCTCTTCCTTCATACGTTTCTCAATTGGGAGAACACGCCGGAAAGCAAGGTGCTGAGAGCGCTCTTTATTTTCTTCTTTGTCGGATGCGGAGGACTCATCGTTCTCAACGAGGGGTATTACTTCATCCGGCCCCCTCTCATCATGAGCATCTCGCGGGAAGGCGTCAGTTTCGGGACAGGGCTCCGGTATCGTCCGTTTCTCATCCCGCTCGCGTATCTCGAATCGGTGGATTTCGTGCCGTCCCGGTCCGTGACCCTTCATTTCCGGAAATCTGAAGAGATCCCATCGTCAAAGGCGACCTCCATGGGGGTGATGTATTTCAATTATGGACTCTCTGTCATCCGTCCCTATATCGATCGTCCGCCGGAAGAGATCGCGATGAGGGTCCGTTCGTTTATTCAGCCGGCAGTTTTATCTGCAAACATATGAAGATCGCTGTACTTGATGCGCTGACGCTCGGCCCGGAGTTTACGGGAGACGTGTTTTCGAAATTTGGTGAAGTGAGTGAGTATGAAACAACAGGAAGAAAGGAAATCGTGAAGAGGATCGAGAAAACGGACATTATCGTTGCGAATAAAACAGTCCTGGACAGAGAAGCCCTGCGGTCCACCAAATTTCTGAAGCTCATCTGCGTCGCCGCAACGGGGACGAATAACGTGGACCTCGACGCGGCAAAGGACAAGGGAATCATCGTGACGAATGTCTTGGGCTATTCCACCGAGAGCGTGGTCCAGCACACTTTTACGCTTCTCTTCTCGCTCCTCGGAAATGTCCGGTATTTTGACGATTATGTGAAGAGCGGCGAGTATTCAAAGAGCAAGCACTTTACCCATTACGGAAAGACTTTCTTGGAGCTCAGGGGAAAGCGGTGGGGGATCATCGGACTCGGAGCGATCGGGGGGAGAGTTGCGGCGATCGCTTCCGCGTTCGGCGCTTCCGTAAAATATTATTCCACAACGGGGAAACACAATGACCCCGTGTATGAGAGAATGGCGCTCGAAGATCTTCTCAAGTCATCAGATATCATCAGTATCCATTCGCCGCTCAATGAGAACACAAAAAATCTCATCACCTATGAAAGTCTTTGTCTCATGAAACCCACTGCGTATCTCATCAATGTCGGAAGGGGAGGGATCGTCGACGAGGAAGGACTTGTTCGTGCGCTCAATGAAGAGAGGATCGCCGGAGCGGGAATTGATGTTTTTTCCCAGGAGCCAATCCCTGAAAAGAACCCTTTCATGAAGCTGAAACATCCTGAAAAGATGGTTCTCACTCCCCATATCGCATGGGCGAGCTGGGAAGCGCGAAGACGTCTCGTTCAGGAAATCGTTCTCAATATGGAAGCATATTTTCAGGGTGAGGTGAGGAACCGAGTGGCGTAGGAAAATAAAGTTTGTAAATATTTAAGTATTCAAGTCAGCAAGCATTCAAGCGGGCGAATTTAAAAAAACATTTCTTTTCTCTTTTGGGTTTTTTCTTTTCTGTTTTGTGTTTACACTATCTTCGGTCTCATTCTTGTCATATGAAAAGGATTCCTCTTTTCCTAGCGCTCCTTCTTCTTCTCGTCCTCTCCTCCTGCGGGCTGTGGCGGACTTCACGGGAGAATGACAAATCGCAGGATTCTGACTTCATTCTTGAACCGTCCGTATCAACGGGAGAAGGCGGAACGACGCCACCTCTCAGTGATGGCGAACCCGTTGATGACGATTTTTCCAATGAAGAAACGGTTTTTTCTGAAGAAGAGCAGGGAGAGGGGATTGTGGAGGATGGCATGTTTCTCTGCGGATATATCGAGGGAATACGGCAGGACTGTCCTGATCTCATGATGTGCGCGACTGTCTCGTGGAAATCGGAACCTTTCATCCCGAAATGCTATTCGAGGAACATCTGCTCAAAAAGTCCGTGCGAACCGGATGAGGTCTGCACCGTCGTAAAATCATGGCCTTCGCGCGTTTTCTGCTATTCTCCTGACAGGCTTTCAGAGCTCAATGAAACCGGGGGACAGCTCATCATGGAATGTCCGGACGAATGGGTGATCAATCATTCTCCCGCGGAAATCACAGGGGAAGCGGGAAGAAAAACATCTGATGAATATTTCCTCCTCGGCGGAAAACGGAAAGAAATAGACGAATTCTCTATGGACTATGTCCGGGAGAACTGCGAGCTTCAACCGAAAGAACTCAACTGATCACCAGCTGGAGCCACCGCCTCCACCGAAACCGCCTCCGCTCGAACCACCGGAAAATCCGGAACCTCCGCTCCACGATGATGAAGAGGAGCTTTGCGATGGCCTTGAAACGAACGTCGACTCCTGGGAGCGGGTAAGCGTGGCAATGCTCTGGGTGAATGCTGAAACATGGAATGCTCCTTTCGAGTCGTACCAGTCCGGTTTTTTCGTGAAGATGTTTTCAAACTTCTTCGCCCATTTCTCTTCCGCTTTCATGGCGATAGCATAAGGAAGATATTGTTCAAATATCCCCTTAAATGTCTTTGGATCATTGAGAAAATCGATCATTTTCTTTTCCGTGGAGACGAGGAAAATCCGGAATCCGCGGATGTGCTCGAGGGCTTCCACTCCTTTCATTGTCTTTTTCGGCATAATCGAAGCGAAGACGATCGATTCTATCCCGAGGATAAGCGTTGAAACGAAATACGTCATATTCCCGGAAAAGCCCCAGAGGATCCCGCCGATGATGAGTCCGAGGGTGAGGAAGAGGATAGCGGCAACCGAAAAGCCAGCCCCCGCCTTGTCCGGCCGGGATTCAAAGTATCCTTTTTCAACGATGTCTTCGTACAGAGCAGATTCGATAGTCCTGAGATTCACGTAAAATTTGTTTGTGAGCGATGAGAGGAGGGTCTGCACTTTTTCCCCCGGAAAAAGAGCCCGGAGGATTTCCTTTTCATAATTGAGAAGTGTTTCATCATTCTCGAAATCTTTTTCCCTCGAGAACTGGAAATCATCATCGGTCTCCATTTTTTTGATGCTGAGAAATCCCTTCACCGCGAGATCGATGATGGAAGCGGATATATCCCGGAGCTGGATTTTCTCATCCGCGAGGACTCCGAGTTCCCCGGCGGTCATATTTTCAGGCGGCTCATACCGGACATATTCCGCTCCTTTTCCTTTCGGATCTTTCCCGTATTTCCACCATCTCCGGGAGAAGAGATATGAGAGAATGAGAACGAGGAGGACCGGGAAATAGTAATCAAAAAATATGGCAAGAGCTGTTTTTTCGAGTTGAAAATCGACGGATTGCTTCTCTCCTTTTCTCAGGGTTACTTCCTTTTCAACCGCCTTATATCGGAATCTCTCTACCCTGATGACGTGATGTCCAGAGGGGACATATGCGGAATAGGGAGTCCTGCCGGATAGAAGTTTCCCGTCGACGAATATCTTTGCGAAAAAAGGATCGGTGGAAACGAGAAGTATCGAAGCATCCCGGAGTGAGATCTGCAGATTTTCCCATTCTCCCTCTTCGAGCACGACATTTTCGCCTGTCTCAAAGAGATCTTTTCTGACGGTGATCGTATAATCCCCGGGATCAAGAAAAAACCCTTTCGGAGTGAGCGATCCTGTTGTTTTTCCGTCGATCAGTATTTCTCCCTGAACTCCTTCGGAAGTAAGAACCTGGACATGGGAAGGGATTGCGATGATCCCTTTTTTGAATCCTGCGACGATCGTGATCCCTTCATAGGGGCCAAGGCCTTCCGCTTCAAAATGGAATTCCTGAGGAGTGACAGCTTCCGCCGTGCAGTCCGAAAGGCTACTCCCTGTGTAGCCGGTGTAGCACGCCACTTTGCTCGTCTGCCGGGTGTTTCCCGACGGAATCCGCACCGTCACTTCCGCTCTGTTGATGGGGACGCTCCACTCATTTCCCGTTGCATCAAAGTACAGTTCGTCATGATCTTTATATCCGAGCACGGCGGGGGACATCCGGTAGGTGATGACATACCAGTGTTTTCCCGTGATCGTCGTATCGGGGTCTCCGATTTTGATTTCTTCCTTGCCGTATCCGCTTTCCGAATACGAGAGGGGATTTCCGGTTTCATCCGTGACGGAAAGAAGTTCGAATGAAAGATCAATGGTTCCATACGGGCTCAACACGGAAACCGGAATGAATCGGATAATCCCGTGGCGGTTCTCCGATTCAAAGTCATAGAGGATCTTCTCCGTGATCTGGACGCTGTTCTCCGGGCTCACATCCATTTCAACGATAAATTGATCGATGTATTCCGCAGAGGAATATCCGAAAAAGAGGACGTTAAGCAGAACTCCGATGCATGCGATAATTGTCCGACGCATAAAAATTAAAAAATCGGCTTCACTATAGCGGGCAAGCTGCCAAGCATTCAAGCGAACAGGCATCGAAGAGTGCCCAAAAACTTGCCGGACTACCGTTTTTAGCTTTTCCGCTTACTCCGCCTGGATCTCATCAAGCCGGCTCACGTCCGGCGGAATGTCATAGTAATCGAGGAGGAACGCGGAGATCTCTCCGAATACAGGAGCGGCGGTCGTCTCTCCCCAGATCCGGTCAACGCCTCCTGCTCTCGGCCGGTCGAACTTAACGAGCATGACGTACTGCGGATCGTCTGCGGGACCATATCCGACATAACCGGTGATGACCGATCCTTCTTCACTTGTATTTTCATACCCGTCCCCGTCGATCCGGGCGATCTGCGATGTCCCGGTCTTTCCTGCGATTTTATATCCCGGAGTGCCTCCTTTCTTTGCATAGCCATGGTCTACTGAAGAAACGAGCATTGCGGTAAGAGTCGCGGCGGTATCGGCTTTCAGGACTGATTTGTGTGTCGGGACCGTCATTTCAATGGTCCCGTCAGGATGGTGGATCTCTGCGATGATATGCGGTTCGGGGAGAAGACCGCCGTTCGCAAGGGCGCACCATGCAGTTACGACCTGGAGCGGGGTCGCGGAAAGTCCCTGACCGAACGCCTGATTGAAGAGCTGGGCAGTGGACCACTGGGTATAATACTTGAGCTGCCCCGAGATTTCATCGGCGAGTTCGATGTAGGTCTCTCTCCCGAAACCGAAATTTTTCAAATAGTCGTACATAAGAGCTTTCCCGATCTTTCTCGCAACAAAGACCATCCCGAGGTTCGCTGATCTTTCGAGGACATTCGTCATCGTCTGATTCGGAAGATACTGTTTGTCCGCGTTCCGGATCGGGACGAGTTTTCCCCCGACGTCGACCTCGATCGGTCCCGTTTCATTGTACGTAGTGGATGGCTTCACTTCATTATTATCGATGGCGATGGCCATGACGAGAGGTTTGAACACGGATCCCGGTTCGTAGATCTCCTGGACTGCTTTGTTGAGATATGCTCCGGGACCTGTCCGGTTTTCATAGACATAGAATTCCGGATCGAAGCCGAGCTTCCATGCTTCCTGATATTCATCGAAAGTCGCGGGGATAAGCTCGCCTTCCGGATCTTCAGGATTTTTCTTGAGGATCGCTGTTGTCTTATAGGTCCGATTAAAATCTTCCGGGATCATCCGGCGGACGATGTAGACATTCCCGAACTGATTCGGATCGAACGTCGGATAGTTCGCCATGGCGATGATAAATCCTGTTTTTGGATCCATGATGATGATCTGACCGGAATCCGCGTCGAATTTCTCCACGGCCTCTGAAAGGACTTCCTCGACTTTCTGCTGGACGATCCGGTCGAGAGTGAGAACAATATCGCTCCCGTCGATTGCTTTCTGAAAATCCTCAAGAGACAGACCGATGGACCTTCCGACCGTGTCGGTCTTTCCCGTGGATTTTCCCTTCTGTCCGGAAAGAAGAGAATTCATTTTTTCTTCGATCCCATACTGACCGACTCCCTGGTGATTCACGAATCCGATGATCTGGGCAGCAAGATCATGCTCGGGGTAATACCTCATAGGCTGCGGTTCCAGAATAACGCCTTTGAAATAATCCGGGACGGCAAGTTTTGGATCTTTTTTCTCGGCATAAAGGCGGGACCTGTCGCGTTTGTGGTCTCTCTCGTACCTATTCTTCAGTTCTCTGATTGCTGCGGATTGCTCAGGAGCAAGCCGTCGCTTGATGAGCACGTATCTGTTGTCCTTGCTGATCTTCCGGAGGATTTCCGCCCTTTTTTTTCCGAGTGCTTCTTCAAAAGACGGAAAAATCGGGACGCCTTCCCTCACTACGGTGCCTTCTTCATCCAGGACCGGAGGGGAAAAGACAACACTTTCCTCAGGACAATTCTCTGTATCCTCAAAACAGAGCTGATACTCTTCTTCCTGAAAAATGATGGGCGTGATGAGATCGGCGACCATTTCCTTGTCCGGAATCTCGGCAGAATCAATACGGAGTTCATCGAGTGAAGTATTAATGGCGAGTTTCACATAAGTCCCCGTATTTTGGTCTTTTACGAGAATATCACCCCGTCCCGCCTGAAACTCCTGTGCCGCAGTGACCTGGGACTGGATTTTTTGATCATACGCTTCACCCTGGAGGATCTGAAGGGAGAAGAGCCGGATGGAGATGACTCCGAATAATGAGATGACCACGAGGAGAAGAACCCGAAGCCGGTTCGGAAACAGGATCTTTGAACTATTCGAGCCCGTGGTCCATCGTGACCTCCTCCTTCGAACCATACAAAAACGGGAGAGAAATGAGAGAAGTAAAGATATCTCTTTTTGAAATTTTAAAGCACAAAAGAGAAAACACAAAAGAGAAAAGAATGATGATTCTCTTTGCTTTTTCTTTTGTGTTTTTGCTTTTCTCTTTTTTTATCCTCCCGTGCTGCCGAAACCACCTCTCGTCTCTGAAGCAATCTCATGCGTCTTGACCTCTTCCCATGTAGCGGTATCAACCCGTACAAAGAGGCCCTGCGCAATCTTCTCCCCCCGATGTATGGACACGGGCGCATCGGTAAAATTCCGGACCTGGATGAGGATCTCGTCCGCCGGTCCGCAATAATCCTGATCGATGATCCCGATGGAATGGGGCATATCAAGGCCTTTTTTCTTCGGAGTCGAGGATCTGGGAGCGATGATGAGCGCATAGGTTTTTGGAGTCTCGATGACAAGCCCCGTCGGTATCCTCGCGATCTCACGAGCCGGGATCTCCATATCTTTCGCGGCGATGAAGTCGAAACCGACAGCTCCGGCAGTCTCGAAATTCGGGAGAGGGAGATCCTCGGCATGAGGAAGTCTCGTGATTTTTACTTTCATGTGAGGAAAGAAGAAACGGACTTCATTTTTCCCGATTTCAGGCACTTCATCAATCCAATTTTTCGAAGAAGAACAAAGAAAAAACAGAAAACACAAAAGATGGAACAGAAAACATGAAGAGAAACAGAGTATTGATGATCTTTTTTCTTTTGTTCTTTGCGCTCTTTCTTTTCTCCTTTTCTATAGGAACTCCATTTCAATTTCGGTACAATGTGCGCCGGAAAGCGAATCGAAACCCTTTCTCCCTGGGAAAACGAGCGGTTCTCTGTTATAATAAGAGGATTCGATCATCATCCCCTCCCCAAGAATATCCATGAATCTCCCCGCAATCATTCTGGCCATCGTTCTGAGCTTCCTTCCGGTATTTTTCTGGTCGGCGATCTTAAAGAGGAAACACCGGAAGGGGATGACCTTTTTCTTCGCCCTTAATTTTATTCTGTCGGCGGGATTTGCCGCGCTCTTCCATCATAAACTCGAAGCCATCATCGAAAACGGGATCCTTGGAGAGAATGATCACGGAGCCCTCGTGTTTGTGAGCTACATGATCATGGGGATGCTCATCGAGTACGGGAAGAATTTCATTGTGAGGATGACCGGAGGAAAATATTTCCAGACCATCGATGATGTCATGGACCTCTCATTCGCCACAGCCCTATGGTTCACGTTTTACCGGAATATCTTTCACTTCCACCTCCTCTTCATCGGGGCGAATCCTGACATTACGGGACCGATAAAGATCCTGAAAGACATCCTCGAGAATGTGTTCTTCATCCTCCCGATCCATCTCTTCTGTTCGGGGATATTCGGGTATTTCTACGGCGTGTCGATATTCGCGACCGAAAAGCTGAAAGAAGCGCATAAGGACCGGCTCACCCGATACAAGATATTTGCATTCCGGACCATGAAGGTCATGGAAGGGACCATCATATCGGTGTTCTTCTACGGACTTTTTTTCACGATACTGAAGATGGATCCCACGATCGGAGATATTTTCTCTCTCGTCGGACTCAAGCGAGTGGTGCTCTTCGGCACTGAGATCGACGAACGAGTGATGCCGATCATTTCTTTCCTTTTCTTCGGGGTCGGGACGATATTTCTTTTTCAGCTCATGGATCAGAAGCGCGAGTTTTCGCAGAAAGCGCTCCTTTTTGACCGGTCACCGAAAAAATAACGCATGAAATTGAACACCATCCTCAAGTTCCGGTTTTTCTTTATCTCCGTCCTCATCGTCGGAATCAGTCTTTTGAAGTGGACAAGCGAGAATGCGGATTTCTTTTCGTACTGGGAGTTCATCAAGAGAGACCCGGTGGAACTCATCATCGATATCCTCTGGATATACTTAGAGATCATCGGAGGGATTTACATGATGCGCTGGTGGTATCATGAGCGGAAAGTCGAAGACCTCGTGTACCTCCAGGTGAGCGTGAACCGGTCGGACGCGAAGATCGATTATGAAAAAAAGGTGGAAAAGGACTTTAAGGAGAAAATCGGGATCATGGCCCAGCTCTACCGCGCGCTCACGGAACTCACCGATCTCAACCTCTGGCACGCGATAAAGTCCTGGATCTGGGATTTTGAAAAAGTCTCGTTTGAAATTGTCATGAGGAACAAGGAGCTCTGTTTCTTTGTTGTCTGTGACGAGTATTTCCAGAGCATCATCGAGAAACAGATCACCACATTCTATCCGAGTGCGAATGTCGAGCCGGTTGCAGATTACGAATTTAAGAGAGACGGATATAAACACAACGGGTTCTATATGCATCTCGTGAACAACGAATACATGCCGATCCTCATGTATCGTGAAATCGAAGAAGATCCGCTCAACGACATCTCGAACGTATTTTCGAAAATCGAGGAAGATGAGACTGCCGTCATACAGATGATCATCAATCCCATCAGCAATGAAAAATGGAGGAAAGATGCGGAGAAGGACGCGGATGATCTTTTCAAACGCACGAAGCGCTGGAAGATCCCTTTTCTCTCCGACATCCCGATCCTCGGAGCCGTCCTCACTTTCCTCCTCTCGCTCTTCATCCCGGGCGGCGATAAGACCATCTCCTCGACATCTGCCCCCGGAGCAAGCGACGGCGATCACTACATCCGGATGATCCAGCCGAGGGAGGAGGCGATCAAGCGGATGGGGATGAAAGCAGGGCAGCCCGGATTTGCCACGACGATCCGCGTCATGGCCTGCTCAAAGACCGATTCAAGAGTGGAGGACATCCTCAACAACCTGGTCGTCGCGTTTTCGGTGTTCAAGGATTCCTATAACAACTGGTTTCAGAACCGCCGCATCTTTCCGGCGAATGTCATCAATGCGCCGCTCATGTACCATGGGTTCAAACGGAGGCTCGGGAAGTTCTACATGGGAAAGAGCTCCCTCCTCGTTCCGGATGAACTCGCGACGATCTACCATTTTCCGGACGCAAAATATAATCTCGCGGCGATCATCAAATGGCTGAAATACAAAATCGTGGCACCGCCTCCGGATCTCCCGAGAAGCGGGATACTCCTCGGGGAGAACGATTATCGCGGACAGAAGACAAAGGTGTTTATCGCTGAAGAAGACCGGTCGCGCCACATGTATATCATCGGTAAATCCGGTTCCGGTAAATCCGCGCTCCTTTCATTTATGGCGCGCCAGGATGCACAGAAGGGGAACGGGTTCTGCATTGTCGATCCTCACGGGGATCTCGTAGAAGAGGTCCTGGAATATATTCCAAAAGAGAGGGCAAGGGACGTCATTGTATTCAACCCCTCCGACATCGAGCGTCCGATGGGCCTCAATCTCCTTGAAGCGAATTCTCCTGAAGAGAAGGACAGAGCATCGCTTGATGCCATGCAGATATTCCTGAAGCTATTCGGAAATGAAATATTCGGCCCCCGGATCCAGCATTATTTCCGGAACGGTTGTCTCACGCTCATGGATGACGAAGAGGAGGGCGCTACTCTCATCGACATACCGCGTCTTTTTGTGGATGACGAATTTCAGAAATACAAAGTCTCGAAATGCAAGAACACCGTCGTCCGCCAGTTCTGGGAAAATGAGATGGCAAAAACGGGGGCGCGTGAGAAAGAAGAAATGATCCCGTATTTTTCATCAAAATTCGGCCCCTTTGTCACGAATACGACCATGCGGAACATCATCGGACAGCCGAAGTCCGCATTCAATGTCCGGAAGATCATGGATGAGGGGAAGATCCTTCTCGTCAATCTCTCAAAAGGGAAGATCGGGGACATCAATGCCCAGCTCCTCGGTCTTATTTTTGTCAACAAGATATCCATGGCGGCGATGAGCAGAGCTGATATCCGGGAGAGCGAACGAAAGGATTTTTATCTTTTTGTGGATGAATTCCAAAACTTCGCCACGGACGCGTTTGCCGACATCCTCTCGGAGGCGCGCAAATATCACCTCGCGCTCATCATGGCGCATCAATACATCGCCCAGCTTGCTGAGACCCATAATTACGAGAAACAATCGAAAGTGAAGGACGCGGTGTTCGGGAACGTCGGGACCATGATCACCTTCAAAGTCGGAGCGGAGGATGCCGAATATTTCGCGAAAGAATATGCTCCCACGCTCTCAGATCAGGACATTCTCGGGCTTGCGAATTATAAGGCGTACGTGAAACTCAATATCAATAACGCCCCGTCGCGTCCGTTTTCCATGGGGACGATCTGGGATCAGACCGGGCAAAATTTGAAAGTCGCGGAGATCATCAAGGAATATTCCCGAATGAAATATGGAAGGAAGCGGGAATTCGTCGACAAAGAGATCGAAGCAAGACTCGGGATGATCGAATAGGAATAAATTCGGGTTCCTGTCATTCGACGTCGATTTTTGATTCATGGGAAGGATCCTTTTCCCAGATTCCGATAAAGTGGGCAAATCCATCACGAACTGACCCTTGATATCCAATATCTTTAATTTTTATGAGTCGAAATCCAGCTTCATCGGTAATGGTTTCCCAGGTTTCAATTGGTATAATTGATTCTTTGTGTTCAGAATGATCCAATTCCATATACCACTGCTGCGCATGCCGGGAAGCATCAGTCGCACTCCAGAATGGCGCGATAACAACAAGTCTTCCTAATGACGGAAGAAGCTCATAAGCATTTCTGAGAATTTCATGGAGATCTTCTAGGGTAACCTTATGACAAACATTGGAAAAGAGAAAAACATCAACGGGTTCCCCTTCCGGTATTTTTTGGACAATGCCAGGAAGATTCCGAATATCTCCCGGCTGAACCGTGATGGACTTCTGTCTTCTTGGAGTGTGAGTTTCTGCATAAAGAATATCACCGAAAAGAGACTCCAGCGGCTCTAATGGGACAACATCAAAAGCGTATCCGGAGACTCGCATTCCGAATATCTCACGAACAATAGTGTTGATTTTCGGATCATCAGAAGGAAACTGAAGGAGATATGAGACGAGTTCAATGCTATTTTTGAGAATCCGAACAATATTGGTAATGAGATCACCTGTTTCTGCTCCGACTTCCACTACCGTGAATTCATGAGATGCATGAATCATGTCACGCTTACAATCCGGGAACGCATATTCTCTCAGGATTGGCGCTGCAGTGAGAGACAACTGAAGTGCATGCAAGTAGATGAGTTCTTTCCACATCTGCCGAATCAAATGGAGAGGTTCCCCGAACGGGACTTTCCGCTTTGGAGAGTCACTCGGGATACATGAATTCTGATATTTTGCCACCCGCTCGTAAAGTTCCAGGAGTATGGAAACCAGTACGGTAGGCCGTATTTCATCTCTTTGGGGAGTATGTTTTTCGAATTTTGATGTGCTTGTCGGCCGGATGTGATGACGATCTTGGTTTACGATTTTATTGAAGAGAAACCATCTGTTGAGCTGGTCATATTCAAGCGCTACCGTGCTCATGCCACAGAAACTGCATTTTTCGTCAAAGAGAGAGAATGCGTCTCCGAGAATACTGAGGAGTTTTGGATCGGGATTGTGCCGGAGTTCCATGTCATGAAGGTTCTCGTCGCTGAACAGTTCAGAAACGAGGGCAGAGAAGGTTAGGTAAGTGGATGCAGAAGATTGAGACTGTCTCATATCCCGAATCGCTCCCTGCACTCTCTGGTACAATTTTTCGCTGCCTGTATTCGTGAACGGTTCTCCCTCTCTTGCGATATGAAGTCGGTGCAACAGCTGGTAAGCTGTGGGATCCCTCACGCTTGCTGTTATAGAAGCAATTGCCCCCAATCGGGCATCTCCATATTCACACGTCGCATGGTCACGAGTGCAAAGATCATCCGGCTTTTTACGGGACTGTTTTACTGTGGGATCATCAGGGTGGCCCATGACGGGAATTGTATTTCAAAGGTCGCCAATATAACATTTTTGCGGTGTTTGTCAACAATATTACGGTATCTTCGGGGTAGAAATTCATAAACCGACAAAAAAATGTTTTTTAAAGCGATCGAAAACAGCTGAAAAGTGAGAAGATCCGTCATTTCTCATACACCATACTCCCATTACCTTTGTTCTTTATGTCAGCAAATCAAAGACGACATTTGCGACAGAGCACCAGAGTCTCTTCATGAGAACCGAGAAATCCCACATCTTGAGCGCTCATGGTTGCGATTTCATATCATATGGGTATTTATTTTCCTCCCGTTCTCTCTTTAATACTCACCCGTGAATCGGGGATCTGTTTTTGCCATATACCAAGAAAATGGCGTGCTCCGTTTCGTGGGGACTGGTGATTAGACGGCATGCTCATAATTTTTATGAGCTGAAATCCTTCCTGTATTGCCGAATGATTCCACATGTTGTATGTTCCTGACTGAGGATTGTCATCAGTTTCTTTTCGTGTCCTCATCTGAAACACCCTTGTTTGTGCTTCTTCGCGCGTGGCCGGCTTCCACAACCTTCCGATCATGATCAGAATGCCATTTTCCGGGAGTGATTCATAAACAGGTCTGATGATTTTTTCCCGCAGTGTTTCGGGAGGATATTTATTACATATGCTCCGGAGGACGAAGATTGTCGGAGGTCTCTGCGCCTCAGGGATCTGCTGTAGGATCTCCTGAAAATCTTCGATGTCACCGTGGCGGACTTCGATTGCTGACGTATCTCCACGATCCTCGTGAGTTACTTCTCGTTGAGAATCGGGTTCTGTGGTCTGTTCAGGCACTCTTTTGTCAAAAGCAAAATATCGGCAGTCCATATGGATCAATTCGGACAGAGTGCGGAGAAACACTCCCTCTCGAGCTCCAATCTCAACAAGCGTGTGTGGTCCGTTCCCGATCAGGTTTTTAATTCTTTCCTCAAGAATGGCAGCAGCATCAATCGCGCACAATTCGTCATGCATTCTTGCGGCATCTGCCCAGAATATTCTTACTCCTTCGCGGAATCGGCTTTCTGTGTCTTCCGGATATGCTTCCTCATATTTTTTCGAAAGATGTCCGCAGAGACTGAGATAGAAAAAAAGCGGAGAAGAAGCAGGAATATAGTTTCCAGCTTTCCGTTCCGCAATTTTTACCCTCTCAAGCCTCAGCAACACGGAGATTTCACTGTGAAGATCCACGAGAAGATTCCGGAGTTGTTCTTGATTCAGGTTATTAAGAATGAGAACATCCCGTTCTGCCGCATCAAGTCTCTCATAGAAAAGTTCCTTGAATGTACTGAGATCAGCCAATGTCTCTAAATCCACTGGGAATGTGCTTTCGGTTGTTTTCCGAAAAAGTTCTGTCAACGAAGCAATATATCCGTCGAGAAGAAGCTTCATGTCCGTTTCGCGATTCCTTACGATTTCGAGAAGTCCGTCCAATTGCTCGTGATGGAGTGTAATCTGGGTTTTTGACTCCGGTGAACCGCGCTGAATAGATCTCCGGGGCCATCTGGGACACATTTGTGGTGGAAAAATTTCTGATGCATCTCCTGTGGTCGTATTATCGAGTTCTGCGGCCGGCTGAGCCGGTTCTTCAGGTGAATTCCCAGCAGGGGCAGCGTTCCCTAGTGCTTGCTTCATGCCGCTGTGAGATGCGTCAATGATGGCCCTTGGATTTGTCGGTTTTCTTCGGGAACTCCCTTTCTCCTTTTCGGGGGCAAGAAATGGGAAACTATCTCTCCCTTTTCTCCGCGTAGCATTGGAAATATTTCTGATTATGGCATTCGAACCCGGACACAAATCTCGGAGGCGTGTCGGAGTTTGTGGGCTTCTTCTCATGCGTTCTCTTCTGCTGCCTTCCGATGATGCTCGTTTTCTGGTCATTGATTTAATAATTGCGTCTGCTCGAGAGGAGTGAAAATACCATGGTTCAGCGTGTTTGGAAAGAACAATGTATCCTAGATTCTATTGCCACCATAGGTGCTGTGAATAAAAAAATCAATGATAATGCCACCGATTCTGGAGATTATTAACATTCCGTTCACTCATCCGGTATGGCACGGCAGGAGAGCAGATTAAATTGGAAAGGAATGCTACTTCAAAAATAGTGTGCGACAGATAATAGCACAAAAAAACCATTTGTCAATCATATGCGCAAGAGTCCTTAGGGAGCAGAGCGGGGGATCTGGATCATACGCAAATTTCTCAAAAAAAAGTTCTCAGCATAAATTTTTGAGATACGAAAGAGGAAGAATTTCTTATCAGTAATACCACGAACAAGAGCGCGGAATCCTCTGATTTTGGCATTGAATGATTCAGGAAAAAGCATTAGTGCTCAGGGCTGGAGTAAGGAAATCATGAGCAACAAACAAAAAGGGGCAACTCAGGAGGCACAATCCCTATTATCTGTTTCTCAATTTGTCCTATTGGAATAAAGAAAATTACTCTTCTGTCTTACCTCATTTCAGAAATTTGCGTGTGACCCGGGGATCCTTTAATTCTTTTTCAGGATGCTTCCAACGACAATTTCGATGAGTTGTGCATATTTCTCTATAAACTCGTTATCAAAAATTTCCAACTTTTTGTCGGGCCTTGCGTAGAGCCAAATTCCACCGACGAGCTGTGACTTGTATTTCAATGGGATCAGGAGAAGCGAGGAAAGATTATTTTTCTTTGCGAGATGCGTCGATTTGTATTTTGGCTCCTTCATGATATCAATAATTTTCAATGGCATTCCCGAGGTAAATGCTTTTTCGAGGAGGCTGTTTTCGTACGATATCGTTGCGTTTCCCTTCCAGTCGTGGGTTACTCCAATATAAGACCCGAGTTCAAGACGGTTCAGTTTCGGATTGTAATAGCGAAGAATGCAGGCATCGGCTTTTGTGAGCATGATAATCGAACTCACAATAAAATCGGAAACAGTCTTGATGTCCTGGCTTTCCCGGAAAGTATCCAAAAGTTCAAACACATAATCCAGTTGTCGTCGAACAATTCCGAACTGATTGTAGGCTTCCTTGATTTTTTGATATTTCAGCGTCATTTCTTCCTCCAGTTTTGTCTTCTGAGAAATGTCTCTCGCAATAAGAAGCGCATATGATGACTTTTCACCATCTTCACTGTTCTCAATGGGGGTAAGCGTTGCAGATATGGTGAGAAGATTCTTGTTTTTGTGCTGTCCGCTGACTTCAAAGTTTCTCAACACTTTCGGATGGAGAATCTGATCCCGTTCGCTTTCCTTCGGGAAGAGCTTATCGATAGAAAATCCTTCAATTTCCTCTTTCTTGTACCCGAAAATAATTTTTGCTCCCCTGTTCCAGAGTTTGATAATACCGTGCGAGCTGAAGACGATAATTGCATCGGTTGTATATTGAAGAGCTTTGCTCAGAATTTGTTCCGTTTCTTGTTTTTGTTTCAGTACTCGGAGGTCTGTAAAAACTCCCAGGGTCCCTCCATCCGGAAGCGGAGATCCGCTCACCAGAACAGGAATGCATTCACTTGTTTTCGTGATGAGATTCCCCTCGTAATGTGATGAAATTCCCTGCTTCCGCTCATTCATGTTCACCTGGTGGACTTTTTTATGGGTCTCTTCGTCCCAAAACTGATATTCAGACTTTCCGACAATTTCATCAGCCGCGCAGCCCATGATTTCACAGAATTTTGGATTCGCATACACTACTTTTTCGTTCTTATCATTGAGGCATATCGGCTCATTGAGATTCTCAATGAGCGTCTTGTACATGGATTCTTTTTTCTTGAGTTCGCGGAGATCAGTCACCATTCCCATGGTTCCCTCTCCGTTGGGGAGAGGGGTTCCACTGAGGAGCACTGGTATTCTCTTTCCCCTCTTTGATATGAGAGTGCCTTCATATGCTGTACTCTGGCCTTCCTTTCTCACATTTTTATTAATCCATCGGACATATTCTGCTGATTTCTCATCCCAAAGATCGTATTCCACAATAGTTTTCAGTTCCTCCAGGGAATACTCCACCATTTCGCAGAATTTTGGATTTGCGTAAATAGTGTAATCTTTTTTATCGCACATCCATACTCCTTCATTCATATGCTCAACGAGCTTCCGGTAAAGGGTCTCCTGTTTTTTCATGTCCGAAAGATTTGTCACCATTCCCATGGTCCCTTCACCGTTTGGGAGAGGAGTTCCACTGAGGAGCACCGGTATTTTCTTCCCGCTCTTGGAAATAAATGTTCCTTCGTACGATGAGCTAATTCCCTTCGGACGGATAACGGTATTGATATACTTCACCCTGTTGGCAGTTTCTTTGTCCCAAAGCTCGTATTCCTTCATGGTCTTCAGTTCTGGAAGGGAATACTCCAGCATTTCACAGAATTTCGGATTTGCATAGGTGGTGCAGTCATTCTTGTCGCACATCCACACACCTTCATTCATATGTTCGATGAGCTTCTGATATATCGATTCTTGCTTCATGATTTCCCGAGTGTCCAAAAATATTCCCATGACACCGGTTTTTTCAGGGAGATATATGGTTGCATGAAAAACGGGTATTGAGGATTCTTCCCGAGTGCCAAGAAATCCCTCATAAAAGGGGGATGCAGCGGTTTTTGTTTGTTTCGGAAAAACAGGAATCCACTTGTCACTTGCTGTTTCCCTGAAGATGTCTCCTGGCGTCAGGGAGAGAATTTTTTCCAACGGAAGTCGAACGACGCTGCAGAAAGATTCGTTCGCGTGAAGAATTGCTCCTTTTGGCGAGATAATCCAGGCCGCATAATCCATCTGATCGATGCAGTTTCTGAATGAGAGTGCTGATGTGTGTGGAGTTGTCATTCATGAGCGAAAAAGCATGGGAGAATGTTTTCTGAGAAAAGCCCTAATTTTCTTTCTTGTTGATGTATTCTTGGTTATGCTCAGCCATTGTTCGTTCACGACGGTTTTTTTGCCCTGTATGAGCTCAATTATATCACCTTCCCCTATTTCATAGGAGAGGTCTTTTTGTTTCCCGTTGACGAGAGCGGAAACAGTCCGACTCCCGAAATCGGAATGGATCGAATACGCAAAATCTAGTATGGTAGATCCCTTCTGCAGCCGACAGATGTCCCCGTTGAAGGTAAAGAAGTAGGTGTATTCCTTGTCCAGCGGAGAGTAGGGGAAAAAAGTGAGATATTGCATAAGTGTTTTTTCCTTGGCGTTCAAAAGCTGAGATTTCTTTTCTTTGGTGTATACCCAATGAGCAGCAAGCCCTTTCTCAGCGAAATCATTCATCACCTGAGTCCTAATCTGTATTTCCGCAGGTATGTCGAGGTCGGGGATAATATTGTTGAGGCCCGTGTGCAGACTTTGGTACCCGTTGATTTTCGGTATAGTAATGTAGTCCTTGAACATTTTCGGGACAGGTACGAATCGATCGTGAAGCATGTTAAGAACCCGATAGCACGCATCGATGGAATTCTTGTGAATGATGATGCGAAAAGCAAAAATGTCCTTCAGGCTCGATATGTCCTCCGTTTTATATTTCAGTGTTTTCCGATAAATGCTATAAACGTTTTTATACCTTCCGGAAATATCGCATTTGTACTTGGCATTGCTGAGAGTTTGCATAAGCCTTGACTGAATATCTTCAATTACCCGACGAGATCGTTTTTTGTAGTTCAATAGTTCTTTATTGATGAGATGGTACATTTTCGGATTTACGAGCATGAAGGAAAGGTCGTTGAGAACATCCCTTTCTTCAAAAAATCCGAAGCGCTCTGTCAGTGGCAGAAGAATGCGGAGGTACATCTTCGCCATCTCCCGTCTCTCGTGTTTCAGTCTTTGAGCTGACCGTATTTCGTTCTGCAAAAAGAGAAGAAACATGTAAAATGTCTTCGGGGATTTTGTAAATTCTTCAAAGAAAAAATCAAAGAGATAATCCTGGTTTTTCGTTTCGCGGTTTACAAAAAGAAGAAACGCAAGCCATTTTTTGCATTTTTCCATGCGCTCAGCGGTATCGTTCCTGCTGTCAGCGGAAAGTGGCATAGGACAGTTATTATCTCATAACTATAGTATATTCCTAATGTCAATGGAGAAACAAGCGTCTTTGACCGAAATAACGATCACTCTCAATGACCCAAATGAGCAGGTGGACACTGATTATTTGCGAGTCAGGAAAAAATGGACGTATCAGGTTACAATTTTTTCAAGCCGTGCATCCAATCATAGGAACGGACTTCGAAAAGTACTCCGAGAAGCATCCTCGCGGAATCTGTCTTCACCAAGGTCTTGATGTTCGTGATCCAGTCGGATGCCGCTGCATACCCTTTTTCCAGGTATTCCTTCGCGCTCAGTGCCTGTTCGAGGAGATCCGCATCCTTCGCTATGACCCCGGCATCAGAAGACCTGCTTTCTACTTCGGACCAGAGGGAGAAGATCTCATCACCGGTTTCTCCAAAAGGCTCGAGTTGCTCTTTTACGGCGTGATCCTCATTGGTCGTTTCAATATACCTTCTTGCGATTTTATGGAGATCGCCGATCCTGCACTCTCCGATATCATGAAAAATGAGCATGGTCGCAATGACATTCGGATCAGGATAATTTTCCATCTTCGCGAGGAAATACCCGATCTGAGCCGCCCGCAGGGAATGATCGGCGACACTCTCCGGCTCATCAACGCCTGCAACACGCCACCCTTCATGCTTGATCCTCCGGAGATTGCCGAGTTCAAAGAGAAATTTTAAAAGAGTTTTCGGGTCCATAGGCTTTTCTTCTGATGAGGTTCGATGAGGTATATGGTGATTTCGTATCCCGCATTTGTCGGGATGTCCGCGAGAAATATATCTAAATCATAGAGGGAAGCGCAATCGATTGGAGCGATGACGAGCGAATTCCGTGGGTATTCCCCATCGGCAAGTTTTTTCGCGGCGACCGCAGTGTCGATCTCTGCATGGATGGAGAGCAATGGAAAACGATGCTTCAGGAATGGCCAATGCTCTTTGAGGCCGTGAGGATGTGAAAATATCTGAATTGTCTCTTTCTCGTCGATCTTCCCGTTTCTTAAGAGGGCATGATCGAGAGGAAGGGTGACCTCATCGATTTTATGAAATTGAAATCTCTGAACCGCTTCCTGCGTTTCTGCAACGAGGCCGGATCTCGAGGATCTCCAGGCGATCGTGCCGAAATCGATTTCACCCTCATCCAGCGAAGAAAGTACTCCTTCGGAAGTGATGAGATATTCTATGGCGAATTTTTCCCATCGATGCTTTTCCGCAAAGAATCTGCATGCCTTCTCATTCGTGCTCCCTCTGTCTCCCTGGATTCCTATCTTCAGTTTCATACGGTGGTCTAACAAGGAATACCAGATTATTATAACACAAAACCAAACTCACAAGAAGAGGCGTCGAGGAGGAGGGAAACACAAAGAACAAAAACAGAAAATGAAAGCATGAAAGAACTGCTTAGCCGCTAACCCGCTTTTCCACTCATATATTCCTCAATGCCAGATTCTTGCATAAATCCATTATTTCATTACAATATGAGCGCTTGAAATCGTCGGGGCGTAGTTCAGATGGCTAGAATGCATGCATGGGGTGCATGTGGTCGCTGGTTCGAGTCCAGTCGCCCCGACCATGAAAAAGGAAGAATTAGGAAGTAGGTATTGAGAAGTAGGAAATAGAAAAAAATCTCCCTACTTCCTAATTCCTACTTCCAAATTCTTAATATCTGAAGAGAAACCCGGGATTCGGAAAAAGGGACTCGATCTCCCGGAGGTCCTTTTCGGACGCGTATCCGTGGAACATCCTTCCCATGCGCTCGGCTTTTTCCGTGATGACTTGGAGATGGGTGTGCGTGAACCATCCTCCGCTGTCTTCTCCGTCTCCGATTTCCGCAAATGATTCTCCTTGTTTCACGATGTGTCCCTCATTCACCATATGATGAGAGTTGAGGTGTCCGTAAAATGAATAGAAGAACCCATCTGCCCCTTCATGTTTCAAGACAACATATCCTCCGTAATTCCCGGTCCCTTCTTCTTTTCCCGTGAGATGGACGACTCCCGAAATCGGTGCGTGGAGCTTATATCCTTTCGGGACGATGATATCGAGACCGAGATGGTAGATCCTTCCTTCTGAAACGATCTGGGGATAATTCCTCAGAAGAAGAGATCGCTCCTCGAGATACTTCCCGATACCCCAACTCCATCCGCTTGATTTCAATTCCGAAAAAACGAGTTCCTGAAATTCTTCAAAGTGAGAAGTATCCATTTCCCCTGTCTTCTGATTCCGGGAAGAAAAATCAAAAAGATAGGGACGCCCTTTGAGCTGATCCCTGAAGAGCGGGAATACTTCTGTGGCTTCGCTGAGGTAATCGTACGGGTATACCATTTTCACGGAATGAAAGGATGGGAAAAGGGATGACCTCTGCTCCCGAAGGAGGAGGAGCATTTCTCAGATCGAGTTCATCAAGATATGGAAACAGATTTTCCACGTAATGGCGTATTCCCGCGACAAAAACGGGGATCTTCGCGGCAAGATAATTCCGGTGGCGGAGAACCTGGGGGTCGTCGTCCCCATGGACGATGGTCGGTTCGGAATCCGCGATCACTGCTCCCGCATCGATCGTCTCATCAACGAGATGAAGAGTTGCCCCGGTCCGTGAATGAGGAGTGACCGCTACTTGTTCGCCGTGTCCGTTCACCCGGCGAAATCCATTTGCGCGGTCGATCGCGTCGCGCGTCGGAGTGAGTCCTCTGAGTTTCATGGGATAATCTCCCCTCGTCACCGCCGGATGGATATTGAGGATCCTCCCGAACTGGCCATGGGCATCCCGGATGAGGTTGTCGATCCTCATGATGAGATGGTCGGAAACGATGATATCTGCACCGGACTCATCCATCATACGGTGGACCTCATTTTCAAAATCGGCTTTTGCTTCCGCTTTTTCCTCCGGGAAGCGGTTTCCGGGGATCTTCCGAAAATGAGAGGGGATGTTCACAGTGAGAGAAGAAAGAAGTTCCCCGCGGTCATTCCGGAGGTCAAGATCATGGATCCAGGGGCGTCCTGGTATCGGAGTCCCCGGATAGCCGTCGAGGTTATCCCGGGGATCATCATCCGTGACGATCCCGACCGTGCGCATCCATCTCCCGAGATCGCCTGATTTTTCATTGATCATATGGGTCACGGTCTCGATGAGGCCCGGCATTTTGACCTTTCCCTGGGGAGTGTCGATGACAGACCCATTCCGGTCTTCTCTCCCGACATCCCGGATGGACGTGACAAAGAGGACATTAAGCGGACGCTCAGCCGGCCGTTCTTCAAGCGGGTGATACTCATAGCATTGGACTCCGTTTGACGGCGGCGGTGGTAATTCCCGAAGCATATTGAGAAATGATAAAAAATCGTGTGCTTGTTGTATCTCACCTTTACAGAAAGGAAAAATTTAATTATAAAAGTGGATAGAAATATATCTTTCTGTTATGAACATAACATTATGAAGAAAATATCCGATGCGATCGGAGAAGCCCTCGAAACAAATCCATACCTCCAGTTTGGATTTTCCCATCGCCTCTTCAACCTCACCCGTCTCGCCGGTTTCCTTCGTCCCCTCATCGAGGGGCGCGTTCAAAATTCGGTCTCGAATGCAGCGATCCTCATGAACCTTTCACGGATGACGAGGAGACGGGAAAAAATAATCCCCCTCCCGAAGAACTTCAAATTCAAGAATGTCGTCATATTCTCTGACCTCATGGTGCTCACCTTCTATAAGAATCCAGGCGTGCACCGCGGGATCGAGAAAATTTTAAACAGAGTTCAATCAGACGGACGATTCATCACGGTCACGGAGGGGGGGAACGAGATCACGGTCATCCTCGAAGAAGGATGCCGGGATCTCGTAAAAAAGCACATCCCCGATGTACCGAAAAGTGAAAATTTCTCAGTCGCCTCCGTGGGGATAACGTTCAGCGAAAAATATGCCGAGACACCGGGACTTATCTTCGCGGTCATTGAACAGGTGACTCTCCAGGGAATCAATATCGTCGAACTCTCATCGACGTTTACCGAACTCATCCTCTACGTCGACAAAAAAGACGCACGGCTCGTTTTCGATACACTTTTCCGGAGCTTCAGCGAAGACTAGATCTCTTCGTCATCCAAGTCGTCATCCTCTTCTTCCTCTGGCGCAAGGTCAAAAATCACATGATCATCGTTGATCGCCGAGACCTCAAGCTCCATGCCGCATTCTTCACAGGTGACAAGATCACCCTCGTGGACATCCTCGGGGAGTTCGATCACGTTGCCGCATTCAAGACATTCTGATTCGAGGAGAGACATCATGAGGGCTCGAAAAACGACTCCATCATAAAGTCTTTCTTTTTCTTGTCAAACCAATTTTCATGAGACAAATCCTTGCTCCGAAGGTAGAATACCGTCCGGTGAAAAACAGCCAGAATCTTCCCCAGGCGTTTCTCGAGAGGACTCTCGACATGCTTCATGATGATGAACATGAAGCGTTTCTCTCAGCGTGTATAACCCCTCTCAGGAAAAGCATCCGGGTGAATACGCTCAAAATTTCTGTCCCCTCGTTTCTCGAAAGAGTCAGGATAAAAAACTGGATATTGACCCCCATCCCCTGGTGTTCTGAAGGCTTCTGGATCGACCGTGAGGAGAAAGAAAGGGAAGAGATCCCTCTCGGAAAAACTGGGGATCACATGATGGGGCTCTTCTATATTCAGGAAGCAAGTTCGATGCTCCCGCCGAGAGCGCTTTTTCACCGGGAAACAGGAATACATTCTGTTCTCGATGTCGCCGCAGCCCCGGGATCAAAAACGACTCAAATGGCAGCGATCATGGGAAACAGAGGGGTCATCATCGCCAACGAACTCTCCGGAAGCCGGATGAAAGGGCTCTATTCCAATATCGAAAGGCTCGGGATCAGAAACACCGTTCTCTGCCATTCCTCAGGAGAACATATCGGGGAACGTTTTTTCGAGGCTTTTGACGCCATTCTCCTCGATGCCCCGTGTACGGCCGAAGGGACATTCAGGAAAGACCGGACCGCGCTTCAATACTGGAGCGAGAAGAAGATCCTCGCTGCTGCGCGGATCCAGAAGAAGCTCATTCGTTCTGCATTTGAAGCGCTCAAGCCCGGAGGAACGCTCGTGTATTCCACCTGCACGCTCTCTTCAGAAGAGAATGAAGAAGTCATGCATTCGCTGCGGGAAACATATCCGGAGATCGTTGAATTCGTTCCTCTCCATGCGCTTTTTCCAAAGTGTGAAAGCGCATTAACGGAAGACGGATTCCTCCGGATCTGGCCGCATCTCTTTGATTCCGAGGGATTTTTTGTAGCAAAAATCCGCAAAAAAATCATTCAAAAACAACAGAGAACGGAAACGCACAAAAACGAAAAGAGATTTCCTTTTACTCCAGTTCCCCGGTCCCGGAGAGAACGCGTGGCTGATTATTACTTTGATCACTTCGGATTCGACCTCTCTTCCTTCGGAGAAAGATTGTGGGAAAGAGGAAATGAAGTCTGGCTCTTTCCTGAGGATTTCAGATCACTCCTGGGGCGGATCGCTTTTGACCGCATCGGGATCACGATCTGCGAGATCCATGAAAAGGGGATCCGGTCTTCTCATGAAATGGCCCAGAATTTCGGGAGTCATTTTTCAAAAAACTGTCTCTCTCTCTCGTCTGAAGAAGCGGAGGGATATTTCTCTGCGAAAGACATCCCCCTGAAAGAACGAACAGGCGATGGAGAAGTGCTCCTCACTTTTGATTCTTTTCCACTCGGCTTCGGGAGGATCATGGAAGGAAGAGTGAAGAACTCTCTCCCGAGAGCTGTTTCCAGGAACGACATCAAATTTCAAGCGGGATGATATCGCCGGACTCATCAAGGATTTTTACCTCGGGTTCGAGTTTCACTCCATACTTCTCATAGACTTTGAGAGCGACTTTTTCCGCAAGGCCGATGACGTCTTTCTGTGTCGCCTTTCCATCGTTGTTCATGAGGAAATTCGCATGTTTCTCAGAGACCTGAGCGCTCCCCACACTCATACCTTTCCCTCCGATCGAATCGATCATCCATCCGGCGGTATTTTTTGGATAGGGGAGAGAAGGGGACACCGGAAGGTTTTTAAAAAACGATCCCGCGGAAAGCCCCGGGGGTTGCTTCTCCTTGCGCATGAGGAGCATCTTTTTACATCCTTCCTGGATGACCGAGGACTCCGCTCTCGGTGCTTGTAATCGAATGCTCCAGATGATGATTCTCCGATCTCGCAGGATCCGGGAATTTCGATAGGAAAACTCGAACCATTCTTTTTTTACCGTTTTAAAACCATGCGCTTCGAGATCAAAGATCTCCGCTTCCTCAAGATACTGTGACGTGTCCCATGTCGGAGTGCCCGCGTTTCCCGAGACTGCTCCGCCGATGGTCCCTGGGAGGGCGAGGAATGATGAGAGATCAAGGCCTTCTTTCTTCGCCGTCTGCACGAGTGTGGAGATGAGGACCCCCGATCCCGCTGTACAGAAATCCCCCTCAAATGAGAGAGAAGTGTTCCGGATCCTGATGACGATCCCCCGATACCCCGCGTCAGAAAAAAGGATATTCGATCCTCCTCCGAGGATGAGGATCCTTTCCCCCTTCTCCTGCCCTTGGCGAATGGCGGAGAGGAGATCTTCTTTTGTCGCAACTTCACAAAACATATCAGCCGATCCGCCGATCCTGAATGTCGTGAGCTTCGCCAGAGAAAAATCTTTTTCCATTTTCATCGAAGGATAGAGTACTCCATTTCCATCAAGAAAAAAACTTGCGGGACGCCGAAAAACCATTTACAATTTGTCGGCTTTCGAGCACCTAAGGAACCGTAGTTCAGTTGGTTAGAACGCCGCACTGTCACTGCGGAGGTCGCGAGTTCAAGTCTCGTCGGTTCCGCCACCTTCTTTCTCTCAGAAGAGGGTGTTCTGGTGTGGGGTCCCGCTTCGCGGGTACGCAGAATCTTTGTTCTCACACCGTTCCCGCTTCGCGGGACGCAGGATTTTCGTCCTCGCTCTGCTCCCGCTTCGCGTGATCAAAGCTCGGATCGAATTCACCTGCGGTTCCGCCACCTTCTTTCTCTCAGAGAAGAGGGTTTTAGGTATTTTTGGAAAGTCATGTTACGAAAGATATCGAAAAGAGATGATTTTTGATATAATACGAGTCCAAAAGAAAAACTCATTCGCATCACAATATGGATCAGGACATTTCCCGTCGCGGAGAAATGAGGATGGATGGTCATCCCCAGGTACTGTTGAACGAGAATGGAGGGAAGGAAAAGCCGTCCCTCCTCGGCGAAATATCGAGAGAACGGTGCGAAGCGTGGAAAGACGCTTCTTCTTATCTCCGGGTCACTTATCGGGACCCGAAATCAGGGGAGGAAAGGATCGTCAGCGGTGCGATCACCGCAGTAGCTCATGATTTTATCGGTTTCATCCGGATAATCCTTTCCCGAAAGGAAGGACCGGTCGAGAGGCATGTAAGGATCCCCGTTGAGACGATCCGGAAGCTGGAGATCATCCGCGAGTGGGTGTCCGGGAAGACGGCGGGGATTTTTCCCGGGATGGAGAAATGGGAAAAGCAGTGAGAAAAAAGGTTCAAGTGGAGGAAAGCTTCCAAGCGGGCAAGCACTGAAGCTGGCGGCGATTTGTAATCGCCGCCGAAATATTCTGGAAGCGATTGCAAATCGCTTCCAGCGAGGTCCCATGCAAGAACTTTACGAACTTTACAAACCTTACAAACTTTTAACTTCTCCTATTTTGCCACTTCCACGACTTTGAGCTCTCTGATGACGGAGACCTTGATCTCTCCCGGGAACTGGACATCTGATTCGAGCTTCCGCGCCACATCCCACGAGAGTTTTTTTGCGTCGAGATCACTCACCTCTCCCGGGTCGACGAATATCCGGACCTCCCGTCCTGCTTGGATGGCAAAGCACTTCTCGACTCCTTTGAAGGAGGATGCGGTCGCTTCGATGTCTTTCATGCGCTGGAGGAACTTCTCCGCCGTTTCCCTCCTCGCTCCCGGCCTTGAGGCGGATATGGCGTCCGCCGCCTGGATGATGATCTTTTCCACCGAATCGAGCGGGAAGTCTTCATGGTGGGATTCCGCCGTGCTCGCGATGACCTCGTTTACTCCGTACTTCCTCAGGATCTCACCCGTGAGGACTGCGTGTTTTCCTCCGATCTCCTGGCTCACCGTCTTTCCGATATCGTGGACAAGGGCGGCTGTTTTGCAGATTTCTGCGTTTGCTCCGAGAATATTCGCGAGAGATTCAGCGATGAAAGCGACTTCAATACAATGCTTCAACATGTTCTGGCCGTAGGAAGTCCGGAACCGGAGTCTTCCGAGGATCTTGATGACCTCGGGAGGAAGACCCGAAACTCCAGTCTCGTAGACCGCCTGTTCGCCGAAATCGAGGATCATTTTATCGACATCATCCGTGACCTTCATGACCATCTCCTCGATTCGGGAGGGGTTGATCCTTCCGTCCTCGACAAGTTTTTCGAGAGTCTTCTTTGCGATGTATCTTCGCATGAGATCAAAACCGGAGATGATGACGGTATTCGGGGTGTCATCGATGATGAAATCGCATCCCGTGAACCGCTCGAAAGCCTGGATGTTCCGACCTTCCTTTCCGATGATGCGGCCCTTGAGGTCGTCGCTCGGGAGAGAGACGGGAGTGACGGTCGCCTCGTTCGTCACATCGGACGCGAGACGCTGGATGGAACGGACGATCGCTTCCGCGGCCCGCTTGTCTGTTTCTTCCTTGATATTTGACTCCGCCCTTCTCATCTTATTGATCATGTCGGATTCCGCGATTTTTTCGATCTTGTCGAAAAGCATCTGTTTCGCTTCATCTTTGCTCAGCTTGGCGATTGTTTCTAGTTCTTTCTGTTCCATCTCCAGTGTCTCATTGACCTTCATCTGTTTCGCCTTGAGATCCTCCCGCTCATTGGCGAGGAGTTCTCTCTGTTTCTCGGTTTCTTTCACTTTGCTGTCGAGATCTTCTTCCTTCTGTTCGAGTTTCAATGTCTGTTTTTCGATCTCATGCTTTTTCTCAGCGATCTCGTCTTTCGCATTTTCGATCATTTCATGAGCTTTCTTTTGTGTTTTATCCTGGATCTCGTGAGATTTTTTTTCGAGCTCGTGGACTTCCTGTTCCGCAAGACGGATTTTGCGTTCATTTTCAGCTTCGATCTTCAGGGTCTTCCCCCTGATATCTTCGCTCTTAAAAAAATAGCCGATGACGACGCCGACAACGAATGCCGCGACGATAAGGAGATATGCTTCTGTTCCCATTGGTAATGAGGTTAAAGGAAGTAAAGAGTGTTCTTTTCTTCCCTTTTCCATTGAATACATTCCGATGAGTGCTTCTTTGAATGTGGAGAGCTAATCCGTATGAATGCTACCCGTCTCGAGTCTCCTCAGCACCTGAAACCTCCACACCATGATTCCTTCAGAAGAGAAGGAGGAATGCCTTAGGACGGGGATAGAAATGATTCCAACTGGGAACTCAGCAAACGGAAGGAGATTCAAAGAGAATAAGAATGATATTCAGAAAGCACCGCTCTACCTTCAATGAAAAAAGGAATTTTTCGAGGTGAAGAACAATAATTGTATACTTTAAGCTTATCAAAACCAGGAAAAAGGTCAATGACGAGATTATTAGCCTGAGAAGCCGAATGGGGGGGGGTATACGCGTGCTCATGGGATATCGTGTCCCAAAAAGAAAAAGCACAAAACACAAAAGAGGAAATTTTTTCCACCTCCCGATTCTTTTCTCTTTTGTGTTTTTTCTTTTTTCTTATATCGGTCCTGTTTGATAGAATCTCTCTGCTTTCAAAATCCGCAATAACATGCTGAAGCTCATTGAAAAAATATTCGGCGATCCAAACGAGAAGATCGTAAAATCCCTTTGGGGAAAAATCGAGTCCATCAACCGCGAAGAAGAGAAACTCCAGAATCTTTCAGATGACGAACTGAAGCGCAAAACGGACGAATTCAGATCCCGGATAGAAAAGGGAGAATCCCTCGATGATCTCCTCGTCGAAGCGTTCGCGGTCGTAAAAAACGCATGCCGCAGGTTATTCGGAACAACATGCACGGTGCGCGGCCAGGAGATGAAATGGGGAATGATACCGTTTGATGTCCAGCTTATTGGAGGGATCATCCTCCACCAGGGAAAGATCGCGGAGATGAAGACAGGAGAGGGAAAAACGCTCGTCGCGGCACTCCCCGTGTATTTGAATGCTCTTTCCGGAAAAGGTGTCCATATCGTCACGGTGAACGACTACCTCGCGCAGAGAGATGCGGAATGGATGGGGCACGTCTACCGTTATCTCGGACTTACGGTCGGTACGATCATCCACGGACTCACTCCGAAAGAGAGGAAAGAAGCGTATTCCTCGGACATCACCTACGGCACGAACAATGAATTCGGGTTTGATTATCTCCGCGACAATATGGCGACGCGGCGCGAGAAC
>JBGSON010000001.1:0-28505 GCA_041739085.1 Candidatus Altimarinota bacterium | reverse complement strand
GATGGGGATGGAGACGGTGACGGAGATGGGGATGGAGACGGCGATGGCGATGGAGATGGCGATGGAGACGGAGATGGAGATGGCGATGGAGATGGAGATGGAGACGGTGATGGCGATGGCGACGGTGAGGACAAATGCCCGGAAGTGCCCGAGGATCTCGACGAAGACAGTGATAGCGACGGATGTCCGGAAGACGGAAGCGAGGACGATCCTGGAGATGACGTCCATGTGTATCCGGGGGACCCTGACCTCTGCATCTTCCTCGATTATCTTGCTGACCTCAGGATCGGAGATGTCGTGAAAACTGCGATCCTCAATGAAAGAAACACGCGTATTTTTTCCCAGAGCGCTTCCTACGTGATCAAGAAACTCAATCCTCCTTCCGAATGAAATCTCAATTCGTATTCCTCAATCTCCGGCAGATCCTCCTCATAAGCTTCATCGCCGCGGGACTTTTCATGAACTTTGGGTATACTCACAAAATCGCTCATGGAGAAGTTGAAGTGCAGAATTCCGGCACGGGGATGAGCTGTGCGATGGAATACGCTCTTGCTTTTGATTATATCGATCTCATCCACGAGAAACTTGTTTTTGAGGACCTCCTCGACAGCTCGAAATCAAACAAGCTCACGGGTTCGGATATGACGGATGCTTACGCGAGGCTTGTCGGATCGTATAAATGCCAGGGTCTCATGCTCTGCCAGCTTGTCCAGAAGGCGAACAGCAAAGACCTCTCCAAAGAAGATGATCCGGTCCAGGAGGAATTCATCAATCTCTCCGAATTCGGTTGCGCAATGAAGACGGCAGTTCTCGACGAAAGCGAAAAAAAGATTGAGATCGATACGACGGTGAAAGAGCTTGTGAAATATTTCCATCTTGATGATGAGGGAGTGGACCATCTCAAAGGATGTTACCGTCCGGACGGGCAGCTGGATTCATATATGAGCGTGCAAAAGGTGTGTATCGAACTCATGCAGACAAAGGAAAAGATCTATACCACCAAGGTGACCGCAAGTCTCCAGAGGAGCGCGGCGCGGAAACGTATGGGGTATATTGCAGCCCGTCTCAACGATCTCCACCAGAAGATGAATCCGGATGATCAGTCTTCGGAGGGGATCGTGCAGAGGGCGCAAAAATTCATGATCATTCTCGGGAAGATCATCGACAAGATCGGATGTGTCGCACAGCAGACTGTTACGAAATAAGATGAAAAAACTCATACTCCTCATCCTGGCCTTCGCATTCTCCATTTCATCCCTGAAATGGTCCGATGCCGCGGAAGAAAAGAAAGCGCCGCTTACAAATTCAGACCGCAAGCTTATCGTCGAAAAATGGTGCGGGGCATGGACGGAGTGGGGGGTCGAGAATACGTATTGCGACACGGCGTTCGATGAAGATTACGATGTCGTTGAGAAATTCCGCCTCATCAAAGACGAATACCATCAAGACACAAACAAGTTTCTGAATAAAAATTTGGCGAAGATTTCCGGAACGACCTTCACCTGTGACCAGAAGCGGGATAAGACAGCGATCGATACGAATATCGTCAATTACTACTACGAGAGGGAATTTGAGCTCTACAAGTATAAAGCGGCGATCTTTACGCTCGCGGACATGGCGAAAAACGACATTCCGCAGTCCGGAGAACCGATTGAGAACCAGACCGCGCTCAAAATGACGCTGAAGAGGAGCGAGATGATCCTCCGCGAGGCGATGATCGCGGAGAAGGCTCTCAAGATTTCACTGGCCTCATATAAGGAAATGCGGGTCATGTATCCTCTCCACAAGGAACTCGAATGCCTCATCATCGATCTCCATGACCTGAGAGCCGCGTGGGAGCTTCTCGTGGATCAGATCGCGAGGATGCCGGCAAAATTCATTAATGCTGCCTACCAGTAACCATGAAAAGATTATTCTCCATATTCAGCATCTCCATTGTCCTCATCCTCCTCGGGATGAGAGGGATCTCGTACGCGGAAGAAGCGGAAGAAACGTACACGGAGGCAGATCTCTATCTCCGGATCTACGAAGATCTCAATGAAAAACCGGATGCCATGGCGATCACGAGAGTATCTGCCCAGATCGGGATGTCCGAAGATGACCTTCAGTCTCTCCTCTACGCGCCGAGTGTGAGCCTTCTTCAGAAGCTCCCGTTCTGCATCGGAGCGAATGATAACGGGACGCTCGTCAACTGCCACGAAAAATTAAAAATGCTCTATGAGGTCGAGAAGTCGGTTGCGGAAAGCGAGATCATCATGAAGGAAGAGATCGCGGCGGGGGATCGCTGGGCGAACGGAACGGTGGCGGATGGGAGTTTTGATATCATCGTCGACCTTAATGTCATCGATGTCATCCTCTTTGGCCCCAAGGCGATCGTACCGGGGGCCCGTCTCCCCGGAGGTGTTCTCGATGGGACGAATTATGGGAGATCGAGGACATACACTGATCCGGTTGATCCGCTCCATCCGCCAGAGGGCGGAGATGGCGATGGAGATGGAGACGGCGATGGTGACGGTGACGGTGATGGTGACGGAGATGGAGATGGAGACGGCGATGGTGACGGTGATGGTGACGGTGACGGTGATGGTGACGGTGACGGTGACGGAGATGGTGATGGGGACGGTGATGGTGATGGAGACGGTGACGTACAAATGTGCATTGATCGGGATGCTCTTGTTTTTGGTGGAGATGGTGACGGAGATGGAGATGGCGATGGAGATGGCGACGGGGATGGAGACGGCGACGGAGATGGCGATGGCGACGGCGACGGCGATGGAGATGGCGACGGAGACGGGGATGGGGACAACGTGTCCGATCCCGAAGTGGATCTCCCCGATCTTGGGGGATCAGAGGATAATTACCAGCGGGGAGGGCTTCCCACTCTCGATTTCGATGAAGACGAAGGCTGCGACGGGGAAATGATCCCTCTCTTCAACGGGATGTACTGCATCCCGAAGTTCTGCGAGGAACTCATCTGTGTGTACATCAAGATAAAAGAGGGCACCGCGTTTTCTCTCGCCCCGACGGAGATCCCGGCATGCGTGGACTGTATTATTGTGAAGGGGATCGAGGTCATGACCACGCTCGATTCTGTCGTAAAAACGCCTCAGCAGATAAAGAACGAGAGCTACCGCATCCGCGAAGCACTCTCTCTCGCCATGAAGAACTTCAAGATGCAGTTCTACACCGTCCCGCGCCCGATTCCGATGTATTACAATCAGAGATCAGCGGAAAAAGAATCCGTTAAGGAAAAGGGCAAAGACATCGAAGCCACCGCATCGGATAATCCTCCAAACGAGAAAGGAGAAGATGGGAAACCGACATCTGTCGGACAACTCACGGCATCGCAGAGGCTCCTCTCGCTCATGTATCCGGATTGCTATCAGTTATTTCAGTACCCTGAAGGCACGGATATTACCGTCACAGAACTCATGGCACAGTGTAAAAAACTGACGGAAGAAAAAAAGAAGACGACACTCGACAGTTTTCAGAGCGAACCCGGAAAACCAGGAGAATCAGAGCAGATCGAGATCCTCGATATTCAGAACGAAGAAGCTGTCGAGATCTATACGAGCCTGAGTCAGGTCTACAATGATTTCGAAGCCTTCCGGAATGCTGTTTTTCTGCTTAATCCCGAGAACATCGGGAAAGTGACAAAAACCTGTGAAAAATGATTGAAGAAAATCACCCATGAAAAAACAAATCATCACCGGCCTCATATTCATCCTCCTCTCCTCTTTCGCTTTCGATCCCTGTGCGAACGGGGAAGAAGGCGCTGGTGAGACGCAGGCATCGGGCATAGCAGAAGTGAGCAAATTCGTCCCGGAACAGTGCATTTACCGCGAAGCAAAAGACGGACAGCCTTCCATAGGAGAGAAAATGCTTTTTGAAAAAAAAGGGAACGAATCCGCGGCCATGACCATCATGCGGAACGCGGAAGACCTCATGACATTCATCATCACAGAGAAAAAGCTCTCGGACTCTGAGATCAACACGAACTACAAAGGGAAATGGAAGGGGACCTTCCAGGTCTATAAAGCGGAAAAATTCGCAAATTCATTCCGCGAGCTGGATGCGAACGATTGTGTCCGCAAGGACCTCTATGACCTCGATGACATCATGAAAGAGATCAGGCATGAGACCGTCCGGAGGATACTCACCATCGACCAGTATTTCCAGGGAAAAATGGAGGTGGTGGAGAGCGTCTATGTTGCACTCGAGAGGGAAAGGGAAAAACTCTCCATCTGTGCGAAATATCCAGCGGAAAACGCGGAAGGGGACAAAAACCAGTATTACAGCAAAGAGTATAAAGAAAGCAATTGCGGTCCTGAGGAAGAAAAGCTCTTCCAAGCAACGATCGATGCGTTCAAGGCTCTCAAGGATAAAATCAATAAACTTTCAACATCGAGTGGTTGGGATGAAGTGTCCGATGATCAGGGATGGAAGGAGGTCGATTACAATTTTTCCGATGAGGAAGCGCGGAAAGCCGCGGAAGACTGGTACAAAAACAATTTTTTTCCAGAGCTCGCAACATATGCGAGCTGGGAAAAGGCATTGGCGGATATGAGAAAGGATATTGCGAGTCTCCGAAAAGAGCAGGTAGACCGGAATAGTCAGATAGAAAGAGAAGAAAACTTTACAATAGCTCTCAATCTCCCAGGCCGGGTCGTGTCCGTTGTCATGCGCGAGGTAGATCAGATCAAGAAGGATCTGAAAGAGAAAGAAAGGAATCAGAAACAGTGGATGGATACGGTCATCTTCATCACCTATAGCCACGCGAGCGGGGACATGTGGAAGGCAAAAGTCCAGGAAATGGAATCAAGCGTCATCAATCAGAAAGAGCATCTCCTGAAAATCGAGAAAGCGCTCAAGAAGTTCGTGAGCAAACAGGCGCAGAATATTCCATAGGCGCAATCTCTGTAATAAGAGTTCATGAGAATGAGGACATATCTCTGCTTAAAAAAGAGAGGAGATTAAGCGAATTATAAATATAAAATGGCGTATACATATGACAGTAATTGAATTGTATGCAAGGCAATAAGAAACATTAATAAATCAATCTCTTTATGAATATTATAAACATCTGTCAACAATAAATGATTGAATTACTGAAAAATCACACTAGTATAGATGTGTGACATGAAAAAGCATGGATGTGGATATACTCCGAGCAGGATTTCTGTCTTTTTCCCATCCTTATGAAGGAAATAATGAGAACAAGAAATACGGGAGAGAATTTGATAATCTTTTCCTATGGATCAGGAAAAGCGCTCATAGCTCCCATGATCCACGCGGTCTTCTGGAAATTTATTCTCACGGAACAGGGGATGGCTTCCATCAGATACAAGTATGTGCTGAAAAGTCCCGATGCATTGATGAGGCTTGAGAAAAGCGGTGCTTTTGGTATCGGGAACTCACTCTGCATCGGGGAATCTGTGTCCAGAAAAAATCGTGGTGGTCTCGGGATCCGCTCTCGATCCTGGAAAAAGGGGAGTCTCAGTCCATAATCCGGGAGACAGCCGCGACGATCACGATTATGAAGAAAGCCATATGCTGGTCCAACATATGACTTTCTGATTCTTCCGCTTTGATTTGACTATCGTTTCACTCAGGACGGATCAGTTTTTGAGGTTCTGAATCTCATTTCAGTCCATGATGAGCGAACATATCATTCTCGGAGTCCGTCCCGTGAGCTTTTCGATCATCTCCCCGATCTTGTCCTCGAGTTCTTTCCGGACATGGATCTCTTTCATCTGAGGATCTCCGTGGCGGTAGAGGATCTGATGGGCGATGACTCCTGCCTGCTTCTGGATAAGAGCATGGAGGGTTTTCGATTCGTGAGGATAGAGGAATCCGAGGCTTTCGAGGACCGGTTCTCCTTTCAAAGCTTTTCGGGAGCGGTCGATGTGGAAGGAGAAAGAGATGACCCCGCTCATCATGAGGTCTTTTCTCTCCTTTTGCACTTCATTCCCGACATCGCCGATCATTTTTCCGTCAACATAGATCCTCTCTCCGGGATTTTTTTCCCGGGTCTTATGGATCTTTCCCTGGAAGACTTCGATGACTTCGCCGTTTCCGATAAGAGCAGTCCTCTCGGGAGAGACGCGGAGGTCCCGCTCGATCATTTTCTTATGTTCTGCGCGCATATAGTATTCTCCGTGGACAGGAACAAAATTCTTCGGCCGGAGGAGTGAATACATGAGCTTGAGGTCGCCCTGGTGGCCGTGGCCGGAAGTGTGGACGTCGAATTGATTCCGGAGCACGACATGCGCGCCCTGTTTATAGAGTTCGTTGATGAGATTCACCGTTTTCCGTTCGTTTCCGGGGATAGGGGACGCGGAGAAGACAACGGTGTCGCCTTCCTCAATGGAAATGATGTCATGTTCTCCCCGCACGATCCGCGAGAGAGCGGCTGATTCTTCGCCCTGGCATCCTGTGCTGATGATAAGCTGTTCGTGTTTCGGGGTATCATGCATCCGCTTCGTCACATTGTGGATGACTCCCTTCGGCACCATGATGAATCCGAGATCCACCGCAATGCGGAGATTTTCGAGGAGGCTTCGTCCGGTGACATACACTTTCCGGTTGTACTTTTGGGCGTAGTTGATGACCTGCTGCCATCGTGCGAGGATCGAAGAGAAGGATGAGATGAAGAGACGGCCTTTATTCGTGTTCTTGATGATCTTTTCCAGGGTCTCTCCGACGATCCTTTCGGATATGCAGAATCCTTCTTTGTCCGCGTTCGTGGAATCGGCAAAGATCGCATCCACTCCGCGTTCACCGATCTTTACGAGCTTCTCATAGGATGCCGGGATCCCATCGGCGGGGGTGAAGTCGAACTTAAAATCACCGGTATGGACGATTTTTGCATTCGGAGTCTGAATATAAAGCCCGGATGAGTCGGGGATGGAATGATTCACATGAAAAAATTCAACGGTGAAATTCCCGAGTCTCAGGATATCTTTATCCGGATTGATGATATTCAGCTTTCCCTTCTCCAGGAGCTTGTGTTCGTCGAATATCTTCCGGATGAGCCCTCCGGTAAGGGGAGATGCGTATATGGGAGGAAACCCGAGACGCGGGAGGATATACGGAAGCCCTCCGATGTGATCGAGATGTCCGTGGGTGATGATGATCCCGCGGATATTTTCCTTCTTCTTTTCCACATACCTCGTGTCGGGGATGATGCAGTTCACTCCGAACATTTCTTCGTCGGGGAACTGGACCCCGGCGTCGACGAGGATGATATCGTTCCCATATTCATACGCCATGCAATTCCTTCCGACTTCATTGAGTCCGCCGAGAGGGATCGCACGGAGCGATTGGTTGGAGCTTGGATGGCTCTGGGGAGTGTGGCTTTGGGGAGCTTGACTCTGTGGAGGCTGTTCCTGTCGGCCACGCGGCGGAAACCGGTGATGACGACGGGGATTGAAATGAGGTTTTTGTTGTTGCTGCTGTTGTTGTTCACGCGGAGCATGAGAAATTTTATTTTCCGCAGGCGGAGAAATATTCGTTTTCTCCGTTCTCTCACTGGGAGAGGGGGTGGGGGTGGGACTTCCGCTGGTAACTTTGGAAATCCACTGATCGAGCCGATCCATAAAAAATGTTTTGAAAAAGTAAAAAAATTGGAAAAAAGTATAAAACTTATAAACCCCGGGTCAGCGTAGTCGCTGATAGTCCGGAGTGTAATCCCATAAGGAGATGTGTCCTGCCCCAATGATCCTCAACCGAAAGAAATTCATAAATATCAATTCTTGACTCTATTATCTCATAGTTCAAAGGAAAAGGGAATTGCAGAATCCAGGATTAGCTTGTAAAGACACATTTCAGGGGTTAAAAAGTTCATAAGGTTTATAAAGTTTGTAAGGTTCATAAAGTTCATAAGGGAACTTTTTACCGAACCTTACTAACCTTAAAAACTTTATGAATTAAATATTGCTCCTGTTTTTCCACCCGTCGGAGTCTCCGACCAGGGACTCCGACGAAAGATTATCCCGCTGCGGCGGAGTCCTCCTCCTTCGTCGGAGAGACTCCGCCGGGTGTGGAGAAGAATCTCCATTATATGAACTTTACAAACCTTAAAAACTTTATGAACTTAAATATTGCTCCTGTTTTCGAGCGCCCTCGCGAGGGTCACTTCATCAGTGAATTCCACATCTCCGCCCACAGGAAGCCCGCGGGCGATCCTCGTGATTTTCACGGGAAGTTTTTCCAGAGATCTCCATATATACGTCGCAGTCGCCTCGCCTTCAAGAGTCGGATTCGTAGCGATGATCACTTCTTCGATTTTTCCTTTCGACCGTTCGATGCGGCCCTTGAGCTCTTTGATCCTGATCTTATCCGGACCGATCCCGTCGATCGGCGAGATGATGCCGCCGAGAATATGGTATTTCCCCCGGAATGCATTTGATTTTTCGATGGAAAGAAGGTCCAGTGAGTCTTCAACTGTACAAATTATGTGTTCATCTCGCTTCGGGTTTCTGCAGATCTCGCAGAGATCGCCCTCAGCAAAGTGGAAGCATTCACGGCACAGCCTGATGTCTTTTGTGAGCGTCGTCAGGGCATTTCCAAATTCCTCCTGAAATGAGAGATCCTTTTTCAGGAGAAAAAAGACAAAGCGTTGGGCGGTTTTTCTCCCGACCCCGGGGAGTTTCATGAATTCTTCAATGAGTCGGGTAATGCTTTTCGGGAGAGAAGGGTCAAACGTATCCATAGAAAGGAACATATCGGGACGTATTCTCCCGAAATTCATTCATCTTGTGAAGACAGTTTTCAGACCGCGGTCGCTTTTTGCGCAAATATCTGATATATTCTCCGGGACGGATTTTATAAGGTTTGTAAAGTTCATAACGTTCATAAAGTTTATAGAGTAAAAAAACATCGGAGCGGATGGGACTATATAAACTTTACAGACTTTAAAATATTTATGAACTCACGATGAAACGTTTTCCGCTTTTTTTCATCGGCATCCTTCTCCTCTTCGTCTCCTCTTCCATCGCGTCTGCGGAGACGGAACTCTTTCTCGATGTTCCTCCTGATCATCCCCATTCCGGTGCGATCACCGCGCTCCATAATGACGGAGTGATCAATGGATTTTCCGATAAGACATTCCGGCCGGACATTCCCGTGAACCGAGCGGAAGCGCTCAAGATCATTCTCCTTGGTTCCAATATCCCGGAACCGGAGCCGCCGCTCAGAGGCCCATTCCCTGATGTCGCACCCGAGGACTGGTTCTCCACGTTTGTCCGTGAGGCAAAGATCAGGGAGATCATCAGCGGGACCCATACAGGGCTTTTTGAGCCGACGAGAACGATAAACCAGGCGGAAGCGCTGAAACTTATCCTCCTCACGAACGAGATCCCCACGAGTAAACCGGAACAAGATCCGTTTGGAGGGGCGGTGAGCCGAGATGACTGGTTTGCAGAATACTACCGGCAGGCGGAAAGGAAATTTCTCTTGACGAATGAAGAGGTGAATCCCTCCCATGAGCTCACGAGAGGGGAGCTCGCTGAGATCATGTACCGTTTCGCAGACGGAGCGCGGTCGTATCAATACCCAATCGGCGTCGCGAGCTACTACGGAGACAGTTTCATCGGACGGAAGACCTCAAGCGGAGAACTCCTGAGTAATGATGTCCCCGCCGCGGCTCATCGGACGCTCCCTTTCGGTACGCATATCCTGGTACGGGATTTTCTTTCCGGAAAAGCGGTTGTCGTGAAGGTCATTGATCGGGGACCGTATGTTCCGTATCGGATCCTCGATCTCATCAAACCTGCGTTCTCCGAGCTCCAGGATCCTTCCCGGGGGGTCACGAGAGTAGAAATGGCCGTGGTCGGCGAGGATGTTTCTCTCGGGGGAGTGGAAACACTCTGCGATTTTCCGGATGAAAGGGAAGTCATCCCATCCGATTCATTCGAGGGGATATCGCTCACTTCGGATATTCCGGGACTCTTCCGGAAAAACGAGATCTATAAGATTTCCGGAAGCACCGATTCTGCAGAGGAAATCACCATCTTCTGGTCGGATGATGCAGGAAACGAAAAGAGAGTAACGGCTGATGTGGAAAACCGGATGTTTACCGCAGAAGTTCCGTTTGTGGAAACAGGGATCTTTCATCTTGGTATCCTTCCGGGGAAAAACGGAACATCACGGGTGTATCCGGTCAAAGTTCTTGATGCTGTATGTCTCACGACGGTCGGGCAGCAGCCTGAACCGGTCACAAATCTCAGGGGCGAGATCGAGAACGGAGATTATGTGGTGCGATGGGATGCTTCCTCAGGTGAGGATTTTTTCCGCATCCTCATCACGCAGGAAGAAAAAATACTTGAGGTTTTCGTGAACGGATCGCATGAGGCGTTCCTTCCTCCCGAATTATTTGAAAACTTCGAGAATGGTTCAGCGGAGATCCGCGTCTTTGCCGCAGACCTCTCCTCATCGTTTTCAGCGGATGTTTCCTCGCCGTTCTCGGAATCGGAAAAAATGAAAGTCTTCGTCTCCCCTCACCATTTTACTGAGATCGATGATGGACGGATGAAAGACCACAACTTTCCGTTCACCTATCGCGCATCAAGCGAAATGGTCTTCTCCGGAGATTTTAACGGCGAGATCCAGGGGAATGCCTTTATTGAAAGACCGGATGGAGTCGTTGAAGAAGTCCCTCTCATTACAAAAGGGCAGACATTCACGCTCCAGTATCTCCCGGAGCTCGTGGGAACGTATATCATTGAAATCAATACGGACGGAGGGATCGCCATTCTCAATGCCCCTCTCTATCATGAAGGATTCGCCCCGCTTCTTCCGGATTACTTTGACCTCCATCTCCGGGACGGAATAACTCAAGAGGAAGAGATGAACGTAAAAAGAATCCGACTCATGATGCTCAAACTCATGAACGAAGAGCGGGAAATGATGGGGCTCTCCGACATTCAGGAGCTGGAGAACCTTACGGAGCTTGCCCAGTTTCGTTCTCAGGACATGGCGGAGAAAGGATATTTCGGACACACGACGCCGGAAGGATTAACCGTTGCTGATTTTCGGGGAGATTTCGGAATCAACGCTTCTGTCGGAGAGAACATCGCAATCGATGTCAATTATGAAATGGCGCATGAAGGGCTCATGAGAAGCCCGATTCATCTCCGGAATATCATCGATCCCGACTGGAAGTATGCGGGGATCGGAGTCGCGCCTGATGGAAACGGAGGGCTCATCATCACCGAACTCTTTTCTGAAGCACCTCTTTCGAATGCGGACCGTGAAGACTATCGGACTCAGATCATGAATGTCATACTCTCACGAAGAACAGACCCGTTAGAACTCAACCCTGATCTTACTGAGATCGCTGAATCATGGGCGGAAAGGATGGGGGACGAAGAATTTCTCGGTACTGAAGCCCCGGACGGGACCACGCTCAGGGATATGCTCGATGGAGAGGGGATTCAGGATAATGTCTATTCCGTCATGTATGAATATGAATCATTTTCTGAATTCCTTGATGTGATCGCATCAAGCGATGCGGAATATCTCCTGAGTAAAGACATTGAAACGGTCGGGATCGGGATTGCTATAAATGACAACGATGGTCTCCTCACCGTTGTCCTCCTCTTCAATTAGATTATCATCGAGAAGTGAGTATAATGAAGCCGTCTTCAGCCGAACGTATGCAGTTCCTCGTTCTCACCCTATTTCCGGAGATGTTTGAAGGTCCCTTCTCGGAGAGCATCGTGAAGAGAGCCATCGAACAGAAAAAGATCAAGGTGGAGATGAAGAATATCCGTGATTTCGGTATCGGAAAGAGAAAGACGGTGGATGATCTTCCTTATGGAGGAGGCGCGGGGATGGTCATGAGACCAGATGTTCTCGGAGAGGCGCTCCGCTGGGCAAAGGAAAAATACCCTGATGGAAAGATCATCAATTTTTCTCCCCACGGGGAACGCCTTACCCAGAAGAAATCGAAAGAACTTGCAACCGAAATGACCCCGCTTATCCTCCTCTGCGGTCACTATGAAGGGATCGACGAGAGAGTGAGAGAAGTATTCATCGACGAAGAGATTTCGCTTGGTGATTTTGTCCTCACCGGTGGCGAGATCCCGGCGATGGCGCTTATTGACAGTGTCGCCCGGCTCATCCCAGGAGTATTGGGGAACAATGAGAGCCCGGAGGAAGAAAGTTTTTCTCTCGAATTCGGCGGCCGGGGAGAGTATCCCCAGTATACGAGACCGGAAATCTACGAGGGGAAGAAAGTCCCGGATGTCCTCCTCTCCGGGAATCATTCGGAGATCAGAAAATGGAGGAGGTCACATCTTGCAGGGTTCACGGAACGCGAGCAGGAGATATTTTCTCTTCGAAACTCCCGTTTCTCACCGGAAAAGCCCTGGAAATGCTCAGGATTATTCATGAGGAAGCATATTTCTTCTGATGTTGATTGCTGGATGGAATGGTTCAATGATCCAAAAGTCACAGAAATGATCACGCTCGATCCGCCTGTCACGAGAGATGATGAGGAGGATTATTTTGACTATACGGAGAGATCCTTCCATGGTCTTTTTCTCACTATTTGTGAAAAAAAGAAAAAAATTCCAATCGGATCCATGTCGATCGAGCTCAGTGAATCGAATGATAATGCGGGAAAATTCGGGATCGTCATTGGCGAGAAAGGATTCTGGGGAAAGGGGTATGGTACGGAGGCAACAAGAGAAATGCAGAGAATCGCTTTCGAGCTCCTCCATTTAGAAAAAATTTCACTTCGCGTATTTGAAGAGAACCTTTCCGCAAGAGCGGTGTATGAGAAATGCGGATTTGTTCCTGTTGGGACTCTCAGGGGAGAGGTACGGAAAAAGGACGGACTTCATACCATCCTTATCTATGATTGCAGAAATCCCGAATGGAGAGCAAAGGCATTCGAAGATTCTGAAGACAGGACCTTCATGAATTTTCGGAATCGGTTTGATCTTGGAGTATGATCCCGAAAAGGAGAGTTCCGTCCTTGTGTGAACTGAGAACAGGTAAGTCCTCTTGAAGACAGGGATAAAGCCATTCTTGATGGGTGTCCGAATGCGAATTTTTCCTGTTGAAAAAGACGGTCTTTATAAAAAATAATACTCCTTCATTGAAATTCCTTGACTCTCTCCACCTATTCCCTTAGAATCTCTCGGCTTTTTTAGTTTTTCTCCGAGCAGGGTCTATGCTGAGCCCAAAAAAGATGAAATATCGAAAGTGGCATCGATTAAGAGGAGGACTCTCTGGAGTCGCCACTTCTGGTGATCTCATCGCTTTCGGATCCTATGGTCTGAAGGCCATTACCGCAGGCGAAGTGAGCGCGAGACAGATCGAAGCTGCTCGTAAAGCGATCAACCGCTACATCAAACGAGGCGGGAAGGTCTGGATCCGGATTTTTCCCCACAAGCCGGTGACATTAAAGGCTGCGGAAGTTCCGATGGGTTCCGGAAAAGGAATGGTCGACAAGTACGTTGCTGCGATACTTCCAGGAAAAATCATATTCGAGATGGCCGGCATCTCCGAAACTGAAGCAAAAGAGGCGCTTCGTCTTGCTTCCCATAAACTTTCTGTTCAGACGAGATTTTTAGTAAAGGGTCAATATTAAGTCCAGCTATGATGAAAATGTCTCAAATCACAGGCCTCTCCTTTACTGACCTGAAGAACAAGATCTTCAATACTGAAAAAGAGATCCTGGAGATGAGGATGAAGATACGCCTCGGGCAGGAGAAGAATACCGCAAAAAAAACGAAGCTCCGGAAAGAACTCGCACGGCTGAAAACCGATTATACAAAGCGCGTTGCAGAAGGGCGGACGGAGGAGGACGCGGAGAAGGGCGCGGAGAAGAAGGTCCCGAAAGAACCCGCAAAAAAATCTGTTAAGAAACCTGTCACCCGTAAAAAATCATGAGAACCAAAAAAGGCACCGTCACATCTGCGAAAATGGATAAAACAATCGTTGTGACTGTTTATTCTTTTAAGGAACATCCAAAATACAAGAAGAAATACAAAGTAAAAAACAAGTTCTATGCCCATGATGAAAACAATACTTCGAAGGAAGGGGATGTCGTCGTCATCCGGGAAATGAGGCCGCTTTCACGGTTAAAGCGGTGGGAACTGGTGGAGACGGTGAAAAGATCCGAGGACACTGAGAATCTCTAAACGTTTAATTCATTTTCACTATGATTCAACCTCAGACACGTTTGACGGTAGCTGACAACACAGGGGCAAAACAAGTTCAGTGCATCAAGGTGCTCGGCGGGTCCAAACGCAGATATTCTTCAGTCGGTGATGTCATCGTCGTAAGTGTAAAAAAGGCACTTGTCCGCGGTGTGGTGAAAAAGAAAAGCGTACAGAAGGCCGTCATCGTGAGGCAGGCGAACACATTGCGGAGAAAGGATGGTTCCTACATCCGATTTGATGATAATGCAGTCGTCATCGTGAGCCAGGACGGCGTCCCAAAAGGTACACGCGTGTTTGGCCCTGTTGCCCGAGAACTCCGCACAAAGGGATTTCAGAAGATCATTTCACTCGCACCTGAAGTTTTGTAATTTTTTTGTCACTTGTATGAAGATCAAAACGGGAGACACCGTCCTCATCATCACCGGCAAAGACAAAGGGAAAAAGGGGAGAGTGATGAAAGTGATGCCGGAATCGAACAAAGTAATTGTGGAGAAGCAGAATATCGTAACGAAGCATATGAAGAAAGGAAAAGACAAACCCGGGCAGCGCATAGAAAAAGAGGCGCCAATCCATGCTTCGAATGTTATGGTCATATGTCCGGAATCAGGAAAGCCAACACGGGTAAAATATGAAGTCCCGAAGAGCGGGAAGAAATACCGGGTTTCTCTCAAAAGCGGAGTCAGTCTTGAGAGGCCGTTTGTTAAGTCTTAATTTCTCATTTCATGGATATGTCATTCTTCGAGAAATATACGTCGGAAATAGCACCTGCCCTCCAGAAGGAATTGGGGAAGAAGAACAAGAACGGAGTTCCTCGGATCCAGAAAATCGTCATCAATACCGGGATCGGGACATATTTCGGCGGAGACAAGAAAGACCCGAGTCCTGTCGTCGATGCGGTAAAACTCATCGTCGGTCAGTCTCCCGTTGTGAATCACTCCAAAAAGGCGATTTCAAACTTCAAGCTAAAACTGGGAATGCCCGTCGGAGTCTCTGTTACCCTGAGAAAAAAACGGATGTACGATTTCCTGGAGAGGGTGGTGACTTATGTCGCTCCCCGTATTCGCGACTTCCGCGGATTCCCCGTGAAGTCCTTTGACGGGAGAGGGAATTATTCATTTGGGATCAAGGAGCACACCGTGTTCCCCGAAATCCCTCAGGATGAAGTCGTGAAGCCATTCGGTCTTCAGATCACAATCGCGACATCGGCGGAGAGCGACGAACACGCAAAGATGCTCCTTCAGCATTTCCACTTCCCTTTTTCCAAGAACTGATGGCGAAAACATCTCTCATCGTCAAGAACCTCCGACTCAAGAAGAAACATATGAATGCACTTGCGGCGGGAAAGAAGCCGAAATTTCCGACAAGAGTCTATAATCGGTGCTGCCGCTGCGGAAGACCTCACGGGTACATCAGACTCTTTGATATGTGCCGGATATGCATACGCGAAGCAGCTCGCCGAGGCGAAATCTCAGGACTCAAGAAGTCGAGCTGGTAATTCCATTTTCTCTTTGTATCTTTTCTATGAATACTGATCCGATCGCCGATCTCCTCACCCGCATCCGAAACGCATCCCGCGCAGGGAAATCTGAATTTTCCGTTCCTCATTCAAAAGTGAAGGAATCGATTCTTGCTCTTCTCGCGAAGAATTCGATCGTCGGTGGCATGAAAGTGAAAGATGAGGATGGCAGAAAGATGATCGTTGTGAAGCTTCTTCCGGAGAGAAGTTCGATTTCTCTCACGAGAAAAAGCAAGCCGGGACAGCGTTCCTACATTTCATCATCCGAGATCCGTCCCATCAGGAATGGATACGGCATCGGTATTATTTCCACGTCGCAGGGGATCATGACTACTGATGAAGCGAAGGCGAAGGCAATAGGGGGAGAGTATATCTGCGAAATTTATTAGTCTGAATTTTTTCTTTTCACATGTCTCGCATTGGAAGAAAGCCGGTTCAAATCCCAAAGGGTGTCTCATTAGAACTCCAGGGGAATATGATCACTGTAAAGGGAACGAAGGGGTCTCTCGTTTTAGAAATTCCGGAAGGGGTCTCTGTGAAGCTCGAAGATGGAGTTGCAAACGTGGAGAGAAGTTCTGATGAAAAATCGGTAAAATCCCTCCATGGCCTTATCCGGATGCTCATCAGCAATATGATATCCGGAGTCACGAATGGATTTGAAAAGAAGCTCGAGATCATTGGAGTTGGATACCGGGCACAGGTGAACGGCAGCAACCTGAATCTCGCGCTTGGATTTTCTCACCCGGTAGAGATGAAGGCTCCTGCGGGGATTTCCATGGAGATGGATAAGGTAGCGAAGAATGTCCTGATCATCAGGGGAATGGACAAACAGCTGGTCGGGCAGTTTGCTGCAAATATCAGAAAACTGAGAAAACCGGAACCGTACAAAGGAAAAGGCATTCGATATGTCGATGAATATGTCGCAAGAAAGGCAGGGAAGACGGCGAAGAAGTAATATTTTTTTTATTCTCATTTATCATCTATGAGGAGAACGAAACAGGAATTGCGCAACCGAAGAAGAATACGAGTGAGAGCTCGCATTTCCGGTACCCCGGAAAAACCGCGGATCTCCGTTTTTCGATCTTTGACGAACTTCGAAGCTCAGTTCATCGATGACGTCAATGGAAAGACGATTTTCGGGATGTCGACGAGGAAGGAAAAAATCGGAAAAACTGTTGAAGCGGCAAAAAAGCTCGGAATTGAATTCGCAAAGAAGGCGAAGGAAGCGAAGATATCCGCATGTGTTTTTGACCGCAAAGGATATACTTTTCATGGGAGAGTGAAAGCTTTTGCAGAAGGAGCCCGAGAAGGAGGGCTACAATTTTGATTTTTCTTTTATTTTATTTGAACGCCCGTGTCTGAGAACATGATCAATCCGCAGCCTAATACTCCGGAAATCCAGGGAGAACAAAAGGAAGCTCAAAATTCTTCTCCTGTAGAAAGTGCTGAGAATAAAGCTCCCGACGAAGGAGTGTCCACTGGTGCAGGAGAATCCTCTCGGGAGAAGCAGAGAGGAGTGTCTGATGAAAGAAGAGGAGGAGAGGATGATCGTTCAAAGAGACGGGGAGGGAGAGGAGGCGGCGGTGGAGGAGGAGGAAGAGGAGGACGCGGAAGAGGCAGGGGGAGGGGAGAGAAGGAGGAAAAGGAATTTGAGGAAGAAGTCCTCGATATTGCTCGTGTCACCCGTGTGGTGAAGGGAGGCCGGAGAATGCGTTTTCGCGCTACCGTCATCATCGGCGACCGGAAAGGACGCGTCGGTCTTGGTACCGGGAAGGCAAACGAAGTTTCATCCGGTGTGCAGAAAGCGGTTGCTGATGCAAAAAAGCATCTCATACGAGTCCCCATTGAGAATGGGACCGTACCCCATGAGCTCACATTTAAATTTAAGAGCGCAAGGATCCTTCTCATGCCTGCAAAGGAAGGGACGGGGATTATCGCTGGCGGCGCGCTCCGGAAAATCGCGGATCTTGCGGGGATTGATAACATTCTCGGGAAAAGTTATGGGACGAGCAACACGCTCGTCAATGCTCAGGCCATGATGAAGGCCCTCTCTTCTTTTCGTTCACAGAGGATCACGAAACGCGGTGAGGAGAAGGCCCAGGAAGCAAAAAATGCAGGTGAACCGAAGAGTTAAAAGCAAGATATACTCTTCTTCAGTTAATTTCTCTCTTTCTTATATGAAGAGAGTTTCTTCTCTATCGGATCTCCGCCTCCTCAGGTACAATCGATGCGCTCCCGCCAATTCTTATCTTTCTTTATGAAAAAATATTCTTTCTCATTGCTTCTTCAGATCGTCGCATGCATTGTTTTTGTCTCCTTTCCTCTCGGCGGACATTTTTCAGCATCGGCTTTTGAGGATACGACGAGCAAATCCGTGAATTTCTTGCGGAATGGGGATGTCATCGAATTCAATGAAGAGGACACGAATTTCTATCCAAAGAGGTTTATTGTGCGAGCAGATCTCATTGTCTGGGCCCTCCGAAATGCGGGTTACTTCGGCGACACTCAGGGGATCGAACCGTATGTCGATGTCACCCGGGAGGATTCTTTTGCCCCTTATGTTGCATACGCCTGGGAGATGGGGATCATCGATTCCGGGAGGGAATTTTTTCCCGGAAGTCATATTTCTGCATCTGAATCGCTGAAGTTCATTTTCCGGATTGAAGGAATGAATCTTCCGAGATTTACAGGAGAGATGTCGCATTGGAAGGATATTCCTGATGATCCTGAAGAAGCGAGGGCTTCCATCATGGCGGTGGAACTCGGAATATGGGATCCGATTGCTGATGATTATCTTGGCGTGGGGAGGGAGTTATCCAGGGAGGATGCGGCAGATATTCTTTACCGGATCTCTCTTCTCCGACGGAATGCGTCTCAAAATGTTGGTGGGGGAGAGGTCGGCACGGGAGAAGTAAAACCGAAAGAGGAGCTTTTTGATTATATCTGGGATGTCATCCATAAGAAGTATGTGTATGAGGAAATGGTGGTTGATGAGGCGCTCATGGAGGAAGCGATTTCCGGCATGGTGGACTCACTCAATGATCCGTATACCGTCTATGAAGGGCCTTCGGGTACGGAGAGTTTTATTTCACTCACTACCGGCGAGTTTGAAGGGATCGGAGCCCAGCTTTCTCTCAATGATGATAAGCACATCCTCATTGTCGGAGTTTTTCCTGATTCTCCCGCTGAAAAGGCAGGGCTCAAGCAGGGAGACATCATCCTCGCCGTGGACGGCGTGGACGCAACAGAATGGACGATCGATGAAGCGGCACAGCATATTCGCGGCCCCTCAGGGACTGAAGTAAGAATCAAGGTGCTGAGACGGGGAACAGATAAGGAAATTGTGGTCACGCGGGGGAAGGTGAAAGTGGAGTATGTCATCACCCGCATTGAGGAAGAGATTCTTGTGATCGAAGTCATTCTCTTCGGGGAATCAACGGATGAAGATTTTATGAAAGCGATCGAGGAAAATTATGATCCAAAGCTGCGAGGGATCATCGTCGATCTCCGGGGCAATGTCGGAGGAGATGTGAGCACCGTTCTCAATATGCTCGGAGTCATCCTCCCTTACGATTCAATCGCATTCTGGGAAAGCGGGAGAGATTATACATCAAAGAGAAAGACGAGCGGGGACGGGGCATATTCAGAAATTCCACTCGTCGTCATCATTGACGGCTACAGTGCCTCTGCATCGGAGATCTTCGCGGGATCGGTCCAGGACAATAAACGGGGGATCATCGTCGGAAGCCAGTCCTATGGGAAAGGGACGATGCAGCAGTATTTCTTGTTCACGGACGGGTCCTCTTTCAAGATGACCATTGCGGAATGGCTCACTCCCTTGAAAAAAGTCATCAACGGCGTCGGAGTCACTCCGGATGTCGTCATCGAACCAGTCGAAGGAGAAGATCCCGCTCTTGAAGCGGCCATTAACCAGATAAAGAGAGGACATGCAGAGCTTCCGATCGGAGAGTAGAGAAGGTTTGTAAGAGTTCGAAAAAGTTTGTCAGCGTTGCCGAGTGCTCAAGTGAGCAAATTGGCAAGTCTATTCAATCTCTTTTTCGTTGTGTTGTGACATGGTAATTTCCTCTCTCTGAATTTTACCACATCTGATATGATGGAAAACGACACTTTCTTCCCCGCATCCAATGATTGGGAAAGCTCTCCGTAAGCTCACCCGCAGAGAAGATCTCACTCTATTCGAAGCAGAGGCGGTTTTTTCCGACATGCTTCACGGACTTCTTTCGCCCGTTCAGATTGCAGGTCTCCTCGTCGGACTCGCGACGAAGGGGGAATCCATCGATGAGATCGCGGGAGCGGCGACCGTCATGAAGGGAATGGCGGTCTCCATATCCCCGAAAAGGCCTCACATCCTCGATATTGTTGGAACAGGAGGGGACAACCTCAGGAGCTTCAATATTTCGACCACCGTTGCATTTGTCGTTGCCGGAGGAGGGGTCACCGTCGCAAAACATGGAAACAGGAGTGTCTCGTCGTCGTCGGGGAGCGCCGATGTGTTCGAACTCCTCGGTATAAAGCTTGATATCTCCCCTGAAGAGGTAAAAGCAATCATAGAAAAGGTGGGGATAGGATTCCTCTACGCGCCCCTCTTTCATCCGGCGCTGAAGCATGTCATGCCGGTCCGAAAAGAACTTCAGGCGAGGACGATCTTCAATATCCTCGGTCCGCTCGTGAATCCGGCCGGTGCTGAGGCTCAGCTGGTCGGTGTCTATGACCAATCCCTTATCGAAAAAGTCGCACATGTCCTCGGACGACTGGGAGTGAAACGGGCGTTTGTCGTCCATGGATCCGATGGTATGGATGAGATGACGCTCACGGGAAAATCCTTTTCTGCACATCTTCACGAAGGGAAAGTCATCCTCGGGGAAATCGACCCCAATGATTATGGTTTTTCTTACTGCGATCCCAAGGATCTCATCGGAGGGAGTCCAGCAGAGAATACTGAGATACTCATGAATATCCTGACGGGAGAAGAAGATGGTCCGAAACGGGATATTATTCTTCTCAATGCAGGGACTGCGTTTTTCGTGTCAGGGAAGGCCAAGGATATCGGAGAGGGGATTGCTCTTGCAAAAAAGAGCATTGATTCCGGGGCAGCAATGATGAAGCTGAAAGAATTGCAGAATGCATACCGGTAAGTGATCACCGTGTTCATGAGGCAGGTGATCAAGCCTCGAGGGAGCGATCATGAGCAAATCGAAGGATTCTTTTCTGTTTTGTGTTTTCTCTTTTTTCTTCTACCATATCTTCGTCTTTGTTCCGATTCTATGATCCAGAGAGTGCTCATTTCCGTTTCTGACAAAACCGGAATCCAGGAATTCGCCTCCTTTTTGCAGAAAAGAGGAGTCGAGATCCTTTCGACGGGAGGGACCGCGGCAAAGCTGAGGGAGCACGGGATCCCGGTCATAGAAGTGGCCGATTATACGGGCTCTCCGGAAATATTCGGGGGAAGGGTGAAGACTCTGCATCCGAGGATCCATGGGGGGATCCTCTATCTCCGGGGTAATGAGGAACATGAGGAAGCAGCAGGGGAGAACGACATCCTCCCCATCGATCTCGTCGTCGTGAACCTCTATCCGTTCGAAAAAACGGTAAGAAGTCCTGATGTCACTCAAGAAGAAGCAATCGAAAACATCGATATCGGAGGCCCGGGGATGCTCCGGGCAGCGGCAAAAAATTACGAGCATGTGACGGCAGTCATCGATCCTTCAGATTATCCACTTGTCCAGGCGGAAATTGAAAACGAAGGGAATACGACCATGGAGACAAGAAAGCATCTTGCGGCGAAGGTTTTTTCAAAAACCGCGCAATATGACGGGGAAGTGGCAAGGTATTTCAGTGCTGATTTTTTTGCTGTTGCCGTGGAAAAAGTCCAGGATCTCCGGTACGGGGAAAACCCCCATCAGAGCGCTACTTTTTATCAGATGGCGAATCCTTTCGCGCCGTCCCTCGCAACTGCAGAGATACTTCAGGGGAAGGAGCTTTCCTATAATAACATCCTTGACGCGAATGCTGCGCTCTCCCTCATCCTGGAATTTGCTGATGGCAAACCGGCGGCGTGCATCATCAAACACTTGAATCCATGCGGTGCGGCATCTTCCAAAACTCTTCACAAAGCCTTTGAAAACGCATATTCCGGAGATCCCATGTCTGCCTTCGGCGGGATCGTTGCGTTGAACGGGGAAGTAGACGGAAAACTCGCAACGCGTCTTTCAGAGGTATTTTTGGAGGTCATTCTCGCTCCGATTTTTTCCGCGGAGGCGCGGAAAATCCTTTCTAAGAAACAGAATCTCCGCCTTCTGGAAGTCGGAAAGTTGAGAAGACCCCTGAGGGAAAAGGATGTGAGATCAGTCCTCGGCGGATTTCTTGTTCAGGATCTTGATGTCCGTGAAATCCATGCGTCGGATTTGGAACAAGCGACGAAGAAGAAGCCGACTCCGAAGCAGATCGAAGAACTTCTCTTCGCTTGGAAAATCTGCCGGCATGTAAAGTCAAACGCGATCCTCATTGCTCAGGACAAAACCGCCATCGGAATCGGGGCGGGGCAGATGTCGCGCGTGGACTCCGTGGAGATCGCCCTCAAAAAAGCAGGCAAACGGATAAAAAACGCCGTAGCGGCTTCGGATGCTTATTTCCCGTTTCCCGACGGCGTGGAATTCCTCGGCAAAGCGGGGATAAAAGCGATCATCCAGCCTGGCGGATCGATCCGGGACAGTGAAGTGATCGCGAAATGCGATGAACTCGGGATTGCGATGGTCTTCACCAAGATCCGGGCATTTCGGCATTGATAAAACTCATCCCTCACGTCTTTCGATACCACCGGGAAAATGTGATTGAGAATGAATAGTAGAGGATGAAGAGAGAAACGGTAAGAACAAAGAAGAAGGTGAATCTCCCGAGATCGGTAAAATAGCTCATGAGAACGGTGAGCGTCTCCGTTGGGTGTAAAAAGACATCCCATGAGTTCAACCGTTCAAAAAGACCGACGCATATCCCGAGAGAGGAGAGCGGCATAATGACTATGGGAACAAGAGGGTTGAGCCTCTTCGAAAAAACCGTTCCCAGTATTTTCTTCATCATGTCTATCGTGATCACAAAAGCGATGATCCCGAGTGCGGAAAAGGTGAAAAGGGAGGGAATGATCCATGGAGATCTCATGCATCGGTTGAACTCATCGCCGGGTTCACAGTAGTCGAGAACATGCCGGATATCGGTAAAAACATAAGGAATATTCGGGAAAAAGAGCACGGCAAGACCAAAGAGTACGGGAAATGTGATTTTCTCGGAAACCACAAACTCTTCCCATTTTTTTGAATGAAAAATAAGTTGAAGAAACGACAGGATGATCGTCGGGACAATGAGGAGAAGCGTGTTCCAGAGAGCGTGTTCAATGCCAAACATTTGAGAATGATGAATGAAAATAGCAGGAATTGACGATGCTTTCAAAAAAAGGAAGGGTTTTATGAATATATTAATCATTTCAATGCAGAGAGGGAAGAGAAGCAATCCAATTTTTAAAACGAAGATTGACTTTGAATATCAAAACGATAAGTATGAACGCAACATGAATTTGGATGTGAATAGTGTATGAACAGATTGTCCTCTTTCCGCCGGTTTGAACCCGTTGATGTTAAGTCCCGCGGGCAGGAGGGATCACGCGGAGAAGGGACATCAAACGTCATTGATTTTCAGGCCTTCCACCTCCGGAAGCTTCAGGAGGAGAGAGGAAGTTTTGTTGAACAACTCAAGGACGTTCTTCTTGATCTTTCCGGACAGGCCATCTCATCCGAACCTCCCGATGCCGGCCAGTCTGACAGATCAGCGAAAATCAATGACTGGCTCAACGGGAGAGAAACGCGGGTTCAGATTGAGAATGCCCTTCAGATCGAAAATATTCCCGGGGAAGTGCGCGCGAGGCTTCAGTCGCTCTTGGAGACTCCTTCCGGTGATGAATCCGGAATTGAGAAGACGCGTTCAAGAGTCGAGGAACTCTATTCCGCGATGAAAATGGTCGAGGGGATCGAACGAAACGGTGATGTGGAAATGGTGGGAAGAGAGGTGAACGGGGAATTGGCAACTGCGTTTGGAGAAATCATTCAGAATAATATCCGAAGAGTGCTCATTCGCATGGAACAGCACACCGCGCGGAACATAAAAATACTGACTTCAAAGGAGAAAGCATTGAACCCTGTTGAAATCCGGGATCTCAAGATGATCGTCTCTGATATCTCCAGCGATATTTTCCCCCACTTTGATACTTTTGTGAGGCTTGAAGGAGTTTCCGGACAGATGGTGGATGAAATGAAGCGATGCGTCGCAAAGCTCATGCGCATCCTGTCGAGATATGAGGAGATCGCAGCGAGCGAAGTGGTCTCTCTCCCCGAACTCCGGACCTTTATAGACAGAGAGCATCTCATGATCAATGCCCAGAGAGAACTGCTCAGGGGAATGCTCAGAAAAGTGGGGAATCACGATGGAAGCATACGGGAAGTCATGCACGCGTAACATACGCCAGTATTTTCAGGACATGGAGGAGGACAAACGGCAACCCGTTTTCGTTGTCCTTCATTGACTTGAGAGCAAAAGGTGATATAAATAAAGATAATATGACACTTCGTCCCACTCTTTTTCCTGCGGGAGAAAACGGAGAAACTTCTCAATCAGAGGAGGCTGTTTACAATGGATATGGGAAGGTCCTGGAGTTTCCGGGGAGAAGGCTTCCGGTGCGGGGGAATGAAACTCATCCTCCTCTGAATCCGGCAACGGAACATGCTTTTCATGCACTCCTCCATGATCTTTCTATTTTGTCTGAAAGCGGCAAAGATGTTTCTGTTCATGCGAGATCGGTATTGAGGTCTTCTGCGAAACGGATAATGGAGGGAGATAATGGGGAAGAAATCAGAGGATTATCAGAGGCAATGGGCTCTGAGCATGAGCGAGGTCGTCCGGAGGAATTCTTTCGGCAATTGGAAGAGTTTATATTTGCCATCGAAGATTCTCATCGTCAGGGAGCAGCCCCAGATGATGTTGTGGCATCCGTGAGAGGGCTCCTCTCTCAAGGGAAGGAAGTTCTTGCGGATCTCCTCCATTCAAGTCCTGCACTCATCATTTTTACCGTGAGGGAGACATGCCGGGAAAAGGTTGATTTGGATCTCGTGAGGGGATTTCACGGTGAAATCATGAATGAATTGCCAGCAGTTCTTCTGGAATGGGAATCACTTTATCGAACATTCCGTCCTCTCGTCGCCGGAAACAGAATTGTTCCCCGAAGAGTGTGTGAAGAGACACTCCGCACTTTGCGAGAGCTTGATACCACATTCCTTCCCAAGCTTTCGGCGTATGCGAGACTCTCGGGAAATGAGGGAAAAATCCCTGTCTTCCTCGATCATCATCTCCGACAATTGAGTAGCCTCGTGGAAACGGTGGAGAGGGTCTCTCAGGTTGGCAGAGGAGAGAAGCTGAGGTCTCTCGCGCCCCACCAGAGTTTTGCGGAGAAATTGGGCCCCCTCATGGAGAACCATCTGGAAGCTCTTCACAGTGTATTTTCCAGAATGCGGAAGCTCTGTGGAGGGAATATAGAATATGCAGAGAAATGAATCTCCACAATGCAGGGAAATCTCTGCTGCGCACGCAGTTACTCTGGTTATTGGATTTTAATGCCTCTGTGTTCCTGAAGCGGACCGTTTTGATTCTTCGACCGCTTTCTGGAAGATTGGGCTCTCTCTCCCAAGCGATTCAATTTCCGCAACAGCGCCGGATATTTCTGCATTTTTCCAGCTGAGCCGGAGGATGGCTCGCACGAGGAACTGTGTCTCGCGCGGTGTTGCCTCCAATTCAGAACAGAGGCGCTCCACTGCAACAACGGCATTTTCAACCTTCTCAACGACGCCGAGGACTTCCGAACCATTGAGGGATGAGAAATTCACTTCATTGGAATCGTAGAGAACCCTTCTCACATGTGAGGGAATGTCAGCGTCCGGAAAGCCATGCTGTTCGAGAATTTTGGCAGCCTGATCCAATGCGGAGAGGAACGAAACGATCATCGATTCCAGGAGGTGAACATCAATATCTGATATGAGAAATTCGCGAAATCTCATGAGCCATTCCTGAGGAAGCATTTCCCTTTTTTCGAGCGTTTCCAGGAGAGTCTTAGCGGTCGTCTGGAGTTTCAATCGATGCGTTTCCTGTGCCGTCAGTTGTTCATCGTGTCTCGGAGGAGCCCAGCCGTCGAATGCGGCACGCTCATCATCGGTAAACATGTCGTCAATCAATGAATGTGCTTTTAATGTATTTCCTTGTCTTGCATTTTCTCTCGCCTGGTTCGTTGCATCCGGCGAGGGATCAGTACTCATCGCAACAACATCTAATCCAGTGGTTCTCTGGATATCTTCTAGGGTTGGCATAGGTTCGTGAGATTCTTGGTCCGCACCTCTGTGAGCCATAAGGTTTCTGAAGAGCTCGTCCGTTTCATCCTTCACTTCCTCCACGGTGCGCGCGATGAGTGTTGCTTTCTTCCCCTCTCGTCTCACGGCAAGTCTCAACGTATTGCTGTCCACCTTTTTCTCTGGTCTCTGGAGGAGAGCTGCCGTGATTTCATTTGCCGTGTCGCGGCTTATGGAGAGGAGCGTTGTGAGGTCCCCAAAGGGGATCTGGTCAACCGCTCTTAATGCATCTCTCTGAAGTTGTTGAGGGGTCCTCGTATCTTTGTTTATATTATCCGACATAGAACATGCAAAGAAATCTTACTATTTTATCATTTTTAAGCGTTTTTCACAAGAAATATTCCGAGCCATTCCTTGATGAGAAGTTTGTATTTTTTCGTTTTTCCGGCACAATACGGATACGAATCACCGATACATTATGAGAGTTGCACTGATCCACGAAATGCTCGTGAAGATGGGAGGCGCGGAGAGGGTCCTTGATGTCCTTCAGGGAATGTATCCGGATGCCCCGATCTTCACGCTTCTCTATGATGAGGAGAGGTGCGGAAAAATATTCCCAAAGGAGAAGGTGATCGTTTCCCCGCTCCAGAAATGGTCCGACTTCAAAGTGCCAAGGCAATTCCTCGTCACGAAAATGCCGGTGGCGATAGAGTCGTTCGACTTCTCGCGGTTCGATCTCGTTTTGAGCTCTTCTTCAGCGTTTGCTCACGGGATTCTGACCCCCGTCCACACAAAGCATATCTGCTACTGCCATTCTCCCATGCGGTATGCCTGGGATTACACGAATGAATATATCCGTGAGAGAGGAGGAGGATTTTTCGGCCCCATGAAACGATGGCTCATGCGCCGGATACTCCACGATCTCAGGACTTGGGATATCGCATCTTCGGACCGTCCGGATATCATCATCGCAAATTCAAGAACGACTCAGGAGAGAATATGGAAATACTGGAAAAAGGAGAGCGAGATCCTCTATCCTCCTGTTGATGTGAACCGGTTTGAGGTCGGGAAAACTCATGAGGATTATTTTCTCATTGTCTCCGCACTCACCACCTATAAGAAGATTGAAATCGCTATTCAAGCGTTCAACCGCCTCAAGAAGCACCGGCTCGTCATCATCGGAGAAGGGGAGGATCGGAATAGGCTCGAAAACATGGTGGAATCCGATACTATCGAGTTTCTGGGAAAAAAAAGCGATGCGGATGTCGCCGAATTCTACAAAAACTGCCGTGCTCTCATTTTCCCGGGAAGAGAAGACTTCGGGATCGTCCCTGTGGAAGCGATGGCATCCGGGAAGCCGGTCATCGCATACGGAGAAGGAGGGGTGGCGGAGAGTGTTCTTTCCGGGAAGACAGGGATCTTTTTTTCTGAGATATCGCCTGAATCACTGGAAGATGCACTGCTACAGTATTTTCAATTTGATGAAAAGAAAAAATTCAGCCCCGAAGTCTGCAGAAAGAGAGCTGAGGAATTTTCCAGGGAGAAATTTGAAGCCGGGATGCGAGGACTCGTTGAAAAGATCTCTTCCGGGAGGAAATGGTGAAGGGGCTCTCACGAATCCTTCTGTCCAAAGCGTCTCCTCACATAATCCTCGAGAAGAATGAGGAACTTTTTTGGCAAATCGCCTCCAGAGAGCGTTTGGAAAAGTTTTCCGTCGATAAACACGGGAGCAGATGATGGTTCCTGGACGCCGGGAAGAGAAATGCCGATATCCGCATGTTTTGATTCCCCAGGTCCGTTCACAACACATCCCATAATCGCGATTTTCAGGTTCTCGACTCCCGGATACTCAGTTTTCCAGGCACTCATTTTTAAACGGATATGATGATTCACCTTTTCTGCTAAATCGAGATATACGAGAGAATCTGTCCTTCCGCAACCGGGACAGGAGGTGACGAGAGGGGAAAACTGGCGGATCCCGAGAGACTGGAGAATGAGTTTTGCGATGTCGACCTCTTTTGTCCTTGATTCATTTTTTCGCGGAGTGATAGAGACGCGGATCGTGTCTCCGATCCCCTCATGGAGGAGGAGACAAAGAGCAGCGCTGGAAAAGACGATTCCCTGGTCTCCGCTTCCGGATTCAGTTATTCCCAGATGGAGAGCGATATTTGATCTCCTGCGAAAAGCTTGATAGCAAGCGACGGTGTCTGCCACATTCGATGTTTTGAGGGAAACGATTATGCGGTCTTTCCCGAGTCCGATTTTTTCAGCGAATGCGCATGAGCGAAGAGCTGATTCCACCATTGCTTCACGGAAAAGTTCCTGTTCAGATCTTCTCTTTTTTTGATTTGAGTTCTTTTCCATGAGTTCAGCGAGGAGCTCATCATCAAGAGACCCAGAGTTCACTCCGATCCG
>JBGSON010000049.1:0-14322 GCA_041739085.1 Candidatus Altimarinota bacterium | reverse complement strand
GATACGGCAGAAGTGGTCATTGATTTCAGCGAGCACCCCTATCTCAGTGATCCTGATGAGACCTATTATTTTGCGATATTCGAGGTCCGGGAGAGCGGGAACGTCCATCTCCCCGAAGAGATCATGAGCATCGTCTCAGACAAATCTGTGGAACCCGAACATTGTTTCAACGGAAAAGCGTGGGAAGGAATAGCCGGCGGTCCCTGTCATGCCGTGATCGGAAACCTCATCTCCACGGAGAATGAGATCAAGGCGGATTCCGGTGGTGCGACAGGGTATATTGCTCAGAATCAAGACTCCCCGCAGAAAATCGAATGGGAGATCATTGAAGAAGAAGGGATGTACACGAGAGACGCACTTGTTTCTGATGTGAGCGGCGATCTCAAATCGGGCGTAAACGGAGATGAACCGATCAATATCCCGAAGAGCCAGCTCAACCGTTTTGCCGCGAACCATTTTATTTTCGGGACATATCTCTCGACCGACACTCCGCAGTCTTCCGATGAGGATGGAGGATTCTTCATGGAGTCGCAGACTGCGCATGAGATCCATTTCAATGTCAATGTGCAGGTCGCCGCGTCTGTCGCGTTTTTCCAGGCGATCGATCCGTACGGAGTCGTCTATGATTACTGGACGAAGGAGATCGTACCTTACGTCACCGTCGAAGCGAGAGGGAATCTCAACCGCCTCAATCAGCCCTACCACAATATCCAGAAGACCAATAGCGACGGACTCTTCTCTTTCCTTCTTGAAGGAGGGAAGTATGTCCTCAGCGTCCTCGATGTCGAAGGGAATACAGATGCCTTTGTCTTCCCGGTCGGCGTGAATCCCCCGCTCACGCCTCCTGTCTTCCCGTACAATGCTCCCGCGAATCAAAAATGCGGATCTGATGGTATGTACACGGAAGTCTACTGTCTTTCAGAAGGTTCAAATCCCTCCTCTTCTCAGGATGATCTCATCATCGAAGTCGGAGAGAATGTCCAGCACCGCGATATCCCCATTCTCCCCACGATAAGAGGCGAGCTTGCAGTTCCGACCGGAGAAGCGTTCCGTGTCGAACTCTATGAGGGAAACGCGAAAGTGGATGAGGATTGGGGGCTCCCGAACGGAAAATTCAGCTTCTTTGTTTCTCCCGGCTCCTATACCGTCCAAGTGTTTGATCTCAACGGCGAGCTTAAGGGTACTTCCGACGCTGTCGTCGGCTTCGATCCTTCCACCGGAAATCCGGTTTCCATACTCATTTCACTCTGATACACATGAAAAGATTCACCGCTTTAATGGCCGCTCTTGCTCTCATGAATTCGATCATGGCTCCCCTTGCTGTCGCGGCGGGGACGGGCTATCTCGAAAAAATCCTTTTCGCCACGATCTATGAACCGGAAAGCGGGGAGACCCTCACATTTTCCACGGAGGAAGAAGCCGCTGCCATCGCCGAACTCATAGAAAATGGAGAGCCGATAACATTCGTTTTCGATATCAAAGGTGTCGCGGAGCCGGACAAATCAGTCCAGGTCTATATCTCGACCGTTGTTCCGGAAGACATTTCTGATTTTGAAGCGGAAGTCGATGAAGGCGCTGAAGTCATCCGCTTTTCCTGGACCCCGCGCCCGCTCTTTCACTACGAAGAACAGGACATGTTCGGCGTGGATCCGGACATGAAGAGCATGTCGCCTGAAGATATCCATCGTCTTGATGATAAGATCGATTACACTGCGGTCGTCGAGAGGAATCAGGTATGGCAGTTTTTGTATGATGATTACGATATTGCAAAGGCGATCGGCACTCCGTCACGTCCCAATCCCGAGAAGACCGGTCCTTTTTTAGATGTGGATGGAAGTGAGCTCGATGACGATCCAAATCTCGTTGTTGAGTTCAATCCCCCTCCTCCCGGGAATGACCGCGTTTCGTATTATACGATCCCGAGTACATGCACCTATACAGATCTCGTATGGTCTACTGACGTGCGGACGAATGAAGCGAATGTGGTCGTGGATTGCGGCGCCACTGCGCCAGCTGATCCCAACGCGACGTATGAGCTTTGTTGCGATGAGACTGAGCATGTGGTCACCGATGAATGCAAATATGATTTCGATTATGATTACACATGGCAGGGGTATTATGAAGGGAGCGAAGAACCGGTCGAGATCCGAGAACCGTATCCGCCGAAATTCAATATGCCCTTTTATAAGGGGATATATGAATATATCTACTGGATGTATGTGAATTTTGTAATTTCCCAGACCACTATTAGTGATGAACCAGTGGGAGAAGCGATGCTCTCCCCTGAACTCTATTCCTTGAGGATCGCTTCGCTCATGACGGTCCAGGACTGGGATCCGAAGGGCATTACCGGGAGACGGATCGCGTATGGATCATCCGGATCCTCCTCGTCCTCCTCCTCGTCCTCCTCCACATCATCAGGAGGCGATGGCGATGATGATGGCGATGGCGGTGGTCCTTGTTTTCCTGGAGAAACATCAATCTCTTCATTCGATGGTTCTTTCATGAATATTGATGAGGTCAACATTGGGGATGATGTCCTTACCCAGAACATTGAAACCGGAGAGAAAGAACAGGGATTTGTGACGGATCTCTATAGGAGAACAGTTGCTCTGCTTTATACTATTAACGATGATGAAATCCGGACTACAGACGATCATCCTTTCTATACCCGGAAAATGGACGGACAAATCACCTGGGCTGTAATCAACCCGGAAAAAACAGTCGAGGAGATGCCGTATTTCCTTGGCATCGGGACTCTTGAGATCGGAGATTCCATTTTCCATATGGAGAAAGGATGGGTCGAAGTGGAATCGATGACGCCGGATTACGGGAGATTCCCCGTGTATAACCTCGTCGGGATCACAAAAAACAACAATTTTATTGCGAACGGATTTCTTGTTCATAATCGACCTGCAGCTCCGCCACTCACACCACAGCAACGTTGCGCTTCCACTCCCTGCATCCCGATCTGTGAAGAGAGACCGGAGGAAAAATACGCGCTCCACAATGAATATTTCCTCGTTGATGATTTTGAGCGCTACGAGATCTGGTACAACAAGGTCGAGGATCCTGATCATCCCTATCTCGCGCATCTCGGGGTCGCCCGCGATGAAGAGATCAGCCACAAGATCGATCCTCTCGCCATGGAGATGGTCCGGATGGAGGATTCTCTTCCGGATGAAGGAGGCACTCCCCCGAGAAAGGTGACCGTTGAAATCCCCTTCTCTCTCATCCTTGATGACGAAGGAAATCCATTCGACGAATCCGCCACGTATTATTTCACGATTTTTGAGCTTCAGCGCGTCGATACGCTTGATCCGACTCAGACAGTAGTTCCCGTCGACACCTCTTCTTCCACGAATGATGAAGGATATCTCTTCACCGGAACAAATCCAAACGGAGGTCTGGAGATCAAGATCACCGGAGCGACGGTCGATTATCCGCCGTACACGAACGCGAGGATAGAAGTGGAGATGAGGCATATGCTCACGGAGTCGGACGGGAACGGCGAATTCGAGATCCTCGGGATCCCATTCCTCACCCTGAACCCCGTTTCCGCGCTCCATCAGATCATCGCGATATTCACTGCCGATGATACCGTCTTTGAGGGAACAAGTGAGGATGATGCATTCATCATGGCCTCACAGCAGGAAGCGTCCTACTTCATGACAGAAGCGATCTCGCTCACTCCCCCGCTCCTCAACATCGAAACCGAACCGTATGGAACGGTCTACGACTCCTACACGAAAATGCCGGTCGAGAATGTCGTCATCTCCTGTTCCGGAAAATCCATCGCGACAAACGGCATGGTGAATGATTATGAGCTTGTCCAGAAAACATTCACCGACGGGTATTTCAGCTTCTTTGCCGCACCCGGACAATACAAGCTCGATGTCCTCTCCATCCATGACGGGATGTCGGGGAACTATGTCTTCCCCGCGGAATTCCCCGAAGGACCCGGCTGCGATGCCGCCATGGCTTCCGGAGATTCCGTCTACACGATGATCTACTGCAAAAACCCGCCGGAGTATTTCCAGATCGCTGATGAGATCCTCCACTTTGATGTCCCCGTCGATCCCACTATCTATGGACAAGCGGAACCGGGAGTCAAGCTCTATCTCATCAGTTCTGATACCGGAGAAGTCGTGGATTCGACCTTTTCGATCCCGGACACCGCGTCCGACGAGACACTCCGCGGCCGGTTCTCGTTCTTTGCAGATACTTCCCGGACGTATATCGTTTCCACAAGCGAAACCGGAGTACCATCCGTTTCACACTCTGTTCACCCGTAATCTCTTCGCCTATCATTTCATACTTTTCCCATGAAATCCCTACGATCATTTTTTCTCCTTTCTTTCGCTTTCGCCATCCTCTTCGGATCGGCTGACTCCACGCGAGCCCAATCCCCTGATCTGCAGAAAAATCAGAGACAGTTCCTCGTGAGCTGGCAAAACTCTGCGCTCGTCGGTCTCGGGACTCACCGGCCCTATTCCGAAGTCAGAGTCGAGGACGAGAACGGAGATGTCCTCTGGAATGGGACGACGAACGCTCGCGGACAATTTACCCTCACCATCGCCCAGGGCTCCGTGGACCCGGCCTACGAACATCAGTTTTATCTCAAGGCATTTGACCAGTTCGGACGAGAGATCCTCAAAGAAGACGGCACTCCGGATATTCTGGAAGTGAGAGTCCTCCCCGGGCTTCAGGCGGAAGGGCAGACCGATCCGAATGCGGAGATCACTCTCTACGATGCGGACGGCAATCCTCTCAACCGCTTTTATGCGGACGATAACGGAAAATATGTGATTGTGAACGCTCCCGCGGGAAGCACGCTCAAGATCGAAAAAGACGGCGGCGTGACGGAAGTCCCGTTCGCAGAAGGGACGATTTCTCCTGCCTATGTTTCCGGAGAGAAAGTCGATCCCGAAACAACGGTAAACAATGGGAACAAGTCTCCGAAAGGAGAGGAGAAGACTGCCTCGGACACCGCTTCCTCAGGAAATACGGCGATGATCGTCGTCATCGGAGTGCTCCTCGGAATCCTCATCCTTGGATTCTTCTTCTATCTCAAAAAACCGAGAGAGTGAAGCGCCCATCCCCAAATATCAAATTGAGACCGTGATTTTCATGAAATCCCCATACAAAATATTATTTGCGTTTTCGTTTTTCCTCCTCATCCTCTGGGGCGGAAATACATCGTATGCGGCCGATCCGCTCGAGATCCATGTGAAGAAAAACAGCCAGTCCGGGGATGAATGGACGAGCGTCATCTATCCGATAAAAGTAACGGTCACCGGCGTTTCCGGTCCTGTCGGAATCGGACAAACGTTTGGAAGTGTTTTGAGTCTCAATCCGGCTATGGGTCCGCTTGAGCTGGCTCCGGAATCTCCGCTTGTCTGCACATTCAATGTCGATGCTGGCACGAACCCGCCGTCAACGGTGGAAGTAGTCGAAAAAATCAATGTCTATAAACAGAGACCCTCCGGTGATTTCATTATTCCACCGCTCAGAATCCGGGATGAAAGGATCCTCATGTCGGGATCCTCATACTACTCAACGCTTGCTGACACTTCTACGGTCTGCGGAGGAGACAACGATGCTCATGTTGCATTTCTCCAGGAACTGACAACGCTTCCGGAGAATCCGTTCCGCACATACCGCGAATTTATATATTTCCCGGAATCTCCCGGGACTGTGCATGTTTCCATCGTTGGACTTCCCGATCCTCTATATCCCGATGTTGTACCCATTAATCCGGATCCCCTGGGGAATGATATTCTCGGATATGCCTGCGAAGTCCCTGTGTATGATACAGACGGAACGACGGTTTTGAGCAAGGACAAAGGAATATGCGAGAGCGACGGATCCACCGGAAAAATCGATCTCATCGTCATCGCCCGCCAGAGACAGCCGGTCATCAGAGCAAACATCCAGGATCCTCTTGTCCAGGGACATAATGCGGAAATCAGTGCGCTCGTCACCGTCGCCGGCAATTTCGCGATCCGTACGACGGCCCTCCTCGACTGGGCGCTCGCCATCGATGACACCGGATTCCGGAACGAGAACATCACCATGATCTATAATAAGTCCTTAAATATCGCGAACGGTTTTTTCATCCTCGCGCTTCTCGCGATCGCCTTCCTCTGGAACTTTTCCATCATCATCTCCCGCGACCGGCTGAAACGGATGGTCATCCTCTTTGTCATCGGGGCTGTGTCGGTGAATTTCTCGCTCCCCCTCACCCGGCTCCTCGTCGACGGGACGAATATTCTCCAGAGAACGCTCCTCGTGAAGAGTGCATCGGGAGAGTTTTCGAATAATGCCATCGAATTTTATGATGGACGGCTCGCAGATCTTGATCCGACTGATGCTGATGATCAGGCGAAAATAGAAAAAATCGAAGCACAGATGGCGGCGATGAGAGCCGACCTCCGGACATCGAGGATCTCGGCATCGGATATCCTATCCGCATACGATATCGATTACGGCGGATTTGTCGGACTTCAGCGCACACTCTATCTCAGTAAAAACTATCCTCAGAACCTCGGCGAAACGGTGGATACGGAGCAGCTTACGGAAAAAGACGATCTCTATGTCGACCGTTTTAAGGAGCCGACATTCTTCAATGTCCTCCTCGTCGTCATCGGATCGATCGGACAGCTCCTCATCGCGCTCATCTTCGTCTTCCGGTATGTCATCCTCTGGTTTCTCCTCATCTTTTCACCGTTTCTTCTCGTTCTTTCCCTTTTCCATACGACGAGGTTCCTCTTCCGGTACTGGGTGTGGCTCTTCGGGAGATGGCTTCTCATAGGACCGATCCTCGCGATGACGCTTTATATCATCGTGAATATCTGGACGCTCACCGGTGTACCTCTCGAAAGCTCATACAACGCTCCTTCAACGCTTATCTATCCGAATACGACGAATCTCTATGTCGCGGCCCCCGGAGTCACTTCAGGATATCTCAACACTCCGCGCGAGATCATGAAATATATTTCCGCACTCATGATGCTCTATATGGGAGTCATCCTCCCCTTCTGGCTCACGAGATACATCAGGGGCGATTATCCGATCCTCTCTCCGAAGATGCCGGTAAAACGGAGAGGGTTCTTTACTCCGAAAGGTCCGTCGGAAGCACTTGGTGAACAAGAACCGGTGCATGTCGACGCTACGGTGTATCCGGAAGTAAAACAGATGACCCAGATGCCGGTGGAGATCCTGCCACAAGAAAACACTGCGACAGAAAAGGAATATGCTTCGGAAGCAACATCAGAAGCAGTTGCGACCCATGACAAGTCGACCTCAAGCGTCTCATCGAAAGACAAGGTGTCGACGAAGGAACTCCTGAACACTCTCAGTATTCTGACGGCATCACAGCAAACTTCAAGCAATACTTCTATCTCTACGTCGAGATTAGAATCCCAGAAAGAGGCCATTACAAAAGAACTCCATGAGAGATCGAAGAAGGGAGATGCGATAGCGCAGAAAGCTCTCGAAAAGGCGGAAAGCCATACGACAAGAGATGCTCATTCGCTGATCCAGGAATCGAAATCCAGAGCCGCTTCGCGTGATGATAAAGTGACGACATCTGCGTTCCAGACGCAAAAAGGGAAGCTCCATGAGCCGGCAGAAACAAAAGAGAGTATCCATGAGAGGATAAAAGAATCTACGGCAAAACATGAAAAGATCTCAGAAATATCGAGCGCACATGAAGCGCATAAAGAGATCGACGTTCAGTCCCTCATCAAAGACAGCGAGGATAAAAAGAAAATCACGGATGATATAAGCAAAAAGAAGTTTGAAACAGAGAAAGAGAGGCTCACCCAGAAGAGCGAGATCGCGGAGGATGTCGGGCAGAAGATCCGCGAAGAGACGCTGAGAAAGATGAATTCTGATGTCACGAAAAGTGTGCCGGAATCAGGCGAAGATGCCGGAGCCCCGAAAAAGGAAGCGCTGAAGACCATGGAGGCAGGAAAAGGAGAAGGAGCTGACGACGACGATTCTCTCTATGTCGAAAGAAAAGCGAAAACAACGAAGAAACATTCCTATGAAGATGATGTGGATCTCGATTTCGATGACGTTACGGATGAGAGAAGGATGAATAATCCACTCGCCGATGATAATGTCGAAGACAAGACAGACAAAGAAGACCGCGAATCTCACATCAGGGAGATCGACCGGGAAGATGATGCTTCCTTTGGATCATCTTCGACTCCGCTCCAAGGTGCTGACCGGTATTCCTCCGCAGGATCATCTGAGACAGGACAGAGCGGGAAAGAAAAAATCGAAGTGGAAGAAGCGGTCGAAAGCGTCATCGGAATGGACGAAGAGGAAAGAGAACGTCGGGACAACAAGATTCGGGGAGCCGGAGCAGCCGAAGACACTGGGTCGTTCGACTCCTCTATCCGGAGCGAGAAAACAAGTGAAGAAGCAAGAAGGTCTGAAAATGCATTGCAGAGAGAGAAAACGAGAAGTGAGCAGTCCGATGAATTGGAGAGTAGAAATACTGAGGTCTATGAAGCGGGAGAATCCGTTGGAAGTCCGATGGCGGAGTCATCGGAGGAGGACTCTCAGTTCCATTCGGAAAGGAAATTGATGATGAGTACCGATGAGACTACGGATGAGTCTTTCAATACTGCGGCGACTGGCAAAACTGAAATCCGTGCGACAGAAGAATCCGTTGGAAGTACTGTGACGGAGTCATCAGAGGAGGATTCTCAGTTCCTTTCGGAAAGCAAAAAGATGATGACAACCGATGAGACGACGGATGAGGAATTCGATTCATTGGGTGAGGTGAGCATTCTCGACGCACTCGACTCGCTCGATGAAAAGAAGAAGGGATCATCCACACCGGGAGATGATGATGAGGAAGAGAGCGAATTGGAAAAGCTTCTCAAGGGTGGAATCGAGGATGAAGATGTCGATACGGATAAGAAGAAAAAGGACAAGAAAAAGAAAAAATCATCGCTCGAAGCATCGGATGAAGACGAAGAAAAAGATGAGGAAAAATGACAAAAAAGGTTTCAAAATCACTAAAAATATGATAAAATAATCTGATTTATCTAAAATCATTCACTTTTTTTAAAGCAAAAACATATTTTTTCCCTACTTCTATGTTGTTCTCATCATTCAAAAAGCAGAAAGATAATGAGAAAGACGCGGATCCAAAAGGATCTGCTGAGACCGCGGCAGGCAGCGGTTCAATAAAAGATGCACCATCAGCACCGGACGCTGCTCAGTCAAGCACAGCTCCGTCTTCGCAGGGAAAGTCCGAGAATGCTCCTTCTTCAAAGCCCTCCTCGATCTCCGGAGGTCGAAGCGCAGCGATCGATCATTTTTTCTCTGATAGTCTCCGCCGCGTCCTCATCGCGTCCGGATCAGAGGCGAAAATGATGAAAGCTGCTGACATCGATACGGAACATCTCCTCCTCGGCATAATCCTGAAGAGAGATAAGGTGATGGAGAAGATCTTCGAAAAACTGGAACTCAAGGCTGAAGAACTCGAAAAGGCGATCCGCGAAAAACTCAAACCCGGGAAAGACGCCCCTCAGAAAGTGGCTTTCTCACCGAGAGCAAAACAGGCACTCCTCCTCGCGGACGAGGAGCGGCGCCAGTTCAATCATCACGCGACGAATCCCGAACATCTCCTCCTCGGTCTCATCCGCGAGGGAGAAGGAGTTGCTGCGCAAATCCTGAAGAAATTCGGTGTTGATTCAGAGAAAGCAAAAACCGCGACCGAAAGCGTTGTCGGGAGAGGAGAAGAGAAGGATGTCCTTGCGGGAGGCGGAGCGACCCCGACCCTTGATGAATTCGGCGAAGACCTCTGCCAGAAGGCGAGGGAAGGAAAACTCGACCCGGTCGTCGGAAGGAGCGAGGAGATCGAGAGGACCGTCCATATTCTCGCGAGAAGAAAGAAAAACAACCCCGTCCTCATCGGAGAACCGGGAGTCGGGAAGACCGCGATCGTCGAAGGTCTCGCTTTCAGGATCGTCACGGGCAATGTCCCGGATATCCTCAAAGGAAAGCGGATCGTCGCCGTGACCATCAATTCTCTTCTTTCAGGAGCTTCGAAACGCGGGGAATTCGAGAAAAGGCTTGATTCCATCATCAAGGAAGTCATTAATTCTAAAGGCGATGTCATCCTCTTCATCGATGAGATCCACACGCTTATCTCCGAAGGGACGACCGATGCGGCGAACATCCTGAAGCCGCCTCTCGCTCGAGGAGAACTCCACTGTATCGGAGCGACGACCACGGGTGAATACCATCAATATATTGAAGAAGACCAGGCCCTTGAGAGAAGGTTTCAGCCAGTCATCGTCGGAGAGCCGAGCGTGGAAGACAGTATTGAGATCCTGAGAGGCGTCCGCGACAAATATGAAGCTTTTCACAAAGTAAAAATAACGGACGACATCATCAAAAAAGCGGTGAAGCTTTCCGACCGGTATGTGAACGACCGCTTCCTCCCTGATAAGGCATTTGACCTCATCGATGAAGCAAGCGTCATGTGCAAGATCCCTTCTCTCGCCATGCCGGAGGCGATCAATCAGCTCCGGCAGGATATCGAACAGCTCAAGGCGGAACAGGAGAGAGCGAAGCAGATGGTCAATCTTGAGGAGATCACGAGGCTGGAAAAGGAACTCCAGGAGAAAAACAAACTCCTCGAGGATGAGGAACAGAAGATCGTGGATGAAAAATCGACTGCGCATGACGAGATCCAGGAAGAGCATCTCCTTAAGATCATTTCCCGATGGACAGGGGTTCCTGTTGAGAACCTCACCTCATCAGAGACGGAAAAACTCATGTCTCTCGAGGACGAGATGCATAAAAATGTCATCGGACAGAATCTTCCGATCAATGCTCTCGCCCAGGCGGTAAGGCGAAGCCGCGCCGGTATCCGGGATCCAAACAAACCGATCGCCTCATTTCTCTTCATGGGACCCATCGGAGTCGGAAAAACGGAAGTCTGCAAAGCTCTTGCCGAGGTCCTCTTCGGGACGAAGGAATCCATGATCCGCTTCGATATGAGTGAATTCATGGAGAAGCACGCAGTCGCGAGGCTTATCGGACCTCCTCCGGGATATGTCGGTTACGAAAAAGGCGGCGAGCTCACAGAAGCTGTACGAAGGCATTCCTATTCCATCGTCCTCTTTGATGAAGTGGAAAAGGCACATCCGGATGTTTTCAACATCCTCCTTCAGATCCTTGACGACGGGAGGGTGACGGACAACCACGGAAGGCTCGTGAGTTTTAAAAACACGATTATTGTGTGCACATCAAACCTTTGCTCCCAGCTCATCACACAGAAATACGGAGCCGGAGTCCCGAAGGAACAGGAAGCTCAGGAACTCTTCTTTGAAGACCTGAAGCGCCAGATCCTTCCGGAACTGAAGAAATTCTTCCGGCCTGAGCTCATCAACCGTTTTGAGGATCTCATCTTCTTTGAGCCTCTCACTCTTGAACACATCGTGAAGATCGTCGACATCATGATGAAGAAGACGAAGAAGCTCCTCCTCGAAAAGAACATCACTATTCATCTCACAAACGCAACGAAGAAGCATATCGCCAAGAACGGAGGATTCGATCCGGAATTCGGAGCGCGACCTCTCCAAAGAGCGATTCTGCGTCTCGTCGAAAATCCCCTCTCGGACAAACTCATCAAGGGCGAATTCAAGGAGGGAGACCATATTGTCGTCGACGTGGACAGGGATGCGAGCACCGGAAAAGAACATCTCAAGTTTGTGAAAGGAGTCCGCGGCGCGGATGAAGACGAGGGAGATGTGTCATTCGAGAAAAGTGATGAAGAATCCACAGGGATGCTCGGCTCCATAGAATCCGAGGTCGACAAAGGGAGCAGTGAGAAAAAGTCAGGAAAGGTGAGCAAAGAGGACATCGATGTCCTCAAGGAAATCGGACTGACAGAGGATGAGAGGAGCGCGCTCTTCAGCATTGATTACGCTGATCCCGACTTTCTCTATTTTAAAGCTCAGACGATCACTGAACTGAATAACGCCTCATTTGCGGAAGATCTCCCGGAAGAGCTTTCCAGTGCGATCGAAGCGCTCTGGACTAAATCCCATCCTTCTGAAACTGAGGAAGCGGTCTCCGAGGAGCAGCGCATTACAAAAGAAGAGATCGATGCCCTGATGAACGAAGGTCTTACTGAAGAGCAGAAGAATGAGATATTCAAGGCTGATGAAACCGAACCGACTCTCTTCATATTTCAGCCGAAAACATTCGAGGAATTCCAGTCCCTGAAGATCTTTTCCGAGATGGAAGGAGACCTCAAGACGAAACTCGAAAAAATATGGACTGACCATCATTCAGAAAAAGCCGATGCTGAAAGCACGGAAGAAGCAAAAACGGTCTCCGATGAGGAAAAACCTGCCGAACAGTCATCAGAAGCCCAAAAGGCAATTGTCACTGAGAATATCGCAGCAAATCCGCAAAACGAGCCGGAAAAAGTCCTCGTCGGAGCAGCCGTTCCTGCGCAGGCTCCCGTTCCTTCGGATTCCGGCAATGCAACTACAGCGAAAACAACGCCTCCGGAATCTGACGAACTCGAGGGATTTGACTTCATGAACGACAAAGTCTAATTCCATCTCTTCCCCATGAAAACGAAAGACCGGACATCTGCTCCGGTCTTTTTAATGCTTCGCGAGAAGCCAATGGGTGATCGAGTTGAACACGGAAAAAAGGAATGCTGCGATGAGATAGGCCAGTGCGCCGTTTCCGACATGAAATGTCACGGAGAGAGTACTGGCGAAGAGTTCGTTGAAAAAATATTCCGTGAGATAGAGGATGATCGCATTGATGACTATGAGGAAAAGCCCCATGGTGAGGATGACGAGGGGAAAGGTCATTAACCTGAGGACCGGACGGACTATGGTGTTGAGTATAGCGATGCTCATCCCGACGAAAATGAACCCGAGTACCGGCGGACTGATCATAAAACCCCTGCTCTGAAGCAGATACTGGACGAGGAAGAGCGCAAGTGCGTTTGCGATTATGGAGAGAATGAAATGCTGAAGGATGTGGCGCATAATAATCGAAGAGAAGCTACCGCAATTAGACACTAGTTTCGCAAAGTGCGTCAAGAACAGGAAAATGAAAAAGCACAAAACACAAAAGAAGAATATTCCTCTTTTTTCTTTTGTGTTTTCTCTTTCGTCTTTCCTTGAGATTCACGGGAAAAAGCGTCAGAATGCGTGGTGCACTCTTTTCAACTCTCATGACGAACGGAAACTATGAACCGGTAATGGGTCTTGAGATCCACGCACGCATCAACACGGAGTCAAAGATGTTCTGCGGATGCTCGAATGACACGTGGAAAGCCGGACCGAATGAACATATCTGTCCCGTATGCGCCGGATTCCCCGGATCTCTCCCCGTTCTCAATAAAAAAGCAGTTGAATATGGCATGCTCACTGCACTCGCATTGAAATGCACGATCTCCCCGCAATCGAAATTCGACAGGAAAAGCTATTTCTATCCCGACCTCCCCTGTGGCTATCAGATCTCACAATATGATGAACCGCTTGCTCATGACGGTATGGTCACCGTTTTCGTCGACGGGGAAAAGAAATCTTTTCATCTTCGAAGGCTTCATCTTGAAAATGATGCAGGAAAGCTCATCCATGAGAACGGAAAATCCCTCGTGGATTTGAACCGCGCCGGCTCCCCTCTCATGGAGATCGTCACTGAGCCCGACTTTCATACCCCAAAAGAGGTATCCGCATTTCTCAAGGAGGTACAGAGAATGCTCCGTTTTCTTGGCGCTGCCGATGCGGATATGGAGAAAGGGATGTTCCGCTGCGATGTCAATGTCTCCGTGAAAAAAAAGACAGATACAGAACTCGGCACAAAGGTCGAAGTGAAGAATATGAACTCATTCCGGAATATCGAGAAAGCGCTCGAATATGAAATCGAACGCCAGATTGGAGCACTAGGAAAAGGAGAGGCTATAGTCCAGGAAACGAGAGGATGGGATGACGTGAAGGGAATCACGATCTCACAGAGGAACAAAGAGGAAGCCATGGATTATCGGTATTTTCCGGAGCCGGACATTCCTCCGCTTTCCTTCACCGGAGAAGACATTGAATCAATAAGAAAGAAAATCCCCGAGCTCCCGTCGGAGAAAATGGAGAGGTATCACCGCGATTATGATATTTCCTATACTGACGCAGAGATCCTGGTCTCGAGCAAAGAATCGACCGATTTTTTTGAGGTCGCTTCGAAGGAGTCCGCGGATCCGAAGAAGACGGCGAACTGGATCATTTCTGAGATCTACGCATATCTCAATGAATCCGGGAAGGCGAT
>JBGSON010000025.1:0-1945 GCA_041739085.1 Candidatus Altimarinota bacterium | reverse complement strand
AGAGATCCTCGAGAAAGCTGGCATTGAAACCGCTATTGCCGCAGGAAAAAAAGGGCCTTGTTCCGGAAAATTCGGCGCCTCCGCACATGCGGATCATTCATTGAACGAAGCACACGGCGGAGACTATGATGCCGTTGTCTTTGTCGGGGGGCCGGGATGCCTGCAGGAATACCGCGGGAACAAGGACTATCTGAGACTTGCCCGGGAAGCGAAGATCATCGGAGCGATCTGCATCGCGCCCTTTGTCATTGCAGACTCCGGAGTTTTCAATGGAAGAAAGGTGACCGGCTGGGATAGCGGAGGAGAGCAGAGGGCGCATATTGAATCTCAGGGAGCAGTCTTCACCGGAGATCCGGTGACTATTGACGGGAATATTATTACGGGCAACGGGCCTGAAGCGGCAGAGGAATTCGGGAAATCTCTGGTGAAAGCCCTGAGGAATTAGGAATTGGGAAGTAGGCATTAGGAATTAGGGGAGAGTTTCCATCGCCTAATTCTTACTTCCTAATTCCTACTTCCTATTTCTTCCTTCCTAATTCTTATTTCCCCGCCTTCCCCAGGATGTCCTTGATCTCAGCAAAAGGAGACGGAGCGCCTTTATCGAGGTGTTCTGATATCTTCTCCAGCATCTTTTTGTCGCAATCCCCTTCTCTGTGCACAGGCGCCTCAGGAATCCGGATAAGGACTTCCTGGCGAAAAAAATCCGAAAGATCGATGGTGAGATTTTTATGGTTGATGGAAAACGATTCTTCCCCCCAACCTTTCTGCCTTTTTGAATAAAATATTTGTTCAGCATTTGTGACCATAACGTGAGTCTCCATCTCCTGAAGACACTTCGCACAGGGAGAGACTCCTTTCAATATTCCATTTTCAATCACGACGACGACGTCATCATCGAGTCTGAAAAAATTGAATGTCCCGGAAAAAAGATCCTGAGGACGAAAAAATTCCAGTGTTTCATTTGGAAGCGAGACGACTTCGGAAAAAGTACCGTGCATGATCTCGGTTGCGCCTTCCTTTGAAAAGAGATTTGAGACAGAAAGGATCATGACAAAGGCAAAAATGGTGAACGATTTTGATTCATGGAATCGGGGTTAATTCTACCAATATTTTTCCATAAGAGAGGATCGAAATCAAAAGGAAAACCTTTTCATAAATCGGAAAGAAGCCTAGAGTTATCACGATATATCGCCCTCCCCCGCATTATGTCTCTCATCGACGACTTCGTAAAATTCGGGAAAGACCAGCTGGGAAAACCATATGTCCTCGGTGCCCAAGGACCGGACAGTTATGATTGTTCCGGACTCATCTACGATGCCGTAGATAAAATATTCGGGAAAGAAGCACCGAGAACGAGCACGGATCAGTATGCATTGGGAAAAACCATCGCAAAAATAGATGTTCAAAAGGGGGATGTCATTTTTTTTGATACCGGCTGGACTGACCGGAAGCCAAACCACAATGGGATCGCCACCGGATCGGGAAAATTCATCAACGCGAATTCATATAACGGAAAGGTCGTGGAAGATAATATGAATTCCACATACTGGGCGGGTTGCTATTACGGAGCGAAGCGGTTTTTTGATGAATACGGTGATGCGCTGAGCGACGGGGAGCTTGTTTTTTCCGATGTTCCTGAGACTCATCCCGATTATGATTTCATCATGGAGCTCAAGGACACCGGAATCATTTCGGGAGACGGCGGAGTGACTTCCGGAACAACGACATTCCGCCCGGATTCTCCTCTCAACCGCGCAGAATCTCTCAAAATGATCCTGAAATTTTGCACCATACCGCTTGCGTCTGATGACGGACTCCAGGATTTTGTCGACGTTTCGAAAGATGCGTGGTACTCCCTCATGGTGAAAACAGGAGTAAAAGTGCGGATCGTGAGCGGTTATGGGGACGGGACATTCAAACCGGCAAATCCCGTGACACGTGCGGA
>JBGSON010000020.1:0-35743 GCA_041739085.1 Candidatus Altimarinota bacterium | reverse complement strand
ATGATTGCGATCAAGTAGTGCCGGTTGATTATTATAAAGTAAGAATCATGGTTAACGGGGAAGAGCTGCCTGATCCAAAAGTATTTTTTCCACCAAATAAATCCGAGCTTATAATTAGAGAAAAAATAACTGGTCATATTGAAATATTTGCTGAAATAAAAGGAAATAATAATAATCATTTCCAAACAGAATTACATATAGACAATTATTAAAAATGGCTTATTGAAGCCATATAAATATCATTAGAGGGGAGTATGACTTGAGAACTTTTTAAGTTACGAGCATTCACCCTTTAATTCTTTCAGAGTTTCATATTGTACTTTTGAGCAAGAGAAATTTATCATATTTTTTAAAAAAATATGATAAAGCATTCGATAGTACGCATTTTAAATTGTTCCCATCATCGGAGATACCGATTTGACGCTATGCTCAATCCCATCTCCTGTGGGAAGGAAAAGCTAAATCCTTATGAAATTAAACAAATATCCGATCACCATAATTCCAAGCGCCACAATCCCAAAAAACGCTGCGAGAAGTTTCCATTTCATGACTTTCTTCAGGATAAGCGCCTCCGGAAGAGAGAGTCCGACAACAGCCATCATGAAGCTGAGCGCCGTTCCGAGGGGGATCCCTTTTGCGATGAGAGATTCGATGATCGGGATGACGCCTGTGGCGTTTGAATAGAGCGGGACTCCGACAAGAACTGCTATCGGGACTGCGAAAATACCGCTTCTCGAAATAAGCGTGTCAAAATATCCAGTAGGAACATATCCATGGATGAGAGCACCGATGATGACTCCGGCAAGGACATAGGGAATTATCTTTGCGGATATCGAAAATGCCTCCTTCGAAGTAAAGCGGAGAACGGAAGAGAACGGTTCCTTCTTTTTCCTTTGACTGGAAGACTCTGAACTCTTTATTTTCCAGACGAAGTCCGCAACATACCGTTCCATATGGAGTTTTCCGAGCATGAATCCGCCGAAGATTCCGAGGGTCATTCCCGCAACGACATAGAGGAGCGTCACTTTCCATCCAAATACTCCGAGCATGAGCGCGACCGCGACTTCATTGATGAGCGGGGAGGTGATGAGGAAAGCAAAGGTGATCCCGAGGGGAATACCCGCTTCGAGGAATCCGATGAAGAGGGGGATGGAGGAGCAGGAGCAGAAAGGCGTGATGGCTCCGAAGAGCGACGCGAAAAAATAAGAGGAACCGTACAGTTTTTTCGATGTGAGGAAATCGCGGAGTTTCTCGACCGGGAGATAATAGCGGAGGAGGCTCATCGCATGCGTGATGAGGACAAGGAGGAGAATGATCGTGATCGAATCGGCGATGAAATACTGAACACTCTTTCCGAGCCCGCTCTCCAGAGAAATGCCGAGAGCCGATGAGGTGAGCCAGTCTGCAAACGATGTCATCATGGTCATTTTGTGATCAATGATTCGACTTCAGAGACGGAAAGGATCTTTCCTGATGAGACCACTTTTTCATCGATGACAAGCGCCGGCATATGCATGACACCATATTTCATGATCTCTTCGATGTCTGTGATTTTTTCCACGGTATCGTCACGCTTTTGATTTTTTATTGCCGATTTTACATTTTCCATAAGCCTGAGACAGCCGGGACAGCCCATGCCGAGGACTTTTATCGTCATGATCGTTGGGGAGAAAGGAAGAAAAAAACCCTGCCAGCGAACTCATTGCAAGTGCATTGAGCGAGTAATGGACCCATTTCCCGGCTTTCCTGGAGCGGATGATCCCCGCATCCCGGAGAATGCCCAGATGGTGGGAGGTGAGATTCTGCGGAAGTTTCAGTTCCTTGAATATCTCGCAGACACATTTCTCTCCTTGTGAGAGAGAGAGGATGATCCGCATCCGGTTCTCATCTGAGATCACTTTTAGAAGGGGAAGGATTCTCATAACATATCAACAGTCATTGATATGTTATCCGAAAAACAAATGATAGTCAAATCCTGTTTTTAGGTGATTCTCTGCGGTCGTGAGGAACATTCGTACGGTTATGCAGCCATGGCGAGATTCTGTTCGTTCAATGAAACCGATTGTCTGAGCTCCAGAATTTTGGTAATCACTTGTTTCACTTGGGCGATCTCTTTTGCGTACTCCGGTTTCACACAGAGCGCGATGTATTCGATGAACGACATGAGCCTCTTCGCAGATCCGGTGTCCCCGGAAATATCCTCCACGAGTTCTTCCCGGCTCATACCCTGCGGCGGAGTGAGGAGATTGAGCTGGACCGCCTGCCTCAGGAATGGAGCCATCTCAGCGCCAAATGCTTTCACTGTGAGATTGTTGCTCTTCAGAAAGAAATGCAACTTCTGATACACCTGAAAGAGCGGACCGACGATTGCTCTTTTGAGCAATTCCCTCATATTCATGATGTCTCCCTCCCGGTAGAGCATCGTTTTCTCTTCGTCAGAGATCTTGTTCCAGAATTTTCCCTCGACGATCTCTTTCCAGAACTTATTTTCCCGAAGCGATTCCACGAGCGATCCCATTTCTGCTTCGATGTCCTGAAAAAGCTGTTCCCGGTCAGGAGCGACTTTCTCCGGATTCGGCGCTTCAGAATTTCTTCGGACCATAGAAGATTGATAAGAGCCAGTGAATAGTATATCGCATTTCCCTGCTCAAGAACAGCGGACTGACGTTTCTGTTCAGCTCTCTGCTCGTTGATTGTTCCTTGCTTCTACGATTACGCTCACAACGCGGGAGTATTGAGAGAGCCGGTATTCCCCCTGGTCCGAAGTCGCCATCTGAAACACCATGCTCAGGAATCCCGGATCCCCCGATTCCGCGTTTTCCGGAAACTGGGATTCCAGGGAGATGAGAAAACGCCGAAACCGGAAAAGAGCATCCGGATCGTTATATTTTTTCTCATGACTTCCCATCTCTTCTTCCATCGGAAGGAGAAGTTCCTGTTCTCTCCCGATCCTTATTCTCATATATTCAATATTTCGGGAGATACCTTCGCTCCTCTCTTGCTGCTGCAGTGTCCCGACAGAAGAGATGCTCTCAAGCTGTGCGGCCTGCAACTCCAGTGCGGAAAGATCGTCCTGAAGCTTTTTAATCTCATCTTTCTTTGCGCTGATTTTCCTTTGCACTCCTTCGATCGAATTCTGGAGTTCAAGATAATACTCCAGGAATTCATCCGCGACCTCGAGTCCTTCTTCGCGGGTGAGAAAATCGCATGCGGTATTTCTTATGAGTTCATTCTTCGCATACACGGCGATCTTTTTTATGATGTGGCGCCCGAGGCCGCCGAAGATAAGTTCGAATTCGTGGAGCGTCCTCCGGACATATTGATCGGAGAGATGTTCTACGCCGTTGAGCGCGATGTATCCGCTCCGACATTCTTCCGGAAGTTCAGTCGTGTGAAAGAGACCCCAGAGTTCCGCCCCGACCTCGCGCGGGAGCCAGCGGAGGACTTCCTGGAAGAGCCCGGCCTTTCTTTCATTCGGAGTGGTATCGGTAAGGGTTTCTCCATTTCTTTCATGAACTCGGAAACGATGGGCTTTGAACACCGGGAGCGTCGGGATCGTACTGATTTCACGCAATTTCTTTCCCGTTCCTGCTTCCAGAATCACCACTACATCAGCGATTTCTTCCTTTGTTTCCATTCCGCAGGTGATGACAGCGGCCATATTCCGGGTGAAGTCGGGGATCTGGGAGTATTTCGATTCAGAAATAAACACCAGGATCTGTGCGACCTTCCGGGGGGAAATACAAAGTGGGGCTCCGGGGAAGGTGAGAATAAAATGTTCGATGAGCTCGACGCAAAACGGGAGATCCTGGCAGGAATCAATATATTTCGGGAAAAATTCAGATCCGAAGAGTGATTGTACGATTTGAAAAGGAATGAGCTCAAGCGGATATGATCTCAGCACAGCATCCAGTGTGCGGAAATAATCCGTTATACGAAGTCGAGGGATCGCTTCGTTTAGTGCTTTTGCAAGCGGTTCGGGAATCAGCTTATGAGTGCTGAGAGATCCAGTACTTTCTGAGCATTCCTGCGTAACATAGGAAGGAAGAAACTGAAGATATTCAAGAAGAAGAGGAAGAGCGGCAGGAAGAGTTTTTTCACTCCCACCTGCGCCGAGAAAGAGGATCAGAATTTCTCTCTGGACCTCTTCAGATATCGTCCGGAGATCCTGAATTTTCGGTGAGAATAAGTTATCGACGAGGATCCGAAACAGATGAGATGTTCTCAGGATCGGTTCGACTGGGAGATCCGCAATGATCCTGAGAAGCTCCGGTCGGACGGCGGAAAGAGACTTATTCGTTTCCTCTCCAAAATCTGCTCCCTTGGCTGCGAGCGAATCTCCCCAGAGTCTGACAAATTCCATCTTGAGACTCTCGAGCATCGTATCATCCGGAAGGATCGTTATGGATTCCGCTTCTTGGACTTCGCCATGACCATCAGTGTATCGGTAGAGATCGCGTTCTTCTGTGAGCAGCATTCCTGGAGATAACTTTGTAGCATATAAAACTCCATTGTGCCTCTTTTGTCAAGATTTTATCCGGAGAAATGTGATCGCAGTCAGTCCGATTTCTCATCTCCTCCTTCTCGAGAGTTCTTCAAGAACTTCAATGAACTCAATATCTTTTTCCCTGAGGAGGACGAAGAGATGGAAGATGAGATCTACGGATTCTTCGATGACCCTCTTTTTCTTCCTGCCCTTCGCCGCGATGACCACTTCGACTGATTCTTCGCCGACTTTTTGGATGATACGGTCAAGTCCCTGTTTAAAGAGACCCGAAGTGTACGATTTGGCCTGAGGATTCACCTTTCTGTCCCTGATGATGTCGAGAAGATCACTAATGATCTCATATCCGGACAAATAGGTGTTTCCGAAACAAGTGGTATTCCCGGTATGACATGTCGGACCGGAAGGAGCGGCAAAAATAAGGAGGGTATCGGCATCACAATCATCTCTTGCGTCAAGAAACTGAAGATAATTTCCACTTTCCTCGCCTTTCATCCAGAGTTTTTTCCGCGATCTTGAATAAAACCACACCCTCCCGGTTGCATATGTTTTTTGAAGCGACTCTTTGCTCATGTATCCGAGCATAAGGACCTCTTTTGAATACATATTTTGTACAACACAGGGGATGAGGCCGGTCCCTTTCTTCCAGTCGAGTTTTTTGATAAGAGAAGCGCATGTTTTCATAAGCGGATTGGGAAAGAGGATTTTTTTAAAAATGATTTCACATCGGAGATTCTCATTTTCTCGGAATGGAAGAGTCCGGCGGAGAGGACTGCGTCTGCCAATCCCACCCGGAATGCTTCACAAAAATGTTCCAATTTTCCCGCCCCGCTCGAAGCGATCACGGGGACGGAAACGGTTTCGGATATTCTTTTCAAAAGTTTAAGATCATATCCGGATCCGGTCCCGTCGCGGTCGATCGAGTTGACGAGAAGCTCCCCGGCTCCGAGAGATTCCATTTGTTTCGCGAATCGGATCGCGTCGATCCCTGTTTTTTCCCGTCCTCCTTTCGTGGTGATTTCCCAGATATTTCCATTCCATATCGGATCGATGGAAATGATGATGCATTGCGATCCGAAGGTACTGGCAGCTTCCTGAACGAGCGACGGGTCATAGACTGCCTGGGATCCGATGGAAACTTTATCCGCGCCCGCCCTCAGGAGATCCCTGATATCCCCGATCGTCCGAATTCCTCCGCCAACAGAGAAAGGGATGGTTATGCTTTCTGCTATTTTCCGGACGAGAGGAAGGATCGTCTTTCGTTTTTCGTTTGTCGCGGTAATATCAAGGAATACGAGTTCATCGGCCCCGTCTTTTTCGTATTGTATGGCGAGTTCCACCGGATCGCCGATGGTATTGAGATCCCTATAATTCCTCCCTTTGACCACTTTTTCTCCCGCGACATCCATGCAGACGATGACCCGCTTCCGGAGTCCAGCAGTTTTTCTCTGACGAATTTTCTGAACGCCATTTTTTATTTTCTTTCGGACGCAGTGAGGGAGAGAAAGTTTTCCTTCATAGAGCGCTTTTCCAATGATGCACCCGGATGCGCCGGATTTTTCAATTTTTTCGACATCTGACGCGCTTGAGATTCCACCCGCCACGATGACTTCAAAACCCGAATCGAGAATTTTCTGAAACCCGGACATGTCCGGTCCCTGCATCATCCCGTCTTTTTCCACATTCGTGAATATCACTTTCCTTATCCCCGCAGTCTTGATTTTATCGAGAGCATTCCGCATGCTGAGCGTGCTTTTTGAGAGCCACCCATGTGTGACGATGGAATCTTTTTTCATGTCGAGCGATATGAGAATGCGGTTTGCGCCGTATTTCTGAACTAATAATTTGATCAATAATGGTGAATTCACCGCTGAAGAGCCTAGAATCACGCGTTCAACGCCATTTTTGAGATATCGTTCGGCATCTTCAAACGTTCGTATTCCTCCACCGGCCTCAACGGGAACGGAAACGGAATGGGCGATTTCAAGAACGGTTTTTGACGCGACGGGATATCCGGAACGCGCCCCTTCGAGATCGACGACGTGGATCACTGACGCTCCTTCACGCTCAAATTTTCTTGCCGTTCCCACGGGGTCGTTCGAGTACAGTACCGACGATTCGTATTTTCCTTTCGTGAGCCGGACGACCGTATTATCATCGAGGAGATCAATTGCAGGGATGACCTCGAATCTCTTATCCGCTTGCATCGTGCAGAAATTGCGGAGAAGACTCAGTCCCGAGTCTCCAGATTTTTCCGGATGAAACTGGACTCCGGAGAAGTTTCTTAATTGGACTGCTGAGCTGAATCCGATCCCATATTTCGTGATCGCGGTCGTATTTTTTTGTAGCGGTGCATAATACGAGTTCACAAAATAAAAATCTGATCCGTCAGGAATACCCGCGAAGAGGGGATTATCGGGGGAATCCGCAAAAACCTGATTCCAGCCGATGTGGGGGACTTTCAATTTTCTTCGGCGCGGGAATCTCTTCACCTCTCCTGAAATAATCCCGAGACACTTCACATCGTCTTCTTCCGAAGAATCGAAGAGGAGCTGGAGTCCGAGACAGATCCCGAGAAAAGGAGCTCTGATCCTGGGAATGACGGAAAGGAGATTCTTTTTCCTCAGTTCTTCCATCGCCGCCCCCGCTCTCCCGACTCCAGGGAAAATGACTCTCTCCGCACGGAGGATTTCATCAGGGTCGGAAGTGAGCACAAATGGAATCTCTAAACGCCGAAGGGCATTTTCAAGGGAAGCGATATTTCCGGAATTGTAATCGATGATGGCGATCATGGAAGAGGTTAAATAGTTAAAAAGTTCAGAGAACCCCTTTCGTGGACGGGATCATCCCGGCTATTCGGGAATCTCTCTCGGAAGCGATTCTCAGCGCTCGCGCGAACGCCTTGAACATCGCTTCAATTCTGTGGTGTTCATTCTCTCCGTGATTCAGGAATTGAAAGTGGAGATTCATTCCGGCATTTACAGCAAAGGACAGAAAAAAATGATTCACCATTTCCGTACTGAGATCCCCGACTTTTTCCCGCACCGGAACATAATCAGAGGCAAAGGAGAATCTTCCGGAGAGATCGACCGCGGCGAGACAGAGGACTTCATCCATGGGAAGGATCGCGGAACCGAACCGGATGATCCCTTTTTTTTCTCCGAGGGCGAGGCGCAACGCTTCGCCAAGTGCGATCCCGGCATCCTCGATCATGTGGTGGTCATCAGAACGAAGATCTCCTTTCATGTTTATGGTGAGATCGAAGAGAGAGTGTTTCGAAAATATTTCGAGCATATGATCAAAGAATCCGATCCCGGTCGCGATCTTCGATTTTCCATTCCCATCGATCACGAGCTGGAGCTCGATTTCAGTTTCATTTGTTTTTCTCACAATATTTGCGGTTCGATTTTTCATGGGAGAAGAAAAAATGGGATAAAGTCTATGCGGGAGATTCGATAAATTTCCGTATGTTCGCGATGGGAAACTCTCCGTTCGTTTTCGCTTGTATGAATGGAATATGCAGATTATCCGCGAACCCGCGGTCCGTCTCCCGGTCGCCGCAGACTAATGACTTCTTCCGGTCCATTTCCGCGGTCTTCAGCCATTCTTCCACAAGGCCGGTCTTTGGTTTTCTGCACGGACAGTTTTCATTTGGAAAGTGGGGACAGATAAAAATTATATCAAATGCGATCCCATTTTTCCGGAAGATTCTCAGCATTTTCTTCTGCGGTTTTTCAAAATCTTTTCCCGGAAAGGATTTTGTCCCGAGCCCGTCCTGGTTCGTGACGAGAACAAGAGAATAGCCGCTTTGTAACAGCAATTTTAAGCCATCAATGGCTCCATCAAGAATAAGGAGTTTATCAATACTGTCGATTTGGTACGAATTCTGTGGTTCAAAAATGAGCGTGCCATCCCGATCGAGAAATACGTATTTTTTCATCATGTGGAGCGGGGCGAGAGAAGATAGTCATACGCTGCGATAAATTTTTCCATATCACTTTTCAGGCCGATCGTTATCCGGAGGTAATCACGCAAGAGAGGGGAGCTCATTGGGCGGGTGAGAATGCCGGACTGGCGTAGACCTGCAAACGCTTTCCCGGTATTGTCGGGACGAAAGAGGAGAAAGTTCGCCCGGCTCTCACCGAATGAAATCCCTTTCGACCGGAAATATTTTTCAACGAGCGGTTTTGCCGTATCCATTACTTCACACGCATATTTTTTCATATCGTCCACGTATTTGAGGACGGCGGAAACAGCGCATGGGACTAGGGCATTTACGTCGTACGGGCCACGCACTTTTATGAGTTCCCGGATGATTTTTTTATCGGCGAGGAGGTATCCTGCCCTGATCCCCGCGAGCCCGAACGCTTTCGAGAAGGTCCTCGTGATGATGAGGTTTTCATATTTTTTGAGAAGCGGAACCGCCGTCGATTCGGAAAACTCGTAATACGCTTCGTCGACGAGAACGATTCCATTCCCGGTTTTTTGGACAATCGCTTCGATCTCTTCGGGAGGAATGAGAGTCCCCGTCGGATTGTTCGGATTGCAGAGAACGACGAGCCTCGTTTCGGGAGAAATCGCATCCATGACTTCACGGAATGGAAATTCGAATCGCGGAGAGAGATATCTTGGCTTCAGGATTCTATTTTCATTGAGAGCGCTCATCTGAAAGAACATCGCGAAACTCGGTTCCGGGATGATGACGCGGTCATTTTTTCCGGTGAAGGTGCGAAATACGAGTTCAATGCCCTGATCAGATCCATTCGTCACGAGGACGGACGAAGAAGGGACATCGGCGTATGCTCCAATGATCCCGGAAAGACCGGAGTATTCCGGATACCGGTTGAGTGATCCTTTCTCCAAAAATTCCGTCATCGCTCCGATTACTTTTTTGGACGGGGGAGTGCTCCGCTCATTGAAATCAAGAAGGATGCCTTCATAATCCGATCTTCCTTCAAGTGGAGGAGAATACGAAGACATCGCTTGGATTTGAGGATTCGCGCGGTTCATGATTTTTGGGATAAAAGACGGATTTTTACGGCGTTCCCGTGAGCTTCGAGTTTCTCTGAGTCCGCCATCTCGATGACAGCGGAAGCGATGTTCGAGAGCCCTTTTTTTGTCAGCTTCTGAAATGTGATCGTCTTCTGGAAGCTTTCAAGTGAAAGACCGCTCACGCTTCTCGCATATCCGGAGGTGGGGAGCGTGTGGTTCGTCCCGCTCGCGTAATCACCAACAGATTCCGGCGACCACCGGCCGAGAAAGACCGATCCCGCGTTCCGGATTTTGTTTACCCATTTCTCAGGATTTCGGACCTGGAGGATGAGATGTTCGGGAGCATAGCGATTACTGAGGACGATTGATTCGTCGATTGAATTCGCGAGAAAAAGAAAACTCTTCTGGAGAGATTGCATTGCGATTTCTCTTCGCGGGAGAGTAACGATTTGCTTCGAGATTTCTTTCTTTACCATTGTCATGAGCGATGAATCAGTGGTAATAAGGATCGTCTGACTATCCGGGCCATGCTCTGCCTGAGAGAGGAGATCCGAGGCGATGAAAGCCGGATTTGCACTGGAATCCGCGATAACAAGAACTTCCGAAGGGCCCGCGGGCATATCGATCGCGACACCGGAATTCTCCGAAGCGACGATCATTTTCGCCGCGGTCACAAATTGGTTCCCGGGACCGAAGATCTTATCGACTTTTGGGATCGTTTCCGTCCCATACGCCATTGCTGCGATCGCCTGAGCGCCGCCGACTGTATAGATCTCCCGGATTCCGCAGACCTGAGCGACATAGAGGATTTCAGAAGCGACCGCCCCGTCTTTTCCCGGAGGAGTGCAGAGAATGATCCGTGTGCATCCGGCGAGTTTTGCGGGGATTGCGAGCATGAGAACGGTCGAAAAGAGAGGAGCAGTTCCTCCGGGAACATAGAGACCCACGGTATCGATCGGAAGTATTTTCTGGAAACATTTCACTCCGGGCATTGTCGCAACCGAGATTTCCTTTCTTTTCTGAGCCTTGTGGAATGCGGAAATATTCAAGATAGCTCTTCCGATGGCCCGCTTTAATGCTTGCGGGATTATCTTCGCGGAGCCAGCTGTTTCTGATCTTTGAACACAAATATTGTTCAATCTGCAGCAGTCAAATTGTTCCGTGTACGCAAAAAGTGCTTTGTCACCGGATTTCTGAACATTCCGCAATATTTTTTTCACAAGAGATGTGATGCCGCGATTGCGTTTGCATGAAGCTCTCCCGAAAAGACGATCAAGTTTTTCCTGGCCAATGGAGTTTATGGAATAGGTTTTCATGGGTGGGATTATGAAAGGATCAATTTTTCAATCGGGCTCACGAGGATATCGGTCGCACCGCAGGCTTTTAGTTTTTCGATGACCTCCCAGAAAATAGTCTCCGGGACAACGGAGTGGATCGCGATCATCCCCGGTTCTGAGAGGGGAAGGACCGTCGGACTTTTGAGTCCCGGAACTATTTGCTTAATATACTCGAGCGCGGATGCCGGAGCGTTCATCATGATGTACTTCGTCTGCTTCGCCCTGAGGAGCGCTCTGATCCTCATGAGCAGTTTTTGCAGGAGCTCGTTTCTTCCGTTTTCGAATGGTACGGGCCCCTTGATGATGAGTGCCTGCGAGGAGAGGACTTTTTCAATTTCGAAAAGTCCGTGTGTTTTGAGCGTACTCCCGCTGGATACGAGATCAAAAATCGCGTCCGCAATATTCAGAGCGGGAGCGATTTCAACGGAACCGCTGATCTCGATGATGGTCGCCTTCATGTTGTTCTCTTTCAGGAATTTTCTCAGGATTGTCGGATACGATGTGGCGATTTTCCTGGAATCGAGATCCCGGAGATCCTGGAATCCGCTCTTTTCCGGAACCGCGAGGGAAAGGCGGCAGTTCCCAAAACCGAGTTCTTCCAGGATTTCCACATTCGATCCCTTTTCAGCAACGATATTCATCCCGACGATCCCGAGATCGGAGACTCCGTCCTGGACGTACTCAGGAATATCATCATCCCGGAGGAAGAGGATCTCGAGGGGGAAATTCCGGACGCTCGAGAAGAGCTGTGTTTTCGGAGGTTCGAATTCAAGCCCGATATTCTTCAGGAGATCGAGCGACCCCTCGGTGAGCCGGCCATTTTTCTGGATCGCGATCTTCAAATTGTTCGCATCGAGTGTCATAGTGGGAAAGGAAATGAAAATAAAAAAACTCCCGTCTGTATCCGGCGGGAGGGCGGGGGAATGCAATCGGTGGTATTAATCCTTCACTTTTTTTGAAGAATATTCCGATATCCCCCTTCCCCATGATGGAGCCAATGGGCGACTCTCGTCACGGTCGCGGTGCTTGCGCCTGTCATCACGCTGATTTTTCGATAGGAGATGCCGTCATTGAGGAGACGCGCGACCTGCCACCTCTCCGAGAGAGCCTCGAGTTCGGAGATCGTCGCGATATCCCGGAAGAACTTTGCGCACTCGGAGGGAGACGTTATCGTGGAGATCACGCGAAAGAGATCGGTCATCGGTTTTGTCTGCCATTCATTTTCTCTTCGAAGCGTCATGTGTGATGATGTATTAACACATTAAAACAAACCTATGCTATAAAAAATGACGGATGTCTGTCAAGAGATTTCATGAAATGGCTTGTGGAAAAGGACAATACGCACTATAATTATGAAGATATAAAAAATAATAGTATGACTGATTCTAGCAAAACCCCCGTTCTCATCGGGATCATCGGGTACAACGAACTGGGGAAAGGGGTGAGCAAGGTCCTTCACGAGAGAGAGAAGGAGATTTCCGAGAAGCTCGGTTTCCCCGTGAAAATCGATAAAATAACCCATGATGAGATCCATCACGAAAATTTTGATGAATCCCCTCATCACGTCACAACGAATCATGACTCGATCATCAATGATCCTGAGATATCGATCGTCGTCGAACTCCTCGGAGATATGGAGGAGTCGAAAGAAGTCATCGAAAAATCCCTGAAGAAGGGGATCCATGTCATCACCGCAAATCGCGAACTCCTCGCGAAACACGGGAACGAGTTATTTGATCTTGCGAAAAAATCGGGAACATCCATTCTTTTCGAAGCGGCGATCGGCGGGATCATCCCCTGTGTAAAGATCCTCCGCGAAAACTACTCTCCCGGACGGATCCGCAGGATCTCCGGGATCCTCAACGGGGCGTGCAATTTTATTCTCACGAAGATGCACGAAGATCATACCGTTTCCTTTTCCGATGCGGTACGGGAAGCGCAGAGGCTCAAATACATCGAGAGTCTCTCCGCCATCGACATCGATGGGCATGACAGCGCCCACAAACTCGCGATCCTTTCCGCGCTCGCTTTTAATACCTCGATCAACTACAGGGAAGTGAAGATCCAGGGGATCTCTCATGTCACCCAGGATGACATTCAGCACGCAGAAGCGAATGATTGTGTCCTGCGACTGATCGCGAAAGCCGAAAAAAATGCTGACGGTTCGATCGCCATCTCGGTCGGAGTGAAAGAGGAGAAAAAGACATCGTTCTTCGGATCTGTGACCGGAAGGACAAATGCGATACTCATCGAGGACGACCTCACCGGCCCCCTCACCCTGACCGGCGCCGGAGAAGGGAAGCTCCCCGAAGCGATGAGCATCGTGGCGGACATCATGGAGGCCGCCCGGGATCGTTCGTAAACGGCATTTTTTGACAAAATACGGCGTTCCCGATGATAATATCCGAGCCGTAAAAAACCGGCGGATTCTTATTTTCAGTATTTTCTTTTCCTTCTATGGATGAAACTCCGTATATCTGGCTCGACGGGAAACTCGTTCCCTGGAAGAAAGCAAAAGTGCATGTTCTCATCCACGCCCTCCACTACGGATCCGGCGTTTTTGAGGGGATCCGTTTCTATGACACGCCGAAGGGACCTGCGATATTCCGCCTCGAAGATCACATCAAGCGACTTTTCTATTCCGCTTCGACACTCGAGATGACGATCCCTTACTCCGAAACCCGGATCATGGAAGCGACGAAGGACGTTGTGAGATCGAGCAAAGAAAAGAGCGGATACATCCGCCCGATCGCGTTTTTCGGATACGGAAAAATGGGACTCAATCCCGTCGGCGCGGAGGTGAATGTCGCCATCGCCTGCTGGCCGTGGGGGAAATATCTCGCGGACAGACCGCTCAACGTCAAGATCTCTGATTTCATCCGCATCCATCCGAAAAGCCTCTATGCGGACGCGAAAGTCTGCGGGCATTACGTGAACTCGATCCTCGCGAGCCTTGAGGTGAAGGGGAATAATTATGATGAAGCGATCCTCCTTGATTTCAACGGGAATGTCGCGGAAGGGCCGGGAGAAAACGTCTTCGTTGTAAAAAACGGGATCCTCATGACTCCGAAACTCGGAACGATCCTCGACGGGATCACCCGGGGATCCGTCCTCGAAATCGCAAAGGACTTCGGGATACGAACGGAAGAGCGGACGATCACTCTCGACGAGCTCATGAACGCCGATGAACTCTTCTTCACCGGGACGGCGGCGGAAGTCTCGCCGATCGGATTCGTGAACGGAAAGAAAATCGGAACGGGTGAAACGGGCGAGATGACGAAAAAGATCCAGGAAAAATTCATCGAGATCGTGTCCGGGAAAGACAAGAAGTACGACCGGTGGCTGAGCTTTGTGAGATGATGATGAGGAAAAACACAAAATACAAAGTACAAAATACAAAACAGGGAAGAAGCGAATTCGCTTGTTCAGTCCCACGGAGCTCCATTGGTGTCTCTTCATTGATATCCCCTTTGTACTTTGTGCTTTTCGAGATTCTCTTTTCACGCGTCATCTCTGGTGATATGATTCCGCCTTCTTTTGAAAAACGATGACAGACTGTGAACACATTGTCGGAGAAGGAGAAGGATCTGAGGTCATTGATTTTGAAGCGCTGATCGATGGGTATGTCTTTCCGGACGGGACTCCTGTGCCGAAGAAAGTCGACATCATAGGATCAGCCATGGTCATGAAGGCAGACTTTCAAACATTCGGCGGGTTTGTGGAGGGAAAACTGCGCCTCGGGAAAAAAAAACATCCTACTCATGAGCAGATGGCAGAAATATGGCAGGAAGTCCTGGAGGGCAGGAGAAAGCAGCAACAGGTAAGCGCAAGCCTTTCCCGGGCCGGATCAGGGTTTAGGCAATTAGGTCGAAACCTTCTTCCCTTCCTCAGGTGGCAGGGAGAGGAGACGTCTCATGACGAAAATCCGCTTCAACTCATCCGCGAAGGTCTTTCGGATGCTCTTCTCGTGACACTCGGATTTAAGCCGGGGAGACCGTCAGGAAACGATGAGCAAATCGGGTAGGTGAAACTTTTGCCTGAGCATGGAAATCCCTTTATACTATGAGGGCATTTTTTTCTTTCACCATACAAAAATGCCTCTCCGCAAACTCTCAGGACTCGACACCATGAAGCTCGACGGAAAAAAAGTTCTCGTACGAGCTGATTTCAATGTTCCCATGAAAGACGGAGTGATCCTGGAAGATTCCCGGATCAAAAAAGTCATTCCCACGATCGAATTCCTGCTGAAGCACGGCGCAGCCGTCATCCTCCTCTCCCATCTCGGAAGGCCGAAAGGCAAAGTAGTGGAAGAGCTCCGGCTCGGACCCGTTCAAAAAAGGCTTTCGGAATACCTAAAAATGGAAGTGAAGAAAACGAACGACTGCGTCGGGATAGAAGCGATGAACGCAAAGAAAGGTCTGAAACCCGGAGAAGTCCTCCTTCTGGAAAATACCCGGTTCTATCTTGCGGAAACGGAAAACCTGAGACCATTTGCCGGAGAGCTTGCAAATGACTGCGATCTTTTCGTCCAGGAAGCATTCGGGACAGTCCACCGGGCGCACGCATCGACGGAAGGAGTCGCTCATTTTCTCCCTGCGGTGAAAGGATTCTTGGTCGAGAAAGAAGTCAAAATGTTAAAATCCGGATTTGAACATCCGAAACATCCTCTCACGCTCGTCATCGGAGGAGCAAAGATCGATACGAAGATCGGGGTCATCCGGAATTTTCTTCCTGTCGCAGATACTATTCTGATCGGGGGAGGTCTCGCGAACACTTTTCTCTATGCGAAGGGTTTTGAGATCGGCCAGTCGCTCTGCGAGAAGGACAAGGCGGAGATCGCCCAGCATATTCTCATGGAAGCCGGGGAGAACAAATGCCGGATACTCCTTCCGAAAGACGTCGTCGTGACAAAAGAAGAGGTCTCCGACCATGCGAAGCGGGAAAACGTCCCGGTCCAGGATGTTTATGAAGACAACAAGATCCTTGATATCGGGGAAGATACCATCAAACGGTTCACCGAGGTCATCAAAGAATCGAAGATGATCATCTGGAACGGCCCGCTCGGACTCTTCGAGTACGCTCCGTTCGCAGAAGGGACGAAGCGCGTCGCGGAAGCGATCCGGGATGCGAAAAATGCGGTCACGCTCCTCGGGGGAGGGGACACGGTCGAAGCGCTCCGGAAATTCGATATCCCGGAGGAATCGTTCACCCATGTCTCCACAGGGGGGGGCGCGATGCTTGAATTCCTGGAAGGGAAAGTCCTTCCGGGGCTTGCCGTGCTTAAGGAACAGCTTACGATGGAGTAGATTGTATAAAAGATTTGTACAATAGTAAGAAAGAAGATGAGTCATCCTTCAAACGTTTTTTGTGTGTGAGCCACTTGGCATTCAGCTGAATACTGCCACGGGACAACTCAGGGGAGGTGACTCCCAAATGACTACTTGCCCGCTTGAACACTTGCCAGCTTGCTCCCTTCCCCCTCACTCATCCCTCTTCAAAATCGAGAGGAACGCTTCCTGCGGGAGGTCCACTTTCCCATGGGCTTTCATCCGCTTCTTCCCTTTTTTTTGCTTCTTCAGGAGTTTCAGCTTTCGCGAAACGTCGCCTCCGTAGAGATATCCCGTGACATCCTTCCGGTACGCGGGGATCGTCTCCCTCGAGATGATCCTCGAGCCGATCGCGGCCTGGATCGCGATGGGGAACTGGGCGCGGGGGATGACTTCTTTCAGTTTCTTTACGACCACGGTCCCGGCGCTTTGCGCCTCGCTCCGGTGGAGGATCTGAGCGAACGGGGGAACGACTGATCCCGCGACGAGGATGTCCATCTTCACGAGTACATCCTCCCGCATCTCCGAGTATTCATAACTCATGGACGCGTAGCCGGAGCTGATGCTCTTCAGCCGGTCAAAGAAATTCGTGACGAGGTTCGACATGGGGATCTCCGCATGGATGACGACCCGCTGTTCATTGAGGAATTCAATGTTTTTGAGACTCCCTCTTCTTTTTGTCACGAGTTCCATGAGCCCGCCGAGATATTCTTTCGGGGTGATGATCTCCAGTTTTGAGATCGGTTCGCGGATCGCTTTCACGAGCGAGAGATCCGGGAGTTCGGCGGCGGAGGAAATCTCGACGACCTCATCATTCGACAGGACGATCTCATATTTGACGCTCGGTGCGGTGATGATGAGATCGAGGTCGTATTCACGCTCGAGCCGCTCCTGGACGATGTCCATGTGGAGGAGCCCGAGGAATCCGCAGTGGAATCCGTTCCCGAGCGCGATGGAATTCGTCGGTTCAAAACTGAACGAAGAATCGGAAAGCGAGAGCTTTTCGAGAGAATCACGGAGCTGAGGGTAATCCGCGCCTTCGGTCGAAAAGAAACCCGAAAACACCATCGGGGTGATCGTACGATACCCCGGAAGCGGAGCCGCGTTCATCCGGTCTTTTCCGCGATACACAGTATCTCCCACCCGGGCTTCCCTCGTCGATTTGAGGCCCGTGGCGATGTATCCCACCTCTCCGGCGGAAAGTGATTCCGAAGGCTTGTAGGCGGGAGTAAAATAACCGATTTCGAGGATCTCCGTCTCGATCTTTGTCTTTAAAAAACTTACTTTTTGCCCTTTCCGGAGTTCTCCGGAGACGATGCGGACAAAAGCGAGAACGCCTTTGTAGGAATCGTAGACCGAATCGAAGATGAGCGCTTTCGTTTCCGAATCATCGAGGATGTTCAGTTTTTTCCTGAGTCCGGCGAGATGAGGAGGTGGGATCTTTTCGATCACCCGGTCGAGGACGGTATCGATGTTAGTCCCTTCCTTCGCGGAGATCTGGATGATCTCATCCTTCGGGATCCCGAGAGCGGTCTCGATCTCCTGGGCGACCCTCTCCGGATCCGCCGCGGGAAGATCGATTTTGTTGAGTACCGGAATGATCTCGAGATCGTAATCGAGCGCGAGATAGAGATTGGACAGCGTCTGCGCCTCGATGCCCTGAGTCGCGTCGATGACGAGTATCGCTCCTTCGCACGCGGCGAGAGAACGGGAGACTTCGTACTGGAAATCGACGTGTCCGGGAGTATCGATGAGGTTCAGTTCATACCCTTTCCATTTCATCCGGACGGGCTGGAGTTTGATCGTGATGCCCCGCTCCCGCTCGATGTCCATGGTGTCGAGAAGCTGTGCCTTCATGTCCCGCATCTCGACGGTGTGGGTGATCTCGAGGAACCGGTCGGCGAGCGTCGACTTCCCGTGGTCGATATGGGCGATGATGCAAAAATTCCGTACTTTATCCATGTTGATTTTTGAGACTTAATGAATGGATGATCTCCATGATGGCCGGGAATTCCAGAAATCCCGCTTTTTCGTTCAGATGTCCTCCGTTTGGAATAATGACGGCTTTCGTACGAAGCTCCTTCGCGATGACTTCCGCCTTTTCCGGAGCGTTATACGGATCGTCGTCTCCATGGAGGACGAAAAACCGGGAGCAGTTCTTCCGGATTTTTTCCCACTCGAACGGCTTCTCCACAAACGACTCCGTTTTGAACTTTTCCGGTGCGGGGGTTACAAAGCCGGCAGCAAGGATCGCAGCCCGGATCGGCGAATCCAGTTTTTCCAGCACCCGGAGGATAAAAGCGACGCCAAGGCTGTGGCCGATTATGATAGAGTCCACGCCGAGTTTCGATTCGTACTTTTCAAAGACCTTCATCCAATTTTCAGGAGTCTGATCCTCCGGAGTCGGGAATGCGGGGATGATCACTTCATACCCTTCTTTCTCCAGCATTTTCTTAGCCCAGGGGAACCAGTTTTCGCTGGGATGTCCGTAGGCACCGTGGATGATGAAAACCGTGTTCATGGAAGGGGACATGCCCCGGTGAAAGCACGAGAGATTCTACGGAAAAAAATGGGAATTCACAATCGGGAAAAATTCTGGGATGATGGGGACGACCCATCGCCCAATTCCCCATGAAGAAAGAAAACATCCGGCTCTTTCCCGCCACCTCCCATCCGGAGCTTGCCGAAAAAATCGCACGGGAACTCGGGATCAAGGTGTCGCCGGTCGTCGTGAAAAAATTCTCCTGCGGAGAAACGTATGTCCGGCTCGGGGAATCGGTCCGGGGAAAGGATGCGTTCATCGTCGCGACCTGCAACGCGGGGAGAGTGAACGAGGAACTCATGGAGCTCTTCCTCCTCTTGAGCGCCGCACGGCAAAGCTTTGCGAAATCGATCCATGTCATCCTCCCGTATTTCGGATACGCGAGGCAGGACAAAGTCCACGAAGCGCGGGAAACGATTTCCGCGAAACTCATCGCGGACCTTCTCGTGGAGAGCGGGGCAAATCATATTGTGACAGTCCAGCTCCACTCCGACCAGATCCAGGGATTTTTCCGGATCCCGGTGGACAATGTAAACGCGTGGAAGCTCATGAGCGATTATTTCCTGAAAAAGAAACTGAAGGGGGACATCGTCGTCGTTTCTCCGGACGCGGGAGGAGCGAAGCAGGCAAAGAAATTCGCGGACGCGCTCGGCGCTTCCCTCGCGATCATGCACAAGACGAGGCCGCGCCACAACATTTCGGAAGTCACCCACGTCGTCGGGGATGTGAAAGGAAAGACCGCGGTCGTCTTCGATGATATGGTCGACACGGGGGGAAGCGTGGCGAACGCGCGAAAATGTCTCGTGGCCCACGGCGCGAAAAAAGACGTCTATCTCTGCACGACGCACCCCGTCTTTTCCGGCCCTGCGGTCGAACGCCTCAAGGACGCGGGGTTTCATGAGATCGTCGTCTCCAATTCCATTCCGCTCACCGCGGAAGCGAAAAAGAGCCTGAAGAACATCAAAGTGATCGAGATCTCACCGCTCCTCGCGAATGTGATCCGGAGCGTCATGGAAGAGAAATCAGCGTCGAGGTGGTTCTCGTAAGGAGGAAGAAACGGAGAGAAAATATATTTTGGGCACAGCTTTTTCCCCCAACAGAAATGTCAATAAGAAGATTACTGATTATTTCCATTTCTTTGCTACTCTCCGTAACGAGCTGCAGCAGAGATGAGTCAAAAAAATCACCTGAAGAAATCGTTCTCGAATGGATACATATTACTCAAGAAGCAGATTACGAAAATTGGGATAAAAATGATGAATCTGTACTTCAGGAAAGTTCCATAATACCCGGCACATACGAAATAAAAAATGATGGAAAGGATAGTCCAGATGTTTGGATAGAGAAAAATGCAAAAAAGGAATATGAGATGTATAAAAGCCTCTATTCTATTCAAGTTCGTGACGTAGATGAGTATACGAGTGCAGAATCAATGCTTTTTTGGGATTCAGAAATTCAAGATCTTTATGAGAATGGTTTTAAAGAAGAATTTGTTGTTAAACCCTTTGCAAAGGCGAAGGATGACAATGAGTATATTATTGTTTTTCCGCTCTTAAACGGGAAAGAAATGGATGAAGGGATTGTTCTCATTTCAGAGGATGGAAAATGGAAGATTTTTTCGTTGTTCAATAATCCCAATTATACTTTCTAAAAAATGAAAGAAATATTCCTTGCACCAGTCCTCGGGTGACCGTCTTCGCTGGAGCAAATCTTCCCGAGTTGCTCTGCAGGGTTGAGTTATCAGAATATGGAGTTCGTTCCCGCATCATTTGAGTCGGTGAGGAAATGATTTCTATGCAGGACTCAAATGGAGTGGAGCAACTTAAAAAAAGTTGCTCCAGCAGGATACAAGGTGCATATTTACCCATCTCTCTCAGTTTCCTCCCTGCTCGCGGATCTCCTCATAAAAATGGACTACGAACGCGGTCCCTCATTCCGGTGCTTGTCATCCCGTGTCCCGTCGACAGCGCGGCCGCATGATCCAAGTTTCCGCCGCTATCGGCGGAGCATTCCTTCATAAGGATGCGACAAAGTCGGATTTCATCATAATCAATTTCTCCATTCAGTTCTCTGTGAATAAGTCCGAGCTTGATACGCCCTTCTCTATCCAGATCTTCAGCGATTGCGTTCTTCTTACATTTTTTTATCGCGGCAGTTACTGCTTTCAGAATATCGTCTGCCGGTTGAAATTTAAAAATGTCGAGATCTGGACAATCTCCTTTCAGTTTTTCAATATGATTGATGATGGTTGCTTTGCTGAGTTCTCGGGCAACAATGATTTCCTGGAGATTCTTTCCTTCCCTGATGAGAATTTTTGTTTGTTCATAGGTCGAAATTTTTGGTTTTTGCGGTTCAACATTTTTTGGAGCACTGTTCCTTTCTCGAAGTTTTTTGATCTCTTCCTCTTCCACTGTCCCCCCACAGGAACAAATAAATTGAATACATAATGTGTTCATCTCCTCTTCGCTGAGAGACTGGTGTTCCGCAGAGACTTTTTCGGAAAGCTCTTGAAATCTCTGATCAGCGCGCATGACGAGTTCGTCCATTTGGAGAGCCTTATTATTGCATCCCGTAAGAGTGATGCCACTCCAGGATTTTACACGACTGAGCGCGACATATCCCTGTCCCGGTTCAAAGGTCCTGGAAAGGTCGATTTCTGCGGCATCAAGAGTCATTCCCTGGCTTTTGTGAACGGTGATGGCCCAGGCGAGTCTCAGCGGGATCTGGGAATATGACGCAAGAGCAACATTCTGTTCATCGATAATGCTCCAATCCACCGGTTTTGCAGTGATCTGCTTCCCATCGAATGTTTCGACGACGGGATTCCCATCACCATCAAATTCGATGATCGTTCCCATCGTCCCGTTGAGATATCCCGCTTCGTAATTGTTTTTAACAAAAATGACCTGCGCATATTTTTTCAGTTCGAGCTCATCAGGGGCGAGAATTGATTTTTTGAGAGTTTCGACCAGGTGAGAACTCCCCTTTGTTTTCGCAAAATAATACCTCGGCGGAGCATCGAGTTTTGCCAGTTCTGCTTCGTTGATGACATCGACATCCGCATTATGCGTGAAGAGTTTCAGGGATGAATTTTCAGAAGCATTGTGAGCATCCTCCAGCTTTTCCTGGAGCATTTCGATGCTGCTTTCAGAAATATCACCGCTCCGGATTTCGTTTAAAAACCCAAGGAGTTTATTTTCAACATGTCGAAAGGATTCGGTGAGATAACAGACCTGCAGTTTTGCTTTTACCCAAACCGGAGCCATAAACGCAAATTTTTCAGAAGAAGAAACACGCTCTTTCGAGACCGGCGGCAATTGGAAAAAATCTCCGGAAAAAATCACCTGAATGCCACCAAAGGGTTCAAAACTCATCTTAAAATACCGCAGGATCTCATCGATGCACGAGAGAGTACTTCCGGAAAGCATCGAGATTTCATCAACGATGAGTACCCGTACTTGCTGCAATCGTTGTCGCACTTTTCTGTTTTTCCCGATTTTTTCCAGGTCTGATTTTGTGAGTGAATCTCGTATCCCGAGGCCCGACCAGGAATGAATGGTCTGTCCTCCCACATGGGTCGCGGCGATACCGGTCGATGCAGTGATAGAAAGCGGAACAGCCCGATCGCGGAGATACTCAATGTATTGGTTCAGCACATACGTTTTCCCTGCCCCCGCAGATCCCGTGAGAAAGACATTTTTTCCCGATTTTAAAATTTGCAGTGCGGTTTCTTGATTCATAGGCTACGAGGGTATAGGAACAATGATTGAGAATCAAAAGCAATTTTTATTGTATGAGAAAATTACCGGAGAAAGGTTGTTCTTTGTGGATACATACTCGAAGCTGTCGGGGATTATACCTCGCGAATGTCATCCGGAGCGTGATGAAGGAGAAATCGGCGTCGAGGTGGTTCTCGTAAAAATAAGATTCACTTTTTTCTTTGATGGTTCCTTGCGAGTCACCCGTCCTCGGGTGACTGCAGGGTCGCCCCAGGAGGGGCGACTCCCAACGTCCAATTGGTGTCAAAACTCCTCTGAATGAGCCGTTCATGATTTCGTTTTGAGTGACTTTCTCGTTTTCTTCTCCGGAAGGTAATTTTCTTTTGACACCACCGGCCTGCCGATTTCTTTTTCCAGTTCCTTTCTCGCAATGCCGGCGATCTTGCCTCCTCTTGTCGCGTCCTTTTTGAGTTTTTGGACACCTTTCGAATTTTCCGTCCGGTGGATCTCTGTGGTCGATCTTTCGCCGAGCATGGTGAAGATCAACTCAAAATCATCCATGTGATCTCTTAAAATTTCCCGCTTCAGACCTTTCAGTTTCTTGTACTCATTCGGCGTCACTCCGAATGTCGCTTTCGAGATTTCAGAAGTCAATATCTCATAGTCTCTTTTCTCATCCGCGCCCCGCTTCCGCCATTCGCCGGTGAGCTCCTCGCGGATGGTAATCCCGCGCATTCTTTTCTCGATCCAGTCGTCGGGATATCCTTTTGCCTTATACATCATTCTTGTGCGTTTTGACGCCAATTCCGGATTCTCGATTTCCTGCACCCGTTCATATCCCACTTTCGCCAGCCAGCGCTTGAATGGTTCGGCTTTTGGGGAAGGAATTGATTGGATGATACGGAATACTCCTTCCGTATCAGCACAATCTGTTTCGCGGAGTTTTCCATCTTCAGCCGGCAATTTCAACTGTCGACAAATTGTCGACGGTTCAAATCCGTCTTCTTCTTTTACTCTTTTTTTCATTTGAAACCAATAGTCACGTGGGTTCACGCTTTCTGTAAGTGCTTCAACGACATCCACCACGGAAAACCACCATTCATTCTGAAAAAGCGTTTTTCTAATTTTTTTCCCTCTGAATAACGCTATTTTTGTCGGTTCCATAATGTTCATGAAAAAAGGGAATGTTGAATGTCCTCATAGAATCTACCACTTTTCCCGCTTCAATACGATTTGTCCGCCAATCCAGAAGGGCTGCGAATGATTGACGCATCGCATTGCCAGAGCATTCGCTCATCCCGATTCTTTTGTCTCCGTGCGCCGTCGACAACAAGTATTGATGTGGATCAAGGCGCCTGTCTTTTCCGGTTCATTGCTGGCAACGGTATGCAACCGCTTCCAGCATTAGCGCTCATTCAAGTATGCAGGTATTCGACGAGAGCAGGGAATTACTGCGGTGAAGATATTCATTTGAGGCGCGGGATCGGTATCAGCGTCCGCAGCCTGTTCCAGATAATCTTGATGATGAGCGCTGCGCGCCAGAAGGCGACGGATGCCATACCGTGCGCGAGCACCGCGAAGAGCGGGGGAGTCGCGAACGTGTAATACGTCCAGCATCTCCTCGTCGTCCCCCAGAGCTCGAGGAAATAGCCGAGTCCGGCACCGGCGAGGAAGACGAGGACGGCGTGCCGGTAGTTCGTCGGAGTGAGCGTGATGGCTGTGCAGAGGACGAGGGAGAAGATGGTGTAGGACTTGTCGAATGTCGGAGCGACGAAGAAGAACATGAGGGCCATGAAGGAAACGAAGATCACCCAGTATGAGACTTTTAAGGTTTTCTCCATATCCCGTTCTTTCGAAAACTTCTTCAGGAAAAAATCAAGAGTCCTTGTGATCCGGTCGATCGAGAGATTCGCGATCGGCCACGCGGGGATGATCCAGAGGGGCGGGCGCTCCGAGGTGTAATAAAACCAGAGGTTTGTCTGTGTTCCCCACGCCTCGATGGCGAGTCCTCCGCAGAATCCCACGAAGACGAGGAGTACGTCGGTCTTGAGATTCGCCCGGGCGATGATGGTGAAGGACATGAAGGCGAAAATGCCGATGAGGAGCCAGTCGATATCAAGCCACCACGGTCCGTCCCAGTCGATCTCTGTGAGCTCGGATTTCGCGAGGGGCCACCAGAAGTACGCGACGAGGAACACGGTGAGAAAAAATCCGCCGAGGAGCACGGATGAGTCGCGAGTCCAAACGCTGAAGCTTGTGGATTTGGATAAATCCGCGTCATGAATGAGATTCACTTTTTTTTGCGTTTTTTCCCCGTTCTTATGATCGGTGTTTTCCATAGGAGTTCGTTTGGAGCGGATGAGGGGAGTCGAACCCCTGTCTCAGGCTTGGGAAGCCCACGTATTAGCCGTTATACTACACCCGCTCGGCAATGAGGAACGGGGCCATTATATCAGATATTTTTTCCTGTGGAATACTTTATGAGGGAACGATGAACCGCCTCATCGTTTCGCTGATATGGACGAGGATCTCATAGGTGATGGTGCCGGTGAGGCGCGCGATGTTCTCAATTGAATTCGGATCGCCGGGGTTTTCGCTGATGATCGTCACCGGATCCCCGACTGAGAGGAGTGCCTTTGAGAGGTCGAAGGAAGTGAGGTTCATGCAGATCCGTCCGAGGATGGGGAGACGACATCCCATCGAAGTAAACGATCCTGTATTCGAAAGTGCTCTCGGAACGCATTCGTAATATCCCGCGGGGACGAGGCCGATCTCCATATCCCGGGGCGCTTCAAACGTGAGGTTGTAACTCACTTTTTCTCCTTTCTTCAGTTTCTGGGTGTGGATGAGAGTCGAGATGACGCGGAGCGCGGGTTTCAGCGAATCCATATCCTTGAAATGTTTATCTTTCTTTTCGAGCGGATTATACCCGAAAAGTCCGATCCCGGGACGGATTCCGTTGATCCTTTTGTCCTGAAGTTTCATCCCCCCCGCGGTATTCCCGAGATGGATATATTCCGGTGAGAATCCTTCGGACTCAATGATGTCGAGGCATTTCGAGAAAGTCTTTTCCTGCTTCTTTGTAAAATCATTTTCAGGATTGTCCCCGTCGGCGAGATGGGAGAGGACTCCCTCGAGATGAAGATGAGGATGGGATGCAATTTCTTTGAGAAAGAGGGGGAGTTCTTCCGGATGAATCCCCTGGCGGTTCATCCCGGTGTTGATCTTGAGATGGATATTGATGGTGCTCCCGCAGAGTTCAGAAAGGGCCCGGATAGAATCGAGATCGTACACGGAGACGGAGATGTTCTTCCACCGGAAATCCTTGTAATTCGAAGGATGGTTGTAGCCGATGATGAGGATCTTTTTCTTTGAGACTTTCCGGATTTTAAGCGCTTCGTAGTAGCTGTCTGCGACATAGAGTGGAAAATCAAGAGGATCAAGTATCTCGACAACAGGAAGGATCCCATGGCCGTAGGCGTTTGATTTCAGCACCGGAAAAATCATCTTCCCCGGGAGGAGAGATGCGAAAATGTTAAAATTCGACACGATGTTTTTCGGGAGGATCTCCACCCGGTTCAGTGTCTTGAGCTTCCTGCGGAAAAACGGGATCATCCGGAGAGGAAAGAGCAGAAATAAATTACTCTCTGACGGGAGAACCTGCAAGGAGGAAGAGATTGGGGAAGTCAGCAAGCGAGCAGGCAGGCAAGCGAGCAGGCAGGCAAGCGAGCAAGCAAGCAGGCAAGCAAGCAAGTACTGTCCATTGGAATGCTTGAACGCTTACCCGCTTTTACGCTTTCCCACTTCTCTTCCCCCCTCGCTTTTTCTTGCAAAACCCTGTTATTCTGGCATAGGATTCAATATCCAGATACTTTATTCCCCATTCCCATGTTGTCCATGAAAAAACCCCTTCACTTACTCCTTCCTGCGTTTTTCTTTTTCGCCTTTGCGGTTTCCGCATCTGCGTTCTCGGATGTCCCCGGAAACCATGAATACTCTGCGGGGATCTCCTATGTTGAGAACGAGGGGATCGTGAGCGGATATCCCGACGGCACGTATCGTCCGGATAATTCCATAAACCGCGCGGAATTTTTAAAGATCGTCCTCGGATCCCGCGGGGGATATACCGCGGAGGAGGGGAGAGCTTGCGTCGATGAGAAGAGGGCGATGAACTGGTCATTCGTCTATCTCACGGATGTGCCGCTCAGCGAATGGTTCGCTCCCTATGTCTGTGTCGGGTATGAAAAGGGAGTGGTCGCCGGGTATCCGGACGGGACTTTCCGTGCGGATGAATCGATCAATTTTGTCGAGACCGCGAAGATGGTCGTGAGTGTTTCGGGATTCACCCTTCCCGATTCCGACAGCGCGTATTGGTACGGACCGTATGCGGAGGCTCTGAGTGATCGCGGGGCGATCCCCTGGACTGTGGAATCTCTGAATGCATTCGTGACGCGTGGGGAGATGGCGGAGATCATGTATCGTCTCGGCGAGGGACTCGCGGATGAAAAGCAGAAGGTGTTTGCCGGCAACAGCCTCAGGAATCCTTCTGATGAAGGTTCGGGAGATGAAAACGGGGACGGGGGAGAGGACGATATCGGCGATGACACGTCGAATGATGATGACGCCGGCGGGGACACGATCCCGGAAAAAGGCGTCGAGTATTCTCTCATCATCTCCCTGAGCGATATCCGTTATAAGGTCTTCGTGAACGGGATCCCGGTAGCGGACGAGGACTCACTGAAAAAAGCGGGGAGCAAGATCATCACTATTTCCGACTGGATGAAGGAAGGGGAAAATACGGTCGAGATCGATGTCCCGGAGAAATACGGAAAATATTATTACCTAGAATTCAGCATATCGAGATCGGAGAACGGAGAAAAAGAACTCGTCATGGATGAGAAATGGACCTCGGCCGATTTTTCCGGGAAGGAAAAGACCTATGAATTCGATACGGATGATTCGTTCGGCCCTTACCCGTGGGATGACGCTGATGACATCACGCTCGATTCTGAACATGAAGACGAGATCATCGACGCGGTCAAAGAGATAAGGGATGCGTATGACTCCGAAAACCTCCTGAAGGTGAGAGATCTTTCAAAGATCGTGAACACCTATCTTGCCCATACTTTCCTCATGACGGAGTCTCAATACTGGACTCAGGTTTCTGCGCAGCTGGAAGACATGTTTGAGGAAGAAGGATTCGGAATGGAAGAGATCACCGCTGGAGACCTCGTCATCACTCCATACTGGGGGAACAAGCTCTTTTCTGTGACGAACGATGACGGGAGTGCGCCGATCAAAAGTACGCCGGTCGATATCGGCGGAGGGTGGGAAGGAGTCATCGAAAAGGACGTGTACATGACGTCGATCGACGGGGAATGGGTGTGGGTGCGGTAGGGAGGAAGTGTTCCCGTTGGCAAGTCAGCAAGCGTTCAAGCGGGCAAGCCAGCAAGTGTTCTATTTGCCAAGTTTTCCATACTTGCTGACTTGTTCACTTGTTAACTCTTCTTCTTTGGCAGCGCCAAGGGGAATCGAACTGCAGTTGAATGCGAGATGAGCCTGAGCTTGCGAAGGCGAATCCGCAGATACTGCATCCCCATGAAAATGGGGACCTTGTCCGTTTTTGCATTATCTTTCTTCTTTGGCAGCGCCAAGGGGAATCGAACCCCTGTTCCTGAGCTGAGAACCCAGTGTCCTAACCGCTAGACGATGGCGCCAGGCGGGTACTTATGTAGGGGCATTTTTACTGTTTTATAAGAAAAAATCAACAGAATTCCCGAAGTTCATAAAAGTTCATAAGAGTTTGTATAAGTTAAAAAGTTGTACCTCTTCTTCCTTTTTTCTTTTGTGTTTTGTGCTTTGTGTTTTGTACTTTCTCTGTCCCTTCCGACCATGAACGCCAAATCTGCTTGAATTTATTCCCCAAAATATATAGACTCTCCCAGCACTCTGCTTTTCCTTCTTTTTGAAAGACAAGAGAAGGTGCCTTTCATCCACAAAAGCATGGACAATGAATCAATTTCAAAAAAATATGAGATCATGATGCTCCTCTCCCCGGAACTCGGCGAGGATCAGGCGAAAAAAGAATCGGAAAAAATAGAAAAGGAGATCACCGAACTCGGAGGAGCGGTGAGTTTTAATGATTTCTGGGGAAAGAAAAGACTTGCCTATCCCGTGAGAAAATTCACGGAAGGGTATTATCAGGTTTTTCTTTTCACCTTCCCTTCTGAAAATCTGAAAGGTTTTGAAAAAAACTTAAAGCTCAATAAGGGCGTGCTCCGGTATCTTTTGACCGTCACTCCGAAAGACTACACCTCGATCTACGGCTCCCAGGTCGCGATCAATGAAGAACAATACTGGGCGGACAGAAAGAAGAAGAAGGTGAGGGAACCGATGGTCGCGAGGAAGAAGGTCTTTGTTCCGACGGAAATGGAACATGAGTCCAAAGACACCGTTGAGGAGAGGGCGAAAAAGCTCGACAAGATCCTGAGTGATGAGATCCTTTAATCCTTTGATCCTTCCTATTACTTCTTTCCCATGAAAAAAAGAACATCACCCATGAAAGGCGACATCAAGCATCTCGACTACAAAGATGTCACCCTTCTCCGGAAATTCACGACGTATTTTTATAAGATCAAACCGAGGTATTATTCCGGTGCAGGACTCCGTCAGCAGAAGATGATCTCCCAGGCGATCAAGAGGGCGAGGTTCATGGCCCTCATCCCGTACGTGAGAAGCTGATCCCCGGATACACTCTTCATTGAAGACATGAGAGCGTTGTCTATGGAGAGATGTTTCTTCCGGGTATTTGCCATTTTTCTTATTCATTATGTCCGGACATTCAAAATGGAGCACCATATGCCACAAGAAAGGAGCCGCGGATGCGAGAAAAGGAAAACTCTTCACGAAATACGCCAATGACATCGCTCTCGCGGTGAAGACGGGAGGGGGCGATGTGACGATGAATCCCGCACTCCGGATCGCTATCGATAAGGCGAAGAGTGTGAACATGCCGAATTCGAACGTCGAAAGAGCGATCAAAAGAGGGACGGGAGAGGACAAAGACAACGCGGAGCTTTACGAAATGGAATACGAAGGATACGGACCGGAAGGCATTGCCGTCATCGTGAAGACGCTCACGGATAATAAGAACAGGACCGTGGCGAATGTGAGATCCGTTTTTTCCAAAAGCGGCGGGAATCTTGGCGAGAAAGGCTGTGTAGGCTGGATGTTTTCTGAAAAGGGGATCATCACACTTGAGGTCTCTTCGGAGGACCGCGAAAAAGTGGAACTCCTCGCGATCGATCTCGGTGCGACGGATGTCGGACAGGAAGGAGATCATATCGAGATCACGACCGCATCGGCTGATTTTTTCAGGATTAAAGGGGAGTTGGAGAAATCGGGTTTTAAGATCGTCTTTTCCGAGGTCTCGCTCGTTCCGGCGAATACGGTGCGTATATCCGGAGAAGAAGACGCCCGGAAAGTCCTCGGTTTCTTAAATACACTCGATGACGACGAGGATGTCACCTCGGTCGCATCAAACTTCGATATTCCCGACGAAATCCTCAAAAAGATCTCGAATTCATAAGCAGAAAAGAAAAAACACAAAGCACAAAGGACCGAATGATCGAAAGATCTGGGATCCATGAGAGTTCCCATGGAATTCTTTTCTGTTTTCTCCTTTTTCTTTTCTCAAGAAGATTCCCGCGAATTTTCTCCTGATCGATCTGTTCCAGTTTTTTTAAGCAATATCACATTTCCGCGGAGAATTCGTTTTGTCTTTTTATCCGGGGAATGAGAAAATAGCCCCGGTTTTTCCCCGCACTTCATGAAAACCCCGATCCGCGAAGAGAAAGAAAAGAACAAGGAAGAGAGCGCAGACAGCGCGAAACCTTCTTTTTCTCTCGAAAAAGGATCCCTTCAGATGGACTCTTCAGAGAGCGCGCATCCGGAGGGAAAACTCACCCTTGATATTTATGAGACGGACCGTGAGCTCATTTTCCTCGCACCCATGGCCGGTGTCGAGCCGGGGAATATCCAGGTCCATATCTCTGAGGACATCCTCACGATCTTCGGGGAGCGGACTTTTCCGAATGGACTCTTTCCCGATGAAAAATACCCTTTTCTCGAGGAATGCTACTGGGGAAAATTTTCCAGGAGCGTCATCCTTCCCTCCGCGGTGAATTCGGAGGATGTCACCGCCGAGTTCAAAACGGGACTCCTCACCGTCCATGTCCCGAAGGCAAAGAAAGCCAAGTCAAAAGTCGTTCCCATTGAGATCAGGTAGTCCCGGAGCAGGGTAAAAAAAGCCGAGAAAAGATTTTGATTTTTTCATAATTCAAGAGTACAATGACGTAATGATTTCGGAAGAGAAAAATTTATTTTTATTCCCGTTTCCAATTTCGGAAATGTCCTACAAAAATCACATCAAAGGCACACCATCGGAAATGCCCTACTCGCGGAAGGTCATGTCACAGCTTGCGCAATCCGAGGAGTTTAAGATCTCGGGGAATCACTCGAAAGCCATTGAAATCGCAGAAACAATACTTCTCGACGATCCCGGCTGCCTCGCCGCGGTCGAGGAGCTTGCTGATAACTTTCTCTCTCTCGATAAACTTCCTGAGGCGGAAAAAGCGGCAAATTTTGCCATCAAGCTTTCTCCGACGAGCTATATCGGGAATTATGTGAAAGGATTCATTGAACTTTCCCGCGGAAAATGGGAGAACGCACTCCAGTTCCTCCTTGCAGCGAACCTTGAACATCCGAACAATCCGGAGATACTCCGGTGTCTCGGCTGGGGAATATTCCATCTCGGAAAAAAGATAGAGGGGATCGCGACTCTTGACCGTGCGCTCAACCTCCGGCCGGATGATCCCATGATCCTCTGCGATCTCGGGGTCTGCCTCCTCCACTGCAATTCGTTCGACCGGGCCGTCACACTCTTTGAGCGTGCTCTTGCGATCGCTCCCACAAATGAGAGGGCGATGGAATGCCTTGAAGCCGCGAAAGAATTCCGGAAAAAATTTCAATAGATATCCGTGGGATTCATTGTCCATAAAGAGGGTTTCCGATGCGCGTTCTGCGGAGAAGAGAATCCCCCTGCTCAGCGTACCTGCAGGAATCACTGCAGAAAATGCCTCATGTCTCTTCATGTCGATGATAAAACGCCCGGAGACAGGGCTTCGATGTGCAACGGGAAAATGATCCCCGCCGGCGTCGAGATGTCACGGAAAAAAGAGTGGGTCATCGTCCACCGGTGCAAGAAATGCGGAAAAACGCAAAAGAACATATCCGCGGCGGATGATGATTTTGAAGGTATCGCAGAGATCGCGGAAAAAATCGGGAGAGGGAACAGAATTGAGGACGGGATATGATCCCATGAGCATGATGAGAGAATCACAAGACCATCAGCGTACAGAAGAACTCATCGAATGTCTTATGGCAGGAGACACGCATCGCAACGATGTGAGCTCGATGCTATGCCGTTTGTCGGGATCAGGAACACCACATACTCTCCCTCATCTCATCGGTGCATCTGAGATCCGCGGCCATCTTCAGAATGTCATCCTTGATGCTTCAGTCTTTGACTAATTCATGCTCCAGACATAATCAAAGAGCGTCTCGATGGTCTTATAGAGCGTTTCGCTCTGAATAACGATGCCATAGATCTGCCGGTGAAAATCGATGATGGCGATGGATTTTTCCTGAAAGAGAATGATCTCTGAGGCAAGAGAAAAAGGATGATTTTTCACGATTTTTGTCTCGCGGTTTGATTTCCTGTCGAGTGACTCATACAGCCTGCTTCTCGGAGAGTCGCAGACGATGACTTTGCTGTGGACGTTTTTCTTTATTTTTGCCGCGATAAATGTCTTTTTCAAATACGCCTCGAGTGGTTTTGGTATTTTATCGAGAGTCAGGAACGATTTCTGTTCCCCTCCTTTCTCAAGAGTGGAATCATAGAGGCTGATGATCGCCTCATCCCCTTCGAAGATCTGGATCTTGGGCTTTTCATACGTCTGCTTTTTCAGCTTCTTCATCTCTTCGAGAAAAAGGGATACAGATTTCTTCTGGTCGTTCAAATCCTCGATCTTCCTTTCGATCTGACTCAAAAAGATCTCCGGAGATACGGACATGTACGCTCTCACATCGTTCACTTCCGTCTGAGCGATGACACCTTTCTGAAGAAGTCTTTTCAGTGCTGAATACACCGTGGTCCTGTCTATTTTTGTGCGGATCGCGATCGAGCTCGCATACGATATCCCGTATTTAGAAATGTCGAGATACACTGCGATATCCTTTTTGTTGAAACCTTTGCTTTCGAGGAATGTCGTGATGAAGGAGGTCATACCCGATGATAAGTGTTTTGCTCCGGAGCGATGCTACTCTCCTAGTATCGGTACAGCTCTGACTTAAACGGTCCTTCTGCGGGAATGCCGAGATAGTCCGACTGTTTCTTCGTGAGGCGCGTGAGTTTCGCGCCGAGCTTCGCGAGGTGGAGAGAGGCGACTTTTTCATCGAGATGTTTCGGGAGCGTGTAGACTTTTCCCCGTTCGTATTTTCCGGAGTTCTTCCAGAGTTCGATCTGGGCAAGGACCTGATTCGAAAAGGAATTCGACATGACAAAACTCGGATGTCCGGTTGCGCATCCGAGATTTACAAGACGGCCTTCCGCAAGGAGGATGATCCTCTTGCCGTCAGGGAAGAGGACATGGTCGACCTGGTTCTTGATGTTCTCCCATTTGAGGTTTCTCAAGGATGCGACATCGATCTCATGGTCGAAATGTCCGATGTTGCAGACGATGGCATTGTGCTTCATCTTCTCCATATGCTTCCGGGTGATGACACCGCAGCATCCGGTCGCGGTGACAAAGATATCTCCGATTGGCGCCGCGTCTTCCATGGTGGTCACATCATACCCTTCCATCGCTGCCTGGAGCGCGCAGATGGGATCGATCTCCGTGACGAGGACTCTGCACTTGAAGGCTTTGAGATTTTCCGCTGTTCCTTTCCCCACGTCTCCAAAACCGCAGACTACAGCGATTTTCCCTGCAAGCATGGTGTCGGTGGCTCTCTTCAGGGCTTCTCCGATACTCTCACGGCAGCCGTAGATGTTGTCGAATTTGGATTTCGTCACGGAATCATTCACATTGATCGCCGGGATCTTCAGCGTCCGTTCTTTTTCCATTTTGTAGAGTCGATGCACTCCCGTCGTCGTCTCCTCGGAAACGCCCCGGATGTTTTTCAGGAGCTCGGGATATTTCTCATGGATCCTGATGGTAAGGTCTCCTCCGTCATCGATGAGGAGGTCTGGCTTCCATCCTTTCGGACCTGATATCGTCCGGTCTATATTTTTCCAGTATTCCTTTTCAGTTTCCCCCTTCCAGGCAAAAACAGGAATACCGCGTTTTGCGATCGCCGCCGCTGCATGATCCTGGGTGGAAAAAATATTGCAGGAGCTCCATCTTACTTCCGCGCCGAGTTCGATAAGGCTTTCTATAAGCACAGCGGTCTGGATCGTCATGTGGACGCATCCAGCGATGCGTGCGCCTTTCAACGGCTTCTTCCTGGAGAATTCTTTGCGAAGAGCCATGAGGCCGGGCATTTCCGTCTCTGCGATCTCGATTTCTTTTCTCCCCCATGAAGCAAGTGCGATATCGGCGATGTGGTAATCGTTCATAAATAATGATAAATGGTCGTGGTCAGGGTTTATCCCTGAATGAATGTTTCATTGGATTATATTGTATATATTCCCGGATATTATTCAAACCTTCGTCGTCGGAAACAATACGGTCACAAAATCGCGTTTGCCAGGAAAAATGGGGATGGATTTTTCGGATTTCAAATGTTGTTCGTCCTTTCAACCATCGTATTATTGCCCCCAATGAATCATTGGATAACATGGGATTATTGTGATTTGTAATGCCACCGTTCGAAGAGACGCGATTAATCGCGTCTCTACAATGAATCGCGTCTCTGCGATTGATCGCGTCATCATTATGAATCATGTTATTGCGTTCACGGATTACAATAATTCCATGAATATGTTCCGGCATTATAATAAATTCATCGATGGACACATGTGAAAAATGGTTTGGGATTTCCATCCAATATTTTTTTATTATTTCCCCAAACGTATTCAAAATCATTTTGCCATTATTCAATGTGCCGAAAAATGGGATCCGATTTTTCGTGCAAATGGTGATGAAATAATATCCGGGATGTGAATAATCCCAATGCTTCAGACGAACAGATGGTATTCGATATTTTCCTCGAAATAATTCGTTCATGGAAGAAGAGAAGTCATTTTTTATAATAATTTCTCTCAAGTATTATTGTTTGAGTGCAAATTACTGAAACAATTGATTTCTCTTTACAATCTGAGAAGAAATTAAAGAGGGATCCTGTTGTTTGACTCCGGCAACACTCACATTCAATATTGCCCCGAAGGATATCCGACGCATTTCGCTCCGAGCTTCGTCCCGAGGACAACGGATTCATCGAGGGTCTTCCCCTTCGATAATCCTGCGAGGAGCCCCGCACGGAATGCGTCTCCCGCGCCGGTCGTTTCCACGACTTTTTGAACTTTCACAGAGGGAAACGCTTTTTCTTTTCCGTACTGTCTCAGCAGAACCCCCTTTTTCCCGCGGGTCTCGATCTCGATGAGTCCCTTCGGTACTGTAAATTTTCTGAAATGTTCAAATTCGATGTCATTTCCGATGACGATATCCGAGCATGAACAACACTCATGAAATGCTTTTTTCGAGAAGAGGGGAGTGACTTGCCCCGGGTCAAAGATCACAAGAGCCTTTTTGTTCTGTTTTCTGAATGTACGGATATGGTTTTGGAGGGACTCGGGACTTCCGACTGAAAAAATGGCGTATGAGAACGCCTTCAGTTCATCCTCTGTAAAATAATCCGTGAGGAGTTGTGTGTCATGATGCTTGAATGCGTTTGGCTGCCAGATGATGAGCTGCTGGTGGAGCGGATCGGAGATCATGTACGCATGGGCGGTATGACCGCACTCCGTTCCCCGTATCACAACTCCGAGAGATTCAAGCTTCTCCCGGTATTTCTTTTCGGCAAAATCCTTTCCCCATGCGGAGAAGATGAACGAGGGTATCCCTTCGTGCCCGAGCCAAAAAGCGATATTTCCGGCATTTCCACCCGGAAACTCTTTTTTTTCCTCCGCGATATAGCTCGCATTAAAACTCCGGATCTTTCCCCGGTTCAGGGGGATCGATTTCCGGAAATCAATGGGTATGGAAAAAATGATATCAAATGCGAGGGAGCCGCTCACCAGTATTGCTGGCTTTTTCTTCTCG
>JBGSON010000017.1:0-17152 GCA_041739085.1 Candidatus Altimarinota bacterium | reverse complement strand
TGCCTTCCCACGCAATTAGGCATTAGGAAGACAAGTATCAAATCCAACACTAATTCCTATTTCCCAATTCCTAATTCTGAAAAGTGGCGATGAGGAGGATTGGGAAGTAGGAAGTAAGAATTAGGAAGTAGGAAGCAGGGGGCGAAGTAATTCATATGTCAGTTTTTCAAACAAAGCCCGATTCAGTCTTCCTTGACCCCATCTCGGTCTTCCCCTACAATATCCCGGCAACAACCGGAGATTCCTGATCATTCCCATCCTGCCTTTCCCCTGGAAACCACTCCTGATTAAGCCATGGAAAAGGTCAACGGAATGAAGAGACGGACTCTCCCGCGCAATTTTTTAAGGATTTTATCCACCGGTACCCATGAACATTTCACTCGTCGAGATGGCGCAGAACGCCGTCCATTTTGGTCACAAGACCCCCCGCTGGAATCCGAAGATGAAAGAGTATATCTACGGAAGCAAAGAGGGGATCCATATTATAGATCTCCATCAGACGAAGAAACGCCTTGAGGAAGCCCTTGAGTTCCTCAAAACGCATGTCGAGAAAAACCACTCGATCCTTTTTGTCTCGACAAAACCGCAGACAAAACTCCTCTTCGAGGAGCTGAGCGCCGAGACGGGACATCCCATCGTCGTCAATAAGTGGATCGGAGGCATGCTCACGAACTTCTCCACGATCCGGAGCCGGATCAAGTATTTGAAATCCATGCGGGAAATGATCCAGACCGGAGAGATCGACAAGTTCAGCAAGAAGGAGAAATCGTTCATGATCCGTGAGAAGAACAAGCTCGAACAGGCATTTGGAGGCATCGCGGATATGTACCGGAAGCCCGATCTCGTTTTTGTCGTCGACGGGAAGAGAGATTTTTGCGCTCTCAAGGAAGCAAAAATGCTCGGGATCCCGGTCGTCGGTTTCGGGGATACGAATGTCGATCCGGATTTCTACGATTACCTCATCCCCGCGAACGATGACGCGATATCCTCGCTCACCTACCTTCTCTCTTTCGTCTTTGATGTCGTGAGAAGCGGAAAAAAGAAAGCGCCGGGGAAGAAGCCCGAGGAAGAGAAAGCACCGGGTGAGGAAGAGACCGGAGGCGAAAAATCCGAGATCGCTGAGAAGATGAAGATGAAAGAGCTGGAGAAAGAGTAAGAAGGAGGATCTAGCGAACAAGCAAGCAAGTGTTCAAGCGGGCAAGCTAACAAGTGTTCAAGCGGGTAAGGAGGGAAATATCTTTAATTTCAGGTCATATGGCAGGCGACGACAACGCAAAATCACCGGAAACCGCGGAACAGAGATTTCGCCGCGAGAACGGCATGACGCTCGATCAGGCATGGGAAAAAGTGCGCGAATGGAATCTCGCGGGGAAGGGGGACGAAGCGAAGAGGGGATGCAAGATCATTCTCGAATTCTTCCCCGATCACGAAGCGAAGAACCTGCTCACAAAGCTCGAATCAGAAAGTCCGGCAGGAAACGATAAGAAAAAGAGCGTCGCAGAAAAATTGGGTGAAAAATTCACGGGTGTTTTTGAAGGATTCCTAAAGAAGCAGAAGAAAAGAGCAGAGGAGAAAACTCAGGAAAAGGCACGGATCGCTTCTCAGCCGGCAGCTGCTCCCCAGCCTGCTCCTCCAGTTGCAGCGCCGCCCGCGGTTCCAGCAGCAGCTCCTCAACCTCAGGTTGTTGAGACTCCCGCCCCTGAAGTGACGACTCCGGAAACAGAAGCTCCGCCACAGGCCGCTGACGAACCCGCGGAACAGCTATTTGGGGCAGAGGAATCCTCTTCCCCTGTTCAGACTGCTTCTCAACCGGAAGAGATCCCCGTTCCTGAAGTCCAACCCGCTCCGGCGGCCGCTCCCATTCCCGTTGAGTCACCTCAGCCAGCTGTCGGAACACCTCCTGCTCCCAAGAAGCCGGCAGAGGTGGATGATTTTATCCCGCCGACCGATCCCGTAGTCGATGATGAAAGACTCTTTGGAGCTCTCGGATATGGCTGGATATTCTGCATCATCCCTCTCTTTCTCAAGAAAGACAGTATTTTTGTTCAGTTCCACGCGAAACAGGGGCTCGTCATGGCAATCCTCCTCACCGTCTTTGATTTCACCGTCGGATCGCTCGTGAATTGGATAGCACCCGGATTCGGATTCTTCCTCAAGATCATCTATATCGGAGTCCTCGGCTACGCCGCGTTCTCAGCGTATCAGGGGAAATACTGGAAAGTGCCGGGGGTGTATAAGATTTCGAGGAAGATCAACTTCTAAGAAGCACAAAGTACAAAATACAAAGTACAAAAATGGGATAGAGAGAAGAAAAAACACAAAGCACAAAGTACAAAAGAAGAATCGCTTGATGTTTGCGAACTTTTATAAACTTTTTAACTTTTCAACTTTTAAAAACTTACATATGACTGAAATATCCGCACAACAAGTCATGTCGCTTCGCGAATCAACAGGCGTGCCGATGATGGCCTGCAAGAAAGCTCTCGAAGAATCCGGGGGCGATATGGAAAAAGCTGTTGAGATACTGAGAAAACAGGGTGCGGCGAAGGCCGATATGAAGAGCGACAGGATGACAAGCCAGGGCGCTGTCGCCATTTTCGGGAAAGCGATCGCGAGCGTCCGCTGTGAAACGGACTTTGTCGCGAGAAGCGATGACTTCCTCGCGTTTGTCGCGAGCATCGCGGAAGCGGCGGATAAAGGCGGACCGGATGAAGCTAAGAAAATGTTTGACGCGGGAAAGACTGATCTCTTTACGAAACTTGGCGAGAATATGACGTTCGGCGACGCGAAAGTCGTTGCCGGCGATGTCGTCGGAGGATATCTCCATTCAAACCGGAAAGTCGGAGCTCTCGTCGCTCTCACCGGAGGAAACGAGGATGTCGCGAAGGATATCGCCATGCACGCGACAGCGATGAATCCTTCCGTCCTTTCTCCCGACGAAGTCTCTGCCGAGCTTGTGGCAAAGGAAAAGGATATCTGGACGGCCCAGCTCAAGAACGAAGGGAAACCAGACGAGATCATCGCAAAAGTGCTCATCGGGAAGGAGCGGAAATTCCGCGAGGAGAACGCCCTCGTGAAGCAGGTCTTCGTAAAGGACCAGGAGAAGACCGTGGAAGCATACGCGAAGGCGAATGGAGCGGAGGTGAAGGGGTTTGTGCGAGTGGGAGTGTAAGGGCAAGGACAAAGCACAAAATACAAGGTACAAAAATGGGGAAAAGATGCTTATACGATGGAACGACTCAGGGAGAGTCTTTCCATCGGAGGTCTGTCACCCCGGACCCCGAAGGGGGCCCTTTGGGCCTTGATCCGGGGTCTCCCTGTTCATGAATGACGAGGGAGAAAAAAGGCGGTGCCAATGAATTTTTTCGATGTTTCACCAACATCTGGAGATTCCGGCTCGGAGGCCGGAATGACAGAAACCTGCGTTTTTTGGAGTCACCCGTCCTCGGGTGACCCCTTTTACCTCCATCGGAGATTTTTTAATCGTTTCCAGAATATTTCAACGGCGATTGCAGATCGCCGCAATCCCCAAAGAACGGAAGGAACACAAACGGGGCGGAACGACTCAGGGAGAGTGTTCCATCGGTGTGACAAAAATAATGCGCAGAGAAAAAAGGCATATCTCAATCCGAAGATTCAGATATGCCTTTTTGTTCTCTCGCTTATTACTTTTTCTTCTTGTGGACTCCTTTCTTTTTTCCGGTTGGAGTCGGTGTTGGCGTCACTTCCGGCGTTGGCGTCCGCCCCTTCTCGAATGAGAGCCCCCCACTGTCAGTCACTCTGATTCTCGGGATCAAGTTCGGATTCGTCTCGTGGTCGAACACAGCCGGGTTCGCAACCCGGAGCTCATTCCCCGTGATCATAAAAGCATCATAGGGATTGACCACGAACGAATACGTGAACGTATCCCCAGGATCGGGGTCCACTGCGGACAGTGTCCCGATGAGTGCCCCCATCACCGGATTCTCCTGTATCGAAGTATTCGACAGGAGAATGTCCGTTGGGGGATGGTTGCTCGGGGTCGGTGTCGGCGTCGGAGGTACGGCATTCATGATAATGATGCCGAAGTTCCAGATTCCACCGACAATATCCTTTTCCCGGAACTGGACGCATCGATACGCGTCCTGCCACCCGTTTTTTTGCCCCGTGACGGTGTAATACTCACCATCAACGAGGTTCATTCCAGGGATTAGAGCGACTCCCTTGGCATTTGACACTCCGCACCCCAGGTACTCCCAGGCAATTGAAGTGCCTGAGAACACAATCAGCGTGAGAAGCACTAGTGGGATCTTTCCCATTTTGCTCTTACGAGCAAACCAGATCACAAAGCCCGTAGAGACAAGGCTTATGATGATCCCGAAGAAGGAAACATCCGGGACCTGGGGGATCCCGTGAAACAAGGTCCCCAGAACGCCGGAAAAATCCGAGGTGTCTTCCATTTGGAAGGCCACCTTCACGGTGACGATCATCCGTTCCTCGCCTGAAGCAAAATTAGGAGCAGCAGTGAGAATCAGGATGAGAACCAGAAAACAGAGATACCTTTTCATGACGCACCCCTCTTATGCCCGTAGGCAGATAGAAGATTGTTTTCAGATGCCCTCTTCATCATTCATAGTGCGAGAGAACACCTAATTTGAAAATTTTGAAGCAATCCACTTCGCGGATGGAAAAGGATTTGGAGTTCATCCTCTTCAACCCGCGAAGGAATCTGCTCACAGTTCAAATCAGGTCGCTTCCGCACTATGTACCGATGGTTTCAAAGACCGGAGAAAAGCGCAGAAGCGCCAGAAAAGATATTATTTGTATTTATATATGGACAAATAAATAAATCATGTATATCTCATGTAAAGATAACATTATGCATATTTCATTCAATATATCAAGTTTAAAGTCAAGTAAAGATGACAGGAAAATACAAAAGACAAAGCACAAAACAGAAAAGAAAAAGCACAAAAGAGTGTTCAAGCCGGTAAGCAGACAAGCGAACAAGCCCATATACTTGCTTGTTTGCTTGAGCGCTTGCTTGCTTTTCTTCACTTTTTTTAGGAGACCCATCCTCGGGTGACCCTTCCCGCGGGGCACATCAGGAGAGGTGCCTCCCATTCAAACGAGAACTTTTACAAACTTTATGAACCTTATGAACTTTACAAACCTTCCCGCTTTCAACTTTCCCGCTTTCCCCATATAATCTTCCGGCGCATCTCTTCATCCCATTCTTGACCGACGATCATATATTCCACGGGCTTAACGAGAGGCAAGCGGAGGCGGTCCGTCATGTAAAAGGGCCGCTCCTCGTCGTTGCCGGCGCGGGGTCGGGGAAGACGAAAGTCCTCACCCACCGTGTCGCCTATCTCATGGAGCGGGGGATTCAACCACGGAACATCCTTGCCGTGACTTTTACAAACAAAGCCACGGGAGAGATGAAATCGAGAGTGGAGAATCTTCTCGGAAAGAAACAGGGGATTCCGTTTATCGGGACTTTTCATGCTTTCGGGGTACGGATCCTCCGGGAAGATGGCGAATCTGCCGGATATGATAAGAATTTCGTTATTTTCGACTCTTCGGACACGGAAAGCCTCATGCGCCAGATCCTGAAGGATAAGAATATAGACACGAAAAAATTTACTCCCAAAGGCATTCTCGCGCATATATCATCCGCAAAGAACGCTTTCCTCACACCGGATGAATACGCCTCGACGGCAACGAATACCTATGAAGAGGTCTCAGCCCGCATGTACCATGAATACCAATCCCGGCTCCGGAGTTCGAACGGGGTTGATTTCGACGACCTCCTCGCTCTTCCCGTTCGGATGATGCAAGAAAATAGCGGGATCCTCGAAAAATACCAGGAACGCTTCCAGTTCATCTCGATCGACGAATATCAGGACACGAACCATGCGCAGTATCTTCTCGCTACTCTCTTGTCTGAAAAATACCGGAACATCTGCGCCATCGGGGACTCCGATCAGGCGATCTATTCTTTCCGGGGAGCGAATATCCAGAATATCCTCGACTTCGAGAAATCCTATCCCGATGCGAAGATCATCAAACTGGAACAGAACTACCGTTCTACCCAAAACATCCTCGACGGAGCGGACGGGGTCATCGATCACAATATTTCCCGCGTGAAGAAAAAGATGTTCACGGAGCGGGGGAGCGGGGAACTCATCGAGATCCATGAAACGTATGATGAGAGGGAGGAAGGGGAGATCATCTTCCGTTCCATCGAAAAGCTGATGCGGGAGAAAAGCTACAAACGGAATGATTTTGTCGTCCTCTACCGGACGAACGCCCAGTCGAGAGTGCTCGAAGAAGCGGCGCTCAGGCACGCGATCCCGTACCAGATCATCGGAGGGGTGAAGTTCTATTCCCGCGCGGAGATCAAAGACGTCATCGCCTATCTCCGGTTTGTCGTGAATCCCGCCGACACCGTTTCATTCGAAAGGATCGTGAACAAACCTTCCCGGAGGATCGGAGATGCGACCATCGTCAAAGTCCTCAATTCCTCGAGAGAGCGAAATCTTCCCGTTGGAGTCCTCCTCGATCACGTGGAGATGTCGGAAGGACTTGCGGATGCGGCAAAAAGAGCACTCACCTCTTTTCAGTCCATAATCCGGAAACTCCGCCTACTCCGCGAATCAGCGAGCGCGGGGGATTTTATTGAAAAAGTGCTTCAGGAGAGCGGATTCGAAGCATATCTCCGGGACGGTACGAGCGAAGGGGAGAACCGGTGGGAAAACGTTCTTGAGCTCATTTCCGTGGCAAGAAAATATGATCATGTCCCTCCGGAAGATTCCATCCCGCTCTTTCTCGAAGAAGTCGCGCTCGTTTCCGATGTCGATTCCCTCGAGGAAGAGAGAGACACCGTCACCCTCATGACGCTCCATTCCGCGAAAGGACTGGAATTTCCCGTCGTCTTCATCGCGGGGCTGGAGGAAAACCTATTTCCGCACTCCCGCTCCCTCTTTAGTCCGGATGATCTGGAAGAAGAACGGCGGCTCATGTATGTCGGAATGACCAGGGCAAAGGAACTCCTGTTCCTCATCTTCACCACCCAGCGTCTTATCTATGGAAGCTTTTCGGATAATCTCCCTTCAAGATTTCTCCGCGAGATCCCGTCCGAAGCACTGAACAAGGATTTACTTCCCCGGTTTCTCCGCGGACAGGAGGGGAAAGAGGAAGCAGGCGAGCTCATCTATACTCCGTATGAGGAAGAATGGACTCCGCAGGAATTTTCTCCCGGGGATAGAGTTGAGCATCCGAAATTCGGAGAGGGGAGTGTCGTGGAAATTGAGGGGGATATTATCACCATCGAATTTGGAATTGGCAAGGCGAAGCGCTTCGCGCTGAGCATTGCGCCGCTCAGAAAAATTCAAAGCTAGAGCGGTAGATAAGTTTATAAGTTGGCAAGTGGGCTAGTTTTCAAGTAGGGAAAAAATTTATTCCTGAGAGGCGCCTCTCTCCGGAGGTATTATTCCGTGGCAAAAGAATCGCCGTCGGATATTCCGCATCGGCTGAAAACAACACGTGAGATATTTTTTGGAATTTGTGATGAAATCCGGAATGATAAATATATTTGGGAATCAAAACACACGAATGAAAAGAAATTCTTTCTGGTTTTTCCTATTTTCTAGATTGTGCTGAAATTTAATGGATTTTGAACATAATGAGTCAACAATGTGTTCGGTCAAAAATCCGGCTCGCAATTTTTCGTTTTAAGCGTTTTTTTCTCATAGAGAGTATTTAGGTACACCACATCGATAATTTTTAATAATTCATGGTGATTTGTGTTGATATGAAGAATTGGTTTTTTCGATGCAATGAAAAATGAATGCAGGCACGCATTATGAGAACTTTTATATTTGAGTATGAGTGATTACATGGAGAGAAGAGGACAAAGAGTTTTATAACAGTGCACAATGTATCTTGTGCATATATACTTCCCGCGTTGTTCAAAAATAATCTCATTATGCAATTTTTACGTATTCAGCCCATTGAATCGCCACTGTGAATTCACAATTGAAAAAATAGTTTGTGTCACCATGTGTGATGATTTGAAAATTTCGAAAGCAATCCTCTCCCCTCTTCAGATCTCTTCAGAAAATGGAAGAGAGGAATGAGATTGAATGGATGTCTGAAAAATGATAAAAAGAGGTCTTAAAAATTAATATTATGGCAGATGGGGAGAAACCACCGGATGGGTGTGAAGAGTTAGAGGCAGACTTTACGGCACTTCCGGATGATGAGGTCATCGAGATTCTTCATGCTCAACCCTCAGAACATTCTCCCGAATTCGAAGAACTTCCGATTGCATCCATAGTGAGAAATGAAGAGCGGCTCATGGACAAGATTCGGTTTTTTGTTCGTTCCCTCCGGATTATTTTGAAGAAAACCATCCTCTCAGCAGAAAAAATGAAGGGGAGTTTTCCCGTACTTCCCGAAGAGGGAATCGTCATGCCGCGCTACCATGAGCGTATGGAGGCTGAATTATCTGGTCATGAGGCGCTCGATGATGACTATTTGCGGATATTTTCCGACCCGGATCTGACGAATGGTGTCAGAATATTTGAAGACCCATCGCAACGATTTCCTCTCTCTGAAGCGCCGATTGAAACATTCAAGACAAAGGACGGGAGAAAAACCATTACCTGCATGAGCCATGCAGGATTCGGATACCGCTCAAGAACGGGAGTCGACAAGAGAGATGAAGACAGGATCCTCGTTCTGGAGAGAAGATTGCCAGACGGCGCAAAGACACTCTCCCTTCTCGTTGCCGATGGACTCGGTGGATACGCAGGCGGAGATGTCGCGTCGTTCATCCTCTGTGATGAATTCCAAAGACTTTCCCGAATGGATGAATCAGATGATGCTCTCCAGAATGACTATCTCAGATATCTTTTTGAACACATCAGGTCCGCCCTCGAATTACTTCCCGATTCCATGGCTGATCCCGTTGAAAAGCTATTTCACGAGCGTCTTATCGGGATACAAGGGCCGCTTGACGCTGCGCTTTTTCAGTCGGCAAAGAATGACATCCTCCGGCTGATCCAGCACCATCCGCAGTTTTTGAAGTCTCATGTATTTCCTTTCTATCTTCTCAGGATCTTCCGGGAAGGAGGAGTCCTCAATGCGGAGAACCTGAATAAACTTCTTCCCCGGCTGAGAACACTCCCCTCTATCGTGAATGATCATTCCCCTGTCGCCCGGGCCGTTCACGATCTTCTCTCAAAACTGACATGCGATGATTTTCAGGGAGAGGCATTTTTCCGGCTTGTGGATTCGATTGAAATGATACAGAACGAGGATGTGGGAAAGAATAATATGGGAATACCCCCCCGATGGTCATCACTCTTCACGAATACGATATTGATCGAGCTCGGGAAAATACCCGAGGATGTCCTGTCGAAAATGTTCTCCGAAGGAGACGTCCATAAATCCGAGAAACACAGGACTCTCTTTACCACGGGAATGCTGGGCAGACTTTCTGCAAGCACGGTCGAGCTCCTCCATATTGAGTTCCCGACGATCATGGAGCTCGCTGTGGTCGCGACCCGAATGAGGATCGCCGAAGAAAGATACCGGAGGAACGATCTAGCGATGATGTCGATCGCACCAGATGTGTGTTTCATGCATGTGAGGATCACCACCACGAAGGAAGGGCAGGAATATCTGGAAATGGAACAGATGGGAGACTGCCGTATGATGGTCGCGGACGGTCACGGCAAACTCATTGCGTGTTCTTCCACAGAATCGCATCTCGATAAACCAGATCTCGAGGATCCCGGACTGACCCTCGATAGCCTCAGTACGTATAGCCTGAACCGGAATGTCGTCGGGAACAGTCTTCAGACTGGCGGAAGAAAAATCAAAATCGGCAGGAGGTTTTCGCTCGCGAACGGGCGAGAAGGAGAACGTCTTGAGGTAAAGAGAGGATATGTCGTCTATGCGTATTCGGACGGCGTGGACGATCTCTATGGTCCGAAGAAGTTCCTCGATGCATTTCACAGCAATTCGCTTCTTCAATACTTCAGATCTCTTTTTCGCGAGATGATACTCCAGACCTCCATGGAAAGCTATTATCAGTCTCTCTCGGAGAAAGATGAGGAAGGGCAGAGTTTCGGTTCATCGACGCTCAGAAGAATGCTGAGATGGAGCGAAAAAAGAATGAGATTCGTTGCTCAGATACTCGAGACTTCCGGAGGGAGTTATCTCGAACTCCATGGGAATATGAACAGGGGAAGGCTTTTGAAAGGATCATATGAAGAAGCGTATGAAGACGGAACGATCGGAAAATGGGATGAGCCCTCGAAGTGCGATAATCTCAGCATCGGAAGGATCGATATCGGGTGATAAACGGATCGAAACAATTTTTTTTTATGAAGAATGTCCATGAGAAGAGAATATGAAGCCGCCGGGAGAGGAGAGTCCGGGGCAGGTGAGGAACCCCCTCCTCCTCCCCCTGCTCGCATTGATCATATCATCGCATCCATTGCTGAAGAATCAACCGAGCGGATGAGGGATCTTGTCTTCACGGATGATCAGAAAATCCCTTTCTCCGGAGAAATGATCACCGGCAGGGAATCGGTGGATCTCATCGATGCGGCAAGAGAATTCACGATGCCAAAATATAGGATTTCCGGATTGGCTGCCACGCATGGAGAAACCGGGACTTCTCCAAGTCAGGACCGGGCGGTCGTCGTTCCCGATGCCGGTGTGGGATACGTGATCGACGGCGTCGGAGGCATGGCGTACGGACATATCGCGGCCTCATGTATTGGGATGACCGTCCTTCAATTTCCAAGAGATCCCGCCGATTCCTTTACTCATGCAGCCCAAAAAAACATGAAAAGGCTGAATAAACCGAATGCAGCGGCTCTCGCGGGTTTTGAGATCCATGAGTCCGAAAAGAGGAGATTTGCCCGGCTCAACAGGGCGGGCGACTCGAGAGCCATGATATTTCGGGATGGGAGGATCCTCGCATCGACCGTCGATGAAAACTATCCGCATACGCTCGGTTTTTCGGAAGACGATTCGCTCTTCTGCGTCTACCGGAACATGCTTTCGAACTCCCTATCCAGTGCCGGTGCTCCGCCGGACTGGTCAAACCCGGTCGAAGCGGATATTGAGGCAGGTGATATCATCATCGCCTGCACGGACGGGATTACGGGAGGGCTGACAAATGACGAGATAGGGTCTCTCATCAAGGGAAGACCGATCGCTGATTCGCTTGTGATTCTCCGGAATGTCCTTCTCTGGAGATTCAAGAATGAGAAAATACTTCTCTTCATGCTCTATCTCTCCTGGATGCATGATTCAGAAAAAAAGCAGAGCGGGGAGTCAGGATATGAAATGCCGGCCTACCTCTTGCAGAAAGCGCGGGCAGGATCGATGACGAATGAAGACATGGGAACAGCGGCAGAATGCATCTTGAGAATCCCCGATCCGGAAAGGAAAACAATCTGGGAAAAGAGCAATGACCTCATGTTCTCGGCACGAAGACACAACGGGATTTTCCCCGACGGATTCAGAGCTCCACCCGTAGCGGACAATATGGGGATCGTGATCGCGGAAGTGCTTCCCTGAAAGCCCATTCTCCTTATGATGGTTAGACGAGAGCGGCGAGGTCTGCGAGTCTCGTCGAGTATCCCCACTCGTTGTCATACCATGCGAGGATCTTCACGAAGTCCCCTCCGATGACCTGTGTATACCCCGCATCGACGATGGATGAGCGGGCATCTCTTTTATAATCACAGGACACGAGCGGTTTTACTTCGAATCCGAGTATCCCTTTCAGTTCATTCTCGGATGCTTTTTGGAGCGCCGCGTTCACCTCTTCGACACTCGTCGCTTTTCCGACGACGCAGTTGAGGTCGACAATTGAGACGGTGGGAGTCGGAACCCTTATGGCGATACCGTTGAGTTTTCCTTTGAGGCTTGGGAGGACAAGCCCGACTGCTTTCGCCGCACCTGTTGTCGTCGGCACCATGGAGAGGTTTGCGGAACGCGCCCTTCTCAGGTCATCATGGGGAGCATCAAGAAGCCTCTGATCTCCGGTGTAGGAATGGATCGTCGTCATGAGCCCCTTTTCGATCCCGAAGACCTCGTCGATCACTTTTGCGACCGGAGCAAGGCAGTTCGTCGTGCATGAGGCGTTCGAGATGAGATGATGCTTCGAGGGATCGTAATCCTTTTCATTCACACCGACGACGAAAGTACCGTCGATCTCATCCTTTGCGGGAGCAGAAAGAATGACTTTTTTCGCCCCTGCGGCGAGATGTTTTGCCATTCCGTCTTTCTTACAGAAAACACCGGTGCATTCAAGGACGACATCGACCCCGAGCTTTCCCCAGGGGAGATTTTCCGGAATTTTTTCCGCGTAGGCATGGATCTTTTTCCCGTTCACAATGATCGATTCTTCATCAGAGGATATCGTCGCGTTATACCTCCCGTATGTGGAATCAAATTCGAGGAGATGAGCGAGAGTCGCATTATCCGTGAGGTCATTGATGGCGACAAGTTCGAGGTCGTCTTTGTGAGATTCAAGAATGATCTGGGCGACCATTCGTCCGATCCTTCCGAAACCATTGATGGCGATTTTTTTCATACGGGGATATGCAAAAAGAGAGAAAAATGCTCAAAAAGTATAGCAGACAATTCGGGTTCAAAAAAAGCATATCTCCTCAGATCACGGCAAGATAAATCAGAAGTGAGCAAAGAAATTCGCTTTTCCCTCATGATTTCTGCCTAATCATTCCTCGCGTCCCTCATATGAATCCTCCTCTTTTTGAAGTCCTGAATTGATTGTCTGACGTATTTATGGAAAAATGCTTGCGATTTATTTCTTCGTTCCATGAAAAAAAGCCAGATCGTATCTTCTTCCCTTGCGGTTGTCTTCATTGCCGGAATGGGAGGATGCTCCCTGAAGTTTTGGGAAGAGAAGACTCCGACCCTGGAGGAACGGTTCATCGACACCGGTGAGGAGCAAGTTTCTCCAGATGAGACGGTGCCAGAAACGGTGGCCATCGAAGGATACGTTGTGAAGAACGAGGAGAAGGAGATGTTTGATAAGGGCACCCATCTTCTCAAGGATGATTCCGGGAAAACGATCTCTCTCCTTGAGAGTGATTATGAGGACCTCTCCATATATGAAGAGGAAGGGAAGGTCGAGATCAAGGGGCTGAAAGAAGATCTGAAAGACAATGACTTTGACCTCATCACCGTTGAAACGGTGCAGTATCTGGAGATTCCGGCATCGGCAAAGCCCACGGAATATTCTTCTCTCATATTCGGGATACAAGGTGAGCTCGCGCCCGGATGGATCTTTAAGGAAGAGGCTGGAAAAACGTCGCTCTTCTCGAACAAAAAAATGACAGACCCTTCGGTGACCATTGAGGAGTTTGCTCTCGTGAGCGAAGAGGGTGCAGTATTTCAGGGAGAAATGGATAACGGAACAGAGATCTCCGTGGGTGGCAAGCGGTCATTCCGGTTTCTCCGCGGATCCACGGATGTAGAGATCTTCGTGGTAAACGGAACGAATATCCTCCAGATCTCATTTTCCGGAAAAGAGGAGGAGAAAGCTGATTTCTATAATTTTCTCCTCTCCCTCAAGTTTGGAGAGGAAGAGGACTCGGAGCCTGTCCCCTGCGGAGGGAACTCGGGATATCTCTGTCCGGAAGGGTATCGCTGTGAATTTGAAGATGAGACCGCGCCGGATGCGACGGGACTCTGCGCGAAGATCGATATGGAAGAGCCTTCCGAAGATCTTGCGCCTGAGACACCACCAGAAGTCGTCGAAGAAGCGGAAGTCCCTCCTGAAGATGAAAGAGTGACGGAAGAAACTCCCGAGGTGGAATCCCGGATCATTCTTGAGGAGGAGGAATCTTCCGAAGTGGACGCCGTCCCGGAAGACAAGGCTGAAAAAGATGAAGCATTGGTCATGGAATACATCAGGTCAAACATCGGTTCGCTCGCACCGGAAAAACCTTCTTCGGGTTCGCGATGGGAAGTGAAGCTCTTTTCATTTTCTGACGGGAGTATCGTTTCAGCCGAGTATGAGGAAAATGACGATGAGACTGAGAAACGGAAACTCCTCTTTACTTTCACATTGGATGGAGATGCGGTCACGCTGGAAGAGAAAGGATATTTTGTCCCCGGCGAGGAAACGGACTGGGAACTGAAGTCCGGTGAAAGCCTCCAGAGCGGCGAGGCGCAGGAGCTCTATACTCCAGAGGGGGAAAAGAAAGCTTCGCTCTCAGAGGGCTACCGGCTCTACGAGAGCAGTCATTACCAATTTTCGCTCGAATATCCGAAAGACTATTACTACTCCCATGTGGGCTCAGTGAATGGTTCCATATCCACCGTGGTCTTTTCCGATACTCCTGCGACCGGAGAGAATGCCCTCTTCCGCATTGAAATCCTTGACGGAGCGCAGGATAAAACCGTACAATCAGGAAGCAGTGTCATCATTCCGAGAGACGACGACTCCCATTTCCGCATTACCGCTGAGGAGGGAAGTTCACTCGTCGACCTCGATCATATGGCTGATACGCTCGTTTCCAGTCTTTAACATCTGTTCCCATGAACCGCTCAATCAAATTCCTTACCAGTCTTCTTGCCGGCGTCACGCTTGGCCTCCTCTTTGCTCCGAAGAAGGGAAGCGAACTCCGAAAGGAGCTTTCAAAAAGTGATGACAAGATCGGGACAATCGGAAAAGAACTTCTTGCCGCGGGAAAGGATGCGAGCGAGGAAGTCCAGAAGTTCCTCAATAAAAAAGATATCCGTGAATTCGTCGAGAGTGGAAAGGCAAAGCTCACTGACCTTTTTTTATACGCGAAGGAGAAAGGCACCGATCTCTCCGACAGAGCGAAAGATGAGCTGGAAAACATGGCGGCCCGTCTTGGAAAGAAGGCAAAGATCGTGAAAAAGGCGATCGGAAAAAAGACCGCGGTCATGAAGAAGTCTGTTGCGAAAAATGTGAAGAAACTGAAGGAATCCCTTCAATGATCCTTTTTTTCTGAAATCCATCGTTTTTCTGTGAATTCCTGACAGAATCGGGGTTTCGTAAAGCTGATTGAGAAGGATCGGTATTCAGGTTTTCCATTTTTTTATATATCATGGGAAACACGAGAGCCATGGAATGACCGCTCTTGTGAATCCCCGCTTTTTTTGGTACAATAATGAGAGTTCAAAGCGCTTCTCTCAATACAAAAATGAAATATTGCCCGTCCCGGCGTGCATTCAGCGCCCTTGTCGTCCTCCTCCTCTTTTCGGGGAATACGCTTTCTCCGCTCGTTTCCGGTGCGGATATCGAAGAGTATCTCCACTACATCACGATATCGAGTCCGGGGAGCAATAACCCCATCGATGTTCATCCGAATGTCGATCCGACGCTCCTCCCCGAGGAGACTTTTACCGTGACCGGAGTCGCTTCTCCGGAGAAGTACATCAACCTCTACGCGTGGGCGATCGTTCCGGGAACGGACGGAAACACTGACCCTGATCAGGTGATCACAGATTTCAATGGATCGTTCGATGCTGACGGAAAAATGCATCTCTCCTGGACCCCGAGGACGGATTTCAGGAAAGTGGATGCGGAAGATTTTTTTAATAGTGTCGGAACAACGTGCGAAAACCTCAAAGACCATTGTCTGCCGACAGAAGATAACATTCGAAATGGAGAACCAGGAGCAGCGGGAACAAACTGCGACGAAGGGAATGTCCCCTACTCCGGAGATACGGTGCGGGTTCCGGAAGATAATAACGGCGATGACGACAATGCCCCGCTTAACATTGATTGCACGCTCCCGAAGGATTTCACCGTGTTCCATGAGATCGTGAAACCGGACTTTTTCAAATCCGATGACGAGCGAGGAAGGATCCACCTGACACTTGATGGCATCGATAGTACTGTCCTCAACAACACCACGCTCATCCCTGCTCTTTTTGATGCACTCACTTCAGAAAACTTCAGCGATGAGAGATGGTCGGATGCGGTTCCCGTCGGGTGGCTCTACGGAGCAGGTCCGATCCCCGGATTCATCAATGGGAGGGGTCTCCGCGGAGATGTCGATTTCGACGGGACACTCGATACTGATGATAATTGTCCCATGGTCTTTAATCCGGTATTGGCGGGAGAAACGGAACAGCTGGATACAGATAGCGATGGACTGGGAGATGCGTGCGATGAGGATCTCGATGTGGACTGTCCCGGTGACCAGCTTACCGAAAATGTATGCGATCCGACGGATCCCTGCGGATGGACCGACGATGATTTCTGTGATTTTTATGAGTGTTACGAAGATTTCGGGTTCGCATATGATGACATCAGAGAGGACTGCATCGGAGCAGCCGGTCTTCCGCCCGCGAGCGATATTGATGCAGATACCATTCCTGAGATCCTCCCTGATGGGACCAGAGGCGATAACTGCCCGCTCGTATTAAATACAGATCAGAAAGATATACGCGACATAAATGCGATTTCAGACGGTATTGGTGACGCCTGCGACGACAGCGACGGAGACGGAGTGGTCGACGCGGAAGACAACTGTCCCCAGGAAGCGAATCCCATTCTTGATGGGGAAGACGCGCAGAAAGATATCGACGGGGACGGGGATGGGGACCTCTGCGACCAGGATAATCCCGGAGATCCTCCGCTCCTGGACCCGGAAAACAATTTTGAAGGAGTCGCGATGAATTCGCTCTGGGTGCATGAGGTTGAGGACGAAGATGTGAGTCAGAATACATTTAAATCCAGCGTTCTGCCGAATGGTGCCCCAGCGCCTGCCGGTACACGCTGGGAACTCTGGGAATCAAAGATCATTCCTCCCGGACTCTATTCCCCGAATGTCGGAGTAACTCAGTACACCTCACGATATGTCTTCAGCTACGCGAATTTCGCCCGGGTCTATGGGAAAAACACGGAAACGACACCTCCTGTACCTCCTGCTCTCGACCCGACCATCACGACGGAAGTGAAATATGCATATTCCTTCTATCCCATCAAAGACAAGATGGTCCTTGTTGATGGATTCGATCAGTATGAGATCTGGGCGCTCAAGGGATCGGAATATCTGGATTATGAAGGGGTGACGAGAGAATACGGAGAACTCATCAAAGTCATCAGGGATCCCTCTGTCGATGGATCGGGAGATAC
>JBGSON010000052.1:0-11088 GCA_041739085.1 Candidatus Altimarinota bacterium | reverse complement strand
CCCCTATACCCCTTATGACCTTGCAGAATTGGTAAAACTCATCAACTCCGGAGAAATTTCGGGAAAAATTGCAAAAGAGATCCTTCTGGAAATGAATAGAATTGGAGGAAGTCCGAAAGCGATCATGGAAAACCTTGGACTCAAACAGATGAGCGATCAGGGCGAGATCGAAAGGATCTGCCGTGAGGTCATCGATGAAAACAAAGCTCTCATCGATGAATATCGGAGCGGGAAAGTGAAGATCTTCGGCGCGTTCGTGGGTCAGGTCATGAAGAAAACCGGTGGGAAGGCGAATCCGCAGGTGGTCAATGAAGCACTGAAAAAGCTTCTCGCCGCGAAATAGGAGAAAGAAAAAACACAAAGCACATAAGAGAAAAGAAGGAGGACTCAGAGATCACATTCTTTCTTTTGTGTTTTGTGCTTTCTCTTGTGGCTTTTTACAAAAGGCTTTCCTGTGTCTCCTCCAGGTCTTTTTTCTCGATCGCGCGTTTCGGCTTCACCATATCTTCAATCGCCTTTTCCTGTTCTTCGGGGCTTTCCGTGAGCTTTTTCAACTCGGAATCCTTGAGCTTCACCGGGCGCATGTTTTTCTTCTTGAGCTCGACTTCCTCCATGAGTTCCATGGGCAGAGATTTCTTCTCGCGCATCACTTTCACCCCTTCCTGGGAGATGAGTATGTTCGCCGCATTCTGGAATGAAATATGACGGTCATATTGGGCGATGAGATTCACGATATTCTCCCGCTCCTGGGGATCAAGGTCCGCAAGGTTCTCATACTCCGTGATTTTCTTATATGCGGCGAGGATCGGTTCGATTGTCTCGGGGGAGACAACAAAAAAGGTGATTCCCTCTTCATAATACTGTGCTTTTCTGAGATTCCCGAGTTCAGTATGCGGAACAACAAAGAACACGACCGGATAAATCTCATTGAAGCTCGAGCTCTTCTTGATCTTCATCGCTGTTTTTTTCACCTGATCGTTCAGATATGTCGGGAGATCATTCGATTCTTTTGCGTCAAAGATGATGTACTGGCCGAGGAATTCGATGAGGAAATCCGGCTTCAGGCTTCCGTCAAAGCCATCCGGAAGATTCGCATTATCATAGGAGAGAAACGAGTAGTCGCGCTTCTGAGAAATCTCCTTGAGCCGGGCGCACGTTTTATTCTCATGTTCTTTCCACATGCGGTCATACTCCTCCTTCTCTCTCCTGCTTTTTTCCTCATCATCGCGGATCACCCTCGCTTGCTCTTCCTCCAGTTTTTTCCTGGAATTCTCGAGGCTCTCGATTTGTTTCTCGTGTTCTTTCATCTTCCTCACCTCTTCCGCTTCGAATTTGGAAATGATTTTTTGAGTCGCTTCACAGTTTTGCTGTAGTCTCTTCACCTCCGCTTTGAGGGATTCGTTCTCGACATACATCTGCTTGTTCTTTCCCTGAAGCTCGTTCTTGTCTTTCTGCTCGGATTTGAGTTCCTCCATTATTCGTCCGATTTCACGTTCTTTTTGCTCGGACTCAGCCTTCACCTTTGCCGATTCTTCCAGAGTCTCTTTCTGAGGAGCCCCCTCTCCCCCTTTCCTGAGATTCAGAAAAACGAGGACAGAAAAACCGATGATGAGGATGAGCGCGATCGTGATTTCGAAAGGTTCCATGATATGAATTTTTACGGGTGATGATATTATTCCAAGAAGACCGTAAAAAGGAAAGAAACATTGACGAAAAGCATGATTTTTGAAAGGATTTATGCGACTTCCCCGGAGGAGAAATCTGTCTATCGGAAGTCACAACACACTTTTTATCTTTTTTCTCATTATTATGAATTACGATGATCCGCTTGCGGACATTGACCGGGAGAGCGAGGAACTCTCAAAATCAAAGGGAGAAGAATCCCAACCCAAAAAACAGCAGTCCGAACCCGAAAAGGAAGAGGACTTCGGATCTTCCCCGTCATCACCGGCTTCACAGCCTTCATCCCACGGAAATGATGACCGTTCCTATGCCGACGAGATCTATTCCAGAAAGATCAGCGCGAAATTCAGGACATTCTTTATCGATCTGAAACAGAGCAAGAACGGAAAGTTCATCAAGATCTCTGAAAAATCACGAGGCGGACAGAAGAGCACGATCATGATGGATTCGGAAGACATTCCGGAATTCATCGCCGCCCTCCAGGAAGTACAGGGCAAGATCTAAACATCATTGGCATCTTCCACCAAAAAACCCCTTTCATCATGATCGGGGTTTTTTTCTTGCGCTCATCGCCCCTTTCACGGATTTCTTCTGGAGGGTGTCATTCATCAGTTTTCCGTCTTCCAGCGTGATGACGCGGCTCATGAGCCTTGCAATATGCTCATCATGAGTCACAATGACAAAGGAGATGTCTCCTTTTTTGTGGATCGTCCGGAGGAGATCGATGATTTTTTCGCCATTTTTTGCGTCGAGGTTCCCCGTCGGCTCGTCGGCAAAAAGGATCTTCGGATTGTGGACGAGCGCACGGGCAATCGCCCCTCTCTGACGTTCTCCCCCTGAGAGTTCCCTCGGGAGGTGTTTCCATTTCTTCGCGAGCCCCACGTTTTCGAGAGCTTTCTCGGCTCTCATCTTGCACTCCTTTCTCGGCAAGCGGGCGACGCGGAGAGGCATTTCCACATTTTCAAGAAGCGTAAACTCAGGGAAGAGATAAAAATCCTGAAAGACGAATCCGATTTTCTTATTCCGGTATTCCTGAATATTTTTTTCTGACATTTTCGACAGGGAATTCCCTTCAAAGAGGATGTCTCCCTTTGACATCTGGATGAATCCCGCTGCGAGATGAAGAAGCGTCGACTTGCCGGATCCGGAGGCCCCGATGATCGCGACATCCTCCCGGTGGTCTATGGAAAAATGGAGAGGGCCGAGGTGCCATGATTCCGATCCGAGACGGTATATCCGTTCAGTATTTACGAATTCCAGGAGTTTCATAGATCAAGAAAATAGATTATTGGAAGGAAACGACGTTCTCTGAGAACAGGGTGCTCACTCTCGTCCTGCAGTATTAAAAATGGAATCCCCATGTTCATTGAGAGCAAAAAGGACGGGAAAATCACTTACCTCAAGCCGGTAAATCGCTTCCGGTCCGAGATCTTCGAACGCAACGATGGACGCAGATTTGACTTTATCAGAGAGGAGCGCTCCGATCCCCCCGACAACGGAGAAATAGCGTTTAGAGTGTTTTTTAAAAACTGCATCGCCTGCCTCTGAGAAACCGCCCTTCCCGATGCAACCGCCGATATGAAAATGGGAAAAGAGCATTTCGAGATAGGGCTCCATCCGGTCTGAAGTGGTGGGCCCGCATGATCCTATGATCCTTCCCTTCGGAGCGGGAGAAGGACCGCAGAAATAAATAAACGAAGAAGAGAGATCGATGGGAAGAGGAAGTCCTTTTTCCTGATGTTCTTTCATCCTCCGGAAGGCAGCATCACGAGCTGTAAATACGTGTCCGCAGAGAAGGATGTGCTCGCGAAGTGAGATCTCCGATGAGGAAAGCGATGATACGTCGAGTGTTCTGGTCATAATCGATAAAAATTCTGACGTATTTCTCCGGTTATATCAACATGACAGGAGAGGACAAAACACAAAGCACAAAAGACAAAACAGATAGAAAAGTCAGAATAATATTGCTTGCAGGCTTGTCTGCTCTTCCGATTGCCAGGTTTTCTCTGTTCAGCTTATGAACCCCTTATTCACTTTTATAAACCTTTATGCCCCACTACAGACATTCATTCAACGTGCATCCCGCAAGTGAAGAATACTCGACATTCTCATTTCCGCTTGAGCCAAGGACATTTTCCATATAATTCTCATCCGATGTGTCAGGGAGGACAAATGTGTTTTCCGATATCGAATCGAAAACATTCCTTTCAATCCGGATGCCCTTTGTTTTTGAGTAGGAGAGAGCGTAAAAGCCGATCGGCATATTCGAAAAGTAATTCTCCGTGAATGTGGAGAGGTGTTCGCCCCTCCGGAAATTCACGCCGACTCCATATGGGACATCCTTCACGATATTATAGGAAAACCTGGACTGATCGTGGAAGAGATAAAATCCATTTTCCGTGGTTTCTTTGAGAATATTGTATGACGCAGTAATCCGGGAGTCATCAAGCGTCATACCGTTTCGGTTCCTCTCGAATGTATTGTTCATGATTTCTCCTGCGGGGACGCCTTTGAGGGAGATCGCTGTTCTATCAGATCCGGTAAAATAGCTGTTTCTGATGGTCATGGACGATGCGTTATGCGCGCTCACGGCAGTCTCATGGTCTGAAAAAACGCAATCTTCTACGGAAACATTGGAATTTTCATATGCGACAATCGCATTCATCCCTTCCTGAAAAGTGATGTTCTTAAACGACACGTTCACATCCTCTTCAATAAGGAAGATCGGATCCTCGTCATCTCCCGTGATCACAACATCCCCTTCTCCGACAAACTGAATATCTTTGAGTACCGAGACATCGGAAAAATGATAATCCCCTTCCGGGATAAAAATCGTTCCCCCTGGCTGCGCGTTCTCCATAAGAGCATTGATATCGATCCCATCCCCAAAGATATTCCCGATGACGCTTGCCCGGAAATCGCCAAAATGGGTGACAGCGAATGCCGTAAGGATCAGAGTCAGTGCACCAAGAACTGAAAGTGTGGCCTTTTTCGAGAAGTCTTCGATCCCTGAATAAAGGCCAGAAACGATCTTTTCCCGGACCCTCTTGAAAAAAGGCAGTTTTTTTTCTGCTTTTTTCTTTCCCGATGATTTCCGTTTTGTCGGAATGGGCATGAGCAAACGAGAGATGTCTCAGTGCTTTCCTCTGCGATAACAATGAGTCACTTCAGTGCTTGGTCTCCTGAGACTGAGGAGCGAAAAAATAATGAGAAAGAAAAGGAGAAACGCCACGCCGTATTTCCAGTTCAGAGAGGCAAAAGCACTGACTGTCATCTGAGAGTCCTGGGTCAGCCCGATGGTCGCTCCTGCCGCCTTATGATAGGAGTCTGTGGATTCTCCCTCGATTTTCTGACGGATCGCTGAAAGTTCGTTTTCCAGGTTCCTTCTGATATGCATCGCGTTCGCGATTTCCCGGAGGAGCGCGTCTTTTTTCTCTTCATCATTGGTCTGGTCGATCTCCAATCTCAGTATCTGGATCTTCTCGTCCTGTGCTTGTACTCTTTCTTCATAATCGATTTCAATCCGTGCGATCTCATCCGAAGAGGTCGGGACTTGAAGAGAAGTCTCTGTGGAAAAGGTAAAATCTACAGGGAGTTCTCCATCAGATTGATCACGGAGGACCTCCGCCCGTATGACCGGTCCAAACCAGTACGTATATTCGTCACCTTCAGCAACAAGCTGAAGTTCGATGGGAGCAGATGGCGATCGTGAATCGTCAGGAAATGAGAGTTCAAAGACATATTCCGTCATAAACTTCCCCTCCTCCTCCCATTCCTGAAGGAGCTGGATCCTGGAACCGCTGATCCATCCGAAATTCTGGAATCCATTGGAGAGATCTTCCCTCATTTCCTTTACCCCGAGATAGACCGGCAACGCTCCTCCCGTATTCGACCACGAGACGTTGGCAACATGGGAAAACACACAGTGCACGATCTCATTCTTGTCCTCACTGATCTCGATTTTTTCCGGGCAGGATACGATTTCTGCGGAATACTGTTCCGGCGGGTTCATGTATTCATGGACCGAGGCCCTCTCATATTCAAACTCTTCCCCGGACGAAGAAAACGGCCCATATGTCAGCAAGAGAGCAGCAACAGTGGCAAGTAGGGCCCCACGGAACACTTTTATCTGACTGGTCATGGTGAAAGAATGAAATCTGTGTTGATATTTGCCTATATTATACTCTTTTTCGAGTCTCTTTACTATACAGCGACCCCGTGATAAACACGGGAAAATGGCATATTAATGCATACGAAAAAATACCGGTTATCGAGAAGAGAGAACATCCGATCCCCGCTCAGCGGGAGCACTCGTCCGATCGCTTATATTAAAAAACTCTTCTCATGCTCTATGTTAGTCCTCCTTCGCTCAGGCTTCGGAGGACGCACTTCACATTCTTCTTGTTTCTGGCTTGCCAGCCGAAGCTCGAAGAGCGAAGGCTGGTGGGCGGAGAGGGACTCGAACCCCCGAACCCGTAAGGGAACAGATTTACAGTCTGTCGCCGTTGACCACTTGGCTATCCGCCCAGATTCAGGAAAATGTTACCGAAATTGATGGAAGATGGGAAGAAGGATGGAGCCGACACTCGGATTCGAACCGAGGACCCTCCGCTTACAAGGCGGATGCTCTACCGCTGAGCTATGCCGGCTTACGAGAGGCGCGGGCATTGTATCGGAAAGACCGGGAATGGTCAAAACAGATTTCATTCCCGGAAGCCTAGAATGAGTAAGGAAAAAACACAAAGCAGAAAAAAATAGGACAGAGAACACTCATGGAAGTCATTTCTGTTTTGTCTCTTCTTTTCTCTTTCCGCATCAACTCATATGATCCGGATTTTGCCTGATACCTTCATTTGTGGTAATAATGTACATGCTCATGAAAAATTCCTGATGGTCGCTCTTTATCATCAAAGAGAGGAAAGTCCGGGCTGGATACAGAAGGCTGGCTCCTAACGGGAGCGGTCCCGCTCAGCGGGGCACGGAAAGTGCCACAGAGACCAAAACCCTGAACCGTATGGTTCATGGGGAATGTGAAAAGCTCCGCGTTCTGCGGAGAGCTCCTCAGTGATGAGGATGTCTCGGTAAACCCCAGCTTCCAGCAAGGCGGGATGGTGGAGTGAGAAAAAGGGGCTGCCCGTTATTATTTCTCAATCCGCCCGCCGCAAGAGGAGATCGGCAACGGTCTCCCTGCAGAGAGATGGCCATCCGTCTTTTTTCCGCAAGGAGAGAGGATGACAGAACCCGGCTTACAGGATTTTTTCATGAGCACATTTTCGATTTCAGTTTCGTTCCATGAAGAGCTGCATTCAAAAAATATTCTTAGCCGTTCTCCTTCTCACTTTCATAGCCGGATGTGTTTTTAAGAGAGAAGAGATCAAATACGCATTCCAGATGAACCCCAAGATCTGCGGGGACTTTTTCCTGTACAGCCCGAATGAAGACAGAGATGTTTTTCTCACTATTTCTGCTGACAGGATGAACCTCATGCTCACGGATGCCGTAAAGACATTCGACATTGAAGATGTCCCAAAGGACGCAGCTCTCAGTATTGAGATCCACGAGTACGACCGGAGAGGAGGCGAGAAGTACTATTGCATGGAAAAGATTCCCGATGAATGGGCGATGCGCATTTCCCGCCTCATCGCCACTTCAGGAGAGATGACCATCACCATATCAACGCCCGATTCTTCGGCGGAGAACGCTCCTCTTAGAATGAGCATAGAACTCAATGATATTGTTTTTCGCGATGAAAAAACCGATGAGGAGAAGATCATCCGCTCCCTTCTCATCGACAATGTCATTCTTCAAGGATTGAAATAACTGTCCTCTCATCCGCATTTCTCCTTCTTCCCCTTTTCCAATTCTCTCATTTCCTTCACAATCACTCTCGTGGACAGAAGGAATCTTCTCGAAATCCGGCGGCAGGTCGCGCATCTCTGTTTTGGAATTCTCCTGAGTCTCCTTATTTTTCTCGAGATCATCGATGCGTGGTTTCTCACCGCTTCCATCCTCACCTTTCTCTCCTTTGTCCTCTACATCAAATTCTCGGGAGAGAGAAAATATTTCTTCCGAAGCATCCTTCTTTTCTTTGAGAGGGACGAACACATGAAGAGATTCCCCGGGAGAGGATTTTTTTTCTTCCTTCTCGGATCCCTCCTCTCCGTCTTATTCTTTCCAAAAGACATCGCTCTTGCCAGCATCATCATCCTTTCCATCGGTGATTCCGTTTCCCATATTTACGGCAGACTTTTCGGAAGATGGAAAGTCCCCTGGTCGAACGACAAGAAAGTCGAAGGACATATCCTGGCCGCGCTTCTCTGCGCATTTTCCATCACCTTCAGTATCCCACTCTTCCCTGCCATCGTTGCATCTTCGATCGCCATGATCATTGAGATCCCGAAGTTCCATATCGGATCCCTCCCTCTGGACGACAACCTCCTCATCCCTCTTGTCTCCGGTTTTGTTCTCTCATCCTGGAACTTCTTTCTTCCATTTCTCTAGCACGGGCATGAGCAGAGGATCAAAAACCACAGGAAGAAGCGGAGAGATCAGGGCATCGCACTATCTCCGGGAAAAAGGATATCGGATCCTTGAAATGAATTATTCCGTGAAAGAAGGAGAAGTGGATATTGTCGCGGAAAAGAGCGGTGTTCTTGTTTTTATTGAAGTAAAAACCCGTTCCAACCGGGCGTTTGGAGATCCGCTTGAGGCCATCACGGAATCGAAACAGGAAAGAATCATCGCCGCTTCCCATGAATACCTCGTTGCTCATTCCGGATCTCCCGATGTCCCATGGCAGATCGATGTCATCACTCTGGAGCAGGATCCGGGCAAGCAATGGATCCTCAATCATTACGAAAACGCTTTTCAGTGATCTTTCCCTGCACCCCATGTTTTTTTCACAGCGAAAAATCCTCCGTGTCGTCACCGTCTTCCTCATCTTTCTCGGATTATTCATCTGGAATTTCTGGATCTGGAAAGGGACGGCGACCATTGAGTCCAATGCAGTCCCGTTCACGGTCACACTGAAGACACCGAAGACGATCCAGGGAACTACCTTTGAATGTTCTGCGTCTCCCTGCTCCATGAAAGTCGATCCCAGGGATTATGAGATGACCGTCTCTTCCGAGTCTCATTTTCCAGAGACCGGATCTCTCTCCGTTTCCTGGATGAAGGAGAGCCGCTATCGCGTGACTCTCAAGCAGATCCCTGTCCTCATGATCCTCTCTGAAAAGCCAGAGACATGGAAAGACATCCCGATTGTAGGCGCTGATGACCATGAGTTTTATCTGAGTCCGGAAGGGAAAATATATAAAGTCGAAGGAGAAAACGATATTTTTCTTGCGGATGTGGCGCTTGCCGAACGTGAACATGTCACTCTTCTGCCAAATGAAGATAATACCCTCCTCTATGTCATGAACAAAACCGACCTGTATCAGGTCGACATCCCGGGGAAGAGGAAATATAAGATCTTCTATGCTCCCGACGGGGAAGAGTTCTCTGAACTCAGAGTCTTTCCCGGGGATATCCTCTTCATCCGATCGGAGATCGCCGATGTTTCGAGAAACATTTTTTATTTTCCAGCGACGAGGAGCGTCTTTCCCCTGGAAGATCCCGTGACCGCCGGACTCATATGCCAGCTCCCGGAGGAAAACACCTCCTTTCTCTATTTCACGAACAATGATGAGATCTGGAGTCTCATGAGCGTCAATACAGAAACAAAAACTACCGAATACATCGCAGAGCACGTTTTTCCATCTCCTCCCGTTTCCGTATTCTGTGAAAACCAAAGCTCCATTATCCTGAAAACAGAAACAGGAGAATACGACAGGATCAGTTTTTAATCACCCACAAGACAGCGTGCTTCAGGAAGAATGACGTTCGTCTTTCAATTTGATCTCGACTCTTTTCCTCGTTTTCGGGTCATATTTTTTGAATGTTTTCACTTTTTCCGTCTGGCGGAAATTGTTGTGATACATATGGCCGATAAGGCGACCGTCCGGAGAAAACATCTGAACCGGCTTCTTTTTCTTTCCTCGGGGCATTGAATAACGGATGAAAGCCCAGAGATTCTAAGGAAAACTCGATGGAGAGTCAAATGTTCGTATTTTTTCTTCCTCTTTCATCTCTTGGAGAAACCTGGAGGACACAAAATACAAAATCATCAAATGGAATGGAAAATATCCGGTTTTGTTCTTTGTACTTTGTATTTTGTGCTTCTCTTTACAGAGGAGCAGGCCACCCGATAGAGTGGAACTGCTTCCGATCTCACCCCCTGAATAATGAAGATCATTTCCTGGAATGTGAACGGACTTCGGGCCGTCGAGAAAAAAGGGGAACTCGGGAATCTTATCCGGACTTGGGCTCCCGATATTCTTCTGCTTCAGGAGATCAAGGCGAATCACCTTCAGCTGGAACCGCTAAACTCAAAGTATCCTGATTATCTCCAGTTCTATAATCCCGCGGAGAAACCCGGGTATTCCGGTACCGGGATCTGGGTGTCGAACGCATATCGGGACAGGATTACGTATTCCGCGGGGATCAGCGATATTCCGGATGATGAAGGGCGCATCTCCTCTGTTGAAATCGACGGAGATTTCATTGTTTTCGGTCTCTATTTTCCAAACGGCGGGAAGTCAGAAGAAGCGTGGAGAGGAAAGCTCACGTTTTATGATGCCTTCCTCAGGAACATGAATGCACTCCGGAAGATGGGGAAAAAGATCATTTGGGCGGGAGATGTGAACTGCGCCCATGAACCGATCGATCTCGCAAGACCAAGGGAAAACGAGCACTCTATCGGATTCCTTCCGGAAGAGCGGGCATGGGTCTCACGGGTCATCGACAATGGGTGGATCGATGTTTTCAGATACCGGAATCCGGACACGGTCGTCTATTCCTGGTGGCATGTCATCTCAAGGGCGAGGGATCGAAATATCGGGTGGAGGATCGATTATTTCATTTGTGATGAAATGCTCATCAAAAAAGTGTATAATTCAGAATATCTAACGGAGCAAATGGGATCAGACCACTGTCCCGTTCTCCTCGAAATCGATTATGGCTCATAACCCTTTAGCATATGACCATCGTAAAACTCACACTTTCCATCCTTCCCGAAGTCCTTGCCGTATGCAGTCTCAAAAAGGGGTCTGAGATCCCGTCCTGGGCTCTTCAGAGCAATTTCTGCAGCATCGCCCTCACTTCTGATGAGATCTCGGTCATCTGTCCGGAAAAGAATGTCCCCGACGAGACACTCTGCGACAGGGGCTGGCGCGCTTTTAAGGTCCACGGCCCTCTCGACCTCTCCCTTCTCGGGAGTACGACTTCTATATCAGCTCCGCTCACCAAAGCGAACATCAATATCCTCGCGGTCGCGACATATGACACGGACTATATCCTCGTCAGGGA
>JBGSON010000032.1:0-80711 GCA_041739085.1 Candidatus Altimarinota bacterium | reverse complement strand
TCTGAGTCCGGTGCCCTCGATCATGCCTTCATCGGTATGGAATGCCCTCAGATTGACCACGGTCTTGATTCCCATTTTTTCAAGTTCACGGAATCCTTCTTCATCCGGCTGAGCTCCGCGGAAAAGGTCGTTCGAGACTTTATAAAAATTTGAGAGGCCCTGTCTCTCGACGGATTCCGCCTTTTGGGATTCTTTCGGCAGTGTGTTCTCCGTATTCGTCTCCGTGATCCAGTCGAGATGGAAGAGGAAGACATATCCTCCAAATACCGCAACGAAGAATACGCTGATGAGTATCCCGATGGCGAATCCCTTGAATTTCATTGCTTTCAATCTAATGGAAAAGAAGAAGGGAATCAATTTGCTCTCGATCTGCATCTTTGACCTGCTCAGAATTCAGTCTCATGCGTTGGTTCAACTATCACTTACTCTCATCCATATGCTCTATCATGTCCAAAAAAACAGATTTTGCTGCACATCGAAAAGGAGGATAATCTGATTTCAGCACACTAAAATTCTTCTCCATGACCGCAGAGAACAATCCTCCATCAGATGAAGACCTTACACATATGCACTGGAAAGAACGCTGGGAATATGAGGCGGGCCGCGTGTCCGATCAGTTGAGACAATATTCCGAGGACGATCTTGTTGAAATGCTGAACAAAGATCTCACCGATTCATATTTCTCGCTTTGGCATGTGTTGGGAGAAAAGGGCACGCCGGACAAATCCGCACTCCCCGTCTGGGAATACCTGAAGCGCCACCCGGGAGAAGGTTATATGCTCGACCGGTATCATGCCGCCGATGCACTCTTCCGCATCCTTGGGATGCCGGACTCGGAATCTGCAAATCCGCTGAGGAAGCGAGTCCAGTGGGATCACGATGGCGAAGAAGCGCGTCAGGAAGCGCTCCTTGAATTAAAAGAAATCATAAAGAAAAAGCTCTGACCTTCCGTGCTGAAAAGACATTGAACCTCAGTTCCGCTTCCCGAATGAAGGATTCACTTTGAGTTGTCGATGACGATCTTCATGAGGATTTCTGTTTCCTGGGGAATAGTGCCGAGATCTGCTTGTGGAAAAAATTGGAAGAGGACGAGCGGACTCATCCCGGAAATATGCGTTTTGTCATTCTCCCTGTACACCAGGATTTTACAGGGGAGACAGAGGCCGATTTTCTTGTTCTCCTGAAGGACGGAATATGCAGATTTCGCATTGCAGAATTCGATGATCTTCATCGGCTCAACGGTAAAACCTTTTTCATCGAGTTTCTCCATTACATCATGGATATAGAGAACCCGGAAGCCAGCCCTTGTGAGTTCTTCCTGCACTTTCAGAACGGATGAAGGGAAATCCCTTTTTGTTTCGATGGTATAATCAAATTCCATGATTTCCGAAGAAAGCTGAATCCTTTGTACCATGCTCCAGGAATTACTTCTAGAGAACGAAGAAAAATCAGATATCCACACCGATATATTTTTTCACAACAACGCCTGCGGCAAATGAGATGAGCACGACGCTAAAGCTCAAGATCGTCATTTCCCAGAACCGCGCCTTGAACGAATATCCTTTTGCCACCGAGATGTAGTAATTGAAAATAAATATGATGAAAACAGCGAGTCCGAACATCACGATCATGCTCACAAAAGGGTTTTTCAGGAGAAAATACGGGAGAACGAGCAGGATGACGGTGAAGACATATGCCATTCCCGTATAAATGGATGATTTCAGCGGCTTTTCCTCTTCGTCATTTTTGCTCGAGAGGTATTTAGATGCCGCCATGGAGAGTGATGCGGCAACCCCCATGATGAGGCCTGTGACGGCGATGAGCTTTGTGTTCTGAAAGGCAAAGGTGAAGCCCGCGAGCGCTCCGGAAAGTTCAACGAGCGCGTCATTGAGGCCAAGAACGATGGATCCGATATAGTTTAGTTTCTCTTCGTTGATCATATCGATATGAGCCATTTCGTGCTGGATTTCATCGGAGATCACCTGACCTGCTTCCGGGATCTGCTTTTTTATCTCCCCGTAGAATCGCTGCTCTTCCACTTCTCCGACCTCCATGATCTTGAGGCCGAAGGTAAGACCAAGGAATCTGGCGATGAACGCATTCCACCAGATCTTAACTTTCGAGGGCGGGACATCCCTCCCCGTGTAACTCTTCCAGAACTCATAGTGGGACATCTCATCTTCCGCGAGATGGGCGAGCATCTTTGAGTTCTCGCTATGCTTTTTGAAAGCCCGAGAAAGATTTAAATACACATGGTGCTCAGTGATCTCTTTCCTCTGGGCCTTGAGAAGATGCGCAAGGAGCATGTCATTGAGTGGCATCTGAGGCATGATTTCAGGGGGAATGGATTATTAGTATTTATACGCTTTCTGGCAGAACTGAAAAGAGAATTTGTTTTTCGATGAATCCTTTCCCTCTCTCACTTTTTTCCTTTGCTCGACCATATCTCCGGACTTGGGCACTATGACTTCCAAGAGCTCGATCGAGCTTTGGTTGCCGTCGGAGAAATCCTATGAACTATTTTTCACTGCAATCTGCGAGCATATCATCTGGAAATCCGTATGTTGAGAGGTCGCAGGGGATCTGACCGTTGCCATCAAAAACTATCTGCCATGTGCCATCGACTTTAGCGGCTAAAAAAATCCCTCCGGGTGCGCCGGCTTCAAAAATCACGCTTCCGCGAGAAAAGTCCTCAGTTTCATTGTCCACACTCACGGCTACGGTTGCAGCATAATCCGGATATTTTTCTGCGAATAGATTCTTGATTTCTTCAGAGGATCCCATCGGCTCAATAAGGCCGGTGCACCGCCAATTGATTTCAGCCAGCTCTGTTACTTCACTCACCACACAAGCAGGATTGCATCCTTCCCGGGTGGCATTTAAATTGGCATCAAACCACCACGTTTTTGAGTTTTCATTATAATACCCCGGAGCAAGTGATTCCCCTCCCTTTATACAACTTTCTTCAGCAATCGCGCGAGCCTCGGATTCTGACAAACTGCCGGTGACTTCTTCCTGTCCGCCTCTCGTGCTGCATGTACTCTCGCACTCAAACAACTGCGTGTTGTTATCTTTGTTTGTGTCTTTGCATGTCTCTACGCATGATGCACACTGAGTGAATTGAGGATTTTCTACCTGCTGGCATTTGCCATTTTGAACGCCGCATTCTGCATACTGCAGGCAGTTATCACCGATCTCATACATTTCCGTACACATATCCGGAGGATTGGACCCGCATTTGATATTTAGTCCATGGCAATTTTCTAATGAACAGGCGCCGGGGGAACAGGTCATGGGAGAGAACTCTGCAGTCGAATCTTCTTCAGCGGAAGGATTATATGTTTTCTTGCTCATGATATTCTTCTCGTCATCCACAAAAAAACAAGTCGCTGACAGAATCGGCCGGCCCGATCCTTCCTGCACGAACGCCACGTGCCAGCCATCACTCGCCTTCTCCGTCTTGATAGACTTCGGAGGCAAGGCATCACTTGGGTATTCCTTGAATTCGGGGAATTCATTTTTAATAGTCTCGATTGCGGTGGATTCAGTCATTGGTTCAGATGCGGAGTTTTTTGGCTCTTTGAAATACAAATAGCCGCCACCCAGACACAACAGGATAGTCAGAATTGTTATCGGGAGGAGTGATTTGGTCTTCATAGTCCGATGAATAATAATATGAGCATCTTATCTCTTGAATACGAATATTCAAAGGAAATGCCAAATCAGACATCATTCCCCGCCCGAATCTCCAGATTTTTGCTGTTATGGTTTCCAAAAGAACGATCCTCCATCGGAGTATCACATATTCTGCTATTGATGAGTTCGCCTGCACATTATTTCGCACACTTCATCTCCTGCCCGGAGATCGTTATTACTCAGACCTGTAAATAGCCGCTTCATCTTTTCCAGGATAATTGCGGCATCCGATCCTCCTTCCGCGGGAATTCCATATCTCCCCAATTCTCTCATAATTCTTGGGGATATGATCCGGTCATAGAATTCTACTGTGACCGGCTTATTTGGATCGTCATATGCAGTCGCTGCCTGTATCACTCTGTTGACGATTTCTAGTATCATTCCGGTCAAATCCTGGATGGATTGCGATTCTTCTTCCATGAATGCTGTTCCCGGCGACTCCTCTGTTCCTGGCATATTGCCGCCTCTTTGTCCGCTATCACAAATCCTTCTTCTCACCATATCCTTTATTCGCTCTGCATTCGGCAGGTCCAGCCACCAAGAATACCCATTGCCACGATTGGTGTGATGAAATAATTCCTCAAGGATCATTTCTGTCTCAGGATTACCATGGAATTGATCCGATGCTGAATTTCCCATTTGATCTACAGCCATAGTCTTAGATTTAAAAAAAGCAGCATTTATGGAAAAAATCATACCCGATATAGGTATTTATTTTACCATAAATCTGCCACTTTTTCAAAATACCTAATGGCGGAGAGTGTGGGGTTCGAACCCACGTTACGGTTTCCCGTAAACACGCTTTCCAAGCGTGCGCCATCGACCACTCGGCCAACTCTCCACGCAACAGTCTCTCTTGATATAACTTACTTTTTTCGCTGTTTCAATGAACAACTGAGAAGGTTTGTAAAGTTAAAAAGTTATAAAGTCTGTAAAGTTTCAATGACCGAAAGACAACCTTTGACCTTATAAACTTTATGAACCTTATGAACTTTATAAACTTTGCGATCCTATTTCTTCTCCGCCTTTTTCATGAGCCTTGCCGAATCTCTCTTCGTCATGGGCTTGTCGAGAGTCCTCATTGCATTGGTCGAAACCCTGATGCGGAGGAACATCTTTTTCACGGGATCAAAGATCCGTTTCCACTGGAGGTTCGGGAGGAATCTCCTCTTTGTCTTTCTCTCGGAATGAGAGACATTATGTCCCCAGGATGGTTTTTTCCCGCTCAGCTGACATACTTTCGCCATGGCTTTTGGTACAAAATTCGGTAAAATGCCAAAGGATTTTTTCATATTCTTCCGAGCAGTGTCAATGGATTTTAGTCTTCCTGACCTCATCACCTGGATCCTCGTCTTCGCGTTCTCCATCTCAGTGCACGAGTCCGCGCATGCTCTTTCCGCGTACCTTCTTGGTGATCCGACCGCGAAAAACATGGGCCGGATCAGCCTCAACCCCATGAAGCACCTCGATCCCCTCGGGCTCCTTTTCCTCATTGTCGCGCATTTCGGATGGGCCAAGCCGGTTCCGGTGAATCCACGGAATTTTGTTCATCCGCGATTTCATGATGCACTGGTGGCGGCCGCAGGACCGTTTTCAAATATCGCCCTCGCTACTCTCTCCCTTTTGCTAGTAAGGGTGCTGAATACCGTAATCCCATTGTTTCTCATAAATATCTTCGGCATCGTATTCTTCGTCAATGTTCTCCTTGCGGCTTTTAACCTCATACCGTTAAAACCGCTGGACGGTGAGGGCATTCTTTCCCTCTTCATCCCGAACAGGTTCCGCGAGGGATATGAGAAATTTGCGGCGTATGGACCCGCAATCCTCTTTGGAATGATCGGATTCGGATTCGCGTTCAACGTCAACATTCTCTCCTATATCCTCACCCCGATCATTACCCTCATCATCACTTTCCTTGAATTCCTCGTTCTCATATAAAGATTTTTTTTGAAAATTATTTTGGTTCCCTCTTTTTTCTCTCGTGAATGACGCTGAGTGCGTCCCGGGTAAAGAGGACGACATTCTTTATCGGTTCTGTCATGAAGGATTCGACGTCAAACGGAATTCTAGGAATATTGTAGAGAAGGACATTAAGTCCGTTCCGGAGATGATGGAGGACAAGGCCACCGATTGGAACATTCACGATCTCCCGAGAAGCATCATCGAGATCGTACTGTTCCACTCTCCTCATCTTTCCATGCACGTAGCCTCTTGCATTTGGATATGCATCGAGGAACTGGTGTGGGGGAAGACGAAAAGCATCACCGTTATACAGAGTGCCGATGAGTTCAACGATCGTCATTTTCCATAAATCATTCTCTGTTTTATTTCTTGTATTCTGGTCTTCAGATTTCCCATTGTTTATGTAGCGTATGAGCTGCAGAGCAGTTCGTATCGCACCTGTGACTCTCACGAGGTTCAGCCGGATACTCTGAAGAGATCGTGGATCAATCTCAAGCGTTTTCAACGACTTTAAAAATGCCGTGCCGTCAAAGCGTGGCTCAGAAGAAGATTCGTCCATTCAAAAAATAAGAAGAAACCATTGTAATCGTTCTTTTCAGAAAAACTCAATTCTTTTTCGTTCATTTCAATCCTTTTGTTATAATGCTCGCGCTTTTTCCTTTTTCCCGTGGGAAGCCGGATTCTTTCTCTCGCCGATCTCCTGGAACGCGCTCTCTCAGAAGATGCGCCGGCGCTCCTCCATGAAGGCGGGATCATCCGGGAAGGATATGATGCGGAAGTGGACGAATATCGCGGACTCCGGAAACACGGGAAGGAATATCTCGCAAAACTCCAGAGCGATGAAATCACAAAAACCGGGATCCAGAATATGAAACTGAAATCAAACCAGGTCTTCGGATATTTTTTCGAAGTCCCGAAGGGACAGATAAAGAACGTCCCCGATTACTTCATCAGGAAGCAGACGCTCGTAAACGCGGAGCGGTACATCACTCCGGAACTCAAGGAATACGAAGAGAAAGTCTTTTCCTCGGAAGAAAAACTCGTCGCGCGGGAAGATGAGCTTTTCCACATTCTCGAAGAAGAGGTGCTCTCCTTTCTCGGAGAGATCCAGGAAGCCGCGGAAGCGATTGCGGAACTCGACCTCCTTTCCTCTTTTGCGGAGACTGCATCAAAGAGGAGATACACGATGCCGGAGATAACGGATGCGAAGATTTTCAGGATCAAGAACGGGAGGCACCCGGTGGTCGAGGCAATCGATGAAATGGAAGGAAGAGACCGGTTTGTCCCGAACGATCTCCTCATGGACGAGCATTCGTTTCAGCTCGTCACGGGACCGAATATGTCGGGAAAATCGACTTTTCTTAGGCAGAACGCTCTCATCATCCTCCTCGCGCACATCGGGAGTTTTGTTCCCGCGGAGGAAGCGGTCATTCCTCTGACCGATGGCATTTTTACGAGGATCGGAGCGGGAGATGCGCTTTCGAAAGGACAATCCACATTTCTGGTCGAGATGCAGGAAGCATCGCACATCCTGAGGAACGCGACGGACAATTCCTTCGTCATCCTCGATGAGATCGGGAGAGGAACATCTACGTTCGACGGTCTTTCCCTCGCGTGGGCGATCACGGAGCACCTCGCGGCAAAGGGAATAAAGACACTCTTCGCGACGCACTACCATGAACTCATCGACCTTACGGAAACGCTTCCGAACGGAAAGAACCTCTCAGTCGCTGTACTTGAAAATGCTGTGGGCGTCACTTTCCTCCACCGGATCGTCGAGGGCGGAGCTTCAAAAAGTTTCGGGATCGAGGTCGCGGAACTCGCTGGAGTGCCGAAAAAAGTGACCGAGAGAGCGAGGGAAATATTAACCAAGCTCGAAAACAATGAAATCGAGAGCGAATACGGCGAATTCCGGAGAAAGCGTTCCGCTCAAGCTCTCATCGATCAGCAGAATCTCTTCACGATCATTGAGCAAGTACGTCCCGCGAAACCGTCGGCGGTGGAGGAAGAACTAAAGAAACTCGATATAAATAGAATGACGCCGATCGAGGCGCTCCAGAAGATGTATGAGCTGAAGAAGAGGGCGGAAGAAGGAAGTTCATAAAAGTTTGTAAAGTTCATAAGGTTTATAAAGTTTTTCGCCTACAGATGGAACGACTCTCTCTGAGTCTCATCGCTGGGGCAACTCTTTCTGAGTTGCCCCTTTTCCATTTGTGTCTTTACGGCATTCGGAAGGGACATTCTGTCATCCCCCACATTGGTAGCGATTGTATCGCTTCCAGTTCCCTTCGAGTCGCCCGTCCCCAGGCGACCGTCCTATTTGCGGCACCCGAAGACGTGTGACTGCCAAAAATCGTGGATCCTGTCATCCCGGACTTGGTCTGGGATCCCGATGGTTTATTAGGGGATTCGTTTTGATACTGCGGGATTCCGGCCACGAAGTGGCCCCTTTGGGGCTCGGGGGCCGGAAGGACAAGGGCTCTCTGTCACCCCGGACCTGATCCGGGGTCTCCCTGATTACGAGTAGTTCAAGAAAAAAGTGAGCGGTTCCAATACCCTTTTGTGGAGTTTCCCTGACATCTGGAGATTCCGGCTCGGGGACCGGAATGACAGAAGCGCTGTGACAATAAAAAAACGCACACATGGAAAAGGGACAGATGATGTTGGGTGGAAACCCGTGTGAGTGCGAGCGCGCGAGCGCCGCGAACCTCACGAAATCATATCTGTCCCTTCTCCGCCGGGTACTACTTGCTGTTTCCTACTTCTGGATCACCTCCTTCTTGGTGGTCTGATCGCTCCCCTTGATGTCGGACTCCTTCTGCGGGCAGGGGGGCTGGCCCGCGGGGAAGGTGAGGGACGTCGCGCCCTCTCCTACGATCCTGGTCCCGAGGGGACCATTCACGTGGATGCGCTTATTCTCCAAATCGGAGATGTGGGAGTTCACCCACTCCTCCAACTTAGTGACCCGCGCGATGAGGTCTCCGGAGTTGGGAACGTTCGAAGCCTCCTTCTTGATGGCCCAAAGTTCCGCCTTGAGGGCAGAGCATTTGGTGATGGTGTCGTCGCCAGCAGGCGGCGGCGTGGTCAGCTTCTTGATCTCCGCCCTCAAGGAACGGATCTCTCTCCTGAGCTCGGCGATGGCCGAGGAAGACGACGAGCTGCTCGTGACGACGGGGGCCGAGGAGACCTGCTGAGTCTGGCGGTTGTTTTGTTCCTGGACAATGTTCGCCAGGACTTCGATCGCTTGTTTCTGATCAAGCACAACCGGATCCCGCGACGCCAACTTCTCCACGAGTGCTGTGAGGCGCTCGTTCTGCTTGATTTGCGCGTCCACGAGCTTCGTGACCAGTGCATTGTCGATGACGATCGTCGGCGGGGTGGGCTTGCCGCCGCAGGCTACGAGGGCCAGTGCGGCGGCGAGGACGACGATGCTGATGCGCTTCATGATCTATCTCCAGGGTTTGGGTTGGTTTGGGGTTAATAATTGGGCTTGTTGCGTAGCTTAAGCGGTTGGAAGATCAAGTGAATTTCACCTCCTTGGTAATCTTTAGATTCAGCCGCTGTTGGATTCGGGGAAAGAACGAATGGTCCATTCCCTCTCCGAATCCAGGCGGCTAAATTTCAGAAGTAGTAGTTTTGTAGTAACTCGACGGAGAGAAAGTCTGCCGGAAATTAGTGCGCAAAGCGCGTTCACCGGTTTCCCGGAAACACACTTATGCTCTTTTCGGCAGGCTTCTCTCCATCTTTCTGTTCCGATGGTTTTAAGGATCGAGGATGGATGTTATATCATTTTGTATTCTTTTTGTCAATCTCATTGTCATTCCGGCCTTCGAGCCGGAATCTCCAGATGTCACTGGAAACATCGAGAAAGAGTAAGGTGGCTCCACTTCCTTCTTTCTTTCACCATGCACTCAAATGGAGACCCCGGATCGGGTCCGGGGTGACAGAGCCCCGCTGGGTTTCTGCTTCTTTTTTCTGGAGCAGGTCTTAGCCCTGCTTCCTCTCAGCTGGCAGCGATTTGCAATCGCTGCCTAAATATTTCGGATTCCGGGGGAAAAGGGTGACAGACGTGAGGATTCCCATCTCAAAACTTATCTCATGAGAAAAAACCTGCTACAATCCGCTCCGGATATGACTGAAGTTTTGTCCCCGAAACCATTGGCTGTCCCGGAGATCAAAGCCCCTGAAAATAATCATCCACTGGAGGCTGGAAGAAGATTCTTCAGCAATCTCTTCGGCAGATTATTTCGTGATAATTGCTTCAATGAAACTGAAAAAAAAGTAGTTTCCGATGATAGGAGTCCGGGGTCCCCGCGATACAATCCGGAATGCGAAATCCCCGGCGCATCCTCTCTTACTCCGATGGAACGGACTTTTTTCTCCAATGCGCTCATCGCATACATGATGAGGCAGGGGCTCAAGGGAAACGTGATTCTTGATTCTCATTCTGAAGAGGATTTTTCCGTCTCGATCGCCCTGGAAGGAGAAAATGCTTCCGACACATCGCATCTCCTCCGGTGCATTTTTTTACGCGACCATTTTGAAATCATCTTTCCCGAGGGAACTTCGGAAAGGAGCGGTTTTTCTCTCGTCATTCCGTATTCATGCGATATCCCCCGATTCCTCTCTATCTTCCGCCATGCTGATATTCCCCTGACGGACGAGCCTCCGTCGCGGGCGGAATATGTCCAGTTCGCAGGCGTCATGTTCGGATATGCTGTCGCGCAACTCCATTTTCGAGCCTCACTCCTCGATGCATTTGAATCGACTGAAGCGTATCTCGCCAGTTTTTCATCCCTTCATGAAGAATCGAATGGCGAATGTCAACATGTCGTGGATGAAGAAGGGAGAAGGATTTAGAGCGAGAAAAATGTTTCCGGTAAAAAGGCATCTTCTGCGGACATTCACGGGCGCGCATATCAGCAGGCGTTCTTCGCTGGCGATGACGAAAAATTACTTCCAGCGTTGGGGAATAGTAAAGAAGGGATCGACCCAGGGAGAGTTACCCCAGAGTTAGGAATTGGGTAAAACAAAGGAATGTTCACCCGAGGACGGATGACTCGAAAAAAAAGTGGCTCCACTTCCTTCTCTCTTTCACCATGCACTCAAATGGAGACCCCGGATCGAGTCCGGGGTGACAGAGCCCCACTGGGTTTCTGCTTCCTTTCTGTTTCGCTGGCGGTGATTGAAAATGGCTTCCAGCAGAATGATTATAGACAAAAAACCGGTCACCCGACGACGGATGACTCGCATAGTATACGTGCCACCGATTGCCAAAGAACCTTTATGAACCTTATAAACTTTATGAACTTTACGAACCCTATTCCCATTCAATCGTTCCCGGCGGTTTATTCGTGATGTCGTAAAACACCGCGGACACTTTCCCTTTTGTCGCTTCCAATATTTTCTTTGTCATGAGACGGACAATAGCCTCCGGTATCCTCGAAAAGGATGCGGTCATGGCCTCCTGGCTTTCGATGGGCCGTAGAATGATCGACTCTCCGTTCCCGTCACACATGACCGGGCAGAGTACTACCGGGAACTGCCAGACCCTCTACTTCCCCTCCCAGTTCTCTTCTTCAAGAATATTCCTCACGACCGCATCTGCTTCCTGGAGGATCCTGATGCGGAGAGAAGAGAGATCCGATTTCGGCACGCTCATTGAGCTAATTTTTTGTTCACTTGATACACAGAGGAGAACCCGATTGATCTCAGGAATGATGTTCGGGATTGCGGTCGCAATCGCATCGAATTCTTCCCAGGAAAATTCCTTTGTGGGAAAAAGGACAACGGGGTGACGGTAGCTCCTCCCATCACCCTGAACTCCAACGGATTTCACCGGGAGTATTTTTGCGGAAATCCCGGGGAACTGGATCTCGATCTGTTTTTCAATTTCTCCTTCATTCGGAAGGATATCTGCTTTCTCCGTGCAGAGGATCCGTACAGCGAGTCCGGGACCGGGGAATGGATGACGCGAGATCATTTTCTCCGGAAGCCCGAGTTTTCTTCCGAGCTCCCGCACTTCATCTTTGTAGAGGTCTTTGAGTGGCTCAATGATCTTTCCGAGTTCCATGAGGCGCTTGATTTTTTCCACCCGGTTGTGGTGGGTCTTGATCTTGTCCGCGTGCTTTGTCCCACCGCTCTCGATGGTATCGGGATAGATCGTCCCCTGTCCGAGAAGCCATTTCTCCGGATCGAGGTTCAGGCGTTCCGAAATCCTTTCCTGAACATCGATGAACGTATCGCCGATGATCTTCCTCTTCATCTCCGGATCGGTGACACCGGCGAGACGCGGGAGAAATCTTCCGGATTCATCTGCAATATGGAGGTCAGGGAAGCCCGCTTCTTCCAGCATGACCTTGACCTCCGCCGCTTCATCCTTCCGCATGAGACCATGATCGACAAAAAGCCCGTAGATACGCTCCTTCCCGAGTGCCTTCTCGAGAAGGGCGAAGCTGACGCTTGAATCCACTCCTCCGGAAACGAGGAGAAAAACTTTTTTTCCCTCTGCCTGATCTCTGATTTTTTGGAGGGACTGTTCGAGATAATCATCGATCTTCCAAGTGTTTTCGACACCCGCGAGACGGATGAAATTCGCGAGGAGAAGCATCCCCTTCTCCGTGTGAGTGACCTCCGGATGAAATTGCACTCCGAAAATGTTCCTCGAAAAATCAGCCATCCCCGCGACCGGACAGTCGTCTGTTTCCGCAATGATCTCAAATCCCGACGGGAGTTTCTCGACCGTGTCCCCGTGACTCATCCAGGCAACGCTCTTCTCCGGGAAATCTTTAAAAACACCTTCTCTTCTTATCGGGCGCAACACACTTTTCCCGTATTCCTTCACTTTCCCTCTCTTCACCGAACCATGAAGTACCTGAGCGATGAGCTGGTGCCCGTAGCAGATGCCGAGGACCGGAACGCCGAGTCCAAGAATTTTCGGATCGATCGACGGACCTTCCGGGTCATAGACACTGTGTGGACCGCCGGAGAGAATGATCCCTGCGATATTTTTTTTACGGAGTTCTTCCGCCGGAACATCGTTTTCAAAAATCTCCGAATACGCGGAAAGACGCCGAATTCTGTTCGCGATGAGGTGCGCGTACTGTCCGCCGAAATCAATGACCGCGACCGGCCGGATCATGTGAAGAAATAGAGGAAGACTCCGAAGAAAATCGTGACGGCCGTGAGGAGGATGAAGTACAGGGGGAAAACCCATTTCTTCGGACGGAACCCGTATGTTGTATGTTTTGCGGAGTTCGAGAGAGGATATTTCCCGTAGTGATGACGGGCACGGAAATAGACAACGAGGAAGAAGAGATAGGAAACGAGAATGATAAAGCCGTATGATATCCACATCCAGAGCATAATTTGCGGGGCTTTTTCTGTTCATATTTTTTCGTGGAAGCAGGAAAAAAGCAAGAGTTCATTTTCCGGAAGAAAAGTCGATGACCGGACGAGGAAAACCATGTAGAGTAAAGAACGTCCCCCTCTCATCCCAATGGAACTTTCAGGACTCACCATAGAGCATTTCCGGAATATACGAAAAACAGATCTCCATTTCTCTCCGGGGATCAATGTTTTTCTCGGGAAAAACGGGCAGGGGAAAACGAATCTCCTCGAAGCAGTCTCCGCGCTCTCTCTTTCGCGCCCGTTCCGAAGCCGGGAGAAAGAAGTATTCGTACAGGAAGGATCTCCGCATGCAACGATCACCGGCGCAGCGAAAGCCGAAGACGGGAGCGAAGAGACACTCCGTATATTCTGGGAACTGGGTCCCGTTCCCGGAGGCCGTACTGTGTTTTTCCGGAATGATGTTGAATTCACGGCGACAGAGTATCTCAGGACAAAAGGCTTTGCTGCTGTTCTCTTCTCCCCTGAGGACATGGTGCTCACCTCCGCTCCCCCGAAAATGCGGCGGAATTATCTCTCCCAGGTCCTCTCACCGCTCATCCCGGAGTATCTCAAAGCACTCCTCGAATATGAGAGGGTTTTGAAACAACGGAACCGCCTCCTCATCGAATGTGGAGCAAACAAAGTCCGTCCCGAAGAATTTCATTTCTGGGACACCGCTCTCGTGAAGAACGGAGAGATCATCATGGAGAAGAGAAAAGAGTTCTTCTCTTCTGTCGCCCCGCGCTTTCCCCGCTTTTATCATGCCCTCTCCCGGAAAAAGGAATCCGTGGAGATCCGGTACCTCCCTTCAATCCCTCCGCCGGAAGATTTCGCATCGCTTCTCGGGAGGAGTTTTCAGAACGATGTCCGGCTAGGCTCGACTCAGAAGGGTCCCCACCGTGACGATTTTGAGATCCTCTGCAGAGGAAAGCCTCTCTCTGAAACGGCATCCAGGGGAGAAGTCCGCACTGCAATGATCGCTCTGAAGCTTTCTGAGCGCGAGTTTATCACCGGGAAAACGGGGAAAAATCCTGTTCTTCTTCTCGATGATGTTTTTTCCGAACTCGATGAAGACCGTTCGGGAGCGCTCATGGATCTGCTCCAAAAAAGCCAGATATTCCTGACGGGAACTCATGTGCCGGAAGGAGGACTCCTCCGCCGGATTTTTTCCGTGAACAAAGGGAAGATCCGGGAAATACGATCTTCTCCCGTCCAAAAAAAGAGGAGTTGAGAAATGAGTTTTTTTCACTCATACTGATCCCGAAGCGCCATATTTCATGAGAGAGAACTCTCTATGCCTGACCTGTCAACAACCTTCTGCGGAGTCCATTTTCAAAACCCTCTTGTCCTCGCGAGCGGGGTCCTCGGAGTGACTGGAGATTCTTTTCATAACACGGTAAAAGCCGGCGCGGGGGGGATCACCACGAAAAGCATATGGCTGAACCCTCATCCCGGTCATCCGAATCCGACGATGGTCGGATATCCTCATTATTTCCTGAACGCGGTCGGTCTCTCGGATGCCGGCGTCGAGAAGGCGAAAGAAGAGCTCGGGGCGTATCTTCCTGAAAGAAAGGCACCGCTCATCGCGAATATCGTGGCGGGGAAAAAATCGGATTTCGGTCTCGTCGCCGAAGCAATCGTTTCTCTCTCTCCGGATATCATCGAGGTCAATATTTCCTGTCCGAATGTCGAAGATGAACTCGGAAAACCTTTTGCCTGTGACATTCTTGATGCTGCGGAAGTGACCAGGATAGTGAAGAAGGTGAGCGGAAAAATCCCGGTCGTCGTAAAACTTTCCCCGAACGTTCCCAATATCGCCTCCATCGCAAAATCCTGTGAGGACGCGGGAGCGGACGGGATCACCGCCGTGAACACTCTCTCCGGGATGAGGATCCACCTCGGCCTCAGAACACCAGTGCTGGCGAACAAAACCGGCGGTGTTTCCGGCCCTGCTCTTTTTCCCATTGCCCTGAAAGCCGTTTATGATATTTCCCGCGCAGTGAAGATCCCCATCATCGGGACCGGCGGGGTTACTACCGGGCTCGATGCATTAGAAATGATCATGGCCGGGGCGACACTCGTCGGTGTGGGTTCCATGATCTACTACCGGGATGTCTCCGGATTCCGGAAAATGACAGAGGAAATGGAGGAATGGATGGAGGAGAATAACGTCCGTTCTCTCACAGACATCCGGGGATCAGTTGGGAAAATGCCTATCCTGTAAGAAATGTGGCCCGGGCTTCTGGAGATAGTAGCCCTGAAAACCATGAAACCCGGGGAGTCCCTCTTCCCGGAATTTCCTATGGAGATCAAGGATCTGGAAAAATGACGCTCTGTCTTCTATCCCCTGAGCGATGATCATCGTTTCAGTCCCGAGAAACTCCATGACATGTCCGATCTCCATAATCCTCCGGAAGAATGACTCATCTCCGGAGACAATGTAATCCTGGAGCACCTGCCGGTCGATTTTCACGATATCCATCGGAACTCCCTGGCGAAGAAGCTCCTCTATCTTTTTAAAATCAGCATCACTTCCGACATCGTCGATCGCGAGCCGATGTTTATTCCTCTGAAGCTTCCTCATCATCTGAGCACATTTCGGGTCTTGGGTGATCCTCTCTGACCATTCGAGAAGCTCAAATACCACCTTTCTGGGGAGGAGCCCTCTCATCTGAACCGCTTCACATACGAGATCTGCAAAATCTTTTCCGTCCATGGTGAAAAGGAGGTCTTGTTCCGTGATGTTGACGGAAAGACTTGCCCCGTTTCGCGAGTTCTGCAGAGCGTCGAGCGCCTGAGGAAGAATGATCTGGGTATACTCCCCGAGTCTTTGTTTCCGATGAAGAAACGTGCACATACGGAACGCAGACATATCGACATCATCCGCGAGTCTCCCGAGGGCTTCAACCATGACAGGATGCCACGGCTCCTCTCCCTGACTTTGCCACCGCTCTTCTCCCTGACGTGCCGCGGGGGGGAAGGTGAAGATCGGCTGATAAAGCACGAAAAATCTCCGAGATTCGATCGCATCTCGAATCTGCTTAGTCTCTTCAAGGATCTTTTCGCGAAGAGATCTTGTAAGAATCTGTGCCTCGTCATCTGCGCCAGCCGCAATCTCTCCCGGGATCGCGCATCCTGCCCGAGTGCGGAGACCATGGATCATGGAAAGTATCGTCTCTTCTATCTCCCGTTCGTCCATCCCGTCGAACTCACCCTGGAGATATGCATTATAGAGCTTCGATGCAGAATCTCCAGTGTCATCCACTTGATCGCACTCGAAATGCCGCACAATGACTTCTTGAAAATCTCCGTACCGGAGGGGCATGATGATTTTTTCTGATGCAACGGAATGGAACGACAGATTATTTACAGAAGCGTGTTTTTCAGCAATAGATTATGTTTTTTTATTCATCTCGCTTTCATAAACGGCGTAAAAAATCAATCCTCAAGCCAATAAGAATGCGGTCCTCCGTCAATACAGCTCTCCGCATGGGTTTCTCGGGAATGGAGTCAAAAGAATCTGACTATCTGTTTACGGGAACGAGATACTCGGAATAGGGATTTGCGAAGAGCGTATCGTTCGCAGCATCCTGGAATGAAACTCCTGTCACATTCCAGAAAATGCCATGGGAAACGGATGAAATGTCGGCCCCTTTCACATGTTTCCTGATCTTATGATGAAAAGATTCGCCGATAATATCTTTCCTTTCGAACGAAAGGAACGGGGTCTCCCATTCTGGAGGGAGACATTCGCGGAGTCCCGTGTTCTTATCGAATGAGAACCAATGACCCCCTATCCTCACAGAAACCCTCTCTTTGTGGTCATTGAGGAGCTCTCCCGACCGGATGATGGATTCCGCAAGAGGGCGGAAATCAGCACCTGCCACGCCCTTCGCGACATTGATCCCCCAGAAAGTGAAACGCTCAGTGGACACTGGTGATCCCCATTTTTTTCTCGCGACGCGCTCTAGTGTTTTTTCCGCATTATCGGTGATCTTCAGCCGGACAAAAAGTTCAATATGACACGGTTTGTACTTTTCCACGTGCTCTCTTTCCAGATCGGAAATCGCGACTTTCTTTTTCACGAGGATCTGCGGGGACTTCAAGTATCTGGTAAGCGAGTCGAAAACAACATGTCCATGGGGACTTCTTTCGGGATGAGGCATGAGCGCGAGAACATTTCCCTGGGCGTTGCATATGCCTGCGGCGTTCGAAAATGCTCCGTTCGGGTTGACGGGAAAACCGGATACGACCTTCCCATCCTCCCGGCAGTACTGGAATACGATCTGATGATTCTTTTCAATATGATCCTCAATTCGGGGATCAGTGAAGAAACGACCTTCGCCATGAGCGATGGGAAGCGAGATACTCTCCTGAAAAAGTGAAAACGGTGTCTTTCTTCCCGTCGGCCGGATATGGATCCAGTTGTGATAGTATCCCGTCCCGAGGATCTCACCGTCTTTCACCCGTTCATTCCTCGCGAGCGCCATCTCCACTTTTCCCGGCGTGAATCCGGGGACAAGTCCGCTCTCGACGAGGATCTGTGCTCCGTTGCAGATACCGAGGACCGGCTTTCCTTCGGCGGCCATTTCCCGCACGGTGTCCATGATCGGTTCCGCCGCCGCCACCACGCCCGATCGTCCGCGGTCTTCAAAAGAAAATCCTCCGGGGATCACGATACCATCATATTCCCTGAGAAGGGACGGGGGTGAGTTCCAAAGCACGATATCTGCGGAAAGTCCGCTTTCCATGATCGCCCGCCTTGTTTCCATTTCGCAGTTATTTCCGGGGAATGTCAGGACGGCGATCTTTGGCATGGTTTTTAAAATTTTAGCTTCCACTCATATCCTTGCAAAATTTTTCTTTTTTGAAAAGAAAAGATGGAATCCGCGATGAAGAATCATGAGTTCCCCCAGGAAAAATATGAGAAAAAAATGGCCAGTGAGAGCGTGTGAAGTCCTGCTGTTCTTCGTGCTTGTACGCTTGCCTGCCTGAACACTGACCCACTCTCCAGCTTTCCTTGCTCACCCTCCCTCTTTCTGCTAGAGTAGCAACGCTATTTATCCGTTCGTGACTCATATGAGCGAGAATCCAGCTTCCGGGAAAGGAGGAGAAGGAGAGAATCTTCCGCTGAACACCCTTACCCCAAATAACCCCGACCGCGAGATCGTCACGGAAATGGAAGAGAGCTATATCGATTACGCGATGAGCGTCATCGTTTCCAGAGCCCTTCCCGATATCCGCGATGGACTGAAACCGGTGCACCGGAGGATTCTCTATGCGATGCACAAGCTCGGGGTGACCCACCGATCACGGTTTGTAAAATCTGCACGCGTGGTGGGAGAAGTCATCGGGAAGTACCATCCGCACGGCGATTCCGCCGTCTATGATTCCATGGTGAGGATGGCGCAGGATTTCTCCATGAACCATCCTCTCGTCAGGGGACAGGGGAACTTCGGATCGATTGACGGAGACCCGCCTGCGGCGATGCGGTACACGGAGGTAAAGATGGAGACGGTCACCGATGAAATGCTCGGGGATCTGGAAAAAGACACCATCAGCTTCCGCGATAATTACGACGGATCGCTCAAAGAGCCATCCGTTCTCCCCGCGAAGATCCCGAATCTCCTCCTGAATGGAACAATGGGGATTGCGGTAGGAATGGCGACGAATATCCCCCCCCATAATCTCGGGGAACTCATCGACGGGATCATTCATCTCTCGGAAAATCCTGAGTGCAGCATTGATGACCTCATGGAATACATCAAAGGGCCGGATTTTCCCACCGAGGGGACCATCTATGACACAAACGCGATCCGTCAGGCATACGTCTCCGGAAGGGGCGGGATCGTCATGAGGGGAAAGGCAGAGATCATGGAGCAGAAGGGAAGATACCAGATCGTCGTGAGCGAGCTCCCTTACCAGGTGAACAAAGCGAGCCTTGTGGAAAAGATCGCCGATCTCGTCCGGGACAAAGTCATCGTCGGGATATCGGATATCTCTGATGAATCGAACCGTGAGGGCATCCGGGTCGTCATTGATCTCAAAAAGGATGCGTTTCCGAACAAGGTCCTCAATCAGATCTTCAAACTCACACCGCTTCAGACGACATTCGGGTGCAATTTCATCGCTCTTGGAGACCGGGGGATGCAGCCGAGGCTTTTTGACTTAAAAAGTCTTCTCGAAGAATTCCTTGAACACCGGAAAGAAGTCGTGAAGAGAAGGACAGCGTATGACCTGAGGCTCGCGGAAGAGAGAGCGCATATCCTGGAGGGCCTCAAAAAGGCTCTCGATCATATTGATGAGATCATTGCTCTCATCCGGGCAAGCGCCACAAAGGAAGACGCGAAGGCGAACCTCATAAAAAAATTCAAGTTCTCCGATCTCCAGGCGGATGCTATCCTCTCCATGCGTCTCCAGACGCTCGCCGGACTCGAACGGAAAAAGATTGATGATGAACTCACGGAAAAGCTTGCATTCATCGCCGAATGCAAGGACATTCTCTCGAAACCGGAAAGGATACTGAAGATCGTGGAGGACGAACTCCTCGAGATGAAAAAGAAATACGCCGTTCCGAGAAAAACCGCGATCATTCCCCAGGCGCTCGGGAAATTCAACGCGAAGGATACGATCCCGAATGCCCGGATGCTTGTCACCGTCACGCTCAACGGATATATCAAACGTCTTTCTCCCACTGCATACACGACGCAGGGCCGCGGAGGAAAAGGTCTCATGGGTTCCGCGGGGAGGACGGAAGACGAGATGGAGATCGTTCTCTCGGCAAATAACCATGACGACCTCCTCTTCTTCACGAGCAAGGGGCGTGTCTTCAAACTTCCCGCATATGAGATCCCGGAATCATCTCGTACCGCAAAAGGACAGAACATCGTGAACTTCCTCCAGCTTCAGGAAGAAGAGACCGTGACTTCCATCCTGAACTTCAAGGAGAAGGAGTCACCGTATCTCTTCATGTGCACGAAGAAGGGCAGGATCAAGAAAACACTGGTCGAATATTTTAACAATGTGCGGAGGGCGGGGATCATCGCGCTTTCCCTCAAGGATGATGATTCCCTCTGTTGGGTCAAGTCATGCAGGGAGGGAGACGAGATCATGATCGTCACGAAACTCGGAAAAGGGATCCGGTTCGAAGAGAAGGACGCGAGGCCTATGGGGAGGTCGGCAGCCGGAGTCCGCGGGATCCGACTGAAGTCCGAGGATGAAGTCGTGGAAATGACGGTCGTGAAGAACGGCGATGAAGAATCGGAGCTCCTCGTCATCATGGAAAACGGACTCGGGAAGATGACGAAAGTAAGCGCGTATCGATCCCAGGCGCGCGGCGGCGGCGGCGTGAAGACTTCAAATATCACGAAGAAGACCGGAAAAGTGGTCGGGGCAAAGATTTTAAGTCCCATCTTCCATGGCGATATCCTCATGGTCACGAAATCCGGACAGGCGATCCGCCTCTCGGTAGACGAGATCCCATCTATCGGAAGAGCGACGCAGGGCGTCATCCTCATGCGCCTTCATGAGAACGACCATGTTTCCAGTATTTCTCTCCTCCAGGATGAAACAGAGGAGCCGGACGTGAAATCTGAAGAAAAGAAAAATCCGAAACTCCTTCCCTAAGCGCTATCTCATATTCCCCTTTCCCGTTATTCCGGATACGATGCAGATTGCGGCGTTTTCATAATCCATCCTTATAAAATTCCCCTGGCGCATCATCGGCCACGAGAAAATCATCGACAGACTCGAGCGGGATTTTGAAAACCGCTCACTGAGCCATGCATACCTCTTCTGCGGACCGAAGGAAATCGGGAAATTCCGGCTCGCGAAGACTTTCGCAGAGCTCCTCCAGTGCGAAGAAAAGAATATCTGCAGAAATTGTGATTCCTGTTTCCGCGTTGAAAAAAATATCTATCCGAATGCCATCGTCATAGACCGCCTCTGGATCAAGGACAAGGAGGAGGATTTTGATGTGCTCGCGAAGTATTCGAATTTTGACCAGATGCACCGGAAAAAGATCCAGAAAAGAAGCGACCAGATCGGTGTCGATGATGTCTTTGAATTCACGAGATCCCTCTGGCAAAAAACGGATGCCCCATACAAGATCTGTATCATCCGGGACATGGAGCGGATGACAGAAGAAGCGATGAACACTTTTTTGAAAACGCTCGAAGAGCCGCCGGAGAAAACTATTTTCCTCATGACGGCGACCCATAAGGACAGCCTCCTTTCCACAGTCCTCTCCCGGGTCAGGATCATCGAAATGGGACTCCTTCCGAATTCTCTCCTCAAGAAGACCCTGGACGAAGCAGATCCCGGTCTGCCTGACGAGAAAAAAGAACGGATCATCACTCTTATGCAGGGGCGCAGGAGCAGACTTGTCCGGTTCCTGGCAGACCCCAGCTATCTCAATTCCCAGGAACTCCTCTATACGGATCTCGCCCATTATCTCCAGCACGGGGAGACTGGACGTCTTTTTGCTCTCGCAGATACGCTTTCGCGCGGAGAATCGGACAAAGAGCTCCATGAATTCCTTGATGGATTCCTTCATTTTCTGAGGACTCTCATCCGGGAGAAAGCATTCAGAAAATCCATGGTGCTGGGCAATACGTTCAGTTTCGAGGACCTCTGCGTCCTCGTTGACCGCACGGATGAAGCTCGTGAGAAGATACGGAAAAATGTGAACAAGAGGTTCTCTCTCGAAGAGCTTTTCCTTTCGTTCTCCTGAAAAAAAAGAGTGGCAATCCAGTAAACAAGCGTACAAGCATTCAAGCGAGCAAGCCCAAAAGCTCTTGCTTGCTCGCTTACCGGGTCGTTGGCTTGCTTACTTTCCTTTCTCTTTTCTGTTTTGTACTTTGTATTTTGTACTTTGTACTATTCCCTCCTTCCCCTCGACTTTTTTCGCGATTTTCTTCAGAATAGGGAAGTTCCCCCACCCCCTGAGAATATGCCAACGGAATTATTCATCGGAACATTCTTCGCATCGATTCTCGGCGCTGCCGGAGTTTTCATCGACCAGATCATAAAAAAGCGGTCAGAAGAGCGGCAGAGAATCAAAAAAGCTCTCGAGAGAAACGCGGCCCCAGAAGAGACCAAGGAAACTCCTGTGCCGGAGGAGACACTCAGTGAAAAGGACGAAAAATTCATCGAAGAAGAAATCGAGCAGGAAAAAACGATGTTTGAACTCCGCGTCGAAGAGGCAGTGGAGGAAGAGAAAAGATCCACCCGCGAAAGAGAACTCGGATATCTCACGTTTGAGGATGACAAAAAATCGGTACGTCTCATGGAAGAAGCCATCCTCCATGAGAAGGAGCGCTCCGGTGTTTCGGATGAATCCTCACATGATGAAAGTCCTGCGGGGGAGAGCTTTGTGATTGCGGAAACGATCATAGAAAGAGATGTTTCTCCCGGCGAAGAAGAAAGTGAACTCACGGAACAGGTCGAAGCTTTTGTTTTTTCCAAAGAAAGGGAAGAAGAAGAATCCGATCCGAAAAATGAAGAGAAGCCGGAGAAGGAAGCCGGATCCCAGGAGGCTCATAAGAAAAAATCAAAATCAGAGAAACCTTCTGCTCATTCCAATGAGATCCATGAACTTCTCAAGAAAGCGGAGGTCCATCTCGCACGCGTAGAGCTTGAGGAAGCAGAAAAACACTTCATCAAGATCCTTGCCTTTGACGAGATGAACATCCCCGCACTTCAGAAGCTTGCCTTCCTCTATCTTCAGACTGAATCCTATAGAAAAGCGGAAGGACTGTACCGGCAGCTTGTGGAGCTCACGCCAAAAAATCCGGCCGTGTATACGAATCTCGGTCTCTCCCTCTTCAAAGATAAGAAGTTCGATGAATGCATCGACGCATATCAGAAAGCCATTGAACTTGATCCCGAACACGGTGCGCGGTATGCGAATCTCGGTCAGGTCTATTTCGTCATCAAGGACCTCGACACCGCAATCCATTGCTTTCAGGAAGCGATCAAGCGCGACCCGAGAAACATCAGCTTCCTCTATCTCCTCGCTGACACTTCGCTCGAAGCAAAACATTTCGCGGAAGCGAAGAAATGGTATATGAAAGTACTCGACCTCTCTCCCTATGATGAAGCGGCAAAAGAAGAAGTGAGAAGACTGCAGGCGCTTGGATTTTAACTCTTCCCCACCGGCATGAAACAGTTTGTAAAAAACCTGATCATCTTTCTCCTGAAGAGAAAAGCAAAACGAATCCTCTCCTCTTCCGCAAAGATCATCGGAGTCACCGGTTCCATGGGAAAGACGACGGCAAAAAATGCCATCGTCCATGTCCTCGAAAAGAAATATTCGGTCCTCTCCTCTCCCGAGGGTTTTAATACTGAAATCGGCATCCTCCTCTCTCTTGTCGGAGAAACGGAATCCGGTTTTTCATCGCCGTGGAAATGGCTGAAGATCCTTTCCCGGGTATTGACGAAAACTATCGAAATCCCCGACGTCGTCGTCCTGGAATACGGAGTCGATAAACCCGGGGATATGGCGGAGCTCCTCACAATCGTACATCCCCGGTTTGCTGTCGTGACGAGGATCGGTCCGATGCATCTCAGCGAACATCAGTTCAAAAACATCTCCCAGATACGGCTCGAGAAACAGATGCTCCCGGAGGGACTTCCGAAGAACGGAACGGCGATCCTCAATTTCGATGATGCCGAAGTGAAAAAGATGAAAGATTTTTCTTCCGCTCCGGTTATCGGATACGGAGAAGAGAAAGAGTCCACGTACCATGTCCGGAACGCTTTTCAGAAAGAGAGCGGGATCGTTTTTGATGTTCAGAAGGGAAATGCGATGGTCTCGTATGCCGTTCCGATCCTCGGCGTTTACCATACGTCGGTGCTTCTCCCGGCGATCATTCTCGGAGAAGAATTCGGGATCCCGATGGAACTGAGCGCAGCATATCTCAAGACCTTTTCTCCTCCTCCCGGACGCGGGAGGATCATCCGGGGCTCATCAGAAAGCATTATCTGGGACTCTTCCTATAACTCGGGGCTTGTGGCGACGAAAGCCGCCCTCCGTACGCTTCCGGAGATCCCCGCACGGAGGAAACTCGCGCTCCTCGGGAATATGAACGAGCTCGGCGGTTTCTCTGCTCAGTTTCATGAAGAACTCGGGAGTTCCGCGGCGGAGAACGCGGATGAGATCTTTTTTGTTGGAAAAGAGCAGGCCTCCTTTTCAAAAGGGGTGAAGGGGAAAAAACCTCTCATGATCTTCCCGGATGCGGAGAGCGCCGGAAATCACCTCAAGACTCATTTAAAAAAAGGAGATTTCCTTCTCGTGAAAGGTTCCCAGAACGAAGTATTCCTCGAACGCGCAGTCAGAATGCTCCTCCTCGATCCCGCTGATGCCGGACTCCTCTGCCGGCAGGGGGAGGAGTGGGGGAAGAAGTAGGGAAAGTGTTCAAGTATTCAAGTGTTCAAGTGTGCATACTCATAAGAAAAAGGCCTGCTTTCCACACTTGAACACTTGTCAGCTTGAACACTTGCCGGCTTGAATACTTGCCAGCTTCAACACTCGCCTGCTTGAGCTTTTTGTAATCCTGTAAACAATACCCGCGTCTGACATTCCCAGATTCCAGAGAGGAGTGATACAATGGCAGCAGATTTTTCATTATTCTCATGCAGATATTTCTCGACACCGCAGAAGTTTCCGCCATCAAAAAATATGCTTCGTGGGGCATCATCGACGGAGTGACGACGAATCCCTCGCTCATCGCTAAAGAAGGTGTGCCGCTCGAAAAGCGGATCAAGGAGATCACCGCTATAATCCCTGGTCCCGTGAGCGCGGAAGTCATCGCCATGGATTCCGAGGGAATGGTTCGGGAAGGACGGAAGTACGCGAAGTGGGCGAAGAACATATACGTGAAACTCCCGATGACTGCGGAGGGGCTCAAGGCATGCAAGGTACTGGTCTCGGAAGGAATTCATACGAACATCACGCTCGTCTTCACTCCCGCACAAGCTGTCCTCGCCGCAAAAGCAGGCGCGACACTGGTAAGCCCTTTCGTCGGGAGGCTTGATGATATCGGAGTGGACGGGATGGAGGTCGTCTTTGACATCGTGGAGATCTTCCGGACGTATGATTTTGAGACAAAGGTGCTCGCCGCGAGCATCCGGCATCCGGAACATGTTCTCTCCGCGATGAAGGCGGGGGCGGATATCGCCACTATCCCGCCGGAGATCCTCGACAAACTCGTCGCCCATCCGCTCACGGATCAGGGGATAAAAAAATTCCTCTCCGACTGGGAAAAGATGAAATCATGAATCCCTCTCATCCATGAACGATGATCACTCTTGACTTCTCTTCGCTGGAAAAAATAACGGATTCCCACGGTATCAGCCGTTCTGAGATGGAGGAACAATCTTCCCGCATTGTTCCCTTCCTGGAGAATATCAGGAGAAGGAATCAGGGGTTTTATCGCGATGAAGTCCTCGCGGGGAAAAAACTCATGAGGGACATAGAGTCATTTTCACATGGAGCGAGAGAAAAATTCGAATCGGTCGTCGTTCTCGGAATCGGAGGATCGGCTCTCGGGATCCATACGCTGAAAGAAGCATTCGGGAATTCTTTTTCCGAGAAAACCCCGGCGCTTTATATTCTCGACAATATCGATCCTTCCCTCATCGCGGAATGCAGAGCGCGTATCAATCTCTCAAAAACACTGTTCCTCGTCATCACAAAGTCCGGCAGTACTCCGGAAACCATATCCCAGTATTTCTATTTCAAGGACGAAGTGGAGAAAGCGGGTCTTCCGATCAAAGATCATTTTGTTTTCATCACTGATCCGGAGAACGGGTTTCTGAGAAAAGAGGCGGAGCGCGAGAACGTGACTTCGTTTCCCGTCCCTGAAAATGTCGGAGGCCGGTTCTCCGTCCTCACTTCCGTTGGGCTTCTTCCCGCACTGCTCCTCGGCATTGATGCGGAAAAACTCCTTTCGGGCGCTATCAAGATGAAGAATTCCTTCCTCTCGCGTTCTTTCGCCGACAATCTCCCGTTCCAGATCGCCGCGATCCAGTATCTCCTTTCAAAAAAAGGAAAAACCATTACCGTCATGATGCCGTATGCTGAGAAGCTTTTTCGGTTCGCGGACTGGTACCGCCAGCTTCTCGCGGAATCCATCGGGAAAGCGCGTGACGAAAAAGGGAAGGAGGTCCATGTCGGTATTACGCCAGTGAACGCCCTCGGCGCCACGGACCAGCATTCCCAGTCCCAGCTCTACATGGAAGGGCCTTTTGACAAGCTCATCATGTTTCTCGAGGTGGAAGATCTTACGGAAAAACCTCTCCCCATCCCGGTCCCGGGAAACGGAGAAAAGGAATTCCATTATCTGAAAGGTGTTGATTTCGGGAGTCTCCTGAGAACAGAAAAACGGGCGACATCGGATGCGCTCACAAAAGCGGATCGTCCGAATATCACTCTCCGCATTCCGAAAATCGATGAGGAAAACCTTGGGGCGCTCTTCCTTCTCTTCGAAGGATCGGTCGCTTTCCTCGGGGAATTCTTCGGGATCAATGCCTTTGATCAGCCGGGTGTGGAGCTTTCGAAAAAGCTGACGAAGGAGTATTTATCGGGGAAGAAGGAGTGAGTAAGTGTTCAAGCAAGCAAGTGTTCAAGCAGGCAAGTGTTCAAGCGGGCAAGCAGGCAAGCTCGCAAGCAAATTTTTCTGGAGTCACCCGTCCTCGGGTGACCCTTTCTCCGGGGCACTACCTCTCAGAACAATGAACTTTTTTAAACCTTTATGAACTTACTTCCGCCTACCATTTTCCCCCGTTTTCCTCTATAATACAGTGTAACCAAACAAATCCATGAATTCTTCTGAAATCGAAAAAAAACTGGGCGAATTCGAGCACGCGCTCCTTCCGTTTGCCTTCGAAAAGCTCCGGATCATCCGGCTCCTCGAGATTACGCTCCTTATCCGCGGGCACATCCTCATCGAAGATCTCCCGGGAGTGGGGAAGACAACGCTCGCGAAAGCTTTTTCCGCGGTCCTCGGAAGAAGTTTTTCGAGGATCCAGGGGACTTCGGACACCCTCCCCCAGGACATCATCGGGGGAGAGATCATCGATTTTGAGACAAAAGCGTTCACGATCAAAAAAGGTCCGATTTTCCAGGAGATCGTCCTCATCGACGAGATCAACCGCATGCATCCGAAGACCCAGAGCGCGTTTCTTGAAGCAATGGAGGAGAAGCAGATCTCGATCGCGGGAAAAAAATTCCCTCTCCCGAAGGTCCACCTCGTCATGGCGACTCAAAATCCCCTCGAACTCAAGGGGACGTATCCCCTTCCGGAGGCGCAGAGAGACCGGTTCGCCTGTTTCCTCTCCATGGGTTTCCCGGACAAGGAGATCCAGAAGAAGATCCTCTCGGAACAGAGTTACCTGAAACTCGAAGAGAAGGTTGCGGAGGTCCCGGAGATCCTGAGCGAGAAAGAAATCCTCGACCTCCAGGAGGCGGCGACGCATGTTTCCATAAGCGATGAGATATTGGAACGCCTCATCCGGTTCGCGGAATGGACGAGAAATCCAGAGGAATACCGATATGGGATCAGCCCCCGCGGACTTTCCATATTTTCATCCGCGCTCCGGGCGAATGCGGTACTCAATAAACGGGATTATGTCATCCCCGAGGACGGGATCGACCTCGCACAACCGTTCCTCTCCCACCGTATCGAGCCTCTCAACGAGACGATCGGGAAGAAGGAACTCAATAAAGCCGTCGACAAACTCTACGCCCACGCTTTCCAGGGGATGTAAACGTTCTGAGAATCCATGATACAAAAACTGAAATCTTCGATAGGAAAACTCATAAAACGCGGAGATGCGTGGTTCACGGTCCGCGGACCGATTTCAAAAACTGGGATGATCTTCCTCGGGATGGGGATCCTCCTCACCTTCATCTCATTTTATAAAGGGATCCAGGTCCTCATGTTCATCCCGGCCTTTGGCCTTGCACTCTTCCTCTATTCTTTCATCGATATTTTCCTCACGAAAAGGGCATGTTCCGTTTCGTGGAAGATAATCGACGGAGAGCTCATTCTTCATATCGAATGGAAAAAAGAGCGGGAGTATTCCTATTTCCGGATCGCGGAAGATGACGGAGATGACGTCCGGTATCTCATTCCCGACAAATCACTTTCTCTTCCCTCGGGAGAAGAAAAAGTGAAGATCCTCTTTGTGCTTCAGGGAAGACTCGATATTTTCCGTTCCGTCATCACTCTTCCCAGTGTCCCGAGAGCGCAACCGGAAAACATCCGCATCCTGGAAACCCGCGAATGCGCGGATGAATATTTCCATGTCCGCCCGCTTCAACCCGGCGATAATGTCGCGCGTATCGATTACCTCCAGACGGCGAAGAGGGGGGAATGGTACGTGAAAGAGGTCGTTCCGGACATGACGAAAGGGGATGAAAAACACGAGAAAAAACTCGAGAAACTCCGGATGCGGAGCGATCTCCCGCTCACTCTCAGGAACGACCTTTCTTTCGGTCCGGTCGTGGAATGGAGCATGATCCTCCTCGGCGTCATCGCCGCGTCTTTTGAATGGAGGAATCCCCTCTTTTCTTTCGTCGCCTTTCTCATGTTCGGCGTGAACCTCCTCTGGACGAAGAAACTCCACTGGCCGCTCGGCGGAAGAAAGATGATGAACTTCATCGTTCTCCTCGTTTTCATCGGATGCGTGGTGGAGAGCGGATTTAAGGGTGATCCGGTGGAGTCGGGAGTGCATTTCCTCCTCCTCCTCGCGGTCATGAAACACTTCTTCCTCAGGGAGCGAAGGGACGCGTTCTTCTTCATCTTCCTCGTCCTCTTCGTTTTTGTCGCGCTTTCTCTCTTCACGCTCAGGGGATGGTTCGGGATCTTTTTTCTCGTCTACCTCCTCCAGGCGATCGCTCTCTTTTCCATCTACGCGAGCGGTGAGGAAGGAACGGAATATTCATCGAGTTTCGGGCGGGAAAAAACCAAAAGATCATATATCGGGATGAATTTTGCGGTCATCGGTCTCACGATCGTCCTCTTCTTTTTCCTTCCTCACGGGACGTACGGAGAGAACCGCGGACCACAGCTCAGGAAAAATATTCCGGACAAAGTCGGCTTTTCCGACACCGTCTCGCTCAATGATATCCGGCAGATGAAAATGAACTACGCGAAGCAGATCGTCATCGAAAATATCTCTCAGGATTCTGTCCCCTATTTGAACAGCCTCTACTGGAGGGGAATGCGGTACGACCGGTTTTCCGGAGGGAACTGGGAAAAAATGGGGATCGAAAATTTTATCCCCTACGAATACGACAGCTATCATGCTTCCGCCACGGAGACAGAGACCTGGACCATAAAATACTACCTCGACAGCCAGAAGCACCTCTTCCTCCCGAAGATCCCTCTCTCCATCAACGAAAGAGATGTCGTAAAGCTCACCCCGGACCGTTCCGTCGCGGAGTTCAAAGAGCCGAAGAGCAAAGCCCTCGATGTGGCGATCACGTTCGAAACGGACGGAGACGGAGAGATCACGGATTCCTATTCGCCGGTCCCGAAAATGAGGAACGGCATATCGCCCGATATTGATACTCTCCTGCAGTCCTTTTGGCAGTCCATTCCTGATTCGGTCGAGAAGACTCCCGAGGGACTCGAAAAATACATCCGAGAGGACGCGGGATTCACCTATTCTCTCGAAGACCCCGCGCCGAATCTTCCGTCATTTCTCTACGAAAAAAAACAGGGTCACTGTGAATATTTCGCGACCGTGCTCGCCGTCACGCTCCAGCACTTCGGATATAGCGCGACGCTCGTGAACGGATTTACCGGAGGAGAATGGAATGAAGAAGCGGGAGCATGGATCATCCGCGGATCGCACGCCCATTCCTGGGTTGAAGTCCTTGATGAAACCGGGAAATGGGAACGATTTGATCCGACTCCCCCGTCAATCCCCGTTTCTTTCTGGTTTGAAGATGCCCCCGTCCTCGGCACTCTCCTCCGGTACTATGACGTCTTCGAATTGAAATGGTTTGAAAACATCGTCGGATATACGGGACTGAAACAGAAAGCACTCTGGAGTTTTCTGAAAGACCGCACCGCTGTCATTCTCATTTCGCTCTGTGTTCTCACAGCCGGGATCTTCTCCAGGAGATATTACCGGAATGTTCTTTCCCCCTATCTTCGCCTCACTCCAAAAGAGAAATTTCTCCGCTGGCTTTCCGGAAAAACAGGGAGAGAATCCTTTGTCCTCTCCGGATTTGAAAAAACAGAGAATGCACTCACGCATGAGACGCGCGAAGTCCTCTTCCGAAATCCTCTTGAGAAAGAATCCTTGAAGCATCTTCGTGAACAATGGAAATCTGCCCTTGAGAGAGCAAAATCCCATATCCCTACTTCCTAATTCCCACTTCCTAATTCCTACTTCCTACTTCTCTTCTCCCCTCTTCCCGAGATACTTGTCGATCATGTAAAGATGCGCTCCATTCTTGTCGCCAATAAGCTCGATCTTATCAATGACTTCCTGAGCGGCAGCTTCTTCTTCGACCTGCTCGTCGATAAACCATTTCAGGAATGACTGGAACGGAAGGTCTTTCTCCTTTCCCGCAAGCTCATAGAGGCTGTGGATGCAGGATGTGATGTGCTGTTCGTGTTTCAGCGATTCTTCAAAGACCTGGAGGAGTGTTCCGAAATCCTTCTTCGGAGCGGCAATGGCTTCGAGGACAGGTCGCCCTCCCCTCTCCTCGAGGAAATGTGCGAATTTCATGGCGTGGTTTACTTCCTCCTGAGCCTGTTTCCGCATCCATTTTCCGGATCCCATAAGCTTCTTTGATTCCAGGTAAAATGCCATGGCGAGGTAGAGATACGCGGAGTAGAGTTCTTCGCCGATCTGTTTGTTGATCGCAGTCTCAATTGCTTTTTTCATAAGGAGTGGGGATAAGATGATGCAGGGGAATTGTAGTGGAAACTGAGCTGAAAGTAAATTGCACGCCTCTCCGGAATTGCGAACTTCGTCACAGAAATTGGTGTCTGTCACCCCGGACTCGATCCGGGGTCTCCATTTGAACGCGTGAAGGAAGAGAGACGCCAGTGGCGCCAATTTGCTTTTTATGAAATTTTTGGAGGCATCTGGAGATACCGGCTCGGAGGCCGGTATGACAGAATCCTCTTTTCTCTTCGTTTGGGAGTCGCCCGTCCCCGGGCGACCCTTCTCTCTTCCCCTCAGCTGACAGCGAAAGAGTCAGCGGGTCTCTGTCACCCCGGACTCGATCCGGGGTCTCCATTTGAACGCGTGAAGGAAGAGAGACGCCAGTGGCGCCAATTTGCTCTTTATGAAATTTTTGGAGGCATCTGGAGATACCGGCTCGGAGGCCGGTATGACAGAATCCTCTTTTCCCTTTTCCCTTTTCCCTTTTCTCTTTTTTCTTTTATGTTTTCTCTTTTGTGCTTTCTCTTTCTCGGCATGGGGCGTTGCAGTGCAACGCCCCTACATGCTTTGTGCTTTTTCTTTCTTGTTTTGTATTTTGTACTTTGTCTTTTGTGCTTTTTTTAAAGAAGCAGGTATAATTCCTCTGCTTTTTTCTTCACATGGACAGAGACTTCGACATCGGCCTCATCGGGCTCGCCGTCATGGGCGCGAACCTCGCGAGGAACATCGCAGGGAAGAAATTCCGCACGGTGGTCTATAACCGGACATACGAGAGAACAGCATCATTTCTCAAAGAATACGGAAATGAGAATCTCTCCGGAGCCAGAAATCTGAAAGAATTTGTTGGAAAACTGAAAAAGCCGCGCATCATCCTCCTCTTCGTGAAAGCCGGGAAGCCGGTGGACGATCTCCTCAAAAAATTAACTCCCCTTCTCTCCCGCGGGGACATCGTCGCCGACCTCGGGAATTCCTACTACGGAGACACGATCCGGAGGGAAGAGATGATGAAGAAAAAAGGGTTGTATTTCATCGGGTGCGGTGTGAGCGGAGGAGAAAAAGGCGCGCTCGAAGGCCCGAGCATCATGCCCGGCGGAGAAAAAAAGGCATATGACCAAATTGCACCAGTTCTTCGAAAAATCGCCGCGAAAGACTTTTCCGGGAAGCCCTGCGTTTCGTGGATCGGGGAAGGCGGTTCCGGACACTATGTAAAAATGGTCCATAACGGCATCGAATACGGGATCATGGAGATCCTCGCGGAAGCGTACGACATCTTCCGGAAACTTTTCTCGCTCCAATCTCCGGAGATCGCGCAAATTTTCAAAAAAATCCACGAAGGAAAACTCCGCTCATATCTTACAGAAATCGCTTCGGAGATCCTCGAAAAAAAGGATGATCTCGGAAAGGGGGCCCTCATCGACAAGATCCTCGACGCCGCCGGCCAGAAGGGAACGGGAAAATGGACGGCGATCGATGCCGCCGGACGCTCCACGGCAATTCCTACCATTTCGGAATCCGTGAACGCGAGGATCATTTCTTCAAAAAAAGAGCTCCGGGGAAAAATATCATCCTCCCTGAGCGCGAAAGAGAGAGTGGAAAACGTTTCGCTCGCCCAGTTTGAAAATCACATCGTGAACGCGCTCTCCGCCGCGATCCTGAGCACGTACGCCCAGGGATATTCTCTCATCAGCGAAGCCGCCGAAGAAGAAGGATGGAAAGTCGACCTCTCCGAGATCTCCCGCATTTGGCAGGGCGGATGCATCATCCGCGCCGATGTCCTCAAATTCCTGGAAGCGTCCCTCCTGAAGAAAAAAGCGGATCATCTCTTTCTCATCCCGGAAATCTCAAAAGAGATCTCCGCGTCTCTCCCCGACCTCCGCACCGTCGTCGCTCTCGCGACGCTTTCCGGCATCCCCGTTCCGGGACTCTCGAGCGCGCTTTCTTATATCGAAGGGATGCGGACGAAAAACGGGAACGCGAATTTTATCCAGGCGCTCCGCGACTATTTCGGAGCACATACCTATGAGCGGACGGATAAAAAAGGGAGTTTCCACACAGAGTGGAATTCATGATTTTTTTGTAGCCACATATGTACAAACCCTGTAAAAAACCTTTTCTCCTCACGATCTTCGGAGCGTCCGGAGATCTCGCGAAACTGAAACTCTTCCCCGCGATCTACGCTCTCGCCGAGCGGAAACTCCTCCCCGAAGATTTCTTCATCGTCGGATATTCCCGGACGAAAAAGCGCCGCGATGAATTCCAGAAAGAATTCCTCTTCAGCGTTGTGGAATCCGTCGGAAAGAATGAAAATTTCTCGACGAAGATCCTCGACTCCCTTGTTTCCCATGTCCACTATTTCAGCGGAGAATATCAGGATAAAGCCGACTTTGAGAAATACCGGACATTCATAAAAAATCTTGTCGGTTCATCCGCGAATATCCCCCATCTCGCGTATTTTTCCGTCCCGCCGTCCGTTTTCGAACCGATCATCCGGAATCTCGCGGAGACGCGGGTGAACAAAAACGAAGACCTCCGGATCATCCTCGAAAAGCCGTTCGGCGAAGACGAGGAATCGGCAAAAAGACTCTTCAATCTCATTTCCCAGTTCTACCGGGAAGAGCAGGTCTATCTCCTCGACCACTACCTCGGGAAGCGTTCCGTCCAGAGCATCCTCTCCCTCAGGCACTCAAACAGCATCCTCAACATGCTCCTCAAAGGCCGGGAGATCTCCACCATCCAGATCACGGCCGTGGAAGACATCGGAATACGCGACCGCGTCGGATATTTCGACACCGTCGGGATCATCAAAGACATGTTCCAGTCCCACCTCACCCAAATCCTCGCGATGATCACCATGTCCATCCCCATCAGCGAGGACGCGGAGAGTTTTCAGCGGGAGAAATACGCGATCCTCTCCGCGCTCAAATTCGCGCCAGATCCCGACAATATTTTCCTCGGACAGTATAAGAGCTACAAAAAACTCGACGGCGTGAAAAAGGATTCAAAAACGGAGACCTTCATGAGCGCGAAGATCAAGATCGACCGCGAGAGCTGGTACGGCGTCCCCATCTTTATAAGAACAGGGAAACAGCTCCAGAGGAAAGCGACGTATATCGTCGTGGAATTCAAAAAAATGCGTTTCCAAAAAGATATGGAACCGAACCGCCTCATCCTCGAACTCCAGCCGAACGAAAAGATCCATTTCCAGCTCTCCCACGCGTTCGGGGGAGAAAAAACAGCACAGGTGATCGCTCCATTCGCGTCCATCGGATGTCCGCCGGAAGGATGCGTTCCCGAACATTCGACGCTCCTCCTCGATGTCCTCCACGAGGAAAAACTCCATTTCCTGAGCTTCGCGGAGATCATCGCCGCGTGGCGGATCACGGACTCCATCCTCCAGTATATCGCGGGGAAAAACATCCCCGTGGAAGAATATGAAGACGGGATCCTCTGTCCGGAAGGAAGCTACCGCAATTTCCAGAAAGAAGGCGAGACCTGGTTTGAAATCTGAAATTCCATCCTTTGAACCTGTCCATGGCTCCTCAAATTCATGAATTTTCGGAAAGCGGCGAGTGGATCCGCGCGTCCGTGGAAGAGATCACGCGGGATATTCCGAAAAACACTGCTTTTTCTCTCGCCCTCTCCGGAGGCTCGACTCCCGAACCCGTGTATGAAGCGCTCGCGGAATCATCTCTTCCGTGGAACCTCGCGGAGATTTTCCAGACGGACGAACGGTATGTCCATCCGGAAAAACCGGAATCGAACGCGTGGCTTATCCGGGAGCATTTCCTCTCCCTCCTCCCCGATCCGGAAATAAAAACGCATTTCTTTTTGAGTTCTCCCGATCTCATCTGGGAAGACTCGGCGAAGGTCTATGACACGCTCATGAAATCACGGTCTGTGCCCTTCGATGTCGCGATTCTCGGCATGGGTCCGGACGGCCACATCGCTTCTCTCTTTCCCAACGGTCCGGAACTCCGCGAGAACGAAAAATGCGCCGTCACTTCCGAAACGAACCAGTTTCCCGTCTGGAAACGGCTGACGCTTACGTTCCCCGTAATCCTGAAAAGCAAAAAAATCGTGCTCCTCCTCAAAGGCAAAGAGAAAGAACCGGCGCTCGAAGAGCTTCTTCATGGGACAAAATCATGGGAGGAGTGGCCGGCGAAGAGGCTGCTGGGGCATGCGAATCTCCATGTGTTTTATTGGAGAGGATAAAATTGTACAATGTTGCAGTCTCCAGACTTAAACGAGCAGGGAAAAGTTTTAAATCATTCTAAGAATAGCCTCTTTCTTTAGATTTCCAATGCGACAATTAGAGAAGATTGTTAATGACATTGTTAATATCGGCTCCTATGAAGAACTCTGGACTTCCATATGCATAATGGCCAATGAGGTAGCCCACTTATCTTCAAAAGATGTAACTAGTATTAAGTTAAATCCACAGATTTTGAGTTTGGGTTTTGAAAATTTAATTCAAAATAAATTTTTCCTGGACACAATTCGATTAATAATTAAGAAGTATCAGGATCAATTACATGAGGATGATGAAACTTCAAATGCTAAATCTTTTGAGCAAAAAAAAATAATTATTCAGGCCTCTCAAGAAGAATGCAAAATTGCTTTGAGATTCATGTGGCTGCCCTTTTTTTTACCAAGTGCAATACTAGGTTCTCTTTCTACTTCATTGTCAAAAAATCTAAGGTCAGATTATAACTTCTTCCTAAAAAAGCTAATAAAGGAAGCCGGAGTAAAAATAGAGTTTATCGAATTTATAAACATCATTGATGAGATATTCAACATGAAGCGAACGAAGGAGAAATTCACTGCATATATTGATTGTACTAATTTTTTTAATTTACAGATAAGGGCGTCTATTCTGAATAAATTCCTTACTTTATCAATTAAAAAAATTAGACAAATATCCATAATTTTTAAAGATTTAACCGAACAACGTAAAAGAGGAGAGAATTTCAATATTCCTTACTCATTATGTAAGATTTATGGAGTGATAGATTATTTTGAAACCGAAGAAAGCAAATTGTTTTATGGCTGGAAAAATAAATTTGATAACGATGAATTAGACAATTTTAACACTAGAACGAAATCAAACAATGAAAAACTATTACCATTTTTTCTGAAACCAATATGTTCAGGATTTAATTTTAAGAAAGGAGAAGATGAGAAAAAAGGTCATTTCGGAAAGAACATTCTCAATAAAATTGAATTCTCTTCTGATCTCAAGAATCAAATGTGGGAATTTGCAACTCTACATCTATCAGCATTCTACAATGAGAAGAATAATCACAAAGAATGGATAAATAAGATATATCTTACTTCATTTGTCACATTAGCAAAAATGGAGGCCATCAAAAAAGCAAAAGACAACGAATGGCAAATTAAAGTAGTGGTCAAGGCTTTGAGCGACTGGATTAATGAGATTTCATCCATATTATGCCACTTGGAGATAATGGACGATTACTTTAATATCAAAGAATTAATGCAGGAAGAAAATGATCAGATTGAGTGGAAAAGTACTTTTATGACACCTACGGAGATTAGTGAAACACATCCAAATAAAGATATACTCAAAGAAATTGTAAAGAACATCTTAGGGATGGCTAATTCAAGTGGGGGAATAATTATTGTTGGTGCGGTTGAACATCCAGAAAAAATTATGAATCAAACCGTGAAGAATAATCTTTACTTTAGAGATAAGAATTGTTTTTTTGATGTAGATTATGAATTAAAGAATATTCTACATAAATCAACTGACGAGATAGAAAGAATGATTCAAGATTACCTACACAATGAAACCGATAGAGATATTAATTATTTAGACAAGCTTTGGCATATGGAAGAGCTAAAGATTAATTGTGATGGTACTAACCTATCAATTTTTCAGATTAAAGTAGAAAAATCTGATGAAAAGTTGTTCTCTAGGGAAAATATTAGAGGTAAAAAATCAATATCATTATGTATAAGAGCGAGACGTAGAATCGAATATGTTGACCCCTCAGACCATATAGAATGACCTCTTCCGGAGCCTTCCCACCCGTCGGAGTCTCCGACCAGGGACTCCGACGAAAGATGATCCCCTTACGGCGGAGTCCTCCTCCTTCGTCGAAGAGACTCCGCCGGGTGCGAAATTGACATTCATATTTCTTCAGTGGAATAATTTCTGTAATCCTTAACATCGATAAAATGAAAAGAATATTTTTCACAACTTGCATTTTAATCCTTCTCTCGGGCTGCCATCAACAAACTCAAAACAAAGAAGATTCACTACAACCAACAGATCAAATGCAACAACTGGCAGACTTGAGAGAAGAAAATGATTTCCTAACGGAAGAAAACACCAGACTGAGACAAGAAATCGAAGAATCAAACTCAAAGAAAAGTGAAGAGAATAATTCTTTGGCTAAGGCTGAAAAAAGTGTTCAAATGGACATCACTCCATTTGAAAAAGCAAAAGAATTAAAGGAAAGGCATATTTACGAATATCCGGAAATAATGGAAGAACTGAATAAAACTTTTCCTGACAAAGAAATGCTTCTGACCGAAGCGGAAAAGAAACAGCTTTTCCCAGAGCAAATGATCGGGATGAGTTTCCCTTGTGACGGACAGCAAGTTGCTACCTTCTTTAATAAAGGAGACTCACTTGAAATTGAAGGCAGCCTAGATACTGCAACGGACAAAATCTCAGTAAAAATTAATGGAGATGATACGATAACCTTTATGACTTCCGCGCTTGTTGAAGGCGGAGAAACTGAAGGAGAGACATGGAAGCTCATTGCAAATAATGATTTAACTCTCATCGCACAAGACAATTGGGAAAATAAAGTTCTTGATACACTTGCAATAAGCAAAGAAACTGGGTTAGGAATTTGGCAAAAAACTGAGGCAAGTGGGTTTCCAATGACTTTCAGAGTACCTAATGGTCTGATGATTTATCTTCAGTGCTATCTCCCCTAATCCCCCTTTCCACCCGTTGGAGTCTCCGACCAGGGACTCCGACGAAAGATGATCCCGCTGCGGCGGAGTCCTCCTCCTGCGTCGGAGAGACTCCGCCGGGTGCGAGTGGGCGGGTTCCTCCTTGAGAAATTTATAGATGAGTCATTCTCGTCTTAATTTTATGACTTATATTCTCATTCATTGTATTCTAGATCGATTTATTGACTTTATAAACGACTTTTCCGCCGGAGCAAGTGTATCCCGACAGGTCGGGACCACTTGGTCCGATACACTGAGCCTGCGGACCAGGTGCTCTTCGAGACACCTGCTCCGGCTTCAAAAAATATTACACTGTTTCGGTCATAAAAGCTTCCTGTTTTTCCCAAAATCAGCTTAAATTAAGGAGTCCTCTCAAAGTTCATTTTTCATTGTTGTATTATTTCATCATAATCATATGAAGAAGTCATTTGTTAAAAAATCCTTAATTTATCTTATGTATTTATTATTTTTTTCTTTCATGATCGTTATTATTTTTCTTACATTTCATTTTGGAATATATCAAAAAGCATATAATTTCATCTTTCAAACAACCTTATTAAATGAAGAGAGTATTATCAATGGTAATTAGTCTTTCACATTTCCACCCGTCGGAGTCTCCGACCAGGGACTCCGACGAAAGATGATCCCCCCTGATCGTTCGAGTCTCCGCCGGATCAGGCGACCTGGTCGAGCGAAGGGATGATCAGTGTTTTTCTTCGAGATAGTCCTGATACATGTCGAGAAGATCGGCGATGAGTTTGAACGATTCCGCGTAGACCTGATCGGAAAAATTTCCACCCGTCGGAGTCTCCGACCAGGGACTCCGACGAAAGATGATCCCCCTGCGGCGGAGTCCTCCTCCTTCGTCGGAGAGACTCCGCCGGGTGCGGATCAGCGTCAGAACAAGTGAAAGTCTCTCTCCGAGACTTCGCTCGGCCTCTACCATCCCGTCTGAGCGATCTTTCGAATTAATTTCGCATTCTCCCCGCGTAAACAGGCATTGGCCCAACGCCCCTCAATCGTCCGGCGCTTCCCGTAGCGAGCGTTCACAACATCGCCGTCGCGGAGCTGATTATCGAGCGCCGCGATCCGTCCGTTGAGGAGAATTTTTCCGAGCCTCTCGAGTTTCTGGGGATATGCGACGCAGAGGAAATCCAGGATAGTGGATGGGCGCTCGAGATGATAGAGATTGTTTTTCTCATCAAAAACAGCGATCTGATTCTCATCGAAATACTTACGCAGAGTTCGTGCGAACTGAGACGGCGATCGTCCTTTCATGCGGAGAATTTGGAAATTCTTCATGAGATCGACGCGTGCACGTCCTGTTCTCAGGGAGTACCTTTTGTTCTTGTATTCTTCGTGAGCCGCTTCTCCGAACTCGCAGATATCATGCATCTCTTCGGTACGAATCTGAATTTCAATGGGTTGCTCCGTAATCCCGGGGAGAGGGTAGACAACCGTATGGATAGAACGGTATCCATTCTCTTTCGGCGCCCCGATGTAATCCTTGAGCTTTCCCGGTATCGGGTTCATGTGGGAATGAACGAGACCGAGGCACCGGTAACAATCATCAAGGCTCTTTGTGACAATCCGTATTGCGAGCCGATCGGTAAGTTCCTCAAATTTTCTCCTCTTCAGAAGCATCTTCCGGTATGTCGAATACAGGGATTTAAGACGCCGTTCGACGATGGCGGAAATGCGCGCGCCCCGAATGACCTTTTGAAGAAATGCCGACGCATGGTCGAGACATACGCGGTCGAGATCATCATATTCCTGGAATTTCATTCTCAAACGCTGAGCCATCTTCGGGTGAAGAAGGGAAAAGCAAATATCCTCCATTTCGTACCTCCATTTGTGCATCCCGAGACGACCCGCAATGGCAGCGTACATATACAGTGACTCATGGGCGATCTTGTTCTGGAGTTCAGAATGAAACCGGGAAAGGTGTTTGACATCATTCAGCCGATGAGCCATTCGAAGCGGGAGAAGCCGTTCTTCTTCTGAAATGGCGGAAACGAATTTGTCCAAGTCACGAGTATTCTGATCGATATGGAGATGTCGGAGGTCGAACATCGAACGCACCATCGCCCGCTCTCCCTGCTGTAGCGGCGCTTTCCGGAGGAGCTCCTCCCCATCCCCGTGCGCGAGAATATCATGAAGAAGCGCTACTTTTACGAGCGATGCGTCGCGGACGCTCTCCTGTAGTGTGGAAGCCACTTCATACCCATGGACAAAATAGTCCAATCCGTCCCGCCTCGGAACCGAGCTGAGGTGTTCCTCTGAAAACACATATGCCTTCTGGATTTCCTTCCTCTTGTCTCCGGCAAACATGGACAAGAGGTCGTGAAATGATGAGGGTTCGTCCATGCGCGTGAAAAATCCTATTCATACGGTATCGGAACAGAGTTCCAGAGACAAGAGGACCCTCCTTGATCCCCGCTCCACCGGAGCAGGTGTCCTGGGTTGATACTCTGATGGCGCAACTCTTCCCTGAGTTGCTCCGCGATCTTGTATTTCACCGCAAAGGACACAAATAAGAGGAGCAACTTCAGAAAAAGTTCTACCCGTCGGAGTCTCCGACCAGGGACTCCGACGAAAGATGATCCCCCTGCGGCGGAGTCCTCCTCCTTCGTCGGAGAGACTCCGCCGGGTGCGAGTTTTGTGTGCATCAAAAAATATGGAAACAAAAAAGAGGAGCGATTCTGGGAGAGTCACGCAGCACCTCGTCCGGTGATTTTTCTTACCGGAAAATGGAAAAATGGGCTTGAAGAAATAGTACAAATGGAGTACATTGTACTATGCAGTCTATCTTCTCCACCCCATGGCCTCCGGACGAATACAGCAACGAATCGACCCCAATCTCCAGGAAGAAGCGGAAGCGATTCTGAAGGCGCAGGGAATAAAGCCGGTGCAGGCGATCACCATTTTTTATACGGAGATCAGGAGGAGGCGCGGATTCCCGTTCCTCCCGTCCGAAGTGCCGAATGAAGAACTCGCATCTGATCTGAATGAGGCCCGAAAAGGACACGGGGTAAAGACCTATCCGGGGAAAAAAGAATTTTTTGCGCATCTGAAAAAACTCTGAATGAGGGATAAAATGGATTCATGAGAATCCCCAGAGATACCCGAAGATTCCGGAGAGATTATTCCCGCCTGAAAAAGTCGGGCCGGTACCGTATGAAGAAACTCCATGCGGTCATGGATATGCTCATCGACGGGAGGCCTCTTCCCCCCCGCATATGACGACCATGCGCTTTCGGGTGAATGGAAGGACTATCGGGATTGCCATGTCGAAGGGGATTGGGTTTTGATCTATGAGCTCGGAGTGGATGAAAATGGACATGAGACCGTCACTTTTCACGCAACCGGCAAGCATTCAAACTTATTTCAGTAAGGGTCCTATCGGGAGAAATGACTTCGAAAAAACCGCCCGTTGTTGGATTTCGTCGACAGAAAAAGTCCCCCTAGATCGTTTTCCACCCGTCGGAGTCTCCGATCAGGGACTCCGACGAAAGATGATCCCGCTGCGGCGGACTCCTCCTTCCTCCTGGGGCATCTCAGGGGAGATGCCTCCCTCCCAACAAAGTACACAAATGAAAGGAGCAACTTCAGAAAAGTTGCTCCATCTTTCAGTTCCAATCAATACGGACAATGTTCATTCAAATTTGATCCCGCTCAGTATTTTCTCGTAATCCGCGGAAAGAGCGTCAAATGTGTCCGCCATATCCCCGATGGTTATGGCATACGTTTCATTGTTCACCTGGACGTACACGTACAGGAATTTCATTGTTATCCCATAGACATCAGCGGTAAATACAAATCTTCGCGCGTCCCTGCCATCGATCTGGGTTTTTTCCACATCACCCTGGACCTGAACATTATCAAAGGCCTCCTTAAAAATCGAAATGGCCTCTTTCGCGACATCATCGAGATTGCTGCTGCTGAAATATTCTGTTTTTGCCATGAAACTCGCCGTACCTTTCATATACTGTACCGGGGTTGAAGAACCTTCCTGCACCACCCAGCCTTCGGGGACGGTCGCCTTGATCGTTAGCGGACTTGCAGTATTCTGCTGCAGATCATTCGCTGGTCCTGGTGTTTTGACGGAATTGGTTATTCCACCGCAGCCGGCGATAAAAAGAACACAGAAAATGGCGAAGCTGAGTTTGATAGGATTTTTCATAAATATTGAGAAAAATAGTTCAGACCGATATTCCCATGAAAGAATAGAAAATACAAATCCTGAGATCGTCCAAATCGCTTCCTAAGAATGCTCCTTTTCCCGTTTACTTCTTTGAGACTTCCTTTTCCATCGCGTACAAAAACCAACTGATGAGCGCCATGATGACGCTGAATAAAATCCCCGAGAGTATCCCTGCTACGACAAATCCTTCCACAAGTTTCGCCGTGAGAAGGACGAGAAGCCCGTTGAGGATGAGGAGGAATATCCCCAGCGTAACGATTGTGATCGGAAGCGTGAGGAGGACGAGGATCGGCCGTAGTATCGCATTGATGAGTCCAAGTACGATCGCGACGATGGTCGCTGTGAGAAAATTGTCTATCGACACACCGGGGAGTATCGCCGCTGTGGCAAACACGGCAAGCCCGCTGATGATGAGATGGAGGAGGAATTTCATACATGGTGAGAAAGATCATCCCCCATCGTAACAATGATCGGAGAAAAATGGAAATGGTGTGATCCTTCACCGGGGTCAAAATCGCCAATCAGGGAGTTCTTTGCTACAATGGAGGGAGATTTATGAATTTTCTATGGATTATAAAAAGGCAGTCGCCGTTTTAATGAAAATGTCCGCGAGGCACTCTCTCGACGCGGAAGAAAAAGAAGCTGTCTTGACGGCCGTCGGTGTTCTCGATTGGGTCTCGTTCGGGAAAAAAAGGGTAATAGGAATGATGAAAGCGCGAAAGGAGAACCGAGAGAAGCTTTGAAATAAAAATGAGACGGAGACGCAAACATAAAAGCTTTCTCATCTCTCTCCTTCATGTCCGTCCATGACGAACCCTCCGGAGTGATCGCTCAGAATCACTGATTTTCATGGGACGCTCCATCCGACGAAGATGTCGCGAAATGTGAATGCATCGATCGAGAATTCATCACCCGTTCTTGTATTTCGGAACACCGCATCGGAGAGAACGGCATTGATATAATACGGATCAGTCTCTTCTTCCGAATCCCATGAGTCTTTGATTGCATCAATATCAAAATTGTCGGGGAGCGTGAGTGCGAAATTTCCGCCCACAGCCTGCCACTCCTCGAGTATTCCGACGTCTTCTTCGCGTGTATCATTGCAGTAGTACTGGGATCCTCCTTCAGATTCATATTCCTTGACCTCAACAACAAGGCCGTCGTTCTTCTGCGAGAGGTCAAAGAGATTTTCCCCGGAGGTGATTTCTAAATCCAAAATATTGATATCAATGGAAAGGAACACTGTTTCCGCTGAGTTCTTTGCAAAAAGAAAAATGCTCCCGCATCCCTCCCCATTTCCAGAAAAAACCGGGTCCTCTTCGGAATATCTGCTTTCCGGAATCTCTGAAACGAGAGTGATGGAATTGATGATGAACTCCTCATCTTCAACCGGAAAATTTTCAGCAAAGAAAATTGTTATGAAATAACGCGGAAGACCGTTAGTGAAGAGGCGTGCACTCGGAATAAAATATTGATGGAATCGATTATGATCGAGAATGGCATTTCTTCCTGCAATAGTGACGTATTCAAAATCTTGATATCCGTCTGGTTCATACCATTCCTCGAGCGAATATTGGTTATCATTGTCTTCTATGTAAACATCGAAAAACAATTCTCTACAGAAAAAATCGGATTCCACGCAATCATCGCGTGAAAACCCTGCTTCCCCATCCTTCAGCGACACTTGATGGTAGCGACTGGAGTTGTACTCGAAAGATAATCCCGATCGTTCGTCGGTGAAAACATTGACTCCAGCAATTTGCTCGTAGGTCTTGGATCCCTTCGTGTCGATTTTCCCATGCACCCGGGAGATCATCTCTGCCATCTCTCCTCGGGAGATTTTTTGATCAAAACGCTCGATCGTGAGAGGTATGGCATTTCTCAGTCCCAGTTCCTTTACGTATACTTTGTACCAGATTTCAGAATCAGAGAATTCTGCTTCATCAAATCCGAACACCTCTGCAATAATTTTCGCGGCTTCAGCGAAATTGATAGTTTCCGCTGGCCGAAATGTCAGGTCGGGATAGCCTGAAACGACACCATAATACTTTGCGGCGCAGATGTAGGGAGCATACCAGTCTTCAGCAGACACATCCGAGAATTCCAGGAGTTCGCCGAGCTTATCACTCGAAACATCACAGAGAATGAATCCTTCGGCGTGAGGATCAGAATTGAGGATGATCTCTTGGTATGGCTTCATGATAATCTTTGTAAACTCGGCTCTGTTGATCAACTCATCCGGACGAAATGTCCCGTCAGGATATCCGTTCGCGATGTCGTGTTCCTCAATGTATGTGACCGCATCAGCGTATATATTTTCAGAAGGAACATCGGAAAAACTTGCAGATGATATATTTCCCGCACAGAAACTGACGAGGATGAACGATGTGAAGAAAAAGAACAGGTGTTTCATAAGAGGAATGCAAAAGAGAATACGTGCATGGTATCCAAAATAGTGATTCTGTGGAATATTTTTTTATTTTTTACCTGTTGGTCCTCCTCTTGATCAAGTCTCCGGACTTGATGAAATAAGCATGAGGGCGTCCATTTCCGGATGAACTAATGATTGTCGGTCATTGAAACATGAGCAGACTCAGCGCCATAAATGCCATTCCGTCGATAAGGCCGTACATCGCGAGATTGTGTTCTCCGAATTTTTTCGCTGCAGGAAGGAGTTCATCGAGCGAGATGAAGACCATAATCCCGGCAACAGAAGCAAGGATCGCCCCGAACACAGTTCCGTTGAAAAACGAAGAAAGGGCAAAATATCCGATCATCGCTCCCAATGGTTCGGCAAGACCCGAAAGAAAAGAGGAACGCCTTTTTCCTGCTTCCGGTGGAATAAGAGTAAGAATTCAGGAGAAGAGAACCTGCATGGTGAAAAATCAAACATCACTCGATCTCCAGCCTCCGCATCCGTATTTGCTGGCGGTGAACCGCTTCGCAGTATATTGTACCGCCAGCAGGCATCGCGTATGCCTGATGCATCATCCGATTTTTTCAACAGGAAAGATCATGAGAAAAGAAATCCAACTCGTCGTTTCTCCACAGACCGCTTCTGAAGATATTCCCCTTCGAAGGGCGATCGCGGCAAATCTTGGGATCAATCCAGTCGATATTTCCGCTTATCGGATACTGAAGAAATCCACAGACGCAAGGAAGCGCGATATCAAAATAAATCTCAGGCTTTCGGTGTATATCGGGGAAAATCCGGATGATCTGCCCTATCCGTTTCAGTATGGAAATGTGTCGGACAAAAAACAGGTGATCATTGTCGGATCCGGACCGGCTGGCCTCTTCGCGGCGCTTCGGCTCATCGAACTGGGATTTCGCCCGGTCGTTATCGAACGGGGAAAAGATGTGAGTTCGCGCACGCGCGATATCGCGCTCATCAACCGGGCGCACACCATCGATCCCGAATCCAACTATTGCTTTGGAGAAGGCGGCGCCGGGACTTTTTCGGACGGGAAGCTCTATACGAGGTCCACCAAACGCGGGAATTCCGACCGGATCCTTCAGATCTTTCATGCCCATGGCGCCGATGCGAACATCCTGTACGAGTCGCACCCGCATATCGGGACCGATCTCTTGCCCGGGATCATCACAAACATCCGGAAGACGATCATCGATTGCGGGGGCTCCATTCATTTTGAAACAAAACTCACCGATCTTGTGATGAGTGATGGGATAATAACAGGAATCGTCGTTCAGAACGGAGAGACCATTGAAGCTGATGCGGTGATCCTGGCGACAGGACATTCCGCACGGGATGTGTACGAATTACTCGACCGGAAGGAGATTCTGCTGGAAGCGAAACCATTTGCGATGGGGGTCCGAGTGGAACATCCGCAGGCGCTCATCGACAGCATCCAATATCATGGCGAACCGCGGGGAAAATATCTGCCAGCCGCGTCGTATAGCCTCGTCACACAGGTCGATGGACGCGGGGTCTATACGTTCTGCATGTGTCCCGGGGGATATATCGTGCCATCATCGACTTCACCCGACGAGATCGTTGTGAACGGGATGTCATCGTCCGGGCGCCACACACCCTTTGCCAATTCGGGGATCGTCGTCGAGATACGTCTCGAGGATCTCGCGGATTATGAGCAATTCGGCGTGCTCGCCGGATTACAGTATCAACACGACTTAGAAAATCTGGCGCGACAAAAGAGCCCAAGCGGACAGCTCGCTCCGTCACAGCGGTTAACTGATTTCGTTGAGGAGCGGGTTTCACCGGACCTGCCGTTAAGTTCGTATGCGCCGGGACTTTCGTCCTCTCCTTTGCACGAGTGGCTTCCCCACTCCATTTCGAGGCGGCTTCAGCAGGGATTTGTTCATTTCGGCAGAAAAATGCCGGGGTTTCTCACGCGCGAAGCATACATCGCCGGGGTGGAATCGCGCACATCGTCACCGGTCCGCATCCCGAGAGATCCGGAAACCATGGAGCATCCGCAGGTCAAAGGACTTTTTCCCTGCGGCGAAGGAGCGGGATACGCGGGCGGGATCGTATCATCGGCGATGGATGGAGAGCACGCGGCTGAAAAAGTGGCGCTCACGATGACTCCTTAATTTTTGATGCTTCAAGTTTTTTGAGACTTGGCCGATCAATGCTCTTTTCGAGTTGTCCCATTCTTCGCTTCACGAAAAAAAATGGGGGGTGGACGTTGCCACCCCTGTGTACTGATCTGGTCACAACTTGCGCTGCCATCCCTGTAGAACGAGATCTCGAATCTCAGGACGGGCAGTTGATAGCAGCATGTTGAGCAACTGCTCAACCTCGTTGAGTCTTGCACGGAGCTTGACGCTCCGGACGTGGAGTATCGCGTTTATTGCTACGAGGGACATAATGATGAGACTTTCCCCCGTGAGTTCCATTGCGATCGCGCTCACTCCGCATACGATGCAGATGTACACTTCTCGTTCGATATTGTTATACATCGCTTTGAGCCAAGATCTCATGCGACTCATGGTCGCCTCCCAGGTGTGCCAGATTGTATATCTGCTTACAAAAGTTCTAGACCACTTCACTTTTATCTACTGTGAATAAACAAAAGAGAAGAGTCTAAAACATAGATTGTAGGCAAATGACAATCTGTGATGATATGTAAATGAACAAGGAATGCATATTATACATTTTTTTATATTTTTGTCAATCTGTTGCTCCAGCTTGATCAAGTCTCCTGATTTTCTAGCCAGCCACATAACCTCGGATAGCGGATCTGTCGGTCGCCTATTTTCCGTCTCTCAGAAACCTGATATACTCCCATCCGAGCCATCTTCCAACTTTTCCATGACCGACAAGAAGCCTTTCTACATCACCACCTCCATCGCCTATGTGAACGCGGCTCCGCATATCGGATTCGCCATGGAATCGATCGAAGCGGACGCGATCGCGAGATGGATGCGGAAGAAAGAACGGGAGACTTTTTTCCTCACGGGAACGGACGAGCACGGGGTGAAGATCCAGAAGACCGCGAACGAACTCGGGCGCGATGTGAAAGAACTCTGCGACGAGAATTCCAATAAATTCAGAAACCTGCGTGCTATCCTCAATCTCTCAAATGATGATTTTATCCGGACTTCGGATAAGGAGAACCACTGGCCGGGAGTACGGAAAATCTGGCATCTCATGAAAACGAAGGGCGACATCGAGAAACGAAAATACGAAGCGCTCTATTGCTACGGGTGTGAAGCATTTTTCACGGAAAAAGACCTTGATGAAAACGGAGAATGTCCCAACCACAAGCGGAAACCCGAGGTGATCGCAGAGGAGAATTATTTTTTCAATCTCTCAAGATATTCCGACGAGATCGCCGAACTCATCGAAACGGGGAAGCTCCGGATCATTCCTGATTTCCGGAAGACCGAGATCCTGAATCTCGCAAAAGAGGGTCTTCATGATGTCTCCTTTTCCCGGCCCGCGGAGAAACTTCCCTGGGGGATCCCCGTCCCCGGCGATCCTTCACAGACGATGTATGTCTGGTGTGATGCGCTTACGAACTATATCTCCGGGATCGGCTATGGTCAGACGGACGATCCCCTTTTCCAGGATTTTTGGGAAGGAGGAGAGGTCATGCATGTCATCGGAAAAGATATCCTGCGATTCCATGCGGGAGTCTGGATCGGGATGCTCCTCTCCGCGGGGATAAAGATACCGGATATGATCTTCGTCCACGGATTCCTTACGAGTGACGGACAGAAGATGTCGAAAAGTCTCGGGAATGTGGTCGACCCGATCGATGAGGTCGAAACCTACGGCGTGGACGCAGTGCGGTATTTCCTTCTCCGGGAAGTCCCCGTCGGAAGGGATGCGGATTATTCCAAAAAACGGTTTGAAGAGATGTATCAGGCGCACCTCGCGAACGGACTCGGGAATCTTTCTTCGAGGATCCATACGCTCTGCCTCCGGAATAATGTTGCTCCGGGTTATGTTTTGGATGAAGAGAAGGATGGAGAATTCCTCCGTCTCATAAAAGACGCCGCCGCTCGCCTTGATTCCGCAATGAAGGAATTCGTCCTTCATGAGGCGCTCTCGGCGATCTTCTCACTCGTGGAAATTCTCGATCAGAAAATGACAGAATTAAAACCCTGGGAAATGGTGAAGAAGGAACCGGAAAAAGGCGCTCATCTCCTGAGGAATTTCCTCGCCGCGATCTCATGGATCGCCGACCATCTCGAGCCCTTTCTCCCGGGAACAGCGGAGAGGATGAAGAAGATGTTCGGAGTGGGAACGAAATCTCTCGGCGAACCGGCGATGCTTTTTCCGAGGACAGAGATGCTGTTCGGGGACAAGTAAGCACAAAATACAAAATACAAAGTACAAAATCAGGAGGGTGTTTCTCTCTCCACGGTTTTGTATTTTGTTCTTTGTACTTTGTATTTTTTCAGGATTCATGCGAGAATGCCCCTGCATTTTTCCTCCTCTCACACTCCTCCCATGGGCATGTTTCAGCAGATGAAAGATACGTACAAGCTTCAGAAACAAGCGAAGCAGATCAAGAGTGAACTGAAGAACATCCACATCGAATCGGAGTCTTCCGGCGTGAAGGTCGTCGTGACCGCAGAACAGGAACTTCATTCGATCTCCATCCCGGAAGAACTCCTCTCTCCGGACAAAAAACTCCTGGTGGAGAAGGCGATCAAGGAAGCGATCGGAAAGGCGATGAAAAAGGCACAGGAGATCGCGGCGCAGAAGATGAAAGTCGTATTCGGAGACATGGGTCTTCCCGGATTATAGTTTTTTCCTCCTCATGACATTCCGGACACAATCTGTTCAAACGAGTGACAAGGGATCCGGCGGGAAACGGACCTCTTCCTTTCTCGCTCTCGGACTTGTTTTTTCCGTTGTCCTGGTCCTCGGATGGGTCCTCGTGAGCGAATACCGCTATCGTACGATCCTCTCGACTTCGAATCCGGGAGATCCCGCTCTCCAGCTTTTTGAGATCGAGAAAGGGAGCTCGGTCGAGACGATTGGAACGAATCTTGAAGAAAAAGGATTCATCCTCTCTTCCGGAGCGTTTGAAAAATACGCGAAGAGGTCCCGGATCGCGGAAAAATTCCAGGCGGGGCGGTTCTATCTTCCCGGGGATCTCACGATCCCGGAGATGGCGGAAAAACTCCTGAACGCGAAAGAGCGGGAGGAGTTCCTCACCATTCCCGAAGGACTGACACTTGAGGAAATCGACGAACGGATTGCTGAGAAAGGGTACGCGCTGAAAGGCGATTTCCTAAAATGCGTGAGGGAAACATGTGATTTTTCTGAATATTCTTTCCTTCCCAGGGACCGAGCTTCCTATGAAGGATATTTTTTCCCGGAAACATACGCGGTCTTTGTGGAGAATTTTTCTCCCGATTTCTTCGCGAAGAAGATGCTCGATGAGTTTAAAAAACGCGCGGAAAAACTCGGAATTCTGGATGACGATAACCTCAATGAGATCGTCATCATGGCCTCCATGATCGAAAAGGAAAGCAGAGCCGACGAAGAGCGACCTGTTATTTCGGGGATCCTCTGGAAAAGACTCCGTGAAGGATGGGTGCTCGGCGTAGACGCAACAGTCCGCTACTTCACCGGAAAGAAATCGGAAGAACTCACCTATGAAGAGCTCAATACGGACAATCCCTACAACACGCGCGTAAGAACTGGGCTTCCGCCGACCGCGATCAGCAACCCCGGAGAAAAATCCCTCGAGGCTGCCGCGAACCCCGTTGAAACGGATTATTACTTCTATCTTCACGGATCTGACGGACTCGTCCATTACGCGGAGACGAATGAGGAGCATAACCGGAACAAGGAGGAGTATCTCTGAGAAAGGGTTTATAAAAGATCATAAAGTTTGTAAAGTTCATAAAGTTTCATTGTTCAATTGGCTTGCTCGCTTGCAAGCTTGAACACTCACTTTTGTTTTTGTACTTTGTATTTTGTGATTTGTACTTTTCCTCGTTTGAGTTTTTCCAAAAATCCCGTACAATTCCGGACGATGGATTTCATGACCCATATCGGCACCGGCGCTCTCCTCGCGACAGCTTTCGACAGCCCCGAGCTTCAGATCGCCTGTATCGTCGGATCGGCGCTCCCCGACATTACGCTTCTCCCCATCTATTTTTCCATCGTGAGGAAGCATAAGAACTGGAGGGTATGGGAATATTTCCAGGAAGACGGAAAAGACATCATCTCACCGGCGCTTCTTAAGTATTACCATTATTCCCACAGCCTCACTTTTGTTTTCCTCCTTCTTGTGCTCTCGTTCGTGTTCTCCGTGCCCCAGCTCCAGGCGCTTTCTCTCGGTGCTCTCTCCCACATTCTCTGGGATTTTCCCACTCATACCGGGATGTGGGCGATCCCTCTCTTCGCGCCATTTTCCGGATGGCGGACTCAGCGGTTTACCAACTGGTGGGGGAAGGAGAAGTCAAAGCTCTTCATGGTCTCCCTCTGGGTCCTTATCGGAGGGACATATTGGTTCATCCGATGAAATCGCTTCCGAATATCCTCACCTGCCTTCGGGGAGGCCTCACGATCGTCATCGCCGCTCTCTTCTTTGTTCCGTTTCCGAACCAGTTTTTATTCATCTGGGCTCTTTTTCTTTTGACCGTCCTCACTGATTTTTTTGACGGATATCTCGCCCGGAGATGGAAAGCGATCACGAAATTCGGGATCGTCTTTGATTCCCTTTTCGACAAGATCCTCTGCCTCGTACTCTTCCTCCTCATCGCCCCCTACAATGTTATCCCCCTCTGGATCCTTATCATCCTTCTTGCCCGGGAAATCTTCGTCGATGGGATTAAAAACTATCTCCTCTCCGAGAAACACCCCGTTTCTTCGATTAAAACGGGGAAATGGAAATTCACGTTCCAGATCATCATGATCCAATTCGCTCTTCTCGCTCTCGCACTTCCGGAAATGACGATCCTCGATGACCTCTCCCTCGTCTCGGCATATATTGCTCTCGTTCTTTCCATGTGGAGCGCTTACCAATACACGCGGATTTTTTGGAGATTCTATGCGGGGAAAAAATAATTCGGGGTTTTCCGTCGGCAAAGGGATCCTCTCGCTCTTTGGTACGGGATTTTTTCCGTTCGCTCCGGGGACGATGGGATCTGCTTTCTCTCTCGTCATCCTTCTTTTTCTTGAGCGCGCTCTTCCCGTGTCGGAATTAATGAGAGCCTCGCTCCTCATCATGTTTTTTCTCATTATTCTTCTCTTGGGGACTCATCTCGCGAAAACTGAGACTTCTCAGAAAAATCATGATGCATCCTGGATCGTGCTTGATGAATTCCTCGGGATGTTCATCTCAGCTCTCCCTCTTTTTTTCATGAACGGTTTTCTCCCCTGGACCGGACTCAGCTTTCTCTCATTCCGCCTCTTCGATATTCTGAAACCTTTTGGAATCCGAAAGATCGATGAGCAGGGAACGCCATTCTCTGTTTTCGCGGATGATATCATCGCGGGGATCTACGCGCTTGTTCTCACGATGATCATCTATTCCCTCTTCCATGCCTGACCGGACAGAATCAATCCTTGTTCTCGGCGGCGGAGGATTTCTCGGAAGCCATCTCCTCGAAAATCTCCTGAGAAACGGATACCGGAATATCCTCTCGGTTTCAAGATCTCTCCCTGAAAATCCGCTTCCCGGGATTGCATACCATGAAGGCGGCGACATCACAAAACCGGAAACCATTGCTCCGTTTTTTGAAGGAAGGGATATCGTGGTGAACGCATCGGGAATGGTTTCATTCTTCCAGAAAGACCGGCAGCAGCTCCTCGACATTAATCACGGGGGAACCCTGAACGCGCTTCATCTCGCTGAAAAAAAAGGAGTGCAGCGTTTTATTCAGATCAGTTCCACCGCAGCGTTCGGATTCTCCGACGAGGTCATAACGGAAGAGAGCGTCTTCCCCTGGGACTGCTTCAAAAATCTTCCGTATGCCTATTCGAAATATGCTCCGAATAATGAAATCATGCAAAGTCCGATTGCTTCAAATATCGTCTATCCAAGCCTCCTTCTCGGCCCGAAGGATGAAAATACAAAAAAAATAATCGCCCACGTACAGGGAAAGAAGAGGATTTTTGCCCCTCCCGGAAAAAATTCTTTTATCGATGTCCGCGATGCGGCGGAAGGAGTGATGCTCGTCATGGAAAAGGCGCCGTCGAAAGAAAACTATATCCTCGCGGGAGGGAATCTGAGCTTCGCGGATCTTTTCCGTGGAGCAGCAGAAGCTCTCGGTCAGAAGACGGCCGTCTCTGTCCTTCCGAAGTATGCCGCCTCTTTCCTCACCTTCCTCTCCCGGATCGCAGAACCGTTTCAGAGAAAAATCGAAGCGGAAAAAGTGTTCCTCGGATTTCAGAACCGGGTCCACTCCACGGAAAAAATCCGGGGTCTTGGATTTGAACCTCAGTTCTCTCTCGAGAAAACATTTTCGGATTTTCTGACGAGATCATCCCTCTGATCCCCTCTCCATTTCTGTGTTTTCAGATATCAGTCGTGGATTGGAGATGGTGATGGGTTTTCGTGCGATGGATATGTATCTGAAGAACCCCGAATCCGAGGACGATAAGACCCCCTCCCGCATAGTGGTAGATTTCCGGGATTTCTCCAAGAAGAAGGTAGTTGAAGAGAAAACCGAAAATGGGAGCAGAGAGCGCGATTGCCGACCAGAGAATCAGGGAAATCGCTTTCATCGCTTTCATCATGCAAAATTTCGCAATGATGACGGTGACGACGGAATAAATGATAAGCTGAAGAAACTGCTGAATGGTAAATGCCTTGAGAAAGAGCGATTCGAATGGGATGAAGAACGCGAAGAGAAAAATGAAAACAAACGATGAGATGAAAAACCGTATGATGAGAATGAGTTCCATCGGGATCTTCTCCAGATGTTTCTTGTAGATGACACTCGCCACGGCCCATATGATGCAGCTAAGAAGGATGATGAGCTCGCCTCTCCCGATACTGATGGCCTGGAATTTTCCTTCAATCGCGATCATAAATATCCCCAAAAACATAATGATGATCCCAATGATCTGCTCCACAGTGACTTTTTCACGAAGCCAGACCGCGGCGAGGATCGCGGTGAAAAGCATTTCCGATCTCCCGAGCAGGAAAACGTTGTTTGGGAGAGTCATGCTCCATCCCCAGTAAAAAAGAAACGGAGCGACGAGAGAAGCGATGAGTGCGTAAAAAATGAGGATGAGGTATTGCTTGTGATCGAGCTTCCTCAGTTTTTTCCATTCCGGCATCGCTCCGTAGATGAAGAGGAGGATGATGAGGGAAGTGACGCTCTCCACGAAGGCAAAAGCTGCCGGTGTCATCACCTCAAAAAGCCCGTTGCCGATCCCTGTATAGAGGGAAGCAGTAATGACGCTCATGAACGCCCAGAGGACGCCTTTGCCGACGCTCGCTTTTTTGGGAAAGAAGAACATGGATTTTTATCTTCGATTTCTTTCCATTATATCATCTTTCCCTATTCGAGAGAAGGGGTTTAGAACCCAAAGGAATCGATCCCGGGATTAATATTTCAGCACATTTTCGATGACGGATGCGTTTTTCAGATCTTCAGGATCAAGACCAAGCTCCGCGACCTGATCGAGTATTCCCTCCGGCATTGCGTCCGAAAAAGGCACCCATTGTATGTCCATTCCTTCCTCACCCGAGCGGATCCCTTCATCTCTCCAGACGAGACCGTCTGAAGAAGTGCCTGGCTCCGATCCGTTCACCCGGAGGACTACGGTGATCTTGTCATCACGATTGATCCCCGCAATATCCGCTTTCACGGTATATACTTCGGAATCCCCACCCACGCTTTCGTACATCTTTCCGCTACCTGCAGGAAACTCCGCAAGATTATCGGCATCCACGGCATATCCGGCATTGACCGCTTCGTTCGCAATAGTCCCCATGACGAGTGTCACCGGTCCTGAGCGGGCAAAGAACGGATCAAAGGCGATGAGTTCATTATCGTCGTTGTACAGGGCGATGTTCGAAATCCGCGGATCTTCGGTGAGAGAAATCTCCAGCGTGAGCTGCCTCATGAAAGCCTCGCTTTGAGAGCTCTTGAGAATGCGGAATTTCAGGATTTCAACGCCATTCCCGGGGATAAGGATCTCCTGGCTTTCCTCCTGTACGATGGCGATCTCATTCTTGAGGACGACCATAATCTTCGGTGTATTGCTGTCGGCAAGGACGTCTCCGATATCATAGTCTGATTCGCTCGTGATCCCTTTCAGAGTGTGATCTCCGGAATCAGCAGAGAGTTTTATCGAAAACGCCATTCCGGAACGCGGAGAGGTGTTTCCTGCGATGTCATTGAGATCCACGGAAGCGTAAAGAACGAGCGGCGTGTCTTCCTCGACCACAAGATCAAGATTTTGGAACTTGATCTTTCCATCTGCATCGACCACTCCCGAAGATGCATTCTCTCCGTTTTCTTTGAGCACAGGCGTTCCGTCGACAAAGAAGAGAGAGAGAGAATCGATCGCTGTCGAATCATGGGGCACGTCTCTCCCGAGCGTTGACGTCGTATCGGTTTCGACAACGGAGAAGGTGAGATCCTGAAGCTTTATGGACTCGAGGTTTGACTCAAATTCAAATCCGGAAACGATGTTCCCTTCCGTTCCGGAGATGAGGATCCTCGAGTCAGGAGTTTTTCCGAATGCCGTGAGGAGTACCGGATCGCCGAGTTCATTTCCTTCTCCGTTCTGTCTCAGATACACTTTCCCGTATGCGATATCCTCCCCGGCAAGGATCGTGACCGGACTCCCTTTCGGATTTTCTGCGCGAATCTCTGATACGTCCAGTGAAAAATCAACATAGGTGTCAAGACCGGAGACCGATGCGGCTGCATTTCCTTTTATTCTCATGAGGATTTCTTCCCCCTTCATGAGGGAGAGGTCGAGCGATTCATCGTTCCCGAAGATGAGGAAGCCGTCTTCCATGAATTCTCCGGAGATGATTGTTGTTTCCCCTCCGCTTCCTTCCTCGATCGTAAGAGCGACTGGTCCGAGATCTCCATCAAGCGCGTTTCCATCATTGCGAAATGAGAGTTGGCGAATCGTATAGATGACTCCGTCTCCGCCTTTCACAAGCCGGAGTGTCCCCTCCCAGAGGACGGGCATTTCATCGGTCGGCTCATCAGCAATGTCCGCCGGGGTCACATCAAGCTCCCCATGAGTATCTTCTGATGTCGTGTCATCTCCGGGATCATCAGGGTCCTCGTCCCCGGGACCATCACCTTCGTCATCACAGCCGCCGTTCTTAATGAGCTCATAGAGTGCGATCACCGCTTCTTCTCGAGTCACCGGCTTTCCGGGAAAAAAGAAAGTTCCGCGATCGGGGAACAGGGAGAATTCCCCCGCGATCCCCGCATATGGAAAATACCAGTCGTCTTCTCCGACGTCATGATAGATATTCGGATAGGACTCATCAATCTCGAATGATCCCGCGAGGATCTTCACAAACTCCGGTGCATTCACTTCTCCCTCCGGACGGAAGTATCCGTCGGGATATCCATGGACGATCCCGTTGGAATAAGCGAAGAGGACATAGGTCTCAAACCAGCTCCCTGCGGGAACATCAGGAAATGACGGACCCGGGAGGAACGCATCCCCTTCGGAGCTGGAAGCGAGAAGGATCATCTTGAGCGCCTCCGCACGGTTGACGGGCCTTTCCGGATGAAACAATCCGCCCGGATACCCTTTGATGACCCCGCGGGCTGAAAGTTCTCCAACCGCTTCGGAAAGAAGGCTTCCCTCGGGGATATCCGGGAATGAGATCGCCTCTTCGAAATAATGAGGAGAAGCGTTGATCGCATCGATCATGGGAACACAACTCCCATCAGCTCCCAGTGCTGGAACCGGTGCATAGAGAATTGCAGAGAAGATGAGAGCCGCCGAAATAACTGAGAAAGATGCTATCTTATGTGAGAACGACATACGTGGGGGAAAAAATGTCTTTATTATAATAACGAAGGAGGAGGAGAAAAGTTTCCATCGTGCAGACGAAACTCAAGCGCCGGTATCTTTTTTAATGATAAACGAGGTGAGATTTTTTTCTGAATATATCCTTTTCTTTTCGTGAGATAGGCGACAAGTTCTTCTCCATTTTCAAATGAAGACACATAAATCCGGGCGAGTGAGAGGTCTTCAAGCACTTCGCAGCGCACAACGGTGATGAAAGGGAATTCCTCCCCCTCGCAGAGGACATGGATGCATTCCGCCACTTCCCGTTGTATGGAATGAGCCAATTGATCAGTTCTTCTCGACATTTCCAGGATAAAGAGCAAGAATGAGAATGCCTTTTCTCCTTGAAAAAAGCAATGGACGAAAAGAAGCGTATTATCTTTTTCGGGACTCCGGACCTTGCGGCTGACTTTCTGATGAAACTCATGCCAAGGGATTCTTTTGAAATTGTTGCGGTGGTGACGAATCCGGATGCACCCTCGGGCAGGAAACAGTTCCTCACTCCGAGCCCCGTAAAATTGAAAGCGGAAGAACTGAGGATCCCTGTGCTTACTCCGGAGAAACTCGACGCCAATGCGCATGAGGCACTCCGGAACTTTGATCCTGATCTTTTTGTCGTCGTCTCGTACGGAAAGATCCTTCCGAAATCTTTCCTGGAACTCCCGAAGTTCGGGGCATTCAATATCCACTTCTCTCTCCTCCCGAAATACCGCGGCGCTTCGCCCGTACAGAGTGCGATCCTCAATGGCGATGATATTTCCGGGTTCTCGATATTTCAGATCAAAGAATCACTCGACTCCGGAGACATCTTTGTGGAAAAAGACATCGAGATCATGGGGAAGACCGCGATCGAAGTCTTTTCCGAGATGAAAGAGGAAGGAGCGAAAGCGCTCCTCAGATTCTGCGACGATATCCTCTCCGGAAAGAAATTCATCCCCGACCGGCAGAACGAAGGAGAAGCGACCTCGTGTAAAAAACTGAAGAAATCTGACGGAGAGATTTCTCCCGATGAAGAAACAATGGGATCGGTCCTCCGGAAATACAGGGCTCTCCTCATTTGGCCGGGGATCTTCTTTCATTCAAAGAAAACCGGAACAAGGATCAAACTTCTCGAAATCAAGGACTGGAGTCCCGGGAATCCGATTCCCCCTGGATCAGAACTCATTTTTAAGTCCGGTGGCGATGTCGGACTACGAACCGCCGACGGCGCCCTCGAGATCATTGAAGCACAGCCGGAAGGGAAAATGAGGATGATCGGGACGGCTTTCTGGAACTGGTGGGAACAGAAAACTCATTAAAACTTTAAGAAACTTTTTCAGCGAGAACGGACTGATGTATCGTTCGGAAGAAATCCCTTTCCGAGGATCATTTTATCTCAAGAAATCTTCAGAGGATTAAAAAACACATTCCCTTCTCACAAAAATCTCCATCCCTGACGGATACAAAGTGTGCATGCGAGAAATTGTGTTGTTGACTATTTATTATTATGATGCATAATATATGTCTTCATTTTTTTTAAATGCCAGAAACCGAGCCAACATATCCGGTGACCCGAAAATTCTTTGATTTCTGGATCAGGGAAGGAGAAGAAAAACTGAGGGAAAAAGCATTTTCGGAAGAACAAATCGCACAAGTCTCTGAAGAAGTGCGAAGTGTAATCGATATGCTTTTTCAGGAAGGGGAAGGGGAAACGAATGTCACGGAAGCTCAAATAAATGAAATCTGCGCGAAACTCACAGAAGGACCTTTGAAAGGAATGGCATTCCTTAAGAAGTTTCGATCCGTAAGAAAAGAAAGCATTTTTATGTCAGAAAAGAGTATCCTCAGTGCTCTGACCGCAGAGCCAAAAGATGCATCCGGGAAAAAAGAATGGAGCCTTTTTGTGACAAAAAATGAGGACGGCGCATTCAGATTTTCTCCCCATGCCCTTTCAAATTGGAATCATACTTCTTTTCAAATAGACGGGAAAAAACCAGAGTCTTTTTTCTATTCATTGTTTTGGAAGAGTAAAGAAAAATTCCCAGATGCAGAAAAAATGGAAATTGAAGGGCTTACAAAGCACCATATTTTATATAACCCAAAAGGCATTGAATTGGTTTTGCGCCGCGTGTTTCAGGAGGATTCTTCTGTTCATATTGAGAGTTATGAAGAAACGAGGCTCCGTGAGCTCGTATCTCCTCCTTCGGATCCAGAACAATTAAAGATTCATAATTCTTTTTGTATCGAAGAGCTATCCGATGATGGGAAAAAACTATTTCGCCTTTCCCCCTATACTCTTGTGAGTTGGAAGGAAACCCCTCTTCAAATCGCCGGAAAAAGATCAGCATCTTTTTTCTATTCCTTGTTTCAGGAAAGTAAAGAAAAATTCTCAGATGCGGAAAAACAAGAAATTGAAGGTTTGATACACTCCAATTCTTTATATAACCAAAAAGGCATTGAAATGGTTCTGAGACAGATCTTTCAGGAAAATCCTTTCGTTCATGTAGAGAGCTATACAGAATCAGTGCTGCGTGAACTCGTGTCCCCCCCCTCGGATCCGGAACAATTAAGGATTCATCAGTCTTTCTGTATGGAAGAGACATCAGATGATGGGAAAGAAACTTATCGTTTCTCTCCTTATGCTCTTCCCAATTGGAGTATCACCCCTCTTCAAATTGCTGAGAAAGGCGCAAAATCTTTTTTCTATTCCTTGTTTCTGAATAATAAAGAAAAATTCACAGATGCGGAAAGGGCGGAGATTGAAGGGCTTATTAAAGGATATCAATTGTATAATCCAAAAGGTATTAAAATGGTTTTAAAACGTATTTTTCATGAAAATTCTTCCGTTCATATAGAGAGTTGTGAAGAAACAAGACTTCGTGAACTCGTATCTCCTCCTTCGGATCCAAAACAATTAAAAGCTCATCAATCTTTCTGCATGGAAGAAACTTCCGATGATGGGGGAAAATTATTTCGTCTTTCTCCCTACTCTCTTTCGAGTTGGCAGACCACTCCTCTCCAAATTTCTGGAAAAAGACCGGCATCTTTTTTCTATTCCTTATTTCTGAATAATATAGAAAAATTCACAGATGCAGAAAAACGAGAATTAGAAGGACTCTTAATTCAGACTACATTATATAATCCAAAAGGTATTGAAATGGTCTTACGAGTGGTTTTTCGCGATATGAAAAATGTCGTCATTCTCGGTCCACATGAAGGATGCCGGGATCGATCGAGATTACTGGGCGGGAGCTCAACAGAAAGTCCATCTCTCAGCAGTACGAGGCCATCTCCAGACGTTGATGTGAAAACACTCTATTATTCCGAAACTCAGCTTGATGAGCTGACGGGGATTCTTGTCCTCGAAGAACAAGGTCTTTCGGAAGAAGAAGTCCTCAGTCGAATTTCTGTCCTTGCCCGGGATTGGGGAAAAAGTGAAACACAAGTGCAGGCAAAATATCGGAATGTAAAACAGTTTTTGGGACTCGGGATATATAGCGAATATCTTGAAAATGAATTCGTATCACTCGCCGCAGACATGGAAAATTGCGGTGATCTCCAGAATATTCCCCGGGAAGAGATTTCTTCCATTGCGAAAAATCTGAATCTTGATCCCGCGAAAGTCCTCCGGAGATTCCAGTGGTTTCTCCGGTTTGTAATGAACTGGAATTCCCCAAAACAAATTGTCCGGGTAAATCGCAGGAAGCTTCCGGAGCTTGCCGAGCTCGGAAATTCCTTTTGGGAATTTGCACGGGAATATTCTGCTCATCCGGAAAATTTTCAGCATGCGGGAGTTCTCCCTTTTGTCGGATATATCGGGAGAAATAGTTCCTATAACCTCATTCTCCCCATAGAATTCAAACAAGATGGAGATTATTCACTCAGCGACTCCATGCTCATCGAAGATGGGCTTTCTATCCTCGCCGAGTGGACACATCCTGCAAGCACGAGTGCTGAATCAATGGTGGCGTTTGAAGATGTCCCCCGTCCCCTGAGAACAGTCGAGCCATTGGAGCTCTCTTCTCCTTTCCCCACGGGAGTAAGTCGCATTCTCGATGAAGAAAATCAAAAAGAATACGTCCTCCTCTGGTCTCAGCCAGAGACGTGGTGTTCTGACGCGGCAGAATCTCATCTTTTAAAACTCCTAGACGTCCCGACAGATTACTCGTTTCCGAAGAAACACGAGTACTGCATTAGTGTACATATGCCGCTCAAAGTAATGGAATACGCGGAAGGAGATGCGTTACTCACGAGATAAAAACATCTCTCCGACTTCATGGACCGGTCCCGCGCCGATCGTAAGGATAACATCCCCCGATCGCGTTTCTTCCCGGAGAATGCGGACTGTGTTTTTGAAATCTTCAGTGTATCGGACTCTTCCCGGCGGCGTCTTACTTGCTGTCACAGTTTCCACGAGGATCTCGGGGGAAACCCGTTTCAAGTCCTCGTCCGAATCTCGCACTTTATAAATATTTGGAATAAGGACTTCGTCCGCATCCTGAAAACTGTCCCCGAATTCATGGAGGAAATCCGCAGTCCGAGAATACTGATGCGGCTGGGAAACAACCCACTTTCTCCTTGCCGGATAGGTCTCTTTGAACGCTTTGAGTGTCGCGCGTATCTCCGTCGGATGATGACCGTAATCATCGATGACCGGGATTCCGTCGAATGTTCCTTTCAGCTCAAATCTTCTCCATGCACCGCGGTATTCCATGAGCGCTTTCTTTGCCACCGAGAGGTCAAGATCGAGAGATTCGAAAAGCGCGAGCACTTTCGACGCGTTCTCCCGGTAGTGCTCTCCCTTGAGGAGGAGAGGCGGGACCTCACCGAGAAAAGGAGAGGAATCGATCATCTTTCCTTTGGAAAATCGGGAAAGATCCCGTACCGCAGGATCGTGGATATCACCGATGAGGACCCCCTCTCGGGTGAGTTTTTCGATGAACTTTTTGAATCCGAGAAAATATTTTTCCTTTGTTCCGTAGTAGTCGAGATGGTCCGGTTCGATTGCCGTGAGGACGATGATATCGGGCCGGAGATAGAGGAACGACTCCCGGTACTCGCATGCCTCAACAAGGAGGATATTGCTCTTCCCGCGCTTCATGTTGCGGTTTCCCCATTCGAAGACTTTTGTCCCGACGAGGACATTCGGACGGAAATCCGCTTTTTCGAGAGCAAGTCCGGACATGACCGTCGTGGTCGATTTTCCATGCGTTCCGGCGACGCAGATCGTGAAATATTCCTGAGAGATCCCGCCGAGTTTTCCGAAATAACTCATTTGAGGGATCCCTCTTCTCTTAGCCTCCGCTCTTTCCGGATTTGTTGCCGGCACCGCTTCGCTGAAGATGAGTTCTTCTACTCCCTCCGGAAGGTTATCCGCTGATTGAGAAGAGAAGATCTGGATCCCCTCTTTTTGAAGCTCCGCAAGGAGCGGGGAATCCGTCGAATCGCTCCCGAAAACATCGTGGCCCTCATCATGAAGGAATCGCGCAAGTGCGCTCATCCCGATCCCCCCGATGCCGCAAAAGAAGAACTTATTCATGCTCTGAATGTAGCGGAATCCATTGTGGCACAAAAAAAAACGGTAATAAAGTTTGAAAGTTGAAAGCCAGAAAGTTTTACTAATCTTCTTCCATTTCAACACTAATGCAGTCTTTTCTGAACGAGCGCCATGAATACGCCGAGCATGAGATATCCGTTGAACACTTCAATATCGGCAACGATCTTTGCGAAGAGAGTGATCGGCACGACATCGCCAAATCCAAGAGTCGTGAACGTCGCGATCGAGAAGTGGATCGAATCATACCAGTGGAAAGCGATCCCGGAAGCCCGCTCGACACCTCCGCTCACGAGAAAAATGAAGGCATAGAAAACGATCGCGACGCCGCAACTCATACCCCACCGGGCAAACGAAAGACCGTAGAGCGATGTGAGATTCCAGAATGTGTAACCGAACTGTTTCCAATATTTTTTTTGCGATTTATAGGACCGGAGGCGATATTTCATGGTTTCGAGATATGCTCTGTCTTCCCCTTCGTGATATCCTTTTTTCTCATAGATCGCCGTAAGCATCGTAAAATACCTCCCAATAAGCCGGTAGAACGCGTTCATCTGTGAGATGATCACTTTCTCGTCAGGATTTTTCCGGAGAAGTTCGTTGTATTTAAAATCCTGTTTTTCGAAATTCTCGCTCATTTTTTTATAGAAATGCTTCTCGATCTCTGTTTCAAAGAGGAGGTGGCCGTGGAGGGCGATCCTCAGGAGATAGTAATAATACGTTCCTCTTGTCTCAAAATCCTCAGGAGAAACTTCAGCAAGGCTTGCTTCGAGTACCTCTCGCGCTTCCAAGTGCCGTTCGCTGAGTTCCTGATGGTCGATCGATAATATGGCTTCGTGTACTTTCATCATTGAATATAAACATTTCGTATGATTGTATCAAAAATTCATAAAAAACTCAATTCTGAGAGGAGAAAAGAAAAAACACAAAGCAGAAAAGAAAGGAACAAAATAGTTTTTTTCTTTTGTGTTTTGGCTTTTCTGTTTTTTCCTTCTTTCCATTTGACTCACTACGAAAACTCTATTAGAATCTCGTCACGCTTTTGCCACTTTTTTGGTGTCTTCAAAAAAACCTCTCCGGAAAAACGAAGAGATTACCGTCCCAAAAATCCGAGTCGTCGATGAAGATGACAACCAGCTCGGAGTCATGGGGGTCGAGGAGGCACTCCATATCGCGAGAGAAAGACAGCTTGATCTGGTAGAAGTCTCTCCGAAAGCGGAACCGCCGGTGTGCAGGATCATGGACTTCGGTCACTATCTCTACCGCCAGAAGAAAGTGGAGAACAAGCAGAAACGGCTTGCAAAAGCCCACGAGACGAAAGAAATCCGTTTCGGTATCCGTATCTCGGATCATGATTTCCAGGTCCGGGTAGTGAGAGCTCGCCAGTTCCTTGAGAAACAGCATTCGGTAAAGATCATCCTCCAGTTCCGAGGCCGTGAAGCATCCCATCCTGAGATCGGTCTGAAGCGCATTGAGGAGATGAAAATATCTCTCGCAGATGTCGCAAAATGCGATGAAGACCCGAAAAAGCAGGGGAGGAACATCATTGTCGAACTGAAACCATCAGCGCATCAAAAATCAGAATAATCTTTTTCCTTTCTTCCCATGGCCAGAGGCGCACCAAAAACCGGTAAAATAAAAAGCAGCTCCGCTGCGAAAAAACGCTTTGCGAAAACAGGGAGCGGGAAGTGGATCGTTCAGAAATCCTCAAAAAATCACCTCCTCCTTCAGAAATCAAAGCGCCAGAAGAAAGCGGCGAACAGGCCGCTCATGGTGAGCAAAGGAGTCGCGAAAAAAGCGAAAATAATCGCCCCGTATCTTTAATTCCATCATTTCTTTTCATTTCATATGAGAGTAAAAAGCGGATTTGCCGGAGTGCGGAGGCACAGAAAGCTCCTGAAACTCGCGAAAGGATATCGCCTCGGAAGAAAAAATGTTTACTCCGTGGCAAAAAATGCCGTCATGAAGGCCGGGATGTATGCGTACGAACACCGGAAGGCGAAGAAACGGGATTACCGGAAGCTCTGGATAGCACGGATCTCTGCCGCCCTCAAGGAAATGGGATACAATTATTCCACTGTTCAGCATGCGCTCACAACAAACATGGTGCTCCTCAATCGGAAGGTCCTTTCCAATATGGCGATCGAAGAACCTTCTGCGTTCCGCGCGGTTGTGGAGAAGGTAATGAAATAGATTGCCTTTTTTCGTCTGTTAATTGTCTCCGCCGCTCCCTTCAACACCCCCTCTATCCTTCTTCTGGGTTGTATTTTGTGTAGGGACTCCTTCGTGCAGGACACCTTCGTCAGTCCCTCCGCTTCCTTCATTACCATTATCAACACCTCCACTCCCTACGATCCCTCGTTCCGGAATATGAGACACTTCGGTAGACAATTTGTCGCTTCTTAGAGTATCCAGAAGCTCATTATCTCTCTTTTTTTCTGTCGCTTCTTTGGCATTGAGCTTGGGGTTGTTCGTTTCAATTGATGGAGATGGGTTTTCCATATAATCAAAAAAAAGACTAGATATCACAAGTAAAAATCTGATATCAACGGACTGTATTTAATTCGAAAATGAGATGATCCAAAATTGCCTCTTCTTCATTTTTTGATTGACGTTCCCTTTCTTGAATAGATATTTTCATCACTTGCTTCTTTTGAACGAGACTTGCCATTTTTTCCTGTTCCATCCCATTCATCACTGCTCTCTCTTGACCATTGTTGATCATATGCAGTCTCTTCTCCGCTTTTTCAAAAATCCCGATTAATTTCTCCGTTTTTTCGCTGCTAAAAGATTTCGCGTTTTTTGTAATATCTTCCAGAATCCCCAGTGGAAGTCTTTCAGCTCTTTGAGCCAGTAACAGTAAATATTTATTCCTATCCATTTTCTAAGTTTTTTTACTTATTTTTAACATTAGGTCAATTTGCGCTCCCCTGGCCGAATTTGAAGCGGGATCTCTCTATTTTGTTTTCTGTTTCTTGCTTTCCTCTTTATGGTTATGGGGAAGTTTTTTGAGATCTTCGAGGAGCTCACGGACAACATCTTTCCCTCCGAGTCCGAACGCGAGACCCCCGGCGAGGGCGATCATGGCAATAAGTCCGGCAAAGAGGATCTGGACGAGATCGGCAGCGATCTTCATCTGAAAGAGTGCCGCCATGACGGAAAAAGTCACGATGATGCCTTTCGCAACGAGAGAAAGGATCTTTGCCGCTTTTGAATGCGCAAGACGGAGGGTGTTCCCGATGATCGCACTGACGGTATCAGCGACGCTTGTTCCGAAGAGAACGATAATAAGGGCGATGAGAACATTCGGGATATAGGCGATGATATCGTCGAGGAATTCAGCGATCTGCGAAAATCCGAGGATGTTCGACGCGCCGATGACAAAGATGACGATGATGTATCCCTTGAGGAACTCACCGATCACTTTCGAGGGAGGAGACTTGATGTTCGCCCTCACAAGAAGCCTTGAGAATCCAATCTTATTGGAAAAAAAGGAGAGTTTGAGCTTATTCCCCAGTTTCTGGATCCCTTTGCTCGCGATACTCCCGAGAAACCAGCCGAGGATTATGATCCCCAATGCCAGCAGTGCGTCAGGGATGACCTGGACGATCTTCATCAGGCTTTCTCTGCTTGCATCAAGAAATGTGCCCGCAATATCTGCTGTCTTTTCCCACGAGAAATATTCCATAACTCATCGATATATATAATCCACTCATCTCATCGTATCACATTTTCATGAAAACGGGAATGGGAAAGCCCGTAGGACGGATTTGAAAAGTTTAAAAGTAGAAAGTTAGAAAGTTGCCGATCTCGCCTTCCTGCTTGCGTGCTTGTCCGCTTACGCACTTAAACACTGATTTTTCTCCTCAACAAAAATCAGCTTGCAATAACTTCAAAATTCATTAAAATAATTTCACATGTTTTGTCCTCCGATAGCGACTGCGTTGTGGAATGGGGACATGAAGAGCATCCGGAGAGTTTTTCTCGCCGGAGCTCTGCGTCTTCCACTCCTGCTTTTTCCATTGCTATGCCAAAGGTAAAACGCTCAACCGCTCCCGTTGCGAAAAAAACTTCCCCCCAAATTACAAAAAATCTCCCGTTTTCGATCAAGAAGCGAGAAAATGACCGCCTCTTTTTGACCGAAGGAGAAGAGATCTATCCTCTTCCGAATCTCATCGAAGTCCAGCTCAATTCATTCGAATGGTTCCTCCAGGAAGGTATCCGAGAGCTCCTGGATGAAGTCTCTCCGATCACTGATTTCTCGGGAAAGAAGATGGAGCTTTATTTCCTGAAACATTCTTTCGACAAGCCGAAATTCACTGCCGCGGAAGCGAAGCGGAACAATGTCTCTTATGAAGCAAACCTCAAGGTCAGGGTAAAGCTCGTGAACAAGGAGACGGGGGAAATCAAAGAGCAGGAAGTATTCCTCGGGGCCATCCCCCTCATGACGGACAAAGGGACATTCGTCGTGAATGGGATCGAGAGAGTGGTGGTGAATCAGATCGTCCGTTCTCCCGGAGCCTTTTTCTCCCGGAACCCCGTTGTTTCCGGTGCTTTCAACGCGAAGATCATCCCGAAACGCGGTGTCTGGCTTGAGGTGGAGACCGACAAAAAAGGCGTCATCACGGTGAAGATCGACCGGAAGAGGAAGATCCCCGTGACGCAGCTCCTCCGGATATTCGGTTATGATTCTGATGGAAAGATCATGAAGGAGTTTGCTGACTTCCAGGAAAATATTAAGACGAACGGCGTCCTTATCACTCTTGACCGGGATCCGATCAAAACCGTCCCCGAAGCATACCAGTCTATTTACCGGAAAATCCGGCCCGGTGATCTGGCGACCGCAGAAAATGCGAAATCCCTCATCGACGCCATGTTCCATGATTTCAAGCGGTATGACATGGGGCCGATCGCGCGGTATAAACTCAACAAACGGTTCGGAACGACATTCAGCAATGATTATAAATACCGGACATTCCAGGTCGAGGACTTTGTGAACATCATCAAGGAACTCGTTCGCCTCAACAACAAGGCCCCCCTCGAAGATGACATCGACCATCTCTCCAATCGAAGGGTGAGGAGCGTCGGCGAACTTGTCCAGAATAAATTCAGAGTCGGACTCATGCGGACTGACCGGATCGCAAAAGACCGCATGACGGTCGTCGACCTGGAAACAGTGACTCCGACCCAGCTCATCAACTCAAGGCCCATCACCGCGGCGATGAGAGAGTTTTTCGCAAGCTCTCAGCTCTCCCAGTTCATGGACCAGACGAATCCCCTCTCCGAACTCTCCCACAAGAGGCGTCTTTCCGCCATGGGACCCGGTGGTCTTTCCCGGGAACGAGCGAGTTTTGACGTCCGCGACGTGCATTCCTCCCATTACGGAAGGATCTGCCCGATCTCAACCCCCGAAGGCCCGAATATCGGTCTCGTTGTCCACCTTGCGACCTATGCGAAAGTGAATTTGTACGGATTCATCGAGACTCCATTCCGGACGGTCTCTCATACGGTCCCGAATATACCGGCAAAACTCACCGGAAAGATCCTGGAGGAAAAAATCCAGAAAGTCGGGAAGCCGGGAGATGTCATCACAGAAAAGATGGCGAAGGAATTATCGAAAGATAAGACTTTGAAGGAAGTGAAAGTCCGGGCATATCTCACGAAAGAAGTGAAATACTATGATGCGGATTCCGAAAAAACCCTCGTTGTCGCTCAGGCGAACACAAAAATCGATTCTCTGGGACAGTTCCTCGAAGAGGATGTTTCCGCCAGAAAGAACGGTGAGGCGAGTCTTGTGAGCAATCAGAACGTGACCCACATCGACATCTCTCCGAAACAGATCATCTCTGAAACGACATCCCTTATCCCGTTTCTCGAACATGATGACAACACGAGGGCTTCCATGGGATCCAACATGCAGCGCCAGGCGGTACCCCTCTTGCATCCGGAATCTCCTCTCGTCGGAACCGGATTTGAGGGAACTGTCGCCCGTTCCTCCGGGGAATCTATCGTCGCGGATGAAGACGGCCAGGTCGTGAGCGTCGATGCTTCTCAGGTGACCGTCCTCTACGAAAGCGGGAACAAAGTCGTCTACAGTCTCATCAATTTCATGCGCTCAAACCAAGCGACCTGCTTCCATGCCCGCCCTGTCGTCAACAAAGGGGATACCGTGAAAAAAGGCCAGCCTCTTGCCGACGGATCCGCAGTGGAGCACGGAGAGATCGCACTGGGAAGAAACCTCCTCGTCGCCTACATGGCATGGCAGGGATATAATTATGAAGATGCAATCATCCTCTCGAACCGGATGGTGAGAAATGCGATCTATGACTCTATTCATATTGAAAGCTTCACGGTCGACGTCCGGGATACAAAACTCGGTCCCGAAATGATCACCCGCGATATTCCGAATGTCGGTGAATCGAAGCTCAAGGATCTTGACGCAGACGGGATCATCCGCATCGGATCTATGATCCAGGAAGGAGACATCCTCGTCGGGAAGATCACTCCGAAGGGAGAAACGGAGCTCACTCCGGAAGAACGTCTCCTCCAGGCGATCTTCGGAGAAAAAGCGAAAGATGTGAAAGATACCTCGCTGAGACTCCCCGGAGGAGAAGGAGGAAAGGTCGTAGATATCCAGATATTCTCCCGCGATGCCGGTGCCAATCTCCCTCAGGGTGTCATCAAACAGGTCCGCGCCTTTGTCGCGAAGACCCGCAAGATCCAGGTCGGGGACAAGATGGCTGGCCGGCACGGAAACAAAGGAGTCGTCTCAAGGATCGTTTCCTCGGAAGACATGCCGTTCCTTCCGGATGGAACACCCGTGGATATCATCCTCAATCCTCTCGGAGTGGCCTCCCGCATGAACATCGGACAGATCCTGGAGACTCATCTCGGCTGGGCTGCAAGCAAACTCGGGGTCCGATTTGCAACTCCGGTGCTAAACGGGATCACGCCTCCCATGATCACGGAACTCTTAAAGGCTGCGGATCTTCCGGAAGATGGAAAGATCCAGCTCTATGACGGAAGGACCGGAGATGCGTTTTCTCACCGCACGACCGTGGGATACGGCTATATCCTGAAACTCTCCCATCTCGTCGAAGATAAACTCCATGCCCGCTCCGTTGGTCCCTATTCCATAGTCACGCAGCAGCCCCTCGGAGGGAAGGCTCAGCATGGAGGACAGAGGTTTGGAGAAATGGAAGTCTGGGCTCTCGAAGCATACGGCGCCGCTCATACGCTTCAGGAAATGCTCACCATCAAATCTGACGATGTCGTCGGGAGAGCGAAGGCGTACGAAAGCATCGTCAAGGGCGAAGAGATCCGGAAACCGAGCACGCCGGAATCCTTCAATGTCCTCGTTCATGAACTCAAATCACTCTGCATCGATGTTGATCTCATGGAAGAGAAAGAGGGAAGAGTCGAACACATCGAACTCCCTCCTGAAGAATCGGTGGACGAGATCATACCGGAAACGGACCGCATGTCTGAGCTCGAAGAAGCGGTCAATGAATCAGAACTCGAGATCGAGCATGACCTCCACGGAGAACTGAAAACCGCGAAAGTGAGCGAAGAGGAAGTCGAGACCGAATCATCAGAGAATAAGGATGAATCTTCTTCTGAGGAATCATGAGTTTTTCGCACTTTGATTTTTTTAATCTCATATGAGAAGTATCAATAAAGTCATCATCGTTGGAAATGTGACCAGGAACCCGGAGATGAGAAAAACTTCTTCCGGTCAGACCATTGCTACTTTTGGGGTCGCAACAAACCGGGAATGGGTCGGCGGTGATGGACAGAAAAAAACCCTTGCGGAATATCACAACGTCGTCGCGTGGGGAAGACTCGCAGAACTCTGCATCCAATATCTTGAGAAAGGAAAACTTGTGTACCTCGAAGGATACCTCAAGACACGTTCGTGGGATCACGAAACCGGAGTGAAGATATTCCGGACTGAGGTCGTCATCTCCGATATGATCATGCTGGAAAAGAGACCATCCAGTGAAGCGGCTTCACCTCATGTTCAACCGGATTTGAGCTCTCCTCCCGAAGAGAATGATGGAGCGCTTCCTCCCGAAGGTCTCGACGATGATTTTTTCGCAGATATTTCTCCAAACGAAGGTTCTTCGGCATCAAATGGCAAGAAGAGCTAGTCCTTCTCATCTTTCCCGCAACTCTCTTTTTCTATTTCCTCCAACACTATGTTTAATCCTCCCCAAAAAAGGAACAGTGACCGGTTCAACGCCGTAGCACTTAAAGTCGCCTCTCCTGAAGCGATCCGTTCCTGGTCATTCGGAGAGATCACGAAACCGGAAACCATAAATTACCGAACTCAAAAACCGGAGCTCGACGGACTCTTTTGCGAGCGGATCTTTGGTCCGACAAAAAACTGGGAGTGTTACTGTGGAAAGTACAAAAAAATCCGGTATAAGGGCGTGATCTGCGAAAAGTGCGGAGTAGAAGTTACCCGATCGATCGTCCGCCGCGAACGGATGGGACACATATCACTCGCCGTTCCGGTCGCCCACACCTGGTTTCTCCGCTCCACTCCTTCCCGGATCGGCCTCGTTCTCGATCTCCCGGTAAAAGGGCTGGAGCAGGTCGTTTATTTTGCATCGTATATCGTCATTTCAATCGATAAGAATGCAAAAACGGAGGCAATGGCCGACCTTGATACTCAGGTCAAGACCTACATGAACAAGATCAGGGAGGAATTCAAGCAGAAGTATCTCGACATGAAGCAGGTGAAAAAAGCAAATCCTGAAGCGCTTGAACTGCTCGAAGCAGAGCAGGCAAAAAAAATCGATGAACTCCACGAAACTCATGAAAAGGCGAAAAAAGAACTGGAATCGATCGAGGCATGGTCGCTCATGAGCGAACTGGAATACCGCGAACTCAATATGAAATTTGGTCATGTCTTCAGGGCGGGGACCGGCGCAGAAAGCCTCCGGCTTATTCTCCAGCAGATCAACCTCAATGAACTCGCAGAAGGTCTCGAAACAGAGGTGAAAAAATCCACCGGACAGAAACAGAAAAAGCATCTGAAGCGCATCCGATTTATCCGGTCACTCCAGCGTGCAAACATCAGACCGGAGTGGATGATCCTCGCAGAGCTCCCGGTGATCCCGCCGGATCTCCGGCCCATGGTCCAGCTTGACGGTGGCCGTTTCGCAGCTTCTGATCTCAATGACCTCTACCGGAGGATCATCAACAGGAATAATCGACTGAAAAGGCTCATCGCGATCGGCGCACCGGAAGTCATCTGCAGGAATGAAAAACGGATGCTTCAGGAAGCGGTGGACACTCTCCTCAACAATTCTCCCCGCGGAGGAAGGGCTGTCTTTACTTCTGGAGACCGACGAAAGCTCCGCTCTCTCTCTGATATGCTGAAGGGGAAACAGGGTCGCTTCCGCCAGAATCTCCTCGGGAAACGCGTGGACTATTCGGGACGGTCGGTCATCGTCGTCGGCCCGGAACTCCAGCTCGATCAGTGCGGTCTTCCGAAAGAACTCGCGATGAAGCTTTTTAAGCCGTTTATAATCGGCGAACTCATCCGCGGAGAATTTGCCCATAATGTAAAAGGAGCGGAGAAGATCATTCAGTCCGGGAAGAAGATCGTCTGGGATATTCTCGACGACGTCATCAAGGGGAAATATGTCCTCCTCAACCGCGCTCCCACTCTCCACCGTCTCGGTATCCAGGCTTTTTCTCCGGTCCTCATCGAAGGAAAGGCGATCCAGATCCATCCTCTGGTTTGTGCCGCGTTCAATGCGGACTTCGACGGAGACCAGATGGCCGTCCATCTTCCACTCTCCACGGAGGCGCAGCGGGAGGCAAGGGAAATCATGGTCTCGGATAAAAATCTTCTGAAGCCTTCTTCCGGTGAACCGATCATTACTCCGACTCAGGATATGGTACTCGGTGTCTATTATCTCACTCAGACCCATGACGGAAAGAAAGGCGAGGGTATGATCTTTGCGACTCCGGAGCAGGCGACTTATGCCCATGACCTTGGACATGTCGATCTCCAGGCAAAGATCAAGACCCGGATCGAAGGGAAACTCACGGAAACGACGGTCGGGCGGATCATCTTCAATACTGTTTTCCCCGCCGGGACTCCATTCGCGAACCAGACTTTCGGGAAAAAACATCTCGAAAGGATCATTTCTGATTACTACGACACAACGGATACGGTGACGACCGCGAGGATCACCGACCGGATCAAAAAACTCGGCTTTGATTACGCGACAAAATCCGGGATCACTATCGGGATGAATGATATGCAGATCCCCAAGGAGAAGACAGGGATCATCCGGGAGGCGACAGACAAAGTGCTCAAAATCAACGAGCATTATCAGAAGGGGCTCATCACTGATAATGAACGATACAATCACACCATAAAAATCTGGGCTCAGGCAAAGTCCGACATCTCGGTTGTGATGATCAAAAACTATGAGACCCTTCCTGAAAATGACATCTTCTACATGATCGATTCCGGCGCCCGAGGAAACTGGGGGCAGGTCACGCAGCTCTGCGGGATCAAAGGACTTGTTGCGAGTCCGTCCGGAAGAACGATCGAACTCCCCATCAAAGCAAATCTGAAAGAAGGGTTTTCCATTCTCGAATACTTCATCGCCACTCATGGAGGACGGAAGGGGAAGTCTGACACCGCCCTGAAAACGGCAGAAGCAGGATATCTTACAAGAAGGCTTGTGGATGCTGTCCAGGATATCATCATCCGCGAATCAGACTGCGGAAATCCTGAGCCTCTTGAGATCACGAGGAGCGGATCCCAGTCCATCGGAGAAAAATTCGAACGGAGGATCTATGGAAGAACACTTTGCGAACATATCATCGATCCGAAAACGAAAGAAGTGATCGGGAAGAAGGATGAGGAGATCGACAATGCGATGGTCCGTGAGATTCAGAAGAGACTGATCGAGCGTGTCGTTGTCCGGTCAATCATGAACTGCCAGACAGCAGGAGGGATCTGTCAGAAATGCTATGGCCGCGATCTCGGGACGAACAAGACGGTCGAGGTGGGTACTCCCATCGGGATCATTGCCGCACAGAGTATCGGCGAACCGGGAACACAGCTCACGATGCGGACGTTCCATATGGGAGGAGTCGCCGAAGGAGCAGATATCACGCAGGGGCTGACGAGAGTTGAGGAACTCTTTGAGGCAAGGCCGCCGAAGACGCCGGCTGTCCTTTCCGATATTGCCGGAGTCGCCCACATCGAACACGGCGATCATGAAGTCTTTCTCCATATCAAATCACAAAATCTCGGTGAGGACCATTATGTGATCGGAGATCATGCGAAGACCTCGGTGAAAGAAGGCGATCTCGTGAAGGAGAACCAGATCCTCGCGAAAGGCCAGAAGATCATCAGGGCTCTCTATTCGGGAAAAGTGATCCGCATTGATGATAAATCGATCGTGGTGAAACATACGAAAAAAGCGGAAAAGACCTATTCCTTCCGTTCAACGGATGTCCTGAAGATCGAAGACGGAGATGAGGTGAAGATCGGAGACGCGCTCACCTATGGCCACTACAATCTCCGAGAACTTCTCGAAAAAACAGAAACGAAGACCGTTCAGCGATATATTACGAACGAGGTTCAGAGCATATACGCATCACAGGGACAGACGATCAACGACAAACACATAGAGATCATCGTGAAAGAGATGTTCTCGAGAGTCCGGATCATCGATCCGGGAGATATCCCTGATGTCCTTCCCGGAGAGACTCTTGATTTCCATAAGATAAAAAACTTTCTCAGGGACAATCCGAAGAAGAAGCATCCCCAATATGAACGTCTCATCCTCGGTCTCACCCGCATTTCTCTCGCGACTGACTCGTGGCTCTCCGCGGCATCGTTTCAGGAAACCATCCGGGTCCTCGTAAACGCTTCGACCACCGGGAAGGTGGATTACCTTGACGGTCTAAAGGAAAATGTTATCATTGGCAAGCTCATTCCGGCCGGCAGCATCTTCCGGAAAAAATACTATCAATTGAAAGAGAAAGAAAACGTTCAATGATATTTCTCTCTCACTTTTACTCCTCATCTCTTTGTTCGTATGCCGACAATCAATCAACTGATCAGGAAATCAAGGAAGCAAAGCTCAAAGAAGTCGAAATCGCCTGCTATGCTGAACTCATTCAATACTCTGAAATCGCGGTCTATCGGACTCAAAAGGGGATCTCCTCAGAAACGGGGAGTATGCACCAAGGTGAGCACACTGACGCCAAAGAAACCGAACTCCGCTCTCCGGAAATTTGCCAGAGTCCGGCTTACGAACATGATGGAAGTGAACGCATACATCGGAGGAGAGGGTCATAATCTGCAAGAACACTCGGTGGTGCTCATACGCGGAGGCAGGGTAAAGGACCTCCCGGGTGTACGCTACCATGTGGTGAGGGGATCGCTTGATACGCAGGGAGTTGAGAAGAGGAGAAGGGGAAGGTCAAAATATGGCGCAAAAAAACCGAAGTAATTTTTTCTTTCTTTCCATTCTATGGCGCAGAAAAAGGCATTATTCATTCCCTCGAATTCCTCAGAGATCCAGGAAAAGTTCATCAATTATCTCATGAGCGACGGGAAAAAAAGCATTGCGAGGACAGTGTTTCGCGACATGCTTAAGATCATTGAGCGAAAAGTCCAGGGGGCGAAGGATCCCCGGGAGGTCTTCGATCTCGCCATTCAAAATGTCATGCCGAATCTCGAAGTCCGTGCAAAACGTATGGGAGGAAGCGTCTACCAGATCCCCCGCGAGGTCCCTCCGAAAAGAAGACTATCGCTTGCGATCCGGTGGATCGTCCAGTCATGCCGGAAGTCCTTCGGGAAACCGATGTCCCAAAGACTAGCCGATGAGATCCTTCAGGCCTCGGAAATGTCCGGGAACGCTTTCAAAAAACGTGAAGAAGTGCACCGCATCGCGCAGGCAAACAAAGCGTTTGCCCACCTCGCGAACTACTAAACCCTGTTTTTTGCGGTTAGTCTTCGTTGATCTCTGTCATCTCTTCTACCCCATTGAGAGAAGCGAGTTCTTTTGTGAATTCTTCTCTGTCCTCCCGGGATGAGGCTTCAACGACAACCGAAAGGACATTCTTTTCAAAAGTCTCCGAAGGGGCTGCTTCGATGAGTGACACCCCGTTTTTTAAACAGCATTCTGTTATTCTCTTCACGAGCTCCGTCCTCCGGAGAAATCCACGGATGAGGAAATGACCGAACTCCGGAGGATCGCTCGTCTCCCACCGGGCTCCGAGAAGCCGTTGGATGTCGAGGTTTTTTATAGTCCTGCATTTCCGGTGATGAACGGTGAATTTCCCTCCTCTCGTCGTGTACGCGATGATCCGATCGCGGGGAGCGGGATTACAGCATTTCGCTTTCTTCCACTCATACCCGCTCTCTCCCGAAATGATCACCCCGGTATCATCACCGTTTGACAGAGAACCCCGATTCGCAATGTCCCTCTTTTCCTTTTTATACGGGATGATCACTTTTCGTGCGATCACATGTGCCTTGAGTGATCCGTTCCCGATCCTCTTCAGGATATCCTCTCTCTCCCTCAGGCTCAATTCCCTCTTCGCTCCCGCATCGCGAAGAATGCTGAGCGTACCGTCAAGGGGTTTTGCATTGAGCTTTCGTAGAGATTCATTGAATGTCTTTTTTCCTTCTCGGAGAAAATATTCCTGGTCATGCTTCTTCAGATACTGTCGTATCCTCTGCTTTGCCGCTGAGGATACGGCGAGCGAAAGCCAGGAGTCCCGAGGGGAAGATAATTTCGAAGTGATGATCTTTACCACATCTCCGTTCTGGAGCTTGTAGTGGAGGGGAACGATCTTTTCATTTACCATCGCCCCCTGGCAGTGGTCTCCGATGTCAGAATGCACCGCATAAGCGAAATCAACGGGAGTAGCGTCTTCCGGGAGGATCTTCACGTCACCTTTCTCCGTGAGCACAAAAATACGGTCTCCGAGGAAATCCTTTGCGAATATCTCAAAACTTTCTGCAGATTTGAGATCTTTGCTCGCTTGCGCGATCTCTGAAAACCAATTTTCAACCGGCATTTCCTCATTTCCTTCCTTGTAGCTCCAGTGGACCGCTGAACCAAATTCGGCTTCGAGATGCATCTCTTTTGTTCGGATCTGGATTTCCATCGGAAACATCTCCTCGCTCCCGCCGAGGGATTCAAATATCGTAGTATGGATTGATTTATACCCGTTCGGCTTCGGCATAGCGATGTAATCCTTGAATCGGGAAGTGAGGACTTTCCACTTTTCATGGATGAGGCCAAGGACGGTATAGCAGTCAGAGATTTTTGGGACGAGCACTCTGAAAGCAAAAATATCATAGATATCCGAGAGTATGTTTTTCTGAAGATTCCTCATCTTCTGATAAATGCTGTACGGTTCTTTCATCCTTCCCTGTACCTCTCCTTCGATCCTTGCATCTCTGAGAAGTGCGATGAGGTCCTCCTTCCCCTTTTCCAGGACTTTTTTCCGGTGTGCGGCAAGTGAACGGATCTCCTTCGCGATCTGATGGTATTCTTCCGGATAGAGATAGGCGAAAGCCTTATCCTCGAGCTCTCTCTTGAACTGATAGATCCCGATGCGGGATGCGATGGGAGAGAAGAGATTGAGCGCTTCTTTCGCAAGCTCATCTCTTTTTTTCTTGGGAAGTGTCTGAAAATCATCGAGTGCCTGAATGTGGACCGCGATTTTTATGATCACGACCCGGATATCTTTCGCCAGGGCAAGGAACATCTTCCGGAGGATCTCTGCCCGGTTTTCCGGCTGCTCGATCGAGACAGTGCTCAGAATATCAAGCTTCTCGAGTGAAAGGAGGATGGTGCAGATGTCCTTCCCAAATATCGCTTCGATCTCATGATAAGGAGGATTCTCTTTCTCAATGGATACGGCGAGTATTCCCGAGACCAGTGTCTTTTCGTCAGGCGAACAGAGGAGGATCCTCCTCACGATCGATCCCATTTTTTTGAGCTGTCCGCCGGTGAAATTCTCCTTCGCAAATTCGATCGCTCTCTTCACCAGAGGGGTATCGAGCGGCGGCCGGATAAGAGAACTGACATTCATCGGAGAGGATTATACCAGCACCCTGTTTCCCCGGGCAAAATCTCCCGGTTTAAAAAATGTTTTCCCCGGGGCGTGGAGTCCGCTGATCCTCTTTGTCTCATGCGAATATTCGTAGTCATGAGAAGAAGAAAGAGAAAACGCAAAACAGAAAAGAATTGTTGTTTATCGGGTTCATTTCCATAAAACTGACTTCCATTAGTTTTGTCCTTTGTGTTTTGTGCTTTTTCTTTTGGGTTTCTCTTGTTTCTCACTTTTGTTTTCTGGTAGGCTTTGCACTAGATTTCACTCCAGGGAAAATGATGAAAAAGATCCTCAGCGCAGAACATATTTCCCAAAAAAAAGAAAAAACGGAGATCATAGAGAAAAAAAGGCTTGAAGCCGATAAAACTGAAATGTGGATGATCTTTTCCGGTCCGGATGGAGAAAAAGAATTTGCGAGTACGATTTGGGAGACCATCAGGACTGCGTATTTTGAAACGCTCTCGCATGAGGACCCCTATGACCGATTTGAAGAAGCTCTGAAAATCGTGAATGCGCAGATCGCGGAGAACGAGATCGTTGCAGATCCCGACTTCTTCCGGCTCCATTCCATCCTCATCGGACTCTTCGCCCAGCAGACGCTCCACATTACCGTTGCGGGCAATGCCGAAGGATATCTCATCCGGAAGACGACTCTCACCACCATTTCTGACGGGCTCTCTGCGAAGGAGGGGGGAGGAGATATCTTTGTGAACATCGCGAGCGGCGACATCGAGGAAGACGATCATGTCGTTTTCAGCACGGAGCGGCTCCTCCGGCATGCGACACAGCACCAGCTCTCGGAAATGCTCTCGACGGGCATCGTCGAAGGAAAAGACGCCGCTGAAGAGCTTCTCCGGCTGGCAGGAGAAGACTCGACCTTCGTCCTCTTCCACGCGGAAAAGGATACTCTCGAAAAACTCCCCCTGGAAAAGGAGAAAGAAAAGAGGGACGGGTTCAAAAAAGCGGGAAACGGAGTCTCGTTTTTCAAATCCATCCCTGATCTCTTCACGTCCTTTTTCCGGAAACTGAGGAACGGTGACCAGAAACCTTTTCTTGCCCTTGTCCTCGGCATTCTCGGACTCATCGTCATCTATATTTTCATCTCCTCTCTTTCCGGGAATACCAAAGTGGAAGAATACGACAGTTACAAGAACATACTCAACGAAGTCCGCGATACATTGAGTACCATCGAGGACCAGGAGACGATGGGGGAAGTCGATATGGCGAATGCGAATCTCAACAAAGTCGACCGCGACCTGGAGAAGATCCTCTCCTCCGAATACTTTCGCGCTGAAGCAGCCGCTTATGCAGAGCAGGCTTCCCAGATCCGGGACCGCATCAATAACATCACGCGCATCTCCACTCCGAAAGAGATGGCGAATCTGAAATCACGAAAGAATGAAGTCAATGCGGTCGGCGTCTTCGAATACGAGAGCGAATGGTATGCCTTTGATGCGAACACACTTTTCCGGATCGTCCTCGACAACGTGGAAAATGTCATCCCTCTCTCCTCTGAAGACCTCATGACGAGCGGAACACCATTTCTCAACAAACAGAAAATGGTTTTTTCCGATGCGAAAGGGAAGATCTTCGAATATGATGTTGCGGACGGACAGTTCTCGCTCGCGAAAACTGAAGACGACAATTGGAAAAAAAGTGTCGAGATGCAGACCTATGCCAAGTATCTCTATCTGCTCTCTCCCGAAGACAGTCAGATCTGGAAATACGAACGGAAGACTGATAATTACGGGGTCGCTGTTCCCTATTTCCAGGAAGAATACGATATCTCAGGAGCACTCTCATTCGGGATTGACGGATACGTCTATGTCTTCACCCGCGAAGGGAATCTCCTGAAGTTCCTGAAGGGATTTCAGGAAGAGTATGAAATCACCGGCGCGCCGGAGGATGCACTTGCAGGCGTTACTCAGATCTACACCGATACAGAGCTCGAATATATCCTCATGCTCAATCCGTCGAAATCTACCGTCTATGTGTTCTTCAAAGGTCAGAATCAGGCGGAATACAGCCGCCAGGTCGTCTTTGAGAACGTCGGGACGCTAAAGAAGATGTGGGCAAAGGCGCCCCAGACGCTCATCGTCGTCGATGAGGCAAAGGTGTATCAGGTGGACTTCTAAAGCTCAAAGAACAAAACACAACGCACAAAAGAAAAACTTCTTTGTGCCCATTGTGTAGTTCTCAAAAACATTTTTGCTGTCCCTATGAAACGCAAACCATTTACTTTCGAGGAGAGATTATTCTCCATGGTCAGGAATTTTGTTGAATACGGTTCATACGGGAAAGATCTGAAGAGAGCGGTGAAAAGACTCCATTCCTATCATTCGGAGAGAATACTTGAGGATTGCGGCCGTCTCTTCCGTGATTACTTAAAAGCGTATCTCGCGGCGATAGATTTTGTGGACACACACCAGGAATACTACTCAGAGAAATATCGGGAAAGACAAAGTGGAAAAGCTGTTTCGCCCGGAAATTCCAAAAAAGAACTCGAATTCATGAACAAGCATAAGGAAGTCCCTGCCTCTGAAATCGATGCCATGATTTTCTTCATCTTTGACTGGCACCACCTGCGATAACTCCTTTTTCTCTTGTGCCTTTCCATCATGAATCCACGACCATTATGATGGCGGTGAGTCCTCCGATAAACGCCAGAATGAGATAAAGCGTGAGCAGCGGCTTAATAATAAATATTCCCCTCTCTTTCACCTTCACTTTCCGCTTCAGCACATACCATGAGAACTGCCGGAAAACAGCATATGAAAGCGTGAGCCAGAAAAAGAGGAGATAGCAGAAATAATTGACCCCATTGTTCGTCGGATCGAGAAACGGACTGTCATAGCTTCCGATGTATGCAAAAATCCACGCAACAGAAACATTGAGGATGTCGAGAAAAAAATAGAGAGGGTGAGACGTGACAAAGAGGAATTCCATAGGCCTGAGCACCGGATTTGGCATGATAAGCGTCCATTTTTTAAAATTGATTTTTAGCGTCGGGCGGAAGCTTTCGATCTCGATCCTCGGCCAGAATATCCGCCTCAATACAAAAAAGCAGAAGAGAATCCCGACGACAAGAAATATAATGTTCCAGAACTCAAGCGCATCGGTCGTCCCCCTTGGATTCCCCCAGAGAGGGAAGAAATCGAAGACGATGTTCGTAATACCGCGGGAGACCATGAAGAACCCGAGGAAGGCGAGCACAAAGATCTTGCAGAAAATGGCGATGCGGTTGAAATGGCCGGTGAGATTTCCAAGAAATTCCCCAATCGACTTCACGATATCTCGTTCTCTCACTGGGGACGATGACGGAATGTTTTCATCCTTCATTTTACGGTGAATAGTGAATACAGCACTCTATACCCATTATACCCAAGCGCAGATCAGGAGTCATCGCTATTGCATACTCCGGCCAGGAAAAATACACACCGGGTTCTTGGTTGACATTTTCT
>JBGSON010000024.1:0-26438 GCA_041739085.1 Candidatus Altimarinota bacterium | reverse complement strand
TGGCGTAAACACGCCGAATGAACAGCTCAATAACTTTGATCACATCTGCGGTGGTTGCAAAAACCTCATGGAAAAATACGAGCTTTATGATGAGGATAATGTCTGTCCAATCTGCAACGACATGCTCAGTGTTTGCTACACCGGTCTGTAAAACTTCCAAAATCTTGGTCAGGTAAAATATTCTCCACAATTCCAATAATTTGTCAGGAAAAATAAAGAGCCTTCTTCAACTGCTCACAACTCGTGACCACTTCAAAACAAGTGGGTAGTTCTATCTCCCGTCTCGCCCTAATACTCAAACTCCCACCAACCGCCCATCCTCCACCTGATCCCGCTCCTCCAAGTACACCTCTTCAATAAAGCGCTTCTCTTCGCCAATCTCCCTTATATATCGCTTTTTCTTGAGTTCAGCCGTAAAATGAAACTGAAAATAACCATTGGCAGGTTCCCGACCATATACCGGACATTTCGGAATGATGCGAGATGTTTTTTTGTAGCCGACTTTGAACATGTTGATTACTAACCTCTTGTGCTGAAGTCAGCTTTTTCCCGATATTTGATCTTTTCTGAGAAAACGCTTGAACAGGATTATTCTTCTCACTATAATCCTCACCTTCACTTCACTTTCCTAGAGATTCATCGTGAGCGAGATCCATCTCCCCTCATCGGAAGCACTCGAAAGATTTCCCGGATTTCACCGGGATATCTGTGAAATAATCCTTTCTTCAGGAAGAAAACTCCGGAAGCTCATGGAAACAAAAACACTCGAGGAACTCAAAGAAGATGGGGCTCTTCAGTCGATCATGAACGAAGCCCATGCACGGATGATGAGAACAGGAAAACTCAGCGAGGAACAAACGAGATTCATTGGAGAGATGGAAGGAAAAATAAATGAGCGGACGAATAAAATCCTCTTCTGTGCATTGTTCGGATATCCCATTGCAGTCCCGGTCCGGAAACGGGAAAAACTCGGGAGCGGTGGGCAGCACCGTGTTTCCCGCGAGGAGGAAAACTATACGGGGCTCTCCATGGCAGTGCGGGAATCGCACGAGAACGAATTCAACTCCGCTCTCGAGAATGACGAAGAGCGTGTTTTCCAAAGGGCAAGGAAGCGCCTCACGACAATACCATTCCACCCGAACGTCGCCACGTTCTGGGGTGAGGTCAATGATGAGAATGAACAAAAGTTCAATATATCCGAGCTCGCCGGGACCGGACTCTGTGATTATGTCCACCAGAATCTCATCACCCTTGAAGATGCGCTCAAGCTCATGTCAGGGATTGTGTCAGGAATCCGCCATCTCCATGACCATGGTTTGATCCACAGAGACATCAAGCCTTCAAATGTCTGTGTGATGGGGAAGCACCCCCGGATCATTGATTTCAATCTCACCCGGACATTCGAGGATTATATCCGCGATATCAAACTCGGAGGGAAGCCTTTTGGCTCGCCCATCTATATTCCCGGAGAATACCTTCTTTCCAGAATCCCATCAGACATCGAAGGTGACCCGGTGGAAGAAAACCGGTTCGCGCTCGCATTCGATATGTATGCCCTCGGACTCACGTTCTACTATATCCTCACGGGGAATACGCCGGATATTTTTTTAAAAAATCCTTTCGGGATGATGCACATAAAAGCGCAAAATATGTCTCTGAAACTGGAGTATCCCTCTTCTGTGCCGAGTTGGATACAATCCCTGGTCACGAGAATGTGCGATCCTGACTGGAGAAAACGTCCGTTCAGCTGGGATGTTTCGATGCTCCTCGATACCATCCTTGAAAAGGGCCTGCTTGCGGAGCTCCGGGGCTGTTCTCCGGGTCGTCTCATGAACCTCATCGATGAAATATCAGAGCCCGGCGAGGATGACGAGCTGGGGATAAGACAATTCGTAAGACCTGCTCTTGCGGAGATCCAGGAGGTACTGGGCTCGCTCCCGAGAAGGACAATTCCATCGGGAGAAAAAGAAGAAACAGTCTTTCTTCCCTCTCATGAAGAACCACTGGATGGGGATGAGGATTTTGGAGCAGGGAATGTCATGGTCGGAAATTTCATACGAAAGAGCGGTAATATAGGCCGGTATTTGACGACCAAAGGAACGCTCACGTCGCTCGTTGAATTTGAAAGCATGCTTCGTAAAAAATATATTGGAATCCCTGAAATATTTTCGAATGAAGACGAAGCGATGCGATTCAAGGAGGAAAGAGAGCAATTCATATCCCGGCTCAATGAAGTCCGCGTGAAATACACGAAGCTCTTCCCCGGGCTCTTTGAAGTCATTTTTGAGGCCGATGAGAGGAAAGGGGAATACCGGGTCTGGGTCCTCCGTGAAAAAATCGAGAAAAAGGCGACGCTCAGGGAAAGCCTCGAAGCATCATTCGATTTAAATCTGTTTTCCCGGCTTGATATTCTCATCACCATCGCCCAGTCGCTCTCAGCGCTGGAAGAAGCGGGGTATGTTCACACCCATCTCTCCGAGGACAGCGTGTTCATTGTCTTTCCATCCCCTCAGGAGGAAGACACGGTGAGAATAGAAGGAGCCCCCATCGCGGAAAGTGCAATAGAGACCAAATATGGCCTGAGAATCGAAGGAGCGGATCCCGGTGAATACATCATCCCGCTGCCGGATGAGACGGGAAGAATGGTCTTTACCCGCGTAGAAGTCGTGGAAACGAACAAGGTGAAGGAAAGGAACGGGGACGGGGATGATCCGGCAGTCACTCCGTTTCTCAGTCTCATGAAAAAATTGTTCGGCATTGATGAATCGATCATCAGGGGTGACATGCTGAAAACCCTTCAGGCGGCATATGACATTATTGAAACAACGCCGATGACGTGGGAGAGAAGGATAGCCGTCATTCAGAACATTAAAAAAGTCCTCCTTGAGGAAAAGCAGAAGGAAGACACAGAGACCTCTGTTCATGAATGATTCTCTCGTGAGGAGAACCATGTGGTGAAAGACTGAGCGTGCATGAATGAAGCATGAACAACTCTTGACTCAAGATAAAAAATGGCGGGATAATCCGCATGTCTCCATCATTTTATCCTTTCCCTATGAAAAAGATTTTCTCTTTTCTTTTTCTTGCGATGATCGCGCTCGGATTTGTCGCAGGATCCTCCCCGTCCTGGGCAGAAATTGCGAACCCTCTCGATGGTTCAGATCTCTCCCCCTGCGCACTCATACAAAAGCGGATCGAAGAAGGGAAATTTCAAAAATTCCTGGACCGGATCGAGTCGGTGTCCACAAAACGGTCGACATGGGTGAAGGCGAAGCTCGATGCGATGACCCGGCTTCCCGAAGATGTCCGGACACAGATGAAAGATGTCGTTGATGCCGTGAAGACCATGCATGTGAATAATTTCAACGGTCTTTTCGATATCCTTGCCGCTGCCGACTGCCCCATTGACCAGACGGAGACTGCAGAAGTCCACGATCTCTTCATTTCCAACTATGAGACCGTGACCGCTGAAGTGTCCGCGCTCGTCGATATTCTCGAAGCAGATCTCGATGAGGACTGCCCGGCTGCCGGGGCGATCATGGAAGATATCCGGGCCGATCTCGAACAGGCGCAGAATACCATAGAAGCACTCTTCTACAACAAGATGAAGGAAAACTATGCGAACGTTGACGATATGACGAATGAGGAATTGAAAGAGCTCCTCGTCATGTACGCGGAAAATACGACCATATATTTCCAGTTTCTCGTCGACGATCTCATGACGGATGTTTTCCATTTTGAGACCGCGATGATCGCGTGCGTCAATTGATTTCCTCATTTTTATCCTTGGACTATGAAAAAATTTCTCAGTCTGTTTTTCGCAGCTTTCTTCGCATTCGCCGGGACTGCCCATGCAAGGACTTTTCCGGATGTTTCCGCAACACACAAGAACTATGAAGCGATCGCTGCTCTTTCGGAACAGGGCATCATCGGAGGGTATCCTGACGGCACTTTCCAACCGGATAAGCTCATCAACCGCGTCGAATCGCTGAAGATCATCCTCCTCTCGCTTGATTACGTCATCTCCGAAGCCGTCTCAGAACTCCCTTTTCCCGACACTCCTGCAACGGAATGGTATGCTCCTTATCTCAAGGCTGCATATGACGGAGATATCGTGAAAGGATATCCCGAAGGCGACTTCCGTCCGACGAACACCGTGAATCTCGTGGAAAGTCTTAAGATCGTCACCCTCGCAGGGGAAATCGATCCGAACACACTCTACGCGGATCTCACCGAAAAACCGTACAATGATGTTCCCGTGAACGAGTGGTTCTCGAAATACATGCAGTATGCAAAGGATCATGCGCTTCTCGACTCAGACCGGTCGGGAAACGTGTATCCCGCGAAAGATATGTCGCGCGGAGATCTGGTCGAGATCATGTACCGGCTCTATTTCCAGGAGGACGCCTCTTCCGGTGACGGAGAAGACGAATGGTTTACAGGAGATCTCGATGTGATTGATGAGAACATCGATGTCACGGGAGATTATCTCGATGATGTCGATTCGTTCGACCCCTCCTTGTAAAACGATTTCGATACAACGGTAGAGACGGAGAATGCTCCGTCTCTACCTGTGCGCTAAAATGGCGCTCTTCTTTCTCCAGACGCTCCGGAAGAGGAGGAACATGATGAACGAGGAGAGGAGGAATGGAACGCCGATCCCGATATAATCCCCTGTGGAAAAAGATTCTGAACCGACCGCCATCCCGATAAGACCAAAGAGGATGATAAAGGAGAGGATGAAGAGGATCATCCCGAACACCCATTTCACATAATCCCACAATGAGAGCCCGGAAAAGAGAGATCTCAGTTCGAGGGACAGGCCTTCCCGCGGTGACTGTTCATGAGCCTCGCGGATGCAGATGAGAACATATCGGAATTGAATGACGAGAAGGGGCAGAATAAGGAGCGCGAGAAAGCCGCTGAAGATGAAAAAATCATAGAGGCCGTGAAAGAGGATCGCGAGAAGTATCCCTTTTCGCATGAGCTCGGTCTTCCTTTTGTCTGATGGAGAAAATTTCGCGATTCCCATGAAATATCCAAGGATCGCTCCATCAAGGGCGTGTCCGGGAACAGCGGTGAGCGCCCGGATAATCGCAAGGGCAACACCATTTTCTCCCTCCGGAAGAATGTAGAGGATGTTTTCGAGCGTCGCAAAGCCGAGGGATACCGTTACCGCATAGACGATCCCATCCATCACCTCATTAAAGAAAGGCTTTCCATATGCGAATTTTTTGACCATCCAATATTTGAGGATTTCTTCGACGAGGGCAGCGGAAAGAAACGCAGAAAAGAAAATGCCGATGAGTCCGCCCGGCTGAAAAAGGCTGAGGATGCCTTCAAAGACGAGGGCGAGCGGAATCGTGATAACGGCGCTCAGAAGAAAAAGCCGGATGATCATTTTTCCCGGCTCCCTCTCATAGCGGTCTGCCCGGTAAAAAAGGACAAGGAGTACAATCCCTGGGAGAAGAGCGATGAAGAGGAGTACAATATGCATGGAGGAGCAAAAGCGTATCTTCTCTTTCCGATGATTATTTTATGAGAAGAGAAATGAAATGGAAAGCGACCTCACTCCTCCTGTTTTCATCACTCTCCACATGAAAAGATATTTTTTCATCCTCGCGGCACTCCTCTCTCCGTATCTCTTATGGGTTCAGACCAATGCGGAATACAAAGACGTTCCCTCCTACCATGATATGCGGGACGCGATACACTATGTGACGGAAGAGGGGATCATGTCCGGGTATAGAGACGGACAGTTTTTTCGTCCGAGCCAGAGGGTCAATCGGGCAGAATTTACAAAAGTCATGATGAATCTGGTCTATGGGGAAGAGGATTCTCAATCCTGCATCGGCGAATATCGTGCACGGAACTGGTACTACGTCACTTTTCCTGACGTCCTGATGGACGAATGGTATGCTCCGTATGTCTGTCTTGCCATTGAAAACGGTATTATTAATGGATATCCCGACGGATCATTCGCACCAGAAAAGGAGGTCACGTTTGTCGAAGCAGCAAAAATCATTACACTTACTCTTCAAATGCCTGCTGATGAGTTTGGAGGTGATTACGAATGGTACCAACCCTATGTCCAAGCGCTTGAAGAGAGAAATGCGATTCCGGAAAGTATTGATGCGATGAACGATCCGGTCACAAGAGCCGAGGTCGCTGAAATCGTCTATCGGCTTGAAAACGATCTCATTGATAAGCCATCGAAGACGTATGCCGATCTTGAAATGGGAATGATCGCAGAGACTCCGCCAGACAACAAACTCGTCATCGAGTCCCTGGGGAAAGAAGTTCCGATCATCAGCAATGTCGGGGGGGGAGAGCTCGTCGCGGGAGACTGGAAAAACCTTGATCAGGAGATCATGACCGCGCTCAGGGACGGGGTGGTCCATTATCCGGGCACGGCGGAGCCGGGGATGATGGGGAACGTCTTTATTGTCGGCCATTCCTCGTTCTATGCGAACGATCCCGGAAAATTCAAGACCGTTTTTGCAGATCTCGCGAATCTGAAGATCGGAGACACCTTCACCATCTATTTCAATCATGGGAAATATGTCTATCGGATTTACGAAGATAAAATCATTCCTTCTGCGGACACTTCTGTATTAGAGCAGCCATTGGACCGTGAAATCGCGACTCTCATGACCTGCCATCCCCCTGGAACAAATCTCAAGAGGAGGGTCTTTATCGGAGAAAGAATCGAATAAAATCGATGTTTTTTCCCGATGCATTTCCGGTATAATGCCGCCCGCTTAAGAGATTAATTTCAAACCGTTATGAAAGTTCGTATTGTTTCCGGAATCATCGGAATTCTTTGTTCCACTCTTTTTGTTCCTGCCGCCAAAGCTGGATTTTCTGATGTTTCCCCGTATCATCCTTATGCAGAAGCAATCCAGTTTGTAGAAGACCGCGGAATCGCAGGCGGCTATCCCGACGGGACATTCCGGCCTGATCAGACCATCAACCGGGCGGAGCTTACAAAGATCATTGTTGGAGCCGCATATGAGAGCATACTCAATGCTGCTTGCGTTTCCCAGTATCTCTCTCCGAATGACGAAAATATATTCTTTCCGGATGTCTTTCGTGGAGACTGGTTTTCCTCCTTCATCTGTATGGCGAAGGTGATGAATGTCGTAAACGGATATCCGGACGGGACTTTCCAGCCTGCGAACGAAGTAAATTTTGTCGAAGCCGCGAAGATCATCGTACTCGCGTTCGGATTTGAGGTCGGGGAAAATAGGATTTGGTATATGCCGTATATTGAGAAATTAGAAGAGCTCAATGCGGTTCCCGGTACGATTTCTGGTTATGATGCAAAACTCACCCGGGGTGAAATGGCATACATCATCATGATGATCCTGAAAGAAATAGAAAGGGATTCGGGAGGGATCGATGATGAAGAAGAGCCTGATGGAGGAGAAGAGTTTCCTCCTGTTCTGGAAAACGAGGAGCTTCTCGCTGAAGGGACATTTTCTCCGGTCCTCCAGTCGAGCGCCGGTGGGAGAGGCGCTCTTACCCGTGACGGGATCGAGTATTTCTTTGTGCTCCGGGACGACTTTCTTTCCGATGATTGTCCATCCGGACTCCAGGCATATTTCGGATACAAAGGATTTGATCCGAAGGCGAAGATCACGGATGTAAAAAACTCAAGTGGATATCAGAAATATCCTGTCCCCATCTCAATAGACGCGAGCCAATACACGGAAATCTGGCTCTATTGTAAGGATTTCGGAGGAGCATTTGCCAGGGCGACCATGCAATAAATTCAAACTATGACTCCTGAGAGAGAAGCAAGAATCCGTCGGGTCATCCGTTTCCGGCAGCCGGATCTCACTGTTGTCCTCGAAAACATCTGGGACCCCCATAATGTCGGTGCCATTCTCAGGTCTGCAGATGCTTTCGGGATCATTGATGTTTATCTTATATACAATTCGGAGATTTTCCCCGTGATCGGGAAAAAAAGCTCATCCGGCACCAAGAAATGGTTCACTTTCCACGAATTCAACTCTCCGGGAAAATGTTTTCAGGAGCTCAAGAATGCGGGATTCAGGATCCTTGCAACCCATCTCTCTGCTGAAGCAGTGCCGGTCCATGATGTCGACTTCACCGGGAGGACCGCCATTGTATTTGGAAACGAAACAAGGGGAGTATCAGAAGAGGCGCTTTCCCTCTCTGACGGGAATGTCATCATCCCGCAGCTAGGATTCGCACAGAGCCTCAATGTTTCTGTTGCTGCAGCGATCGCACTCTATGAAGCATTCCGGCAGAGGAGAAATCATCTGGAGAGAATAGGGAAAGATGAGTCAGACCCCCTTTTCGAAAAGTGGAGGAAGCTCTCGCAATGACCTCTGGAGAGAGCACGGACGATAAAATTAGCGGAAAGATTTTCCGGGAGAAAATGTCTTTTCAGGGAGCACGGAATTATGTTAGAATTACATGAATAGAAATTCCAGAAAAAAATGGACAAAAAGCAATAACGATGTAATAATATCACCCAATTTCTCTCTGCATCCCTTGAATTCTCGATCACCGTCAGACGGCAATGATAAGGACAGAGACGATGGTATGACCGACATCGCCTTCAATCTGAGGAGCCGGGAAAAGCGCATAGATCTCTCGTCCCTCTCCCTCCATACGAAAGTCCCGGGGATGAAGGAGGAAGATCCTGTCGACGGAGAAGCCTATCGTCTCTCGAGGAAAATCCACCTCAAACCTGTTCTTGTTGAAGAGGAAAGGATGAAGGAGAAAAAGGAGCAGGAGAAAACCCTCCGGATGAAAAGACCGAAAAAACAGGAAAAAAAAGAACGGGTGGCGAAGAAGCGAATAGTCGTCGATGTCGGTGAAGCCAAGGGCGCTCAGATGATCGCAGAGAACCCCGAAGAGCATAAGGGAATCCGGATCGAAGAGATTTATCCTGCGAAACGAGATGTTCTGAATACGAACAATGCCACAGAGCCGTGTGAGGAAGTCGCTGCTGACAGCGCTGGAGATGTGGTAAAAATTCCTTTTCCGGAGACTTCACTCTCATCTGCGGGTGTTCAGGAGAAAAGCCATCAGGTATTGCCACAAGACGAAAATCTTCAGGTTCCCCTGACGGTCATGAGTGATGAGGAGAAAAAGGAAGTCATCCGAGCGATCCTCCTCCTCAGGAACGAGATCAGAAAAACGATGTACGCGACGCTCTCCCAGAGAGAGGCCGTATCGAAATCTTCATCCCCGGCATTTGGGAAACGCTTCCGGGCGATGGGGGAAATCATAAAATTCCTCGCAACGAGCACGGTGATATTCCTCATTACTCTCTCCGCGATCAATTTCAGAGCGTACTATCAGATTGCGCGTTACTATCTCTATCCAGAAGAGAGACAGGCGATGGAGCAGGATCTCCTTGCGGTCACAAATGAGAGACCGAAAGTCCTTGCGAGTCGTCCGAAGCTTCTCCCCGTGGCCGGAATTGAAAGACATATTTCGGAAAAGCTCTTTCCCATGAATATTCAGGTGATCCCGATCGACAACCGTATTGTCATCCCGAAAATCGGGATCAATGCCCCTATCGTGAACGGGATCGGAATAGATTCCCTCCTCGGTGAAGACTGGAAGCAGTTAGAAAAAGACATTCAGGGAGGACTCCAGAGCGGAGTCGTCCATTATCCGGGGACGGCGAAACCCGGACAGAACGGCAACTTTTTCCTCACCGGCCACTCGTCCTATTACGCCTGGGATCCGGGAGATTATAAGGAGATTTTTTCTCTTCTCGGAAAACTTGAGGTCGGTGATACGTACACCGTTTATTACGACCAGCAGAAATATTCGTATGAGGTGACGAGCAAAGAGATCATTTCACCGAAAGATACGGATGTCCTCGACCAGCCCGCGGACTATGAAATATCCACCCTCATGACCTGCTGGCCTCCCGGCACAGCGCAGAAGAGGATGATCCTTACTGCAAAGAGGATATAGGAGAATGAGTTACAGTTTTGTGGTTTTTTCCTCATCCGGGGTAAGCGTATGGAATGCGATCGTCCAGATCGCGACCGAGAATATTTCAAGTGTCCCGGAAAGAAGCGATGCGAAGGTGAGAAGAATGAGCCCGACGATGACAGAAAGAACAATACCAACGCCGGTGAGCAGTTTTGCGGCAAAAAATCCGGAAATAGCAAAAACAGCGATCGGAAGAAAAAGGATGATGATTATATTGATGAGGACCCGGAGTTCGATGAGAAGGAAGAGAAGAAAGAGCGTTAAGGTCTCGGTGAAATAAGTAAAGGCGAGCTTTGACGATCTCGTGATCCCGGTCATGAGACCTTCTCTCTGGAGCACGATGATCTGAGGGACATAGGCGAAAAAGAAAAGTGCGATGAGACCGAAGAAAGAAAAAACGATGAGGGGGATGAGGAAGAGGCGGAAAAGACCGGATCCCAGGTTCCGAAGGACAAACGAAGCCTCGGTGAAGAAGCTTTTCGGATCGACCGCGTTCTTCACTGCGGAATACTCAAAAAGAGGAATAAACCGCATGAACCCTGTTTGTATCTCCTTCTCCGGCTCCTCCCCTTTGATGATTTTTTCGATGAGGAATACAAGTGCTCCTCTTGAGAAGACAGGGAAGAACACATATCCGATAAGTGTAATAACAGCGACTGTGATAATAAGCCATGTCGGGATCTGCGACGTGAAAATAAAATCCCATGCTCTCGAAAAGATCTCAAGATAGTTCACTTTGTCTTTTTCTCCGAGGAAATAATGCCGAAATGCGACCGCCTGGTAGAGAACATACACCGTCCCCACGATCATCCCGAAGAACGCGGGGATGAAGCCGTACCAAAAAAGCCGTTTGTTATGATCCCGGGTGATTTCCCACGCCTCTGCGATCACGAGCTTCGGTGAGAGATATCTGCTCACGGACGATTGGGGGTAATGGGATGTCGAACGGGATTATACGGATGAAGAGACCGAAAGAAAACAGTAAAGTTTTCTGAACGAACGATCAGGAGCCAAAAATCAGTTTTTGAAATGCTCCGTAATCACTGAGGTAATTTTCCGGACCGGGAAGATAATGGGTAGAGGAGAAGGCGAGAAGTACCGCATCTTCTGAAAAGGAATCGAACTCATGCCAGACTTCCGTTCCGACAAAAATCGCTTTCTCCGGACGGTCAAGAAACACGTCTTTTTTTCCTTTTCCGTCTGAATCGACGAGAGCGCGGCATGTCCCATGAATGCAGACGAACACTTCTTTTTCGATGAGATGGCAGTGCGCACCGCGTGTCTCGCCGGGAGGGATGTTCTGGAGAAAATACACTCTCCGGACAGGGAACGGAAACTGATCATTAAGCTCCACGGGAACGAGCATACCCCGTTCGTCTGAGTGGAGAGGAAGCGAAAACTCAAGGAATGATCCCATGGAGGAAGGAGAAATGGATAAACGGATTATACCGGACAGTCTTCGTCAAAGAATTTCACTTCGATCCCCCGGAATTTTCTCATGACCTCCTTTCCGAGGAACTGGACCCCGAGACGCTCGGTATTGAAGTGTCCTGCGGCCACAAAGCTCAGGTTCATTTCTTTCAGCGCATGATAATCTTTTTCATGGAGTTCGCCGAAGAGGAACGTGTCAGCGCCCGCTTCCTTCACTTCGCCGGCAAAATCAGCAGCTCCTCCGGAGATGACCCCGACGCGCTTCACTTTTTCCCCTGAAAAATCCGCGGAAAAATTCACCCGTCCCAGCTTTTTCTTCACCAGTTTTACGAATTCCTGAAAACCCATGGGACGTTTCAATTCAGCAAGAAAACCACATTCTACCGGTTGAATATTTTTAAGGGAGAGGAGGCGGATGAGCGCTGCGTTATTCCCGATCTCCGGATGGGCATCGAGGGGGATGTGGTAATTCACGAGGGAAATATCATGCGAGAGTATGACCTGAAGCCTCTTTTTCATGACTCCGTCGATGGTTTTTACGCCGTTCGTCCAGAAGAGTCCGTGATGGACGATGCACATTTCTGCGCCCCATGAAGCCGCCTTTTTGAGGAACTCGAGGGTTGCGGATACACCGAGCGCGATCCGTTTTACCTGCGAAGGCCCTTCCACCTGGAGTCCGTTCTCGCACCAGGCATCCTCGATCTCTTTCACTCTCAGGAGCTTGTTGCAGAAGCCGACGATGTCATCCCGTTTTGTCATGGTGCCGAATTCAAATCATACGAATTTTCACTCAAATGGCATGATTTGACAAAAGAAAAAAGAAAAAACACAAAAGAAAAAGGATCACGTGAATGGAGAGTTGTCCATATTTTCTCATATGTGATTTTTCTTTTTTTGTACCATCTTATCGTGTGATACAATGCCCGGGCTCGCTTTTCCCGTTCTTCATGAAGGACATTGGTGGACTCGACATCACCGCATTTGACGCTTTCCTCTTCGACCTCGACGGGACGCTCGTTGACGGGAGCGACAAGCATTTCATGCGGTGCGTGCACGAAACGGCGGAAGAGTTGGGACATCCTGGAGTTTATATCCCTCCCGGCACGCCTCTCCGGAGGTTCCTGAAAGAAAAATTTCCGGAAGCGGATGACGAGTTTTTTCAGAAATTTCTTGAGAGGAACAAAGAGAAGATGTTCGAAATCCCGAGGCCGGTACGGTTTCATGACGATGCTGAAGTGTTTTTAAAGAAATATACAAAAATGCCGAAAGCGATCGTCACCAACTGCCACGACTGGGAAGTGGCTCTCACGGAAAGAGACCTCGATATCCGCCAATACTTTTCCGTCATCATCCATAAAACGCCTGAAGTGCCATCAAAACCGAGTCCGGATCTATATTTGAAGGCAGCGGAAAGACTGGGTGCAAAACCGGAAGAATGTCTGGTCTTCGAAGATTCCGTTCCCGGAGTCGCCGCGGGAAAAGCCGCGGGGATGACAGTCGTCGGGATCGACCGGAATATGGGACAGGATCTCTCTCGGGCGGACTATGTCATTGATTCATTCTTGGTTATTCTTGGAGAGGAGAGGATTCCTGGAGAGAATAAGAAGTACAAAGTACAAAATACAAAGCACAAAAACAGGAAAAAGTGAAAGACAAGAAAATGTAATTTCAGTATTCACGAGGAAAGATTTCGTTTTCATTGGTTTTGTATTTTGTACTTTGTATTTTGTGCTTCCCTATGCTTTCTCTTGCTCTTTCCCGCTTTTTTTGGGAAAATATACCCTGCTTTTCCACGGCACATGAAGCCAAGAACACTTCTTTTCCTCTTCGGGATTCTCCTTTTTGCCTCCGGATGCGGGAGCGGGGGGAACGACATTCAGCTCCCTCCTGAGTCTGAACTCCAAACCACCAGTGTTCAGGGGATCTCGATCGGAAAACCGCCCTCATGGAGTTTCATCGACCGCGAAGAATATCCGGACCGGTTCCCCAAGAATATCATTCTCCTTATGAGTTCCGTTGAGCCCTGGGGAGAAGGAGAGACTTTCGCAACAGTCGCCGTGGCGAAAGAGGATATCCCGGAAAGCACTTCCGCGAAAAAATACGGAGAAGCGGCGGTGAAAAAAACGGAATCCGAGATCATCAACTATGAAAGGATTAGCGAAGAAACCGTGACGATAGGAGATATCGAAGCGAAATATCTCCGCTTTAAGGGGAGGACGGCATTCGACGAAAACCAGCTCGAATGGCAGCATCTCTTTATCGCGAAAGGGAACACCGGATATGTCGTGAGCAGCACGGCCCCCTTAGATGCATCCAATGAGAATAAAGATCTCCTCAGGAAAATCGTCCTTTCATTTTCATTCGCTCCCGACACCGCTCCTTGATTTCTCCCGGCGACGTAGCCAAGTGGTAAGGCAGGGGCCTGCAAAGCCTTGATGCGGCGGTTCGAATCCGCCCGTCGCCTCCAAAGTTGAATTTGCTCTGAGCGAAGTCCGCCGTAGGCGGACGAGCAAAGAGGAAAGATCCTTTGTCCCGACGTATGTCGGGACCTCAGACATTCCTTTTCCGCCGAGGTGGCGAAATGGTAGACGCGAAGGACTTAAAATCCTTTGGGATTACCTCCCGTGCGGGTTCAATTCCCGCCCTCGGCACCAGAGACGACCAAGAGTGAAATAGTGGGAAAAAAGAGAGAGGCACAGAAATTGAATACAATCCTGCAACAAATTTTCGCAAATGCTACAAATTTATGCATAGACAACGCCATTTTGTTCGCATATTTTTAAGTTATCGGAAATAAATTATTTTTTACACTGTATGAAAAAACCACCAATTAAAAGCGACTACAGCATTAGCCGTCCACTAAAAGTGGTAGAAAAAATACTGACTCACAGTATAATTAAGGAAATTGACAAAAAAATCAGGGCTAACAAAGAAGTGTCAATTTTGGATTTAGGTTCCGGTGTCGGGCGATCTTTATGGGAATTAAGCAGTATTTTCTCTAAAAAGAATGTTGGTTTAACTTTATTTGGTATTTATTTCTGCCGAAAGCCTAGTAAAAAAAGTATTTTTTATAATGAAGAAAAACGACACAAAGACGCAAGAAAAAATCCTCTTATTATAGCCGAAGAATTCAATATAAACCCACAAGGCCTATCAATTCCAAAACTATTTAATGCCAACGCCTGCACGCGCATTCCAGTCAAAAGTAACTCAATCGACTTGGTATATTCTACTAATGCATTTCATTTTTTTGAAAATAAACTTGGAGCCATAGTAGAAATTTCTAGAATTCTGAAAATTAACGGTCGCGCAATAATCAATATAGACAGAACAGATGAAGGTTTTTGGTCATCCAAGATTTCCTTGCCTCGTTTGCGTATCTATGGAAAAAATAAGATTCTAAACCTAAAAAACATTCTCAAAGAAAAAGCCGGTAATAATTTCCAGATAGACATTAAAAAGGTAGATTCTTACGGTACCGGACTTGATTCATATATTTTAATCATAACAAAAAAAAGAAATGCCTTGTTGACATTTTCCGAGATCCGATTCGACAAAAAACTAAGTATTGATCTAAACAAAATCCGGTATAGTAAACAAGATATTCGAGTTACATTGGAGTACAAAAAACTAATTGCGCTCGGGGAATATTTCGAAAAGGAACTTAACAAGGAACATTTTGGTGGTTTTTTAAGTATATATAAAAAATAATTTACATCCGATAACAGCGTATATCTGGCTTCACTTCGTTTCGCCCATATTGCTCCCTTCGGTCGCAACATCAGATATACGCGGACGTTAGCTGAAATGCCTCTTTTATAAAACTATGATAAAAATACGAGACATAACAAAGAAGGATTTAACCGATTTACTTTGGGATAAAAACTTCAAAAAACTAGAGAAATATGAAGCGAAAAACTTTCAACGCTTTCTTGAGGCTAAATTGCTTTGGTTAGTGGCTGAAAACACTAAACCAATTGGACAAATCAAAGCAAAGATTGAAACCGAAGCCGTAATTTTTGCCATCAGGGTTCATCCAGAAGAACAAGGTAAAGGAATTGGCTCAAAGCTAATATTAGAAATGGAAAATTTACTTAAAAATAAAGGTTTTTTTGAAGTTTTTATCTCGGTGCATGTGGATAATCCCAAAGCACAAAAACTATACGAACGTCTCGGATATAAAATCGGCAAACAAGATGTAATTGAGGAATGGGAATATGCAGATGATGATGGAGAAATCTGCATGATGAAAATGAATGTAAATCGGTTAAAAAAGGAATTATAAAAGAGGCACATCCGCTAACACTGCATAAGCGGTTCCGCTCCTCGTACCTCGTCGCTACACCCATATTTGCCAGTTGTGAGCCTGTCGGCATATTATACAACTGGCAAACATCGCTTATGCAGGAACGTATTTTTGGAGTCGCCCGTCCTCGGGCGACCCTTTGTGATACAATAATGATGAGTTCAAGTCATCGCTTTTCTTATGAAAAGGAAAAGATATCGCCTTCGCTCGCTCAAGTCTCCAGACTTGAGCGTTTCGTATTTCATCCTTTGAGATTTCGGGTTCAATCCCAGCCCTCACACGAGTTACAAAAAAACGAATTGATTTTTTCCGCGAATCCACTATGATTCAGGGCTTCCACTCTTTTTCAAATGGAATCGCGGAATCTCTCCGATACAACGGCTGAAAAGGAACCACGATTACTCGTGCGACTGGCGGAATCCCTCAGGCAAACTGAGATCGAATCTCAGCACCCGTTTCTCGTGAGGAAAATACGGGCGACGCTTCTCTCTTTCATGAAAAGGATCCCCTATGACGGTGATGATCTTCGGGGAGAGGAAGATGAAAATGAAAGGGAAAGAATGAATGAGCTGAACCGCGACCATGCTTTCTGTCGGAAAATGACGTACAACATATTCGAGCGGATCGCCGCATGGCTTCCTGACCTTTCCCGGAACGAAAGAGCGGGATTCCGGCCAGATTCGCATTTTTTCTATCTCGGACAGACAGTATTGAATTATTTCATCGAGAGCGTAGGAGTCGTGGATTCTGAAGAGGGAAAACCACTACATTCAGAAAAAGGAGATGAGAGTTTTGATGAATCCCAGACCATACAGAATCTCAGGGAAACAGAAACTCTTCTTCAGAGTGGCGAGACAGTCGTCCTCATGGCGAACCATAATTCATACGGAACGGGCCCCATCATCCCCCATGTACTCGGAAGACTCGGGTTCAAATTCCTTGCCGATCGGATGGAAATGCTCATCGGTCCGAGGGTGCTCGCAACCGTCCCTATGCGTTTCTTTGCGGGGATGATCAATACCACACTCCTCGTACGTCCGCCATCAGGAAGAGTCCCGGATGAACTCCAGGAGATCCTCAACCGGTATAGCGCGCAGCTCATGAAAGAACTGAGGAAAGAAAGGGGGAGGCTCATCAGTATTTTTCCGACCGGAACGCGGGATATCGAGAAGGGAAATGGCGACTGGGAAATGGGGGAGGTCGTCGGGACAACGCTCAAAATGTTTCCGAAAGAGGCTTACTATATCCTCTGCAATATCGAAGGGGATGGAGAGATCAATGAAAGAGGAAAGGCATATCTCAAAAAATCGCCGGTACGGATCTCCGTCTCCCGGCCGAGACAGCTCACGGAAGAAGAGCTCAAGCGAGGCAACATCCAGAGAACAATGGAAAGCCTCATGGAAGAGCTCGCAAGGCTCCCGAGAATCGGTTCCCGGCTTATTCCGAGAAAAAAAGAATGCAGGGAGAACTCCTAGATTTCCCGTTCTATTTTCCGTACAATGAATCCACTTCCATTTTCATTTCTTATTTTCCATGGTCGACCAAGAACGATTGAATAAAGGCCTCGCAAAAATGCTGAAAGGCGGCGTCATCATGGATGTCGTGACGGCGGATCAGGCGAAGATCGCCGAACAGGCGGGAGCAGTAGCCGTCATGGCGCTTGAAAGAGTCCCTTCCGATATCCGAAAAGCAGGAGGTGTCGCGAGGATGGCTGATCCGAAAAAGGTGAAGGAGATCATGGCGGCGGTCTCTATTCCCGTAATGGCGAAATGCCGGATCGGACACTTCGTCGAAGCTCAGATCCTTCAGGAGCTCGGTGTCGATTACATCGATGAGAGCGAAGTCCTCACTCCCGCGGATTATTCCCATCAGATCGAGAAGAACGCATTTAAAATCCCATTTGTCTGCGGGGCAACGAATCTTGGTGAGGCACTCCGGAGGATCAATGAAGGGGCGTGCATGATCCGGACAAAAGGAGAGGCGGGGACGGGGAATATCGTGGAAGCGGTGAAGCACTGGAGGACTATCCGCGGTGAAATTGATGAACTGAGCGGTATGTCAAAAGAAAGGCTGAAACAGCGTGCGGAAGAGATCAAGGTGCCACTCAAACTTCTGGAAGAAGTCATGGAGCTCAAGCGCCTTCCCGTCGTTGATTTTGCCGCCGGAGGGATCGCGACTCCTGCGGATGCCGCGCTCATGATGCAGCTCGGATGCGACGGAGTCTTTGTCGGGTCCGGTATTTTTAAAGCGGAATTTCCTGAGAAACGAGCAAAATCGATCGTCGATGCAACGACGCATTTTCAGGATCCGGATGTCCTGGCCCGGGTCTCCGAAGATCTCGGTGAGGCGATGGAATCCCTTGCGTCTGAAGAACTTGAAGTCAAGTTATCAAAACGAGGCGTGTGAGAGAGGGAGATGATAAAAGCGGCATCTTTTCCTTTTGTACTCTTCCAGAATATCGGAGTATATGAATATTGGGATTCTCGCGCTACAGGGGTCATTTCTTGAACACCGGACCGCTCTCGAGAGGATCGGAGTTTCAGCAAAGGAAGTCCGTCTTCCCCGCGATCTCGAAGACATTTCCGGGATCATCATCCCAGGCGGAGAGAGTACGACCCAATCCATCCTTCTCAGGCGTTATGAGCTCTTCGATCCGTTAAAGCAAATGATCGAGCAAGGACTCCCTGTCTGGGGAACATGCGCGGGAGCCATTCTTCTCGCGAAGGAAGTGAAGGGGAAAAATCCCCCCGAAACGCTTGCCGTCATGAATATCTCTGCTGACAGGAATGCTTATGGAACGCAGGCGGACAGTTTTGAGTCGGAGATCACCCTCCTGAAGTTCGGGAAGATCGATGGGGTTTTTATCCGTTCCCCGAAATTAAGCATTCTTCCCGGAGGCGAAGCAAAAATCCTTGGTATTTATAATGATGTCCCGGTCATGATCCAGGAAAAAAACATGATCGCGACCACGTTCCACCCGGAGCTTACAGAGGAAAACATCATCCATGAGTTTTTCGTATCGATCGCCCAGACCCACGATGCATTCATCCAGACCAGAAAATAAAGCAGGCGTTTTTCCAGAAGGATTTTTCTGGGGAGCAAGTACATCCGCCCATCAGGTGGAAGGCGGGAATACAAACAACTGGACCGAATGGGAGGAAAAAAATGCAAAACGCCTCGCGGGTAATGCAAAAAACGAATACGCATTCCTCCGGGAGGATCTCTTCAGAGAGGCAAATAATCCTGAGAACTATCGTTCCGGGAAAGCCGCCGACCACTATCACCGCTTTCGGGAGGATTTTGACATCATGTCTTCTCTCGGGCTCAATGCGTACCGGTTCTCCATCGAATGGTCGCGCATTGAACCAAAACAGGGAGTGTTCGATGAAAAGGAGATCAATCATTACATCTTCATGATCAAAGAGCTCAGAGCGAGAGGGATAGAACCTTTCGTGACGCTCTGGCACTGGACGGTGCCCGTCTGGTTTGAGGACAAAGGCGGATGGGAGTCGAAGGACGCAGTGTCCGATTTTGAACATTTTGTGACGAAGGCGGCATCGGTTTTTCCGGAAGTGAAGTTTTGGATCACATTGAACGAACCCGATATCTATTCGTATAACTCATATAAAAAAGGAGAATGGCCACCACAGAAGAAATCGATTTTCAAATATTTTCGCGTACGGAGTCAGCTTATTCGTGCGCATAAAACCGCATATAACGCACTCAAAAGAATCAATCCCGGAGTAAATGTCGGAATCGCAAAGGATACGATGTGTTTTCAGCCATATAAAGGAAAATGGATAAACCGGTTAATTTCAGCGATCCTTTCATTCTGGGTGAATAAAAGTTTTCTGAATGCGATCCGTTCATCGCTCGACTTCATCGGGGTGAATTATTATTTCCGCAATCTCGTCCACCTCTGGAAGATCCAAAATGAGAACAAAATCGTTTCCGATATGGGATGGGAACTCTATCCTTCGGGGATCTCCGAAGTGCTCACCGCCCTCGGAAAATACAAGCTTCCCATGTATGTCACGGAGACAGGGCTTGCGGATTCCAATGATGAGAAGAGAGAGTGGTACCTCAGGGAGATCCTCAAAGAAATATCCCAGGAAATCGGGAAAGGGATTGATGTCAGAGGTTTTTTCTACTGGTCTCTTCTCGATAATTTTGAATGGGACAAGGGATTCTGGCCACGGTTTGGACTCATCGAAGTGGAGTACACAAAAAGCTGCGCGAGGAGAGTGAGACCAAGCGCAATAGCTCTCAAGAAGATCATCAGGGAAGGATTATAAACGCAGATGCTTTGCATACGATGAATCAATAGGATATGTGCGCAAACTCCTCATTTCAGTGAAAAAGGTGTTTCAGATGAGCTCTTCAGAAATCGCATTCCCATATCTTTCCTGTTTGTCTTAGAATGGGGGGGCGTTATTTATGAAACTTCAGTGGAGGAAAGCCTCACCCCCATGCAGCGGCAGTATCAAGAGATGAAGAAGAGCCATCCGGATTCCATCCTTTTTTTCCGGCTCGGAGATTTCTATGAGATGTTCGGAGAGGACGCTCATGTGGCTTCCCGGATCCTCGGGATCACGCTCACGGCGAGACATAAAGACATGGAAAATCCCATCCCCATGTGCGGAATCCCGTATCATGCGGTTGAAAACTACATCGTGAAACTCACAAAAGCAGGGAAAAAAGTCGCCATCGCGGAACAGCTCTCGGATCCGAAACTCCCCGGGATCGTGAAGAGAGAAGTAATCCGGATCATTACTCCGGGGACCACGTTTTCCGATCAGATGATGGAAGCGAAGGAGAACCTATATCTCCTCGCCCTTGCCGAGAGCGCGGGGAAATTCGGACTTGCGTTCGCAGATCTCTCGACGGGAGATTTCATCGTCATGGAGGCTGACAGTTTTGAAGAGACAAAGAGAGAGATCATGAATATGTCTCCGAAAGAGATCGTCCTCCCCCGTCATCTTTTTTCCCAGGAGGATTTCCGGAGGATTTTTCCCGTCATCTCCACGCATCCTCAAAATGATGACCCGCGGGCACATCTCCTGCGGCACTTCGGAACAAAAACCCTCCGCGGATTCGGTATTGAAGAGAAAAACCTCCTCATCGAATCCGCATCCCTTCTTCTCGCTTTTCTTGAAGAAACGCAGAAAGGAGCAGTCCCCCACATGCGGAGCATCCGGATTGAGAACAGGAAGGAATACATGCCTCTCGACAGCGAGACGATCCGAAATCTTGAGCTTTTTTCAGATAATCAGGGGGAAAAGCAAAGGGGGTTAGTCGCATTGCTCGATGAGACCAAGACATCGATGGGAGGAAGAAAACTGAGGAAGAGCATTCTCCGTCCCATGAGGAATAGGGAAGAAATTTCAGCGCGACTCGACGCAGTGAAAGAACTGACGGAAAATCCTCACCTTCTTAAGGAGATTCAAGGTGAACTCAAGGGGATATCTGATCTTGAGCGGCTCATCGCAAAAATTTCCTGCAGGAGAGGAACTCCCCGCGATCTCGTGGCGCTGAAACAATCGATTCAGAAAATTCCCGGGTTTCTGGAGAAACTCAGGGGAATGAAATCAACAAAACTTGAGGGGATAAGAAATCTTCTCAGTGAGTTGTAGTTCAAAAGGATCATGATGCAGCGCTTTTTTCATTTCGGATCATTTTCCCCCTCTTCGTTTTTTTTCCATGAGATATTCGATTGATGCACCAACGACAAAAATAGCGATAAGAGGAGTAATGAACAAAAAATACATAACGAGGTCATATCCCCATTGGCCAACACCTGAAACATTTCCGGTTACACTTCTCGGATTTTCGGTGTATAAATAGAGCATTACCATTGCAGCAGATACTCCATAGACTACGGCTACACGAGATGATTTTCTTATGTGTAGTCCTATGTGCTCTGAATAAAAAAAAGCGGGGAAATGAAAAATTATCATCAATCCGAAAAAGATTAACTCCGATAGCAACATCTTTTGTGATGCTCCACCAACGGATCTTGCTATCAGCAAAACAAGAAATAAGAAAATGCTCCAAGAAAAGGTAAGTAAATAAAATGGTCGATTCTTGTCCTCCATAAATAAAAAAATATATGGAATAATATCATATTCACGAGTGGCCAATCAATAATTGAGCGTTTTCCGTGAAGGTCATCTGGCACGAAGTGGCCCATTCGTGGCCTTCATATGATTTGAGATCATCTCAGGGAAAAGTACTCCCACACAACGGGGAAGGAGCGCGTTGCAAACATGCCGAGAGAAAGATAACCCGTGTTTCATCGGACGCACAATGCCGTGATTCTTTTTCGAAAATCTGGGAAAATGACGATACTCATGAAGAAATACGGAATACTCGCCTATCCGGCCGGTCATTCAAAATCCCCTGAAATGCATACTGCTGCGTTCCAATATTTTGGAATATCCGCATCCTATGACCGATACGAAATATCTCCGGAAAAATTGCGCGAGTTTTTGAATGATCATTTCCGCATCTCAAAAGTCCTCGATGGTCTTTCCGTGAGCATCCCGCACAAGGAAACGATCATCCCATTCCTCGATGGAATCGAATCAGAGGCGGAAAAGATCGGCGCGGTGAACACGGTATTCTGGAAAGGAGATTTGCTTTTCGGGACGAACACCGATTATTCCGGATTCTCGCGGGCGCTTCGCGAAGAGTATGAAGTGGAAGGAAAAAGAGCGCTCGTCATCGGCGCCGGAGGCGCATCGAGAGCTGTTATTGTTGCGCTTCTCCGTGACCATGCGGAATGCATTACGGTGAGCGGACGGACTCCGGAGAAGGCGAAGCATCTTGCGGATCATTTTCAGGTTCGATGTCAGGTATTGGAAGAACTTTCTCCTGATGATTTCGATCTCATCATTAACGCAACCCCGCTCGGGACGAAAGGTGAGTTCCAATTGAACTCTCCGGTTCCAGATGATTTCTGGCAGTCTCATCACACGGCATTCGATCTCGTGTACAATCCCGAGAAGACGCGGTTTTTGAAGGAAGCATTCTCGCACGGTGCAACGGCCATCTCGGGAAAATCGATGTTCATTTTTCAGGGCATGGAACAGTTCCGCATCTGGACGGGCAAAGAGCCTCCGAAGGAAGTCATGGAAGGAGCGCTCCAATATCCCGTGAATCTGAATGAGAAATGAATCCCGTATGGCCTCGAAACGGGTTTCTGGTATTTTACTATTGTTTTCTTCAACCCTATGCTTCTCGCTATCCCCGGAAATTACGGAACGGAAGATAAGATCCTCATCCTGAGAGCGTATGAGATCGCGAAGAAAAAGCACGCGGGACAAACCCGGGCTTCAGGGGAACCGTATATCGTCCATCCTGTCCTCGTTGCGGAGATCCTCATGGACCTTCAGGTGAAAGCAGAGATCGTCGCCGGCGGACTCCTCCATGATGTTCTTGAAGATACGGATGAGAATTTCCGCGAACTCGAGAGTGAATTCGGTTTTGAAATCGCAAAAATCGTGAACGCCGTCACCATGACCCATCGCATGGAAAAGATCGAGAAACACCATCCGGAAGCGAAGCGGAGGGAGATCCATCACTATTTTCTGGAAGCGATAAAAGATCCCCGCTCCGCCCTCATCAAGATCACGGACCGCCTCGCGAACATGAGGACTATCCAGTATATTTCAAAGGAACGACAGATCGAGAATGCCGAAGAGACCATCAGGATGTATGCCCCCCTCGCTGACAATCTCGGGGCCAAGGCGATCGCTGAAGAGCTCGACACGATTTCGATGGATATCCTCACTCCGGAAGACTACAAGGCTTCCCGGGAAGCTTCCCGGATTTATCAAAGAGAGATCGAAGAGAAGGGATATCACAAAGACAAACTTTTCGAGTGTGTCATCCAGACGAAACTCGGAAAGAGATGATGTATTTCTGATGGAATGCTACAATGGGACTGCATTTCTCCTCTTTCTATGAAAAATTCCTATTCATATTCTGGATTTTTCTTTGCTTTATTCGTTCTCCTCGGGGCGCTTGGAGGATGCGCTCAGGAGAAAACAATAGTACCAGAAAATCAGAACCCCGAAAATACGGAAATCGTGAAACTGAAACCTATTTCTCGGAGTGAATTTTCATTTACCATCGAAACATTCCCTCATGTTGATGGATCCACTTCCGCACATCCATTTCAGATTTTCATTATCTGCGAACTCCTCGATCAGCCCTGTTCGTGGACGGATTCCCCGTGGGATGAAACGAAGAGATACCTTGCGGATTGGGTGGAGAATGACACAGAAAAACAGCTGAACTCTGAATTTATCAACAATATTTCGTTTAACGGGACTCATGAAGCGTATGTGAATCTTACGGACGGGAATGCCGACCTTATCCTCGTTGCAAGGCTCCCTTCAGATGATGAAGAGAAGTATGCTAAGGAGAAGAAAGTAGAGCTCAAATCATATGAGATCGCGCTCGACGCATTTGTTTTTATCGTGAACAGGGACAATCCCATTCAAGATCTCTCCACTGAAGAAATCCAAAAAATCTATTCCGGGAAACTCACCGAATGGAAGGAAGCAGGAGGGGGAGAAGGGGTGATCCAGGCATATCAGCGGGATGACAATTCCGGGAGCCAGGAACTCATGATGGATCTCGTCATGAAGGATATTCCGATCATTGATGCTCCGAACATGATTCTCTATGGGATGATGGGACCGATCAACACCCTTTCCACCGATGTCCTTGGTATCGGATACTCCGTGTATTACTACGAGGAATTCATGGCTCCGAACGAACTCATCAGAAGAGTTGCCGTGGACGGGGTGTTTCCGGATTCGGAAACGATCCGGAAACGAACATATCCCTTTACTGCGGAAGTCTATGCTGTCATCCGCGAAGGCGAACCTGAAACGAGCGGAGCATTCACCCTTTTAAGATGGCTAATGTCACCCGAGGGACAGAAAATCGTTGAAAAATCAGGGTATGTTCCATCGCGCGATTGACTTTCTTGTGAATCAGTCCTCCCTCGGAGCTTCCTGCTCCATGGCTTTTTCTTTCAGGAAGGCGAGTGTCTTCCTGTCATTTTTTTCCGTTTCCTTCAGTTCTGACCTGAGGCGCAGTGCTTCTTCCTCCGTGACATTGAATCTTTCCTGCATCTCAGCAAGGGCGCCTTCCTCTTCTCTCGCTTTTTGATCCAGATTTCGGAAGAGGTTGCCGTCCTTTTCTTTCAGGATTTCAGAAGCTTCCCCATCAGAAGGTTTGCGTTTTTCCCTTTCGGAGAAAAGGAGTTCCGGTTTTGGAGCTTTATGGTTCATAGGAATTATTGAGAGGACTTTTTCATGAGAGTACGGAGATTTTCCCGGAGGAGTGAATCGCGGATTGCATCGAGGATTTCAATGGAAAAAATCGGCAGGATCTCAATGATCTTTGTTTTCTCCCCGGCACTCAAAAAAGGAGAATGCATGAGTACCGCTCCCAGCTCTTCCCGTTTTCTGATGAGCCTCGGAGTGAGCGGAGGCTTGGAGGACTGTGATGCGGAGAGGATCCTCTGGGGATCAAAGAGTGAACTCATGGGAAAAACAAAACGAGAGATTATCGGTTTTTGAGTTCATCAAAATACATTTCCGTGAATGCATTCGTTTCCCGAGTGAGGATGTCGAGAAGTTTTTCGAGATGCGGTTTCTCCATGCTCGGAATGAGAAGAGTCCACATGGCTTTTTCTTTCGGCTCCATGGTCGAGGACTGGAGGAGAGGGGTGATTTTTTTGATGAGCGTTTCATTTTCCATAGTGAGGGTGGTTGAGAGAATATGAGGAGGGTGGTCATTTCATCCAGGCGCGGACCTGGTCGAGGGAGACTTTTCCGGTAATGAAGAGATCCTGATGAATGATCCGGAGCGCTGAAATGACATCATCGGGATTCTTATCCTTCTTGATCTTCTCCGCGAGGTCTCCCGTGAGAGGCCAGTTCTCAATGATCTTCTGAAAGACAGCAGACTTTGCGATGGGATCGGTGATGTACTTCAGGAGAAAGTCGGGGACAAGTAGCGAGAACGCAGTGATCGCTTCGAATTCGTTCTGCCAGGGGACGACCTCCGCGTCGGTCTTTGTCACTCCGATCGCACTCAACCCGTCCAGTCCCTTCGATATATTCGGAAAATACCGGCTGAGAACAGATTCCCAGACTTCGCCGAAAAATCCCGATCGTTCCTTTTCAAAACCCTCGCGCGTCGCCTCGGCTTTTTCCTTCGTGGCGTTGTCTGCAAAGAGGGATCCGATGATGGGTATCCGCTTCAGATAATCCCTGAAGCCACTTTTCTCCCCATCTGATCCAGCCTTGCGGGGTTCCCGCGACTCCTGAGGCGTATCAGGCTCTTTGTCCGGAAAAAGAGAGCTGTAGATTTTTCTCGCTTTCTGAAAGAGTTCTATAGGATTGGTGTCGCCCATAAGAGAAAGGGAAAAATTTATATTGTTTGTATCATATCATTTTCGCGGTCAAATATCCATGAACCTTTTCCGTAAATGCTCTTATCATCTGCTGATAGCAACATAGGATTCGCTTAAGGCATCATATTTGACAATTCCTGTTAAGGTTGCAGCAATTCGGATCACACATTTGAGTTAGGATAAAGTCCTTTACTCAAGATCCATGTATCCCTGTTATGAAATGCTCTTGCACCGGAAGAAATTGTTGGAAGAGATCGTAAAGAAGAAACGAACGGCAAC
>JBGSON010000014.1:0-79173 GCA_041739085.1 Candidatus Altimarinota bacterium | reverse complement strand
GCGGTCGATTCCAACGCTGAGGTCGCGGTGATCGAAGTCTCCTCTCACGCGATCGATCAGTATCGGCTCTGGGGGATCCGGTTCGATCTCGCGGGGGTGACAAATATCACGGAAGAGCATCTCGATGATCATGGCGGGTTCGTGAAGTATGCCGCTCTCAAAGAACGACTTTTTACTGATTACCTGAAAGATGACGGAACAGCGTTTCTCAACCGGGATGACGATGTGACCAAAGGTTGGGATATCCGTGTGAGGGCGAAGAAAGTCTGGTATTCCACTCAGGATTCCCTCGGGGCGGATGCTGTCGCCAATTACTTCGAAAAAGGAGACTTCGGGATCCGCTTTCAAATCCGAAATAAAACAGTAGAAATCCCGATCCCGGGCGACTACAACATGGAAAATGCGCTTCTCGCGTATCTCATCACGGAAAAAGTCGGGATTTCACACGATCTCATCACTTCCGCCTTCCGTAAATTTTCAGGAGTAAAGGGAAGACTCGAAAGGGTGGACTGCGGGCAGAATTTTGATGTGTTCATTGATTTTGCCGTGACACCGAACGCCCTAAAAAAGATGCTTCTCTCCCTGAAGGAGTTGAGAAAAAAATCACTTTTTGTCGTTTTCGGATGCACGGGGGACAGGGACAAATCGAAGAGGAGTAAAATGGGCCAGATCGCGGGAAACATCGCGGATTTTGTCATCCTCACCGATGACGAGCCGTATACAGAATCGGCGGAGGTCATCCGTGAACAGGTGAAGTACGGATTAGCCCAGTCGAAGGTCTGGAGAGAGGGAGATCAGTCTCCGCATTTCTGGGAGATCCCTGACCGGAAAATGGCCATCACGTTCGCCATACAGAAAGCAGGAGAAGGGGATTCTATTGTCATATCCGGGATCGGGGCGGAAAGCTCGAGGAATATCGGAGGGAAAGAGGTTCCCTGGAGCGACCTCGAGATCGTGAAAGAGGTCTTTCATGGATTAAGAAAAATCAATCCGAAAATATTCGAGATGCACAAGGAAGAGACGAAGGAGAATCTAAAACTTCTTCAGAAGAAACTCCAGTCATGAAACAGTCATCTTTCTGAAGCAATACGTCTTTGGGGGAACAGCGCATTCATGACTGAAAAGAACTCATCTCCGCGGGAAGAGTCTTTTTTTCCCGGTGATGACTCCAGGGAGGAAGAAATATCGATGAAATCAGGAAGGCAGGCGCCGATGACCTTTCTAATATTTGAAACGGAAAGACCGCCGGCGATACCAAATTTCTGTTCTTTGTCGAGATACTGCGGGATTTTTGCGAGCAGCGATGAAGGAATACTTTTCCCCGTTCCTCCTGATGAATCCTTGGAATACGCATCAAGAAGGACGGCGTCAGCAGCGGAATACCGGGGAATATTCTCGAGATCGCCTTCCGAACGGATCCGGATTGCTTTCCAGATGATCTTCCCCGGGAATTTCGCTTTGAGTTCCGCCACATATTCCGGACTTTCATTCCCGTGGAGTTGGAAGACATCGAGGAAACGCGATTCATCGAGGACGACCAGGGAAGGATTCACGAATACTCCGGCATACTTCGGACGTTTTTCGTTCATCGTTTCGCTGAGCCGGGAAATAATGTGGCGTGCTGTTTTCCCCGAGACGAATCGTGGTGATTCTTCCGCAAAGACGAATCCGAGATAATCAGATTGTCTTGAAAGGAAAAGAGCGTCTTCGTCTGTTGTGATCCCGCATACTTTTATTCGAGGGACGGAGAGAATATCGAAGAGCGTCTTTGCTCTTTCGGAGGAAGTCAGAATCGATGATCCGATGAGGACGGCATCCGCTCCGGGAGCATTTTTCCGGATATCCTCCCGCGATCCGTATCCGCTCTCCGCGATGAGCACGAGATGTTTTCTCCGTTCTTCAGGGATTGTCATGGAAAGATCCCGGTATGCATGAGGGACGATCTCGAATGTGCTGAGATCGCGGTTGTTGATCCCGATGATCGCAGCGGAAGTATACTCGCAAATGTCCTGGAGCTCTTTTTCATCATGGACCTCGACGATCGCATCGAGTCCGAGTTCCCTCGAGACGGAAAGAAAATGTTCGATCTCCCGTAGACTAAGAACGCTCTTCATGAGAAGGACTGCATCTGCTCCGTATTCACGGGCTTCATAGATCTGGATCTCATCCACGAGAAAATCCTTCATGAGGAGAGGAATATGTTTCGCGTGGACCTTGGTTTCTCTGAGGTTGGAAAGAGACCCTCCAAAGAATCGTTCATCCGTAAGAACCGAGATCGCTGAAACGCCAAAGGAAGAATAGAGAGCGGCGATCGACTCAACGGAATCTCCTTCCCGGAAGAGCGAACCAGAAGATGGTGATGAAGGCTTGATCTCCGCAATGATCTTTGGGGCGGGATGCTTCATATTCAAGGCTTTCAGGAAACGGTTCCCTGTCCGCGCATTTTTTACAGCAAATGTTTTCCGTTCCCGGAAATACCTATTCTTTCTTTCTTCCACTTCCTTTCTTTTGTGGCTGATGATTTCCTGGAGAGAGGTCATAGGATTATTTAATTCTCTTCGATATACTCTTCATGCATCAGTATAGTATGACCATCCATGATTGAGAAAATCCAAAAACTCTTTTCTCCGGAAAATCCGCTCATCCTGGCTTCGAAAAGTCCCCAGCGCAGGCGCATCTTTGAAATGATGGGGATTGCATTTCGCGTTGTCCACAGCGAATTTCAGGAAATAATCGCCCCTCATCTTTCTCCCGAAAAAAATGCGGAACGCTTTGCTCTCGGAAAGGCGGCAGAAGTCTCCGCGCGATTCCCGGACTCTGTCGTCGTCGGTGTCGATACCCTGGTTGTGAGTGATGAAGGAGTGATTTTGGGAAAACCGGATGGAGAGGATCACGCGAAGGAAATGTTTCTCAATAAATCGGGGAAAAAAGAACTCATTATATCCGGGATCGCCATAATTGCCGGGAAAAAAAGAAATGTTTCCCATGAAACATCGCACGTACATTTTTCAAAAATATCGAAAGAAGATGCTCAGTTTCTTGTGAACCTTCATGAATGGGAAGGGAAGAGCGGAGCTATCGCCGTGGAAGGGAAATGCTCCGTATATATTGACCGGATCGAAGGTAATTTCTGGAATATCGTCGGATTTCCTGTCCCGACATTTTTCAGGATGATGGAAGACTTTTTATGAAAGCGAGTACCTCTTCCGCATGATCTTCCGGATGGACCTTCTCCCAGATTTTCAGGACGATCCCATGTTCATCAAGAAGGAATGTCGTTCTCAGCACTCCGAAGTACTTTTTTCCGTAGAGTGATTTTTCTCCCCATACATCGATTGTTTTCATAAAATCCCCGTCTGGATCTGAGAGAAGAATAAAATTGAGGTGATGCTTGTCTTTGAATCGGCAGTGGGATTCATTTCCATCCGGCGAAATGCCGGCGATCTTCGCGTTGAGCTTTTTGAAGTCCTCAAGATAGTCCTCAAATCCTTTCGCCTGGAGAGTGCATCCGGGGGTATCATCTTTCGGATAAAAATAGAGGACGGCTTTTTCCCCTGCAAAATCCTGGAGAGAATGTGTATTTCCATCGTCACCCTGAAGTGAAAACGGGATGAACGGTTCATGGAGTTTCAGCATAGGAGATGAGAGAAAGTATTTCTGACACTCTCGATGGTATTGAATAGATTTGATTCCTCAAAGCATTCGTCCGGTCTTTTCGTAAGACGAGTCACATCATCTTGATTTCTGCAAGGGAAGTCTCCTATGATCACTCCTTCTCTTTTTTTCATGAATTATGCCATTCCGGATCAATGCTCAGTTCGAGAATCTTGCGGAGCCCCCTCGAGAGAACAATGGTGAAATGAAACCTTGGGATGGTCCGAAACAGCGGATTCAAAAAAACGGGTCACATGAATACAATGGATCCTCAGACAAAGCACGTGTTACCTGGAGGCTTGTCCACCTCATGCAGATCATACGGACCAGGATGCGGAACGGAAAAGAATAGGCAGCACGAATGACCGCATCATTTCCGCAGAGGACGGGAGAGAATCATCTTTTTCATTTCCCTCTCTTTCGGGTATGATGAATTCAGGTTTTTCCTTTCCACTTTATGTTTACTTCAAAGGACATCAGGCGCAGGTTCGTCGAATTCTTTTTGTCCAAGGATCACGCAGAGATCTCCCAGGCATCGCTTATCCCTGAGAAAGACCAGACCGTCCTTTTTACAACGGCGGGAATGCAGCAGCTTGTCCCGTATCTCATGGGGAAAAGGCATCCACTCGGCAAGAAGCTCTGCGATGTCCAGCGGTGTGTACGGACGGTTGATATCGATGAGGTCGGGGACAACCGCCATCTCACTTTTTTTGAGATGCTCGGGAACTGGTCTCTCGGGAGTTATTTTAAGAAAGAAGCGATCACATGGAGTTATGAGTTCCTCACGGAAGTCATGAAGATCCCTCAGGAAAAGATCTGGATCACCGTTTTTGGAGGAGACAAGGACATCCCTCTCGATGAAGAGAGTGCGAGGATATGGCAATCCGCCGGCATCCTGAAGGATAGGATCGTTCCCATCAAGCCGAAAGGTGATCCGAGAAAACCGCGAGGTGATAATTTCTGGGGTCCTGCAGGAAAAAGCGGTCCCTGCGGTCCGTGTACGGAAATGTTCATCGACATATCCGATGAACCATTGAAAAAAGGACAGAATCCGGACACCGATGAACACCGGTTCATCGAAGTGTGGAATGACGTGTTTATGGAATTTCATCAGGATGAAGAAGGAAAGCTGACGAAGCTCGAACAGAAGAATGTGGATACCGGAATGGGCCTTGAGCGCATGGTCATGGTCATGAACAGGAAGAAGACGGTATTTGAGACGGATTCTTATGATGCGGTCATCAAAGCGATCGAAAAGATCTCAAACGAGAAGTATCCGCCGTATTCCGGAAATGACGATGAAAATAATCCCATCACCCGTTCCATGCGCGTCATCGCAGACCACGCCCGTTCCTCATCCCATATCATCGCGGACGGAGGGATGCCTTCGAACGAGGGAAGGGGATACGTCCTCCGCAGGCTTATCCGGAGAGCCGTCCGGTACGGGAGAAAGCTCGGGATCATGAAACCGTTTCTTTCGGACATCGTGCAAGAATATATTGCTGAGTTCCGGGAGTTTTATCCGGAAATTGAGCAGAGGAAGGCGGTCATTTTCTCTACCCTCCAGATCGAAGAGGAAAAGTTTTTTGAGACGCTCGAGCGGGGGGAGAAGATCCTCTATGAAATCCTGGAGAAGAAGGAAAAGAGGATATCCGGGAAAGACGTTTTTGTGCTTTTCGACACCTATGGTTTCCCGCTTGATATCACGAGGGACATAGCGAATGAAAATGGCGTCGAGGTGGACGAAAATGGCTTTGAGGAAGAGATGAAAATCCAGAAAGAGCGCTCAAAGCATAAACGGGGGACGTATTTTGACCGTGAAAACATCGACCGGAGCGGATTTGATCATCTCCAGCCGACAAAATTCGTCGGATATGATGCGAATTCATCGAGGGGAAATATCCTCTTCTGTCAGGCGTCTCCCGGTGTGAAGCCGGGCTCTCCGTTCATGATCGAGTTTGCTCTCGATATGACTCCGTTTTATGCGGAATCAGGAGGACAGATAGCCGACACGGGGAAAGTAGAGACAAAATCCGGAGGGATCGTGAAAGTCTGGGATGTTCAAAAGCTTCCGAACAAGGTCTTTCTCCATACCGGTGAAGTGATTCAGGGGGAAGTGAAGATGGGGGACGAGGTCTACTCCGAAATCGATGTGGAAAAGCGAGAAGAGACGAGGAGACATCATTCCCTCGCCCACCTCCTCCATTCCGCCCTCCGGAAGATCCTTGGTCATCATGTGGAACAGCAGGGATCTCTGGTCACGGAATCCCGAACCCGTTTTGACTTTTCACATCCGAAGGCGGTGACAAACAAGGAAATGAGAGAAGTCGAAGAGCTCATCGCGGAATGGATCGCCCGGGGATATGAGAAGATCACAGAGGAGATGGAACTGGAGGAAGCTAAAAAGAAAGGCGCAGTCGCTCTCTTCTCTGAGAAATACGAGAACATCGTTCGGACCGTCGCATTCGGGGGATGCAGTTTCGAACTCTGCGGCGGGACCCATGTCCGGAACACGGGAGAGATCGGTGCCATAAAGATCGTCAAGGAATCGAGTATTGCGAGCGGGATCAGGAGGATGGAGCTCGTCGCATCGAAGACGGCCCAAAAACTTTTTTGGGAAAAATGCGACCGAATCGAGGCCTATGCTGGAATGCTGAGAACTCCGGAGGATTCTATCGGTGAAAGGATCGCATCTGAGTTCGAGGAAAAGAAGAAGACAGAGAAGGAGATGAAGATGCTGAGGGATGAACTCACCCGGAGGGAAGTCGATGAATACGAAAACAGGGTGAAGCTTTCGAAGGGGAAGAAAAAACTTTTTGTTGAGATCATCCCTGGATGCGACCGGCAAAAGATCGGTGTTATCGCGAGAGAGCTCATACGAAGGGGAGTGCATCTTGCGGTTGTCATCGACCATGACGGAGGTATCGCTGTCGCCACTCCCGAAAACGGGATTTCTGCCCAGGATGTCCTCAAAAAAATCACTGAATCCGCCGGAGGGACAGGCGGTGGCTCTCCTCATTTTGTCCAGGGAGCAGGGGTGGACCTTAAAAAGATCCCCATGATCGAGAAGATCACTCATGAACTCATGAAGTAGCTCATCATTTCCTCTCTTCTCAAATTTATTCTTTCGGTTTTTCTCTCATGAAGCTCCGCACTGCCTTCCTCGTCCTCATCGCGATCCTCTTCACCTTCCTTCCCTATCACACATTCCTCGTCACGAGCATGAACGCGCTCTTTTTTGACCCCCGTTCAGGACCGCCGTTCCTCCTTTCAGCGTGGAAAGAGATCATCCTCCTCGCCATTACTGTCATATTTGGAATTCTTCTCGTTCGTAGAAAAATAAGTCTGCCGAAGCTCAACACCCTCGACGCGGTCATCCTCCTCTATATCCTGTGGGCTCTTGCGAGCGGTGTTTATCGGTGGGGGACTGACTTCGAAAGGATCATCTGGGGGGCGAAATACTCCCTTTCTTTCCTCTTCGTCTTCCTCATCTTTCGCCACTTTCATTTTACCGAAAAGGAGAAAGACGGTCTTTTCAGCGTTATTTTCGGGAGCGCGGCGGTCGTCCTCTTTTTCGGAGTCCTCCAGAAATTTCTTCCCCAGGATTTTCTTGTTCAATTCGGGTATTCCCCGGACTTCAGTACCTTCGACCCTCACGGGCCTATTTCATATTGTCAAAAAATCTCATTTACCGACACCTGCCGGCTGCAATCGCTCATGAGCGGACCAAACCAGTTTTCAGCATTCCTGCTCCTCATCCTCCCTCTCTATTTCTTCCTCGCCGCACACTCCTACGGGAGGCGAAAAAACATTCAAAGAAACGCGTCGTTCCGGGCATTTGGCGCAACGATGTTTGTCATCGGCCTCTTCTGTCTTTTTTTCGCTTATTCCCGATCGTCCTGGGGAGGCGCGCTCATCTCATTCGCGGTCGGGTTCATCATCCTCTTCCGGGAGAAACGATGGTTCTCCCGATTCCTCGTGAGTTCCCTCATCCTTGGACTCCTTGCCGGTATTTCTGTGTTTGTCTTTGCGCCGGAGTTCATTCATGACGTCATCATCCGCGGGTCTTCGACCCAGGGTCATTTTGAGCGGAGCAGAGACGGAATAGAACACATCATGATGCATCCGTGGGGGACGGGACTCGGCGATTCCGGGCCCGCTTCCGCGCGATTCTATGAGAACAACGTCGGCTTCATCCCGGAGAGCTGGTATCTCCAGGTGGGGATCGACACCGGATTCCCCGGACTCATCCTCTTCCTCATGATCCTCTTTTTTCTCGGGAGGGAGCTCCTGAAATCAAAGGACTGGAGAGGTCAGGCTCTTTTTGTCGGTCTCATCGGGATCTCCATCATGGCGATCAAGCTCCACTCATGGGAGAGTTCGGAAGTCGCCTACACTTTCTGGGGACTCTCCGGAATAGTCCTTGCCGAACCGGAAAAAAGAAACATCCTGAAGAAGGCCCTCGAGTGGATAAGGAAATTCGTGCACAGGCTGAGGAAGAAGAAAAAACACTAGAGGGACACGGGGATCATCCTTTCGGAATGATAAAGGGCATCTTCCTCTTATGTTCGCTTTTTTTGATCTTATCGAGAATTGAGGCGGAGACAGTATCATTGTTCGGAAGCGGTTCCCCTTTTTCCCATTTCTGGAGAATGTCATCCGCTTGTGCATAGGTGAATCCAAGTTCTCCTTCATCAGTCTGACCCTCATAAAGTTCCGCGGACGGTTTCTTTGTAATGAACTTTTCTGGAAATTTGAAATACCGCGCGAGATCCCAAACCTCTGATTTCCAAAGATCTCCGATGACGGAAACATCGGATGCGCCATCGCCGAATTTTGTCTCATATCCGAGAAGCGTCTCCGTTTTATTGCACGTCCCGAGGACTGCGGCGTTCAGCATATTTGCCCAGCTGTAGAGGATGACCATCCGTACCCGGGCGAGAATATTTCCTTTCGCCATCGCACTGGTTTCAGGAGAGGTCTTGATCCATTGAAGCTTGAAAAATTCTTCGGCAAATGAATCAATAAAAAAAACGCGGTGATGGAGACCGAGAAACACGGCGACTTCCTTTGCATCATTAAGATTTTCCGGACTCGAGAATTTTGAATACGGCATGATGAGCCCCGAAACGTTCCCTTTCCCGATCGCCTTCACGGCTATCTGGGCAGTGACCGCGGAATCTACTCCTCCGGAGATTCCTATGACCGCTTTTCCGAGGTGTTCTCTGGCAAAGAAATCCCGAAGCCCGGTGATGAGTGAATCTGCAATTTTTTCCATAGTACGCAATGTAACGAAATCATCTTCATTTTCTTCGGGAATTTGGATTTTGTCCATCATTGAGAAGAAAAAAATATTTCTTTTTCATTTCTCTTTCGGATAGAATGGGATCGCTTCATATTTTGTTTTCATGCCGGATTTAGATTCTTTCGATGAGCTCAATACTGGCGGGGCGACCCAGGAAGCGACCAAGGAAGATCAGGAGCGCTTTCGTGATCAGTACAGGAAGAGCCAGGCGGCGATAAAAAAGATCTTCCAACAGGAAGACAAGAAGCGGAAACAGGATTTCACGCTCGCTCATATCATCGTTCAGTTTCTCAACGATCCGCGTTTTACACGATTCTTCGTGCTCATTTCGAGGATCGTCGCAAAGAATGTCCCGTCAGACATCCTCCTCGCAATCCTTTCCCTCATCCACAAGGAGTCGGCAAAGGCGATCGGGGAAAAACAGCTCGTCATTCAAAAAACAGAAATGATTCCCCAGTCCGAAGAGCTTTTTCCGGATAGGGTGAAGGCGGAGATCAACCGATGGACAGAAAATATCGTCGCTGTGGCGATTGCGGAACCGCATAAAACCCTCGAAACGATCCTTGATCACAACTGGAACATCGACGAGAACATCATCGAGCTTTCGGCTGCCGTTTTGCAGCAGTTCTTTGAGATCAGACAGTTGGAAATTCCTCCAATCGAGAATATGAGGAATTTTTTCCATGAATTCTTCCCGTCACTCACTTCGATGCTCGAAAATCAGGTCCACGAACAGGGGATCCTCGGGGGAGAGGTCGACGAGGACTTTGAAAACGAATAAGCCACTTATCCTTCCTCCTGCTCCCGAGCAAGGGAAGAAGAAAGATTCATCATACTCACGAGCGCGTGGGCGAATTCAGTTCCTTTTGTCAGACGTTCATCCGCTTGTGCTTCGGTGTTGACAGCGAGGATTCCGCAGATCACGGGGATTTCACCTTTGCTATTGAGATCCATGATGCCGCGCGCTGATTCCTGCGCGACGATTTCAAAATGATGCGTCTCTCCGCGGAGCACGACTCCGAGTGCGATGATCCCGTCAAAATCGGCGGTGTCCATGAGCTTCTTTGCGGCAAAGGGGATCTCGAGACAGCCTGGGACTGAAACGATCTCGATCGCCTTTTTGTCAATACCGCATTGGGAAAGACCTTTTATGGCATATTCCAGCAGTTTCGCTACATAATCATCATTGTATTCCGCCCGCACGATCGCAACGGAAAAGGGTTTGTCCGCCTGAGGATGGTCAGAACGAAAGAAGATCGACATAGGAAAGGAAAATAACAACGGTACTATAATCCATTCCAATCGGTCCTGTCATGAAAATAGGGACCAGGAGACATGAAAAGCAGAAAGTAAAACACACTCTCATTGTTGTTTTGTGTTTTTTCTTATCTCTTGTGATATTCTCTTATTCCAGATTTCATCACCATGGAACTCAAGATTCAAATTATCTCAAAGCTCGTCCGGAGACTCAGAATAGAAGTCCTTCCGCAGGGAATGATTCGCGTGGTGAAGCCGGTTTTTTGTTCCCAAAAGAAAGCGCTCCAATTGGTGAAGGAAAAATATCGCTGGATACAAAAGAAGATTCTTCTTGCACAGAAAATGAATGACTTCCCGTTCTCCTTTGACGGGAAGGAGCATGCACTCCAATTGGATCCTACCATGAAAGGAGGAGCTGTCACTTTTGGTCCAGGAATAGTCCGTATAGGTGCGGATTCGAGAAAAGCGGGAGAGGAATGTTTCTCCATATTTGTCGACCATGAGGCGCGGAGGGTCCTCCCTTCTGAACTTCAAGAACTGAGCGATGAAACAGAACTCCGATTTTCGCGGATGTCTTTTCGGAATCAAAGGACCCGCTGGGGGAGCTGCAGCAGAAAGGGATCGATATCACTGAACATAAACCTCATGAGACTGTCCTATCCTCTGCGGAGGTATGTCATGATCCATGAGCTTTGCCATCTGAAAGAGCTCAATCATTCGAAGAGATTCTGGGAGCTCGTCTCTTCGTTCGTTCCGGATTACAGGAATATAAGAAAGGAACTTTGGAGCCATCAATTCTTCCTCCATTCGCCGAATCGAAAGCCAAGGGGGAAGCTCTCGATTGATTCGTTCCCCCTTCCCACATTCGATTGATTTTTCCGGTCATTTATGAGACAATGAAACGACGACATGAACTCAGATACATTTATCAATGTCAGACATACAAAATCAAAATCCGGTCGGAGGAGTCCCTCTTCAGAATAATCAGCCGGAAGGCCGTGCTGCCGGGGCGTTCCGCTCTGCACTGCTCATGAAGCAGACTCCGCCTCCTTCATCTGTAGCGGCAAGCTCCACCTCTGGTATTCCAGCCCAGCAGAATCCGAATGGGATGTCTCCTGGGGGGGCCGACGATCAGCTTCCGGAAGATGAATCTCCGATCCTGGAGAAGGAAGAAAAGAAAGGTTTTTTTGCAAAGCTTTTCGGGGGAGGAAAAGCAAAGAAGGCAATGAAAGCGGAAAGCAGGGCGGCATCAGCAGAAGCGAAAACGATTGAAGTCGCGGGAACGAAGCATAATGTCGGACTCACCAAGGACGAAGAAAAAAAGATCAAGGAGGCGGAAAAGATGTACCGGGACGGACTTGCCACGATCAAAGACCTCATTGCTCCGGCTTCAATGGAAGTGAATTTCGACCATCTGAAGATCGCGAATACCTTTGCGAGATCCTTCTTCGTCTATGGGTATCCCCGGTTCATCGATGCGAACTGGCTTTCCCCTGTCATCAATCTCGATGCGACGCTTGACGTCTCGATGTTCATCTATCCGAGTGAATCCGCGGCGATCATGAAGACTCTTCGCAATAAAGTCGCGCAGATGCAGTCCACCATGCATCTCAACCGCGACCGGGGGATGGTACGAGATCCTGCTATCGAAGCGTCACTTCAGGATGCGGAAGAGTTGCGGGACAAGCTCCAGAGAGGGCAGGAGAAATTCTTTCACTTCGGACTCTATTTTACGATTTATTCGGACAGCCTTGATAAATTAAAAAAGGTACAGACGCATCTCGAATCCATTCTCGGAGGGAAACTTATCCTCACCAAGACAGCGAATCTCCAGCAGGAGCACACATTTAATTCATGTCAGCCATTATGCATTGATGAGGTCGAGATCATGAGGAATATGAACACATCACCTCTTTCCACAAGCTTTCCCTTTTCGAGTTCAGAATTGACATCGAATGAAGGGATCCTCTATGGACTCAACCGGCATAACGACTCTCTCATCATTTTTGACCGCTTCACTCTCGAGAACGCAAACTCCGTGATCTTCGCAAAATCAGGTGCAGGAAAATCATATGCGGTAAAACTGGAGATCCTGAGGTCCATGATGCTCGGCACTGACGTCCTCGTCATTGATCCTGAGAATGAATATGAGGAACTCTGTACGACAGTCGGAGGAAAACTCATGAAGGTTTCCCTCAATTCCGACCGAAGGATCAATCCCTTTGATCTTCCTGTCCCGTTCGAAGGAGCAGACTCGAAACCCGGAGATCTCCTGAGGGCGAATATCATCGCGCTTCACGGGCTTTTCAACCTGATGCTCGGAAAGCTTGATCCGACAGAGGAGGGAGTTATGGACCGTGCGATGCTTGACACGTATGCCCTGAAGGGGATCACCATGGAAACGGAAAACCCCGGAAAAATAGATCCTCCGACCATGCAGGATCTCTACGATGTGCTCAGTTCCATCAAAGGCGCGGATAATCTCAGGGAAAGGCTTCAGAAGTATACTTCAGGGACATTTTCCGGATTGTTCAACCAATCGACAAACATCGATCTCAGCGGAGGGCTCGTCGTCTTTCAGATCCGGGATCTCGAAGAGGCACTCCGGCCGATAGCGATTTATGTTATCCTGAATTTCATCTGGAACAGAGTGAGGTCTTCTCTCAGGAGGAGGATCCTTGTCGTCGATGAGGCGTGGATCATGATGCAGTATGAGGATTCCGCGAGATTCCTCTACGGACTCGTGAAAAGAGCGAGGAAGTATTACCTCGGCGTTTCGACGATCACGCAGGACGTGGAGGACTTCCTCGGGAGCGATTTCGGAAAACCGATCATCACGAACTCCTCGATGCAGCTCCTCCTGAAGCAATCTCCCACGGCTGCGGAAGCACTTGTGAAGATCTTCAATCTCACGGAAGGGGAAAAGTACCTCCTCCTCAATTCAGGAGTCGGGCAGGGGATATTCTTTGCCGGCCTCAAGCATGTCGCGATCCAGATCATCGCCAGCTACACGGAAGACAAGATCATCACGACGAATCCGGAGGAGATCTTAAAAAGGCAGCAGGAAGAAGCGTAAGAGAAAGAGAAAAGAATAAGCACAAAAGTAAAAAGAAGAAATATGACCTGAATTGTTTTCTTCCTTTTCCTCATCGGTGTCCGTTTTTTTTGAGAGTTCATATTCTTCCCGGATCATGCGCTGCTCATCTTTTTCGACCATTCTGGGAACAGGAAAAATTCCATGGCGGGAGGTATGAAAATGGAAGTGAAACAAGAAAATGACAAAAAGCGAAAAACATAGAAGAAAACCATGCCGTCAATTCCTCCAGTGTTTTCTCTCTTCCCGTTTTAGTTTTCACTTTTTTCTTTTCTGATTTTTCTTTTGTGTTTTTTGTTTTCGTCCTATTTCTCTTGCGAAAAAAGTGTTTATTTGAAAGAATGCCGGAGAATTTCCTATTCCTGAAAACACTTCCTATGAAACTCTCTCACCGAATTTTCTCGTCCGTGACCCTCATCCTTATTGTTGCGGCGATGATGATCTATGTCATGCCGAACACGGCAAAGGAGAAGATCCCCTTTCAGAAGATTAGGGAAAACCTGATGACGAAAAAACCGAATTTCGGGCTTGATCTCGTGGGAGGAAGGCAGATCACCTATCTCGTGGATCTCACTGAAGTGAAAAAGAGAAACAACGACGACGACCCGGACAACGATCGGAGTGAATCGGAAGTCATCGATAACATCAGAGATATCCTGAGAAACAGGATCGATCCGCAGGGAACAAGAGAGTTGAACATATATGCTTCAGCATACAATGAGGAAAAATATGTCGTTGTAGAGATTACGAGCGATCTGGACAACGAAGACACACAGGAAAAACTGAGCGCCGTGATCGATCTCAAATTCAAGGTGAAGGGGAGTCAAACTCCTACTCCTGAGGAAAAGACGTCTCTTCAGGAGAATGCCGGAAAATTCCTCGCGGACGTAAACGCTGAGAATTTCAGTGACAAGGCAAAGTTCCAGAATGGAAAGGAATACGCTCTCTATACAGAGAATAAACAGTACTGGAAATCAGCTCTCGAGACCTCCTTTGATGCGGATGCGGCGGCTGAGATCGGAAACACTGAGCCGGGTGCGATCATTCCCCGCGTCATCGAGCGAAAAATGAACACTTTCCTCCAGGACGCTCAGGGATCGTACACTATGGTCGAGAATATTGACTATGTCGTGGTGAAAGTCGAAAAAAGGGAAATGGCGGATCATGAGAAAACCGATCCCGGAGAAGTCTTTGAAGATGTTCAGAAAGAGACATCGGAGCGCTCTGATGCAATCCCTCTCATGACACTGGAAGAGGCGATTTCTTCTGAAGCGGGCTCACCCCCTCCATCACCGGAATACGATTATCCGAAGCTTCTCTCGATCATGGAGTCGTTCTCCGACGATTCGCTCGTCGAACTCAATGCAGGCCAGATTTCAAAAGTTGTCGAAAACGACACCGAGTTCGCGATCTTCAAGATCCTCGCACCGAAAGAGAATGAGATCGAGATGAGGGCAACGGGGATCTATATTTCAAAGACAACGGAGAGCGCCCGGGAGAAGATCGATGCGATCAAGACAAGACTGGATCCAAAAACCTATACGGAAAAGGAAGAGCAGGTCACGCTTTCTGAGCTCTCATTCGGTTTTGATCTTTCAGGATGGAAAGACACGGAACTCGGCGGAATGCAGTTCAAAAGAGCGCGCGCCGCAACGGATCCGACGACAAGCAGGCCGATCGTCGAGATTCTCTTCAACGACGAAGGAGCGATTTTGTTTGAAAAAATCACAGAAGAGAATGTCGGAAAACAGGTCGCGATCTTTGTCGGCGGGGTCCTCGTCTCTGCCCCCACCGTTCAGGAGAAGATATCAGGCGGATCTGCAGTGATCACTCTCGGTATGTCCAATTTTCAGGAAGCACAGAAGGAAGCGGTCCGTCTTGCAAAGGAATTGAACGGAGGATCGACCCCCGCTCCATTCGTAGAAAAAGGACAATATAAAATCGGTTCTTTCCTCGGTTCGACCGCTCTTGAAAAATCTCTGAGAGCAGGATTCATCGGATTTCTCATCCTTTCCCTCTGGATGATCCTCTTCTATCGGTTTCTCGGATTCATCGCAGATCTTGCGCTCGGATTCTATGCTCTCACCATCTTTTTCCTCCTTCAGGCGAGCATCCCGTTCGGCTGGGCGTCTATCCTTGGAATTGCCGTCTTCATGGTGAGCTTGAAGTCGTTTTCGACCTTTGAAAAAAGCGACTTTTTATCATTGTTCATCGCAATGATCCTGGGGATCATGGTCACTTTCATCGCGTACAGCCCCATTGTTCTCACCCTTGCCGGCGTATCCGGGATCGTCCTTTCTATCGGTATGGCCGTTGATGCAAACATTCTCATTTTTGAGAGGATGAAGGAAGAGATCCGGGCGGGGAAGAATTTTTCCGTTTCTGCACAGATCGGTTTTGAAAGAGCCTGGAGCTCGATTCGTGATTCCAACCTTTCTTCTCTCATCACCTGCATGATCCTTTGGGTTTTCGGCTCTTCTGTGATCAAGGGGTTTGCGGTCGCTCTTGCCATGGGAATTGTGATTTCGATGCTCACGGCGATCACGGTGACAAAAACTCTCATTGAGACGCTCATCACTCCAAGATTCTCCAAGAAGAAGTGGCTCCTCCTTTCGCACTCGGAAGAATAATCTCTCTCCATGAAATCGGTCGAACTCCCCGACGATATAGCAGACTTCCTCATGGATATTCCGCCTGAAAAGAGGGGAGATTCCCTGAAGAGGCATGGGTTGAAGATTCCTGTCCTTCATGTCGAGGAAAGCTTTTCCGATCAGCGCAAAGCGGTCGATATTTATTCGGATGGCGCGTCGCGCGGAAATCCCGGGCCCAGCGGAGCCGGATTTGCCATTATGGACTCAGGCGGGAAGATCATCATGAAGGGAAAAAAGCCTCTGGGGATCACGACGAATAATGTAGCGGAATGGTCTGCTCTTCTCTCTGCGCTCGAAAATGCAGTTACACTTGGTGCGACGAGTGTGCGGTGTTTCCTTGATTCTGAGCTCGTGGTGAAGCAGATGAAGGGAGTGTATCGGATCAAGCATCCGGATTTAAAACCCCTGTCTGAAAAAGTGAAGATCCTCGCGTCTCGATTCCAGAAGATCTCATTCCATCATATCCCGCGAGAAGAAAACACACTTGCTGATTTGCTTTCGAACGAAGCGATCGATGAAGCATAACGTTCATAAGGTTTGTAAAGTTCGTAAAGTCTCGTTGGATGCATAGAAGAGTTTGACTCTGCGGGCATTGAAGCGAGCAAGCACTCAAGCGCCGAGGAGGCCCCCTGTAGTTATCAGCAAGTCACTCTAAGCTCTTTTCTGTTTTGTGCTTGCAGCTTCTTCCTTCATTGTAAAAAAGGGGATATTTGCTATACTTCACCATTGAGAAGTCACACCATTTCCATGGAGAAACTTTCCCATCTCGTGCTTACGCTCTCGAAGCTGAACCTTTCGGAGCTTAAAGTTGCGGAAAATCTCCTCATGACACTCCACGAACTTCAAAATGAAAAAAACCGGTGTGCCAGTTTCTCGTTTGAGATCGTTGCGCATAAGGATTACATATCGCTTATTTTTTCCGTCCCGACCAAGAACAAGAGCTTTCTGAGAAGCCAGATCCTTGCGGCATATCCCATGATCGAGATCCATGAAGCGAAAGACTACCTCCTCAGCATTGGGAAAAGGAAGGTCTATGGAGGCGAGATCCTTCAGAGCGAGTCTTTTGTTTTTCCGATCAAGTCATATGTCGATTTCGGACTTGAGGAGATGAAGAAATACCATGACACGCTGAAGCCTGTTCTTTCCGCTTTCTCGAACATCGAATCTCCGGATGACATCATATCACTCCAGATCTCCTGCAGCTCCTGTTCCCAAAAAGTCGCAAAGAGGGGACTCAAGGGGATCACGATAGCACAAGGACTCTACTGGATGCTTGAGAAGCCCTTTCTCCGCTCATATACGAGACAGGATGCGTTCGGAAAACTTGCCTATTTCATCTGGGCGCTCCACGGATTCCGGAAGGGAAAGGAAGTCGTAGCAGGGCAGAGAGCGACGAGAGTCTCCAGTTCGCAGAACGTCGAAGGGGATGAGACGAAAAAAAGCACCGTTTCATTCGAATATTCACGAGCGGCAGATAAACTTCTGAAGAAACTCTTCCGGGTGAATATGAGGATCCTCGTAGCGACAAAAGGAGCAAAGGAGGATGCAGAGTCCATATACCAATCCATAGCAACATCACTCCTTACCTTCAACGATCCCCAGCTCGGGAGACTCGAGCCAACTCCCATGAAGCCCCTGAAATCCATCGAAGAGTTCCTCACAAGAGAAGTGGCGAAGAAATCGAATATTTTCAGCACGGAAGAACTCGCGAGCCTCATCCATGTTCCCCTCGGTGAACTGGAAATCCCCAAGCTCACATGGAGTTCATTCCGGAAGATCGAGCCGCCGGCGACCATTACCATGAAGAATGCGATCCTGAAAATTGGAGCTTCTAACCATCATTCCCGGAGGATCCCCTTCGGACTCCAGGAGAAGGACATCCTGAGGCATGTCTACATCATCGGAAGGACCGGTATGGGAAAAACAACACTCCTCGAAAACATGATCTTCGATGCCATGCAGTCAGGAAAGGGGATCGCTGTTATTGATCCGCACGGAGATCTTGCAGAACGAGCGCTCCATTTCGTCCCGAAAAGCCGTATCAATGATGTGATCCACTTTGACCCGTCTGACGTCGACTACCCCATCTCCTATAACATCATGGAGTGCAAAGATGAAAAAGAGAGGAGCACGATCGCATCAGGTCTCGTCGGAGTATTTAAAAAGCTCTATGCGGAGAGCTGGGGCCCGCGACTAGAACATATTTTAAGAAACACGATCCTCACCCTGCTCCACTGCAATGACGTGAGCATCCTCGCCATCCCGAAGATACTGACGAATAAAGCATTCAGAAAGCAGTGTCTGAATCAGCTCGATGACCCGATCCTCAAAGATTTCTGGGAAAATGAGTTTGAACCGCTCCAGGAGAGGACGAGAACAGAGTGGATCAGCCCGATCCTCAATAAAGTGGGTCAGTTCCTCGGAAATCCGATCCTCAGAAACATCCTCGGACAGATCAAATCCAAATTTCATTTGCGATGGGTGATGGACAAAGGGAAGATCCTCATCATCAATCTCTCGAAAGGAAAGATCGGAGAGGATGTCTCTATGCTCCTCGGATCAGTGCTCATCACAAAGTTTCAGATAGAAGCGATGAGCCGCGCAGACATCCCGCATGACGAGCGAAGGGATTTTTATCTCTTCATCGATGAATTCCAGAATTTTGCCACCGAAAGTTTTGCATCCATCCTCTCCGAAGCAAGAAAATACAAGCTCGCGCTTATCATGGCGAATCAGTATATCGCTCAGATGAACGAGATGGTGCGGGATGCCATATTCGGGAACGTCGGGACGCTCATCTCCTTCCAGGTCGGTTTTGAGGATGCAGAAGCGCTCATGAAACAGTATTCCGAGAAAGTGGAAGCGGCGGATCTCGTCAGCCTCTCAAGGGGAGCGATCTATCTCCGGCTCCTCATCGACGGACTTCCGACGCCGGTGTTTTCTGCGTCGACCTTTCCTCCGCTAACCGTCGAAGCCGACGCAGAGTCGATTGAAAAAATATTCCGCCTTTCACGTGAGAAGTATGGAGTCGAACGAAAGATAATTGAAGACAAGATCCGGAAATGGAGTGGTGAGAAAGAAGAGAGCGGGAAAGAATCAAAAAATCAGCATCAAAGAAAAAATCCAGTATAAAAATACACGGAGAAAACCACTCTGAGCGAACCCGAATCAATCGGATGTGATGGTTTTAGAGGTGCGCGTTGAGCTTGCCCCTGAGAACATCTCCGCTCATTGCACCGACCATTTCCTCGACGACTTCTCCGCCCTTGAAGATTTTGAATGCCGGAATGCTCATGATCTGATATTTTGCTGCAGTCTCCGGGCTCTCCTCGACATCAAGCTTCCCGATTTTTATCTTCCCATCCAGTTCTTTCGCCAGCTGTTCCACGACCGGTCCCATCATCTGGCACGGACCGCACCAGGGAGCCCAGAAATCAACGAGGACCGGAATATCTGAATCCAGGACCTCTTTCTGAAAATTGTCGTCAGTAAATATATGAGCCATAAGAGAATTATGAAAGTGACTGTATTCATATTGTACGAATTTTTAATACTGCAATACAACATGATTTTTTGAGGGATCAGGATCGTGTCATGAGCTGATAAAAAATATTGGCACTCTCTCGGGCAATGCGCTAATATTGGGATGTGAAAGAAAGAAAAGCAAGCATTCTGAAGGCGATCGTGCGTTGTTTTATCCAGACCGCTTCTCCGGTAGGATCAAAGTGTATTCATGATATCGAAAAAATGGAGGTGTCCGCGGCAACGATCAGAAATGAAATGGCAAATCTTGAGGACGAGGGATTCCTCAGGCATCCGCATACATCTGCGGGAAGGATCCCGACTGCATCGGGATACCGGTTCTACGTTGAAGGTCTTGATATACCCCAAGAGCAGAGGAGAAAGGTCTATGAAGAATTCTCAGAGGAGAGGAAGAAGCAATTGAAGGGACGCATGGCAGATCAAAGAGTTTTTGATGCCATTTCCATCCTTACCAAGATCACTCCAAATATTGCCTTCGCAACAGTCCCGAGCTCCAAGAGGACATTCTTCCTCGGCATTTCGAACGTATTGAAAGAACCCGAGCTCTCCGGAGATGTCAGTTTAGCCGCAAAAATCATCAGTGTGCTGGAAGTCGATCTCTACGAAGCACTTCAGGGAATGAACATCACGGAAGAAATCTCTCTCTTTATCGGTCCTGAGATCTATCTCGAAGATATCCGGGAATGCTCTCTCATCACCTTTCGTTATTCCATCCTAGATTTTAAAGGCATCATCGGGATCCTCGGCCCCATGCGGATGCCGTATGCAAAAAACATACTTGCTCTCGAAGCAGCACGCGCGTTTCTCTCCGAAAAACTCCTTGAATCCTCAGAATGAGAATCCTTCAGAAAATCCTGATCCGGCTTTTTGCTCTCCTCATGATTGTTCATCCGATCATCGGGGTCCCGTCAGAGTGCGGAGCATCTCCTCTTCAAGCAGGAACAAATTCGGGAGTTATCCGCACGAGGCTCTTTGAATTGGCCCCTTTCCCTTTTGCCTTCATCCGGCCGGTTTTTGAGGCTCTGTTCTTCCCATCCGGAACAGATGGCGATTCATCCAGCGAGAATGGAGATATTCCCTTCTTCGATCCTGCAAAGCCATTTATAAAGGAAGATCTGGAAAAATTTATCCCCGGAGATGAAAAACTGTCTCTCACGCTCTTTCTTTTGAGCGAGACTGAGGAGGTATTCCGATCTGATTTTGAGAATTTTCAATCTGCATATCCGGATATCTCCCTCAAGATCCGGACATTCAGGGATGAAGGGACCTATGTCACAGAATTGAGAAAGGCCTTTCTCAACAATGAAATCCCGGATATTTTCCTCGTGAACACTGAATTATTTGAGGAGTTACTCTATGAAGGAGAACTCACTCCGGCTCCTCATTCCATTCTCCATCCGCTGGAAATCACGACATACTTCCACCCCATAGCGGAAACATTCGTTCATCATGACCAGGTGTGGGCGGCTCCGCTATTTGGACACTTCCTCATGATGTATTCAAATGCATCTCTTCTCGGAGACCCACGGATATTTGTCGCATCGAAGCCTGGGAAAACATGGAAAGACCTTTTCTCGAATAAAACAAATTATATGCGATATGGATCAAAGACAGTTGTTCCCATCGCCCTTGGGGATCCGAAGAATTTTCCCTATACATTCGATGTTTTCCTCCTTCTCCTTCAGCAGTCCGGAAGTATATCTCTCGAGGACCAACCTGCTCAGGAATCACTGGAATTCATTCTTTCCATGGGGAAGGATCAGAGGGGCATGGAAAAGGAAAAAAGCGATATTGAACTCTTCATTGATGAGAAGATCGCTGTGATCTTTGGAGATGAGAGCACCTACTATGACATCATAGACCTCCTGAGGAAGACGACTGAGAAAGGGCATCTTGTCGAAAATGATATCCAGTTCCACCTCGTTCCCCAGTTCGATACAGAAAGCCCGGTCACCCTCGGGGATGTGTGGGGATTTGCGGTGTCCAAAGACACAGGAAATGGCGATTTCGCGTGGGCTATCATTACTTCACTGAGCGATGAGAGAAAATCGAAGCAGCATTTTCTGAAAACCCGGCTCACATCACTCCTGAAAAATATTCCCAATTCTGCACTCATACCGGAGAACGCTTCGTATGGAGTGACTGGACAAGAACTCTATACTCTGGAATTCAGAAAGCTGTTCAACAATACTGTTTCCTCGCTCCTCGATGAGAAACGGACGACTCCTGCGCCCAACACTGAGGAAGTACTTCAATCTTTTTCCGAATTTCTCGATGACAAAACCAGCGGACGAGAAAACGCAGCCCCAGACGCCTGACCACAACATGAGATCAGCGAAGGATGGGAAAACACCAGCTCCCAAGATACCTGGCGAAATCCAGAGAATCATGGATCTGGAAAAGGAGATCAATCTTGCTTATGAAAAGATATCTGTTCTCGAAAAAGAGATCGAGGACGGGAAATTGAAAGCCTTACGATCGCTTGCCGATGCCCAGAACATGAGAAGGAGAATGGATGAGGAAAGGGGACAGCTCCGATTCGAGAGCACAAAGGATATTCTCCTTGCCATCCTTCCGAGCCTTGACAATTTCGATCGTGCGATGAATGCAATACCGGATGTTCTCCGAGATCATGACTGGAGCAGGGGGATCATTGCGATCGAAAAAGGGATGGTGGAGGAACTGTCGAAACAGGGGGTAACCCCCATTGAAGCGCTCGGATCTCGGTTTGATCCAAATCTCCATCATGCCATCATGATCGATTCAGAAAGTGAAGAGGGAAAGATCGTCGCTCAGCACCAGAAAGGTTATTTTTTGCATGGTAAAGTCCTGAGGCCGGCTCAGGTGACGGTCGGGGGGAAGAATGTTTAACCGATATGGAGACCTGTCAGGCTGGAAAAGGACTGAGGAATACTCAACAACCATGAAATGAGCCGTCTCTGATCCGGTCATGCTCAAGAGGACCAGGAGAGTGAAATTCCTCCTGATGGATTCGTGATGTAATCGGATGAAACATGTGTAAAAGCGCTCTGCCGGCAGTTTTATGTGTCGAGAAGACACCGCTTGATTATGAAGCGATCTTAAACAAATGAATCGTCGTGAAATATTTCCTGAGATCGTCCTACTGGCATTCTTTGACCCAAGAGAGTGAAGAGCATATCATGATATGAAACCATGAAGAACGAGAGGGCCTCCAAAACAATATATGAGGCATTCCATCTCTTCCCCTCGGGTTTCACCACAAACAACACAAATACACATTCTTCAGGGATATATCCCTTCCTCAAACAAATAGAAAAACAAGGATCCTTCACATCTCCGCTTTCGAGCGCTTTCCCACATAAAAGTGGGGAAGACATAGCTTTCTTCATGAAGAGAATTCATATTGCCGCTTATTATGTTGGTATTTGAGCGGCAATATACGGTTCTCAGGAAGAAAGTTCCGTCTTCCTCGCTTTCTGATACGGGTATTTCGGAAGAGACCGGCCGAAACGCCCAAAAAAATAAATATTTTTATTCTTTTATCCTTTCCCAGGAATAAAGTCTTCCCTGGGGGGAGAGAGGGCCCTCCTCCTCTCCATGCTGAAACAGCGGAAGACCGCGTCATGGCGAGACGTAAAAAGAGCCGAAGGACAGCGAAGGAATGCGCATGGTCAGTGCACCGTCTTCATTTTGATCTCGCATATGTGATAGGCCTATCACGCCCTACTCAGTCGATCGTCAGAATGAGACTCCGAAAACAAAGACAAAAAAGCACAATGAGGAGATATTGTGCTTTTTTGTTATGGGGAAAAGGCTACTCGAAGATCTTTGTTCCGATTCGGATGAGCGTCGAACCTTCCTCGAGGGCGATCTCATAGTCATCGCTCATCCCCATGGAGAGTGAAAAATCAGACGCCGGGATTCCAAAGTGATGAATACAATATGTATGCAGTGCCTTCATCTCATGATAATACAATCTGGCTTCTGTACTTGACTTCATCAGGTTCAGAATGGTCATCAGACCGCATATTTTTACATGTTCCAATTGAGCAATTAATGTATACATATTCACAAATTCCTCTCTTTTAAATCCATATTTCTTGATGTCATCAGATATATTTACCTGGAGAAATATCTTCATCCGCATCCCGGCTTTCGCTGATTCTTTATCGATGGAGCGGGCAAGATCGATGGAATCGACGCTTTCGATCACATCAAAGAGGCGGACAGCCTTTTTCACCTTATTCGTCTGGAGATGTCCGATGAGGTGTTTCTCAACCGATGAAGTGAAGATCCCGTGCTTATCTTCCATTTCCTGGACCCTGTTTTCTCCGATTATGGAGATCCCGCTCCGGAGAGCTTCTTCGATTTCATCTTTGCTCCTCTTCTTCGTCACGACAAGAAGCTTTGCCGCTGGGAACCGGGTCAGAGTCGTCAGAATTGCCGAAATGTGTTGAGCAATCTCCATAGAGTGCCATGGTGCATATGTAATCTTCCAGAAAATATGAGAAAATAGAAATCGATTTTTCAAAAAAATATGAAGCTATTTGTTTTTTTCATGGCGATTCTTCTCACAACGACCGGAGGGATCATGTTTGTTGCAAACCTTCCCCATAATTCAGATTATTTCTTCTTTATCACCTTCGGAAGATCATCTCTCGGATATGCTTTTTTGCTGTTCGCTCTCTATGGTGCAATTTGGGGATTCTTTGTTATGGCCTTTGTTAAGGGCATATTCTCTAGAAAGAATAAATAATGTATTCATAAATTCTTGTGTTCATGTTCTGAGAAAGTACTCATGACTCTAAAAGATATTCATTGATATTTCGCTTCATAGAGCCTTATTCACCCGTATTTAAAAAAAAGTATTGCATTCTGTTTTTATGTGTGCATAAAATATGTGCACATAGTCAGTGATGTCACTCTTTCCTACTCGTATGCTAAAGGCTTTATTTTCCTCGAACACTCGAATAAAACTTTTGCGCACATTCCTCCTCAATCCAGAGCAGGAGTACTTTATTCGTGAGCTGACAAGGTTATTGGATGAGCAGATCAATTCTGTACGAAGGGAACTGAACAATCTCAAGCGGATCGGCTTTCTCAAATGCCGGAATAAGGACAGAAAAAAATTCTATTTTCTTGATCAGTCCTTTATCATCTATCCCGAACTTTCTTCGATGTTTCAAAAAGAAAAAGCATCGGGGGGAGATATCGTAAAAAAAATCCAGAAAATGGGAAAAATGGAACTCCTCGTCCTTTCCGGAATATTCGTCGGGACTACCGGTTCGCCTGTTGACCTCTTCATCGTGGGTAATGTTGACAAAGACAAACTAACAAAGTACACTTCCGAGGAAATTCAGCACGACAAGCCCGTTCGATTTACTGTGCTTTCTCGGAGCGACTTTCTCTACAGGGTTGAATGCAATGATAAATTTGTAAACAACCTCCTCAATGATGAGCGTAATGTCATTGCCATCAATAAACTGAGCAAGGTCATCGAGAAAAAGAAAGGGCGATAGTATTATCTTCATTTCATAATTCGTCCCATATGGAAAAGGTGAGATTGGAAGAACTCAAAATGGAAGTTAAGACAAAAAAGAAACTTCCTCGATTTAAAGCCGGACAGACTGTCCGGGTCTTTCAGAAGATCAAAGAAGGGGAAAAAGAACGTGTCCAGATGTTCCAGGGGCTTATTATTGAAGTAAAAAATCCTTCCAGTGTCTATTCCATGATCACCGTCCGGAAGATCGTCGACGGCATCGGCGTGGAAAAGGTATTTCCCGTGTATTCTCCGTTCATCGAGAAGATCGAATTCGTGAAAGAGGCGAAGGTAAGACATTCGCGGATCTTTTTTATGAGGGGGCGGAGCGGAAAATCAGCAAGGCTCCAGGAGCGGTTCTATTCGGAAGCAGAACTGAAGGCGATGATGCCGCATGAGGTCACGGAGGAGGAAGTGGAAGAAGCGATCCACCATGAAGAAGAACAGAAGAAGAAGGAAGAGGAGGAGGCTGCAAAGAAGTCTGTAGACAGTGCTCAGGAGGATACTTCTCCTGAAAACCAGATATCTCCGGATAAAGAATAATACTCATTTTCCTGTACCAGGAGGAATGCGTATCTCCTTCCACGGAGAGAGGGTTTTTTCTGATGGAATAATGAGGATATTTGTGGAAGACTTGTCAGAGATACCAGCCTGAACCATGATCCAAAAGAAGAAAAAACTTCTCATATTCGGCCATTACGGACTTCCAAACTGGGGTGATGAAGCAATTCTGGATGGAATGCTGAAGCTCATCAATGAGGACAAATGGGATGTCACAGCAGTCTCTCCATTCCCTGAGAACATAATGAGAGATCACGGAATCCCAAGCGTTCCGCCACCGCCATGTGGAATACGGTCGTATCTCAAGGGATTCCTTGCTCCGGGAAAATGGCTCAGCACGAGGAGTGCCATTCGGGATGCGGATTATGTCATATTCGGGGGAGGAGGACTTTTTCAGGAGCAGCCGAAAAGAGCCCTCGCTATATGGTGTTCTTATCTTCAGCGATGCCGTTCCTTCGGGAAAAGGATCCTCATCATCGGAAATTCGATCGGTCCATTCCTTTCACAGGCTTCTGCAGAGAAGACTGCGAGGCTTTTCCGGTCAATTCCTTTCTTTTCGGTACGGGATCATCGTTCTCAGGAGGCACTCATAAAAATGGGGGTCCCGGAGTTGAGGATCTCCCTCTCCACCGATCCGGCAATGGCTCTCCCTCAAAAAAGACGAGAATGGAAGAAGAGAAAGGGGATCCTCATCTCCCTGCGGCGAGAAGATCTTTCGGAGGATGAGACAAAGCATGTGCAGTCATTCGTGAAATACTGTAAGGGGAAGAAGATTCCCGTCGAATTTCTTTCGATGCAAACCCGAGGATCGAGAGATGATCTTCTCGGTCGAATACTGGCCATTCCCGTGACTATACCGGGATCACTCGATGAGCTCAGGGAAAAGATTGTCTCCTCAAAATTACTGCTCGGGAACAGGCTCCATGCGATCATCCTCTCTCTTCTCTCTGAAACGCCATTCCTTGCGATTTCTTCCCGACCGAAGATGATGGATTTTCTTAAGAGTTGCGGCCTTTCGGAGTTTTCTCTTTCGAAAATACCCTCCCGAGTCCTTCTCTCAAATAAAGCGGACAGCCTTCTCAAAAAGAGGGCGGTCCTCCAGTCGCGACTGAGGTCTGTTGCACGGAAGGAAAAGAAAAAGCTGGGATCACTCTTTCCTGATTTCTTTTGAATGATGGATAACCTTTTCTCAGAAAAGCGCCGGCTGCTCGTTCCTCTCGCAGAAAAACTCCGTCCCCTCAGGCTTTCTGATGTGAAGGGCCAGGGGCACCTTGTCGGGGAGGATGCCCCTCTCACAAAACTCCTGGCATCCGATGGAATGATCTCTTTTGTCTTCTGGGGACCTCCCGGGACCGGGAAAACAACGATTGCAAGGATTTTTGCGCATGAGAAAAAGGCATATTTTGTTCCGTTTTCAGCAGTGAGTGATGGGGTGAAGGAAATGAGGACGATCGCAGGAGAGAGTGAACGCAGGCTTGAAATGCAGGGAGAGAAGACCATCCTGTTCATCGATGAGATCCATCGCCTGTCAAAATCACAGCAGGATGTCCTCCTTCCCCACGTGGAGAGAGGAACATTCTATCTCGTCGGGGCGACGACGGAGAATCCTTCGTTTTCACTGAACTCAGCGCTTCTCTCTCGGGTGAGGATTTTTCTCCTGAAGACACTCGATCGGGAGGCACTGAAGACAGTCCTCAAAAATGGCCTTTCTGCTCTGCAAAGAAGGATCAAGAAAGATGCCGAAGAATTTCTCATTTCCGCATCCATGGGAGATGCCAGGATACTCCTCACCCTTCTCGAAAGTGCAGCGGAGAGCACGAAAGAGAAGGAGATTCCTCTTTCCGTTTTTGAAGGCATCGCTCAGCATAAAGCGCTTCGTTTTGATAAGGATGCTGATGAGCATTACCAGACGATCTCAGCCTTCATCAAGAGCATGAGGGCGTCGGATGCGGACGCCGCAGTCTATTATCTCGCGAGGATGATCGAAGGAGGAGAGGATCCCCGGTTCATCGCACGAAGGATGGTGGTCTTCGCTTCGGAAGATATTGGACTTGCCGACCCGAATGCGCTTCCCCTTGCCATGTCCTCTTTCCATGCCGCGGAGAAGATCGGTCTCCCGGAGATCCGCATCAACTTAGGACATGTCGCTGTATATCTCGCAAAAGCTCCGAAGAACAACCGTGCGTACCTTGCTATAGAGTCAGCGCTCCAGGAAGTGAAAAAGTCCGGAAACCTTCCAATCCCGCTCCACATCCGGAACGCATCGACCGATTTGCTCAAAGATCTCGGATACGGGAAAGGATATGCATATCCCCATAATGATCCCGAAGGGGCAATGCAAAAGAAATACCTTCCGAAAGATATTGAAAACAGGAAGTTCCTTTCTGAATAACGGACTTTTCTCCATACGATATTTTGAAGACAAGTGGAATATACATTCAATAGAAAAAATTTATGAAAAAAATCCGTTGACTCTCTGCGCATTTTCCCTTTGAATGATGACTTCCTTTTTATTCATGATTATTCTCTATGAAGCCCAAAAAAAATGCATCAGAAGGGTCTCCGGTCTTTCCTGTTTCCGGTGAACAGCAGTATCCCCGCGGTGAAGAAGAAGGGATTCTCTATGCTCGCATATCCCGTCAGGATTTTATTGCGATCATGACAAAACTCGGTATTGGAACAGCAGCCATGGTTGCGGCAATGGATAACGAGGTTATGGCTGAGGATGAGCCGAAAGAGTCAGATGCAACGCAGTTGGACCATGAACGTTCCGGACCGCAGACCCATGAAGCGATTCACGAAAAGGATATTCCGGAATGGCTGGATTGGGGAACCGCAACAGCAGTGCTCGCGAATTTTGTCCGTCATGTCGGGTATGGAAGCGCGATAAAGGGAATTGATCTCGGGCCGAGGTCGGCACTGGAAATGAACCTCATTGCTGTCGGAAGGGTCATGCTCCTCAAAGCATTCGGAGGGAAGGAAGGTGGCCATCTCGGTAAGGAAGAACTCCATGAGATCAAAGGAGGACTTATCCCGCTCCCCATCCTCGTCTTTCTCTCCGATCTCACCACGACAGAACTGAAAGTGAATCCGCACGAGATATTCCGCAAAGTGGAGGGGATGATGAACCGGGAGATGAATTATGAGGACGTGAAAAGACCGGAACTCAGTGAAGGAGCTGATGTTTGGAGAGAATACCTCGAGAAGATCAATAGTGATATCGTTACGAAAACAGCTCACATTGCCGCGGTGACAACAGTACTCGCGCCCCTCGGAACGACATACACCTCTTCGTCACTCGCAAATACGATGAAGAAGGATATTTTTCGCATGCTCTATGAACAGTCGTACGCCATGGCTGTTTTGGAATGGAGAGAGAAAATGAGAGAGCATGAAATGAAATTTGAGAGCAAATCGCCTGAAGAAGCTTCAGGAGAGAGTATTATCGACAGAAATGAAATACATGAAGCCGCATCGAGGAGAGCGGAATTGCATTTCAATGGGCCAAGGGGATTTTCGAAACTCATGCTCACACTCGGGGCGAATATTCAGGGAACATGGCTTCTGGGCGATCCCCCTGAGATTTATTTTGCCATCAATTACCACCGGAGTCCTGAAACTCTCCTTGCGGCCCATTCCATCGGTGGAATCTATTCCGAGATCTCTACCCTCTCGCTCAATCTCGCTTGGCTTGCCGAAGTTCGCGCAAAACCGCTGAGCATGCCGGGGAAGTTTCTCCAGAGTCAGATTGATACAGTACAGGCGCTCGGACGGACGGTCGTTCAGGAACCTTCAGTCCGTATGGCGCAGAGAATGAAGGGAGAGGATATCAAAACCCGGGTCATTGGAGCCCTTGAAAAAAATGGACTTCAGGGAGCGGAAGAATTGAGAGATGTCCTCAGGCGTATTCCTGCGAGCTGTTTTCAGCTCCGATGGAAGGACTACATCAGTAAAAAAGTGGCATCGCTCCATCATCTCAATGCGCGGAGGGACGACTTTCTGAGGAAGGTCTCCCAACTCAATATCTGGAACGACCATTTCTTTCATGCGAAGATTTATCCGCATCTCTTCAGACTCTTTCAGACGCAGGATACTGCGGGTCTGGAACAGGCGATGGGAGATATTGAAGGGGCTCTCCAATCTGCAAAAGCCGATCGCATCGCTTCACTTTTTGCCGGATACGCAGAGAGGGGAGTCCATACAGATGAGTTCTATGTGGCAGTTGAGTCTCTCCGGGGCGGGCATCCGGACTGGAATGATGAGGATCTCATTCGGGAAGCGAAAGAGCGCGCCACTGAGAATGCTGCTTCGCCGGATACACCGGGAAGCTCCGAAGAAGCACTCGGATCGATTACCCGTGCGCAGAAGATCATTGAGGAACTCTTTGGAGACATCACATGTTTTGATGATGGAGAGAGCAGGAGCGCGCGTGCGATGGATGCCATGGCGAAAGAGGGGAATTCGGAGAGAATCCGGCAGATACTGTTGCAGACGGACGGGAACACCGTAGGAGAAGCACTCCGATCATTGACGTCACTTGAAGGATTATCGGATCCCATCCCCGGACTCGGTGAGGAAGCGAGTGAACGCCAAGGATCTAGGGGAAGGGATTCCCACGGACATCATGTGCTCACCGGTGACGCGGAGAAAAAATCCGAACTCATGAGAAAGATGGAAGTGCTCCAAGGATCCTTGAGTCACAGCGCAAGGGAAGTGCTCTGGGCGCTTCTTACGCAGATTCCGAGTGTTCCGGGAATTGCTCGGTTTGCAAAACTGGTACTTCCTATTGCCGCAGGAGTCAAAAATGGAGATCGTCCGACAGGGGATCAGTTAAAAAAAATCATCTCTGTTATGATATTCCTGGAAGCGGGCATCTCTGCCACTGCAGATAATGTAGCGGCGTATCTCTTCGCTGAAAACGTCCTGTTCTCTTTCTTTACAGGGAAATATGGTGATTCTGTCTTTCTAGAACACCCTCAGTTGAAAATGAAGATTGGTATTATTGCGAAAATGATTGCGGAGGCGGCAGGGAATCTCACGAAACTCGGGAACGGTCCCAACTTCTCACAAGAGAAATTTGTGATTCTTGAGTCTCAGGACAATGCTCAGGGAATTGATATTGACGTTCAAAAACTCCATATGTCGGAATCACTTCCTCATGAGAATCATTTTGCTGCCGGTTGGGATTTTCTTACCTGTCTCTTGGCGATCCAAATCCTGCACGGGGAAGTCGATGCATTGGAAGCCTCTGATAAAAATAAAGGAAAAGCAGACATCCCGGAAGTCCAGCGCGAGACACGGAGAGGATTTCTCACGAAATATTTCATGGGATAGCCTTCATATGTCCCGGGGCGAGAAGCATAGAGACGAAAACCACTTCTTTTCCATATTCTGCTCTGATACAATGAGGATGGCATTTATAAAAAACCGCATGGCAGCAGCAAAATACAGAAGAGTCCTCCTCAAGATCTCCGGAGAAGCTTTGGCAGACCGAACCGGGAGGGGGATAGATTTTGCGGTAGTCAATGATCTCGTGAGCGACATACGGTCGGCGCATAAACTCGGTGTCGAAGTCGCGATCGTCCTCGGGGGAGGGAATTTCTGGCGATTCCGCGACCATGAGAACTCCGGCCTTCCGCGCGTCGCTTCCGATCAGGTCGGAATGATCGCCACGCTCCTCAATATTATGGCACTCTCCAATACGCTGAATTCGAACGGAGTTCCCGCCCATATGTATTCGGCGTTCCTTGTGGATTCCATCATCCCAAAGTATCAGGTCTTTGATGCACGGAGATCTCTTGAGACGAAGAAAGTGGTGCTCCTCGGCGGAGGGACCGGAAATCCCTATTTTACGACTGACACAGCGGCGGCGCTCCGGGCTCTGGAACTCGATGTCGATATTCTCCTGAAGGCGACAAAAGTCGACGGCGTGTATGATTCTGACCCCATGAAGAACAAAAATGCGAAAAAGTTCAGCTCCATCACCTTTGACGAGGCCATTGAAAAAAACCTGAAAGTCATGGATCAGACCGCCTTTTCCCTGCTTTCCCAGGGATGTGTCCCCGTCATGGTCTTTGACGGCCTCAAAAAGGGGAATATTCTGAAGGCCGTGAAAGGCGAGGCCATCGGGACAATTGTCCGGAATTGATTTTTTCCCTGATCCTTGTCATGATGATGAGGCGCTTTATTCCTTTCATTTTTTCTTATGCACTCCGCCGTACAACTCGCGATACAACAATTAGACAAATCACTGGAATTTCTTTCCAAGGAATTCGCAGGCATACAGATGGGGAGAGCTTCTGCAGGACTTGTGGAAGGGATCGAAGTCGAAACGTACGGAGCAAGGCAGCCCCTTCGGAATATTGCCCAGATCGCCATTCCTGATCCGAGAAGCATTGCGATCACTCCATGGGATAAAAGCGTCCTCGGCGCTATCGAAAAGGCGATCAGAGATTCCAATCTCGGACTTTCCCCGGTGAATGACGGGCACTCGATCCGACTCAACATTCCTCCTCTCACTGAGGAATCGAGAAAGGAAACCGTCAAGGTCGTCCACAAAATGGCTGAGGAAGCGAAGATCACCGTCCGTCAGGCAAGGCATGACGCCATGGAGAAGATCAAGAACGATGATGCTCTTTCCGAAGACGACGAACGAAGGGAGGAAAAACATCTTCAGGAAAAAGTCGATGAGATGAATAAAAAGATCGAAGAGCACGCAAAGAAGAAGGAACATGAGGTCATGACCATATAAATTTTTCATCCGTTTCAACGTTTTTTCATGGAAATTCTCAGTAGCATAGGTCATTTCCTTCTCATCGCGTTCACCTTTATCCTCATCTTTTCCGTGCTCATCATCATTCATGAGCTCGGACACTATTTCGTGGCGAGGCTCGGAAAAGTGAAGGTCGAAGAGTTCGGATTCGGGCTTCCTCCGAAGCTCTTCTGGAAGAAAACAAAGATCATCACGAAGATGAAGATGGAGAACGGAAAAGTGAAAACATTTACGGATGATATGACCTGGTCGCTCAATGCCATTCCCTTTGGAGGATTTGTGCGAATGACGGGAGAGGATTCGGACAAGGAAGCTCAGAATGATCCCAGGGCGTTCTGCAACCGTCCGCTCATCATCCGGATGCTCGTGACGCTCGCGGGGATCACCATGAATTTTATCCTTGCGTTCTTCCTCTTCGCCTTTGTCGCGTGGATCGGATATACCCCGATCGTCGACCCGAATCTCGTGAATCATCCAAAATTCCAGATATATTTTGAAGACGGCCATGTGGAGAAATGGGTGGAGCAGGGATTCTATGCAAAAGGTTCTGACGGCGTTTTCATCGGAGCGCTTGATCCGGAGGGGCCCGCGGTAAAGGCAGGCATGCTTCCGGGAGACAAAATCGTTTCCATCAACGGGACTGGGGTAGAAGACCTCGATTCATTCCGGAGCATCCAGGAGAAAATATTTTCTGGAGATGCCCTGGAATACTCTGTCCTCCGGCTTTCTCCTGAGGAGAGGAAGGAGGAGAATATCCTCTTACAGATCACGCCGGAAAAAGACACGGATGGGGTCATGCGGATCGGAGTCATCCTCTTTCCGGAATATTACTATCCCATCTCTGAGGTGGAAGTGGCGTTCACCGACATCCCGAAAGATGCCTATATCACCTCGCGGCGATTCGTCGTGCTTTCCGTTGATATGGTGAAAACGCTCTTTGTTTCCACTCTCGGGCAGATATTCCAGGGGGAAAAACCGGAGATCCCAGAAGGAGTCGGAGGTCCGGTCGCCATCGCGCAGACGACGAAAACGCTCGTCGAGATCGGGGATTTCTCAAAGATCATCCAGTTCGCGGCGGTTCTCTCTCTCTCCCTCGCGGTCATCAATCTCGTTCCTTTCCCGGCTCTTGACGGGGGACGCTTCTTTTTCCAGGTACTGGAAGGGCTTTTCTATCTCCTCCTCCTCCCGTTCAATTTTCGCGCGAAAAAAGGCTCAAAGATCCCGCATCGCATCCCTCAGAAGTGGGAAACCCCTCTCCATATCGCAGGATACATGCTTCTCCTGCTTTTTATCGTTGTCGTGACATACAAGGATATTGTAAGGATTATTTCGGGGTAATGGAAATTTCTTTAAAATTTATTATTAATTTTAAAGTATGATTGATTTCATTAAAAAATTTCTGGTAAAACGGGGAGGAAAAATTAAGTATGACAAACTTCTCACGAGCTTTCTTTCAGATGGGAAACTAGATGCTGATGAGAAGCAAGAACTTGAAAAATTAACCAAGGAATATGGTTTTTCAAGAGAAGAATTGCTCGAGGTACATAAAAAAGCTAGTACTTTAGCTTTTCAAAATATTATTAGTGATTGCAAAATAACGGATGATGAAAAGAAAGCACTAGAAGAGCTCACAAATTATTTTGGAGTGAGTCAGAAGGATTTCGAATTTGATCAAAAAGCATTTAATAAATTCTACACTTTGGGACTGATAGACAAAGGCATACTCCCAGAAATCAAACAACACGATATAGATATAGTCTTTAAGAGAGGAGAAGTTTTACATTGGGGTTGTCCTGGGGCTATAAAAAAATATAAAACAGTAATCAATCGTATTAGCTACGGCGGTCCTACTTTTTCAGTAAAAATTACGAAAGGGCTTAGATATCGTGTTGGTTCAGTTAGTTTTTCAACTTCATCAAGCGAACACTTAATTACCGAAGACATTGGGGCATTTTGGCTCACCAACCAAAGGATTGGTTTTAAAGGAAGTAGGAAATATTTTGCATTCCCTTATTCAAAAATCCACGCTTTCGAACTAACCCAAGCTGGACTCATGATATCTAAAGAAGGGAAAGAAGCCCCTTACATTATTGGACTTGATGATTATGATATCCCATGTTTGATGATCTCACATATTTTAAATAACGATGAGAAATAAACTCTTTCGGCCGGAGCATGTGCCCTCCTTCCCATTTTCCAGCCAGGGACACCTGCGGCTCAGGAAAAATATAAAGATATAAAAAATAACAGTAGCGCCTAGCACGGGCTAGATGATTCGTTGGCTGGTAGATTCTTATTAATTTTTATGACTAATGCTTGGACCAGAAATCAAAAACTTACCCTAGGAGGGATTGTTGTAGCTGTTATAGGAATAATTACATCCTTAATTGTGAAAATAAACATTGATTTACATTATCTAAAGAATGAAGTTAGTAGTATTAAGGCTGACAGCGCAAAAATCGAAAATCTAGAAAGCGAATTCGCCTCAATCAAGAAAGTTGTTTCAGAATCTATCCAAGCGAACAATATTGGAACAGGCCAGTGTCCGAAAGGTTTTAGCTCTGCGCTCGTTTTTGATAGTGATAATAGCACAGCAATAAAGTGTATACCTATACCCAATAATTAATTCATAACCAGGTACCTGTCCACAGGTGTCGGCAGGGGCACCCGTGTGTGCGTGCCGCTCGCTCGCTCAAGTCTCCAGACTTGAGCGTTTCATCCATCATGAGTCTATCGCGTCCGAGTCAGGAGTCTCGGACGAGCGCAGTGGAGAGACTTCCATAAGAAGGGCGTTGCATGCAACGCCCCGCAATTGAGTATGATGCGGATTATTACCTCGACTTGCATTATTTGCCGGAGAATGATGGGCTGAAAAAGGCTTACTCTCATTGTAAATATTCATTTTTTTGTGTATAATGGAAAGAACAAATAGATATGTTTCAGGCTTTCCTCTTCCTTCTCGGCATTTTCTTCCCGGCGACGGCTTTTGCCGCTGATACGGAAGTGGGCGAAGTGGAAACATTCGGAGAATATATATCCCAGATCTGGGCGTGGGCGACCCAAGTCATCTTCGGAGTGTCCGTCATCATGCTCATCATCGGAGGGATCATGTATATGGCCGCGAAAGGGGATGAAGAGAAAGTGGATAATGCGAAGCAGGTGATCTGGGGAGCGCTCATCTCCACGTGTCTCATGCTCTTTTCCGGAGTCCTCTTCGCACTCCTCCAGAAACCGACCGCGGATTTGGGAGAAGCGCATCTTGCCGATACGACCTATGTCTTAAACAACATCGCGTCGATCCTTCTGGGAATGGTTGGAGGAGTTTCCGTCATCATGCTCATCTATAACGGAATCCAGTATATGCTCTCCACGGGAGATCTCGAAAAAATCGAAGAAGCAAAATCAGGACTTAAATATTCAATTATCGGTCTCATGATCGCAGTTCTCTCGTACGGACTCATCCGCTGGATCGTTTCCATATGGACATAATCCCATTTTCAATGAAACGAATTTCTGTTTTCATCATTTGCATGCTCGCCGGGATGACCACTTCTTATGGAGCGAATACTTCTGACCAGGGGAGGATAGGGGAGTATCGCCCGCCTTCCGTGCTTCCGAAGACATCGATCCCGGAAATCCTCGACTCGATCGCTCAGGTGCTTCTTATGGTTGCAGGAAGCGTTGCCGCACTTGTTTTTATCATCGGAGGAATTCAATATGCGCTTGCCGCGGGGGAAGAATATAAGAAGACCCAGGCAAAACGCACCCTGAAATGGGGAGCATTCGGGCTCGTCATCGCGCTTCTCTCATATGGAATAACCATGGCGGTATCGAGGATCATCGCCTGAGAACGAGCGTGCAAGCGGACAAGAAAACAAGCAAGCGAAACAAATGCTTACCCGCTTGACCGCTTGTCTGCTCTCCTTTAGAGCGTCCTGATCCGTTTTTCCAATTCAAAGCACTCCACCTTATCTCCGACCTCCAGAGGGATATCGCTTTCAAATTGTATTCCGCACTCCTGGTTTTCCTCCACTTCCTTCACTTTCTTATCGAAATGCTGGAGACCGATGATCACCCCATCTCCGATTTTTTCATCGTTCCGGAAGACTCTCGTCTTTGACTTCAATTTCATTTTTCCTGATTCCACTTTGCATCCGACGATCATGAGTTTTCTCTTCGTGAAGAAGATCTGTCTCACGATCGATGTTCCGACAATGACTTCAACAAGCTCAGGCTCGAGGAGCCCCGTGAGGATCTTTTCGATGTCGGCGATGAGATTGTAGATGATGTCATAGTTCTGGACTTCTACGGACTCCTTATCTGCGATCCGGCTCACTCTCGGAGAGATGATGACATTGAATCCGATGACGATCCCCTGGCTCGCTGCGGCCATGAGCACATCAGTATCAGAGACCGCGCCGACAGCGGCGTGGATGATCTTTACCCCCACATTCGGATTCTTGATCTTGTCGATCGACTGTTTGACCGCCTCCAATGATCCGTTGGTGTCTGCCTTGAGAACGATTTTTAGGAATTTCATCTCTCCGTGCTGAAGTTTGTCGATGATCTGGGAGACGCCAAGCCCCATTCCTTTCTTCAGATAATGAAGCGCTTTGAGTTCATCGATCTTCTTATGGATGATTTTTTCATTGTCGAATACCTGAATGATGTCTCCGGGAGTGGGGATCTCATCAATCCCAGAGATCTGGGCGGCACCGCCGGGGGTGATTTCCTTCAGACTTTTCCCGGACGCATCAATCATCGTTTTTACCCGGCCTTTCACTCTCCCGATGAGGAAAGGGTCTTTGATCCTCAGCGTTCCGGTATTGACGAGGATCGTGGCAACAGGACCAACAGAAGGATCAAGATGCGCTTCGATGACGGTCCCGACTGTTTTTCGATTTGGATTCGCCCTGAGATCAAGGAGGTCAGCCTGGAGGAGAACGATTTCCAGGAGGTCGTCGATCCCTTCTCCCGAATGCGCTGAAACGGGAATGACGGGGACAGTCCCACCCCATTCTTCCGGATGAAGTCCATTCTCATTGAGTTCTCCTTTCACCCTCTCCGGATTCGCACTCTGCTTGTCGATCTTGTTCATAGCGACAATGATCGGAATCCCGGCTTCCTGAGCATGATGAATGGCCTCAATCGTCTGTGGCTTCACACCCTCGTCCGCTGCGACAACGAGAATAGCAATGTCAGCGGTCTTAGTTCCGCGAGCCCGCATCGCTGTGAATGACTCATGTCCTGGGGTATCAAGAAAGGTGATGAAGCGGCCGTTTTTATCGATCTGGTATGCTCCGATATGTTGCGTGATACCTCCCGCTTCTCCCTCAGCCACTTTCGCTTTTCTGATCCGGTCAAGGATGCTTGTTTTTCCATGATCGACATGGCCGATGACCACAATAACAGGAGGCCGGGGGGTGAGATTCCCGGCATCATCTTTCAGGAGTTCATGGAGATTTCCCTCGAAGAGCATCTCGGAAGTGGCAGTGGATTCGGTTTTCTTGACTTCGACTTCATGTTCCATGGCGATGAGCTGGAATGTCTCGAAATCAATCGTTGAATTGAGGTTCGCGAAAACACCGTTCTTAACAAGAGAAGCGAGTATCTGTGATGTGGGGATGCCTATTTTTTCGGCAAACTCTTTCACGGAAAGCTGATCGGGGAGCTCCACTGTTCCCTCCTTCTTCACAAAAATCTGATCCTGACGCTTTTTCTGAAGAAGTTTCCTTTCGATCGTCTCCTCTTCTCTTTCCTTCTTCCTGAGTCGTTTCTGCTCTTCATCCTCGATCATTTTTTACTTTGCTGCTGCCGCGGCTTCAGGAGATATCTCGATCTTTCTCAGTATCGAAAGTTTTTTCTTCGATTTCTCTTCCTCGATTTCCTTGTCCTTCTTTTCTTTTTCTATGCGGATCCGGTCTTCCTCCCGTTTTCTTACAATGTCCTTTTTTGATTTTTCTGCAATATCATGGAGCTGATTGAGCGCAGAAGAGAGTTTTTTTTCTTTTTCCTCTCCCTCTTCTTGCGGTCCTGCTGTCTCCTCATCATCAACTACTTTTTCATCATACTTGATGAGGGGATCGCATTTGATCTTGAGACGGCGTGATGCGAAACGGACGATTCCTGCGGCAAGATTTTCGTCGACCTCGCGATCAGTCGCTTTCACGCCAAGATTCACCTCGAGGAGAAGCTTTCTTAAATCTTGGGAACTTATTCCCAAGTGTTTTGCCACTTGCGCCATTCTGATCATCACTGCCATTCGTCCATCGCGTTTAACGTATTGAAACTGTACCCGTTTTCAGCTCACGGGGCAAGAGAAAAGCCAGGGAGGAGCACGGAAGAGAAGTGCGTTTCCCGGAAAAATGTTTTTCTAGAAGAAGGGGAGGGAGGAGAAGGAAGAATGAGGAAGTAGGAATTGGGAAATAGGAATTAGGAAGTAGGGGTTGCGTAATCCCTACTTCTTACTTCCCGACTTCCTCATTCTTCCTGTATTTCCTCTTCACCCACGCGATCGCTCCTTTCTTCGTTTTCACCTCTCCCATGAGCTGCGCGTCGCGGAGATTTTTCTTCACTTCGCCGACTTGCCATCCGGGAGAGAGGGAAAGGATTTCCATTATCTCATTCCCGCTCAGGTGTTCCGGCATGGCCGAAGGGAGGAGGTTCATAAAATGGGCGCGCTCATATTCTTCGGTGATGGTCTTCAGTTTTTCTTCCCCGAGTTTGTGGTAATCCGGGATGAGGGGGATGCACCCGAAGAGATCTGCGCGATGGAGATGGATGAGGTCGTCGAAGAACGGATTGTCAAAATACCGGATTTTCGTATGCCATTTCATCTGTTCCCATTCATCAAAGAGATGGTGATATTTAATGAGCCAGAGAATATGCCACTCGGATGTTTTGCTGAATTTCAGTCGTTTCAATATTTTTTTCGCGATTTTTTCTCCGGCTTCCGCGTGATAGGGGAAGCGGATGCGGCTCCCCTCAAAGGTAAGGGTTTCCGCTTTCCCGAGGTCATGGAAGAGACCGGCCCATGCGAGCTCGGGACTCGGTTTTTCGGGGAGCTCTTGGATCACGAGCATCGTATGGATAAAGGCATCGCCCTCGGCGTGAAAATTTTCCGGCTGGGGGATGTTCTTCAGTTCCAGGAGTTCCGGGAGGATGACATGGAGGATCTGGAAATGGAAAAGGTCCTCGAAGGAATTTTTTCTCGTTGGCCTCACAAGCATTTTCGTGAGTTCATCCTGGATCCTTTCCACAGATACCCGTGAAATAAGGCCGGCATTCTTTTTGAGAGCGGCTTCGCTCTTTTTGTCATAGGTGAATCCGAATCGGTTCTTAAAGCGCACTGCGCGTAGTATTCTCAGGTGGTCCTCGTTGATCCTTTCATCCGGGTCTCTGATGAAGCGGAGTGTTTTCATCTGGAGATCTTTTTCACCTCCGACATAGTCGTGGATCTTGCGGGAGATGGGATCAAAAAACATCCCGTTGATCGTAAAATCCCTCCGGAGTGCATCTTCTTCGGCAGTGGTGAAAAGGACTGCGTTCGGCCTCCTTCCATCGGAATATCCCGAATCGCTCCGGAAGGTCGCGATCTCGAAATGATGGCCGTTTTCCTCGACGAGGATGACGCCGAAATGCTTTCCGATGGAATATGTTTTCCGAAAGAGCTTTTCGATCTCCTCAGGACGCGCGTTCGTGGCGATATCAATGTCATCAGGTTCATGATCGAGAAGAATGTCGCGGACGTATCCTCCGGCAAAATACGCAGTGTGTCCGGCTTTCTTCAGGGTTTTGACGATGGAAATAGCAGTCTGCTCCATAAATCCATATTTTCTTCATCATATCTCATCTCTTTTGATTTGGGGAGAATAATCATCTCGGCGTCTGTCATCACCGAACAATCCTCAACCACAATGTTGTGGGTTCAGAAAAGCCTTCCGGAGTCATATCCACCAATAAAAATTGCTGATTCTCTCTGAATCATTAACGGGAGCCTATGAACAACTGCAGTCCGCTTTATGAACATCATGAATCGCCTCTTCAAGAGAGGAATAGGACCTGAAGCAGTGAATCGTCTTCTCGTCATCCTGAGTCCCGATCGACCAATTTTTCCCGTGCTCTATGTAGAAGAGGTCATTCGCGATCACGAGCGTTGTCGCCGAAACAGGGATTTTTTCCTCTCCCGTTTTCCCCTGCACATATTGTTTCACAGGGAATGAGAGCGGAGCGAGATATTCGGCATTCTCATCCCCGGAAATCTCTCGCAGTCTCTCGATGTCTTTTGCGGTTTTTCTTCCATCGATGAGTTCCCCGGAAAAGATCCGAAGCTGTTCGAGTGCTATTTTTTGCGACATTTCAGCATTCTCGAGACTGATCGGTCCATATATCCGTTCCCAAAAGGAATCGGAGTGTTCATCCGACGTCGCACCACTTCTCCATGCATAGACATATATACAATATTCCTCTGATTTGTTTTTCTTGAGGATCGTGGATTTGAAATCGAGGGAATGAGAAAGGAATTCCTTGTAGAGGATGAGTTCTCCTTCAGAGCCTTGAAACGCGGATTCTTCATTCAGAGTCATGGAGGGGGGAGAGAAGAGTCTTCATTGTAACGGTTTCCTCTCATTCCGCAATGGATGAGGGATGAATGACGCTACTTAGAAAGCAGCATGAGATGTTCACGGGCTTTTTTAATGTGATCCCCGGCCAGATCGAGATGAGCCTCTCTCTCATGCACGTCGGGGATGATTTCTCCGCTCACTGAGGAGGAGAACGATGAAAGTTCCAGGAGGGCGTTCGTAAGAAAAATGTATGACTTCATGATCTGCTCATCATCATTTGAAAGAGGAGCATCGGGAAAGATCCTTCGGAGTTCCTCAATCTCGCTATCCCAGTCATCCCGGAAGGCATCCCATCCGCCTGTGTCATTTTCAGCATCGTAACTGAGTCCGGTTTCCTTTCCCAGTGCCAGGAGTGATTCGAGACGGCGGATCGTGTAATCAAACGATTCGATCGAGACAGAATTCGCCTCTGCGTCGGACGCGAGGGGGACTTCTCTATCGTCCCCTGCACTGAGCGGGGAAGAAGACCGGAACCATTCCGCCTCCGTGAAGACCGAATCCCTCAGTTTCTCCCATTCTCTTCTCGCTGTTTCGATATCGATCCCTCCATATCCGACTTCCAGCATCGATCCAATGAGAGAAGAATAGGAGAAAAATGCCTCTGTCCTTTCTTTCATGGAGAAATCAGAATCATACGAGCGCACATCTCCTGCCAGTTCAGTAGTAATCGCTTCGAGCTGAGCTCCTCTTTCGAACGCGATGGAAGGTTCATCATACAGGATGTCTTCGATCTGAAGGATGAGGTCTTTCTCCGTCTCGGGATCGATTTTTTCGCTTATCGGAGACGGTGGCGTTGAGGTATTCAGATAAAATGAGACGAGAACATACCCGGCCCCGAAGAAGAAGAGCAAAATCAGCACGGGAAGAAAGAACCTCGGAAGAATACTGTGGCAGCGTTCGTGCTTCGAGAAGAGATGGCTCGATGTGCAGAGGACGCATCCATCAGAGGATTCAGGGTCATAGGGACGGTTGTGCTTATGGCAGAAAGCGGTGATCCCGGTCGAAGATTTCGGCTGATGGATGTTTTTCTCATCGTTTTGATGCTCCCCATATTCCATTGTGTCGTGAATGAAAGAGTGTATCTGGAGAAAGTCTTTAAGGGAAAACTCCGCCCCTGTCGTTCGTCCCTTGCAATTGTTTCCCTGGGAAACAAAGTGGGGAAGGACGAGAGAACGCATCAGCGTGCCCAAAGACCTGTTTCCCCCTCAGAAATAGTTGTAGAGAAGTTAACTGACAAGGAGGTAACGATCAGTGCAGAGTCTATACTCATTATATCCTTTTCAGTTTTTCCGCTCAAAAGATTTCCGCATTAAAAGACCCCCGCGCGAAAATATCTTCCGGATACTGAATCCCAAAGGACTGAAAAATGGGTTGCGGAAAACCGATATCGATGAGATAGAGTTTTTTGATCCCCGGATTCCCCGTCATATATTTTTTGGGGAGACCAAAAGTGAGAACAACCGCTCCCTGAAAACTTGGCGAGTAAAATGTACCCGTGTCGAGATCGAATCCTGACGGAATATCGAGAGAAATTATTTCCGCCGGATATTTTTTCGATTCCGTGATGAGTTCTCCGATCCGTCCCCGTGGAATGCCGCGGGAACTATACCCGAGAAGAGCATCGATGATGATATCAGGCTTCTGGCGGAAGGAATGGAGAACGGGGATTTTTAACTCTTCTACTCGCTGGAGCTGGAGAAGGGGAATGCCTTTCAGCTTATCATCAGCAAGGACGATCTCCACTGTTTTTCCCGATTTCTGAAGAGAGAGTGCTGCAACGAGACCATCGCCTCCGTTATTCCCTTTTCCGGCGAGGATGGTGATACGCTCCGACTGCGGATAGTGGCGTATGATGAACTCTGCAGAACGTTGTCCGGCATTCTCCATAAGTGAGAGTGCAGGGATGTTGTATTCCTCGATCGCTCTCCGGTCGATTTCACGCATTTCATTTGCCGTGACTTCAGGGATTTTCATGATGAAGAGAAATGCAATTTTTCAAGATACATCATCACGATATTTCCACCGCATTTCAAGAACTTGACCGAACTGCAGTATTATGATTGCCAATAAAAAAAATTCTCTTCTATAGTGGACTCTGAATTCCACCACAAAACGGTATCGCAATGATGTGACGAAAATTGAATCACCACATCCAAAGGCAAAGGAGATTGCAGGCATCCTGGAACGGATGAGTCTCAAAACAACTGAGGGACAAGAAGAGATTTCGCCAGAACGAATGAGAGATGCATTGCATAATGCTGCTCAAGAGGTACTGGGAATAGTCTTTGAAATGGATGAGACACATGCCCGGCTCTTTTCCGCTCTTCAACAAAGGGATGCTGAATCCCTCATGAAAACAAGCATGCTCGGAGACACGGTTCAGCTTCTCCGGGATATCATCGAAAACGATCCGGATGTCATTCTTCAAAAAATCCTCGAACTTATTGCAAAGAGGATCGGAGGAGATATCGTCACCTACTATGAAGAAGTTGAGAAGCAGGAGGAAGTCGAATCGGGTCTGTCGAGGATCATTCTCACCGCTGGAGCTGCACTGGACATCCATGGGGCAGGAAAGGGAATATATCCTGCGAAAGGAGAAAAGATAGCGTGCGATTTTTTCCGGCCGGGATCTTATGATATTTATAGCAGGAGAGGAGCTCCGCTTTCCACGTTATCCGATGTCCAGCACGGAGAAATCGTTTCGATTCACCAGAAGGGAAAAATGATTTCGGGCGTTTGTGTTGAAAATAAATTGCGGGGAAAGGCCATTGCTTCTGTATCAATCATTCAAAAGGGAAATATCGAAAACCCAATCGAAAATACTTCTGCCTACTATGGACTTCTTGCGGTCATCTGGGATGAAGAGACCATGATCTATGAAGACGATGAAGCGACATTGAAACCTGTAGACCTGGAAGAAAAACCCGTTTTTCAGGAAGGAATGGATGACATAGGATATGACTATGTTTCGGATGTCAGTTCCGGACTTCGAAGGGAATTCATCGCAGTAGATAATACTTTGGAGAAAAGACCGATTTCGGATGAAGAAGCGGCATTTATGAGAGAACTCGCTATTGTCGTCATCGACCTTCTCGAGGAGAAGAGAGGACAGAGAGAGCGACATGACCTGACGGTAAAAATGCTGGAGACGATTTTTGGACTCAAGGATACGACAACGATGGGGCATAGTCCCAGGGTGGGGAAGATAGCGGTCGCTATTGCGGGTGTCCTCGGATTATTCATTGGAATGAGTGAGCGGGAACGCAAAGCGAAAGAGGAGGATATTTATTTTCAGGGGCTGACTCATGATGCCGGAAAGGTCGTCATTGATGATCGGATACTGAAGAAGAGAGGACCGCTCACAGATGCGGAATTTGCAACTATGCAGCGTCATACAGTCTTCGGGCATGAGATCCTCCAGTCGATCAAGGATGGATCTCAAAGTGATTCCGCCGCGCTTGCCCATCACGAACACGTGGACGGATCAGGTTATCCAAAAGGACGGAGCCTCACTGAATTTCCTGTTGAATATCAGATCATTGCGGTTGCTGACAAATTCGAAGCAATAATCGCAGCGGACAGACCATATACTGAGCCACACGCTCGGGAACTCATCGTAAGTGTGGCACTCAAAGAAATGAAGAGGATCTCTGAGCAGGACTGGACTCCGGAGAAGGCGCTTCATGAATTCGACAGGAGGGCATTATATTCAAAGATCAGTGCTTACTGCAATGCGACGATATTTCCGGCGATCAGTGATACGGATCAGGAAATGGTACAAAGAATTGGGAGTTTTATGGAAGGTCTCCGAAAGGCATGTGATGAATACCAATATGATGAAAGGAAAGGGATCGGTAACCACTCCCTGTTTCTCAAGTCTCTTGAGTCGGCATTGAAAAAATTTATGAAGAAAAGCGAATTCCATATTTTCCTCCTCGCATCAGAAACCCTGCGACAAGCACGAGTGATTTTTGAATTTCAGATAAGGAAATGCAAATATCTTCCACCTCATGTCGTCAATGCGCTTGCCCAAGCGGTTGAAAGCGGTGCATTGAACGATGTCATTGAGCAGGCAACGACAAGAAAGCCTCCGAACTCATTCACAAGCAGCTGGGATGTGAATGGAGAATCGTAGCTATTTCATCTCCCTTGACTTCAAGAAGAGGGCCACATAGAGTAGTTCCCTTAATAATTATTCATCCATAATGAACAAGCATCATTCAGGACTGAGAGAGCCACTCGTCATTTCCTTCGGAGGAAATGCTCTTGTAAAAGGATCAGACAGGAGAAGCCAGAGCAGCGCCGGCCAGCAGGAAGCATCAATCCCGGCATGCGATCTCGCCGCAGAACTCTTTCATGGCGGTATCCACCAGCTTGTCCTCACCCACGGAAACGGACCGCAGGTCGGATTCGAGGCTCTCAGAAACAATGCAGGAAAGGAGATGCTGGAAGAAGATCCCCTTGATGTCCTCGGAGCAAAAACTCAAGGACAGATCGCATATATGTTCGAACGCCAGATCCGTAGATTTCTTGCAGACCGATCATCAGTGCATCAGAAGATTGCTTCTCTCTTCTGTATGGTCCGGGTGGACGAAAATGATCCGGAACTTCATGAATTCACGAAGCCAATCGGACCCTGGTATTCAGATTTAGAGGCGGAAGAAGCAACGTCTCTTCATCCCGAGTGGGTAATCCGAAGAATCGGAAACGGAAAAGATAAAGGAGAGGGGAGGCACCTCCGGAGGGTCGTCCCTTCACCGTCCCCCGTCGAGGTCATCAATGCCGAGCTCATCAAGGATCTCGTCCATTTGAGGTATCTCACGATTTGCGGCGGTGGCGGCGGGATTCCGGTAATAAAGACGGAGAAAGGCCTCATCGGCGTTGAGGCAGTAATCGATAAGGACCGGACCACCGCGCTCATCGCTACCGTCATTAATGCGAGTCTTCTCGCGATCCTCACTGCCGCTCAGGGAGTTGCGGATCCGGTGGAGTGGGAAAAGCATGGCGAAGAAGCTCCGATTATTCCGGAAATCACACTCGATGAAGGGAGGGATATCCTCTCCCAGCTGAAAGCCGGCAGCATGAGGCCGAAACTTGAAGCGTGCCTCTCATTTGTTGAGAACACAGGAAGCTCCGCGATCATCACTGACTTTGCTCACGCGTCCAATGCGATTTATTTTAATGGCGTCGGAGGAACGAAGATCATTCCGTCGAGAAATGTTGCTGACGGTCATCGGGTGATTATTGTTTAGTTCCATGATACGAGTCACGCTCTCTTTCCTGAACGATTCACTTCGTTTGAAGGAATGGGTATACTGAACGAGATGTTTTTTTCTCCATGAAACTCAAAATCGGATTCATCGCGGACGGAAACAGGAGATGGGCAAAGCAGAGAGGACTGTCTCCCGCAAAAGGCCATGAAGCCGGATTCCGGGCTGTGAGTGATCATGTTCTCCCGTTCTGCTATGACCGGGATGATATTAATGCTCTCGCTGTCTATGCGTTCTCAACGGAGAACTGGAAGAGGAGCCCTCTGGAACTAAAGTCTCTTTTTCGTCTCTATCACGAAATGATCGACGGATGGAGAGATGAATTCATGAAAAAACGGATCCGTCTCGTATGGGCGGGGAGGAGGACAAAAATCATGAGATCCCTGCGAACGAAGATCGAAGAACTGGAAACGGTGAGTTCGAAGAATAGAAAGTTCACCGTGTATCTTTGTCTTGATTACGGGAGTCATGATGAGATCTTTCAGTCGATCGAGCACATAGAAAAAACGGCTTTTCAAAATACAAAAAAAATGGAAAAATCTTTCCTCGAGAATCTGAAAGTCCCCAGCCTCGACATTATTATCCGGAGCGGAGGTGAAATGAGACTTTCGAACTTCTGCCTTTGGCAGGCGGCATATGCGGAGTTCTTTTTTGAACCGGAATACCTTCCCGACTTCACGAAAAAAAAGATGGAATCCATCCTCAACAGGTTCTATAATCGTGACCGGAGAACAGGAAAGTAGATCACAAGCATCTCTCAATCAGGAAGACAGCATGGAATTTTTTTCTGAAATAATCACCATTCATACGGCAGACCCCTTTGATATCCATGATCTCACGGAAAGCGTTGAGGATTTTCTGAAAAGACATTCCGCGCACAATGGTCTCGTCAATGTGTACACCACTCATACAACGACTGCCCTGAAGATCAACGAGTCAGAGAAAGGATTTTTTCAGGATCTGAAGAGAATCCTTTTTGAGGAATTATGCAGCCCGGAAAAGGAATATGTTCATAATGATCTGAGCGTCCGCGATCCGAAGACGATGTGTCCGATCAAGGGCCATGAGTGTCTCAACGGCCATTCCCATGTTGCGCAGATGCTCCTCGGATCAGCATCGGAAACGATCCCCGTGGAAAACGGGAAAATGAGACTCGGGAGATGGCAGAGGATCCTCTTTTTTGAACTCGATCAGGGAAGGGAGAGGACAGTCATCGTGAGCTTCACCGGGAATTGTGTATAGCAGGAGCACCATCATTTATTTATTTTCATGAGACGCATTATCCTCGCATCGCCGAGAGGTCCTTGCGCCGGGGTCCGCAGAGCGCTTGAAATCATGGAGAGAGCTCTTCTCACATACGGGAAGCCGATATATGCGAATCATGAGATCGTCCACAACAATCATGTCGTGGATTCTTTCCGGAAGAGGGGAGTCATTTTTACCGATCATGTTACAGATATACCAGAAAATTCAGTGTATGTTTTTTCCGCTCACGGTGTTTCCCCGGAATTCCGGAAGGAGGCAGAATCAAGAAAACTCCACATCATCGATGCGACCTGTCCACTCGTTTTGAAGGTGCACCGAGAAGCAAAGAAATTTTCTGAAACGGGGGTAAAGGTTTTTTTTATCGGGCACCGGGGACATCCGGAAGTGATCGGGACCATGGGGGTTTCGGACATGACGCTCATCGAAACGAAGAAGGATGCCGAACAAATTCATGAGGGAGAGTTTCGGACGCACAAGGTTGGAGTCATCACTCAAACGACACTTTCCGTAGATGAGACTCACGGCATCATGAAAGCCATGAAGAGGAAGTTTCCGCATATCATCACTCCGAGCGCCACGGATGTCTGTTATGCAACCCAAAACCGCCAGAATGCGGTAAAAGAACTTTCCCGTGAGTCGGATCTCATCCTCATTATCGGATCGGAATCGAGTTCGAATTCAAAACGGCTCATGGAAACCGCCGAAAGAGAAGGAGTCCGGAGCATCCTCATTGATGACGGGAAAAGTATTCCTTTTGACATTCTTCGCGGCATTGATACCCTCGGGATAACTTCAGGTGCTTCATCGCCGGAATATCTTGTTACAGGGATTGTAGAGGAATTGCAGAAAAAATATCCTGATGTCTCCATCCATGATCTCTGCACCGTAGAGGAGACAATGGAATTTTCTGTACCGAAAATATAGTCCTCTGGTGGAAATGTTGCATGCAAGGTTTCTCCATTGAATTGTGCGATTATTGCATGCAACATTCCTCCTCCTTTGCCGCACTATCACCACATCGTATGGAGATACATGCTGTTGGGGAAGACAAAAATGTGGATGTATAACCAAATGAGGGAAAGGATCCGGGGCGGAATAACAAGCACGGGATAGTTTTATGTGATCATGTATCCGATGATGAGCAAGAGAGGATCGGAAATAATCCGGTTCGGCCAGAATTCAACGCCCTGAAACCACTATTGAACAGTCGTTCCCGCGAGTCCGGTTTCGAGGTAATGTTCGATCGTCTCCCAGAGGTACGCGAAGAAAAGGACTCCGACATAATCGAAATGGTTCGTCGTCACCTGATGATGATCAAGACCCATTTTTTTCTTGAACACTTTCTCATTGTTCTTTTTTACCGCATGACCAACCGAGAGTCCGCTCAATATATGTTCGATCGTCCAGACATCGAAAATCGCATGTGTTTTCAGTCCCCAGATGATATCAAGCATAAATCTGAAATATTCTCACCGCAGATTGTAGAGCACAAAATACAAAGCACAAAATACAAAACTGAAAAAGGAAAGGATTCCATTCCGGAGATCAACTTTTTAAAACTATGGAGTTCTCTGTCGTAACACGAATATTATTTGGACCAAAAGCATCCGGCTGGGACATTTACAACTTCACACTTTCATACCTTCATACCTTTCTTTCTCTCATAAAGAAAAAGACAGAATTGCACACATTCTGTCTTTTTCAGATTAGATTTCTGTGGTAATTAGAAAGGCCTCGGTTCTCTCGGTTTGAGAGGTCGTGCCTCATTGACGACGATCTTGCGTCCTTTGAGGTCGGTGTTATTGAGGTCTGCAGTGGCCTTGTCGGCGTCATCGCCATTCACAAAGGTCACAAAGCCGAAGCCCTTGGATTTGCCGGAAAACTTGTCCTTCACGAGGATGACTTCTTCGATTTCACCAAAGGAGGAGAAGGCCTGTTGAAGGTCATTTTCGGTAACGCTCCATTCAAGGCTTCCGACGAATAATTTTTTCGACATAATAAGAAAGAGAAAAAAGAAAAGAAAGAAATATAAAGAAAACCCTCATCTCATACTGCACAGGAGTAGTTCAAATTGTGCACTTTCTAACTATACTGGCATGAGGAGAGAGGAATTAACTGACTCCATCGTAGCGCATTTCAACGGAAAAGAAAAGGAGAAAACAGAAAAGAAAGAGGAAAGAGTTTTTCCCGTTCGTCACTCATCCGAGGGTTACATCGAGGAAGAGCATGATGACAAAGCCGACCATGAGGCCAAATGTCGCCTGTTTCGCAAATCCTTTTCTGTGAGATTCCGGAATGATTTCATCGCTGATAACGAAGAGCATGGCTCCGGCTGCGAACGCAAGGCCCCAGGGGAGAAAAGAACGGAAAAACGTGACGAGACCGGCGCCAAGGATGCCGCCGATCGGTTCCACAAGTCCGGTGAGAAGAGCGATGAAAAAAGATTTCTTTATGGAATAGCGGTTTGCAACGAGTGCGAGAGCAACGACAAGACCTTCCGGGATGTTTTGGAGACCAATCCCGATCGCGAGGGAGAGTCCATTTGAGAAATCACCTCCTCCAAATCCGACACCGACCGCCATTCCTTCCGGGAAATTATGGAGAGTGATGGCGAAGACAAAAAGCCAGACCTTTTTCAGTTTCCCCGCATCAATCCCATGATGCCCCTGGATGAAATGATCATGAGGGATGAGGACATCAGCGAGATAGAGAAATATGCCTCCGAGTAATATTCCGAAGACCATGATGGTTGCTGCAGAAAGTCCGTCCCCGGCGGCTTCAAGTCCAGGGATAATGAGTGAGAATGATGTTGCGGCAAGCATCACTCCTGCGCCGAATCCCATGCAGATATCCTGGATTTTATCCGAGATATTCCTCGTGAAGAGGATCGGGATTGCGCCGAGACCAGTCGCAAGACCTGCGAGAAGACTGAACAATGCACCAAGAAGCCATATCGGATATTCATTCATGATACTTGCAGAAATCAAAAAGAGAGACGGTCATTATTGAAGTTTTCCGATGAAGTAACCCCCCAGCTTATCTTTTGCCTTTTGGGAATGCTTGCTGAGGAAGAGATCCGTCGCATCCTTTCCGCATCCGTCGACAATTGAGGGAGGATGTTTTCCGAGGGCGACGAAGTCCGTCATGTCATACACTTCCTCTTCTACCGCGGTCCAGCAGTCTTCTTTCGAATTATGTTTTGAGAGATCTCCAAGCGCAATGACTTTGCTGGTCTCTGTACTGGGAGTATTCGTATCGTTCTTCGCTCCCTGTTGACTCCCGCAGCCGCCTGCAACGGATACCATGAGCAAGAGGAAAGCGAGGAAAATAAATGATTTTGCTTTTTTGGACATGAAAAAGGAATTATGGCGGAGAGACAGGGATTCGAACCCTGGAGACCCGCAAGGGTCTACTCGATTTCGAGTCGAGCCCATTCGACCACTCTGGCATCTCTCCGCGCGGTATTGTACGGAAAAATGAGCTTCCTGGAAAACAAAAAATATACTTTCGTGTCCATATGGTAGAATACGATATATGCCGAAATGGTCTATTTACATCGTCCGCTGCGCGAACAGGAGTCTCTACACCGGCATTGCCACCGATATCACTGCGCGGCTAAAGAGCCATAATGCCGGAACCGGCGCGAAATACACCCGTTCATTCGGTCCGGTAACGCTCGTGTATTCAGAGCCCATGGATTCAGAGTCATCCGCCCGCAAGCGAGAAGCAGAGATCAAGAGGATGAATAAAAAGGACAAAGAGAAGCTTGTTGAGAGATCCCCATTGCAGATTCTCCTCAGGACTGACAACTTCCGATATGTGATCCTGCCAAATGTCCGGTTGCCCATGAAGCCTGGAGGTTAAATCCGCCGGTAAAGCCATCGATGTCCAGGATCTCTCCGGCAAAATAGAGTCCCGGGCAGAGTTTGGACTCCATGCTTGTTGAATCTATCTGAGTCAGGTCGACTCCTCCAGCGGTAACAAACTCATCGCCTGCTCCACGCTGGATCACTGTCATCGGTACAGCCTTGATCCACATCACGCACCGGTGGATATCCTTTTTTGCAACCTCATTCGCGCGTTTTGTCTCAGAGATACCGAGTTCACGGATGATGATTTCGGAGATCGACTTGGGAACAAGGGAAGCAAGAACATTGACGAATTGTCTTTTGCCGTTTGTTTGCACCAGTTTTTCGAATTGCACGCAAAGATCATCAAATACCTCGTCCGGAAGGAGATCGATTGTTATTTGCAGCGGGGTGTCCGCATCATATGTTTCAAATGCGAGGAGTGAGGAGAGCGCGAACACGGCAGGTCCGCTCACTCCCCTGTGAGTGAACACAAATGGCCCGGTGATGCGGGGATTCTTCCCGCGCCTCGCGGTGATCGTTGCTTTTTCAGATGATAATCCTGACACCTCTGCCGGCCATTTTTCGCGCGAAACAAAAGCATTGAGACTCGGAGCAAGCGGAGTAATGCTATGCCCGAGCGAAGAGGCAAAAGCATATCCGTCTCCCGTTGAACCGGTGCGGCGAAATGCTTGTCCGCCGGTCGTGAGAACAAGTTTGTCGACGACCATCGGGTTTGTGTTCCCTTTTATATACACAACGAACTCATTTCCTTGTTTCGCGACAGACCAGACCTGGGACTCGAGCATCACTGTGGTTTTCGGTGAACGGAATAGGGATTCGAAAACGCGGACGATGTCATATCCATCGTCAGACACCGGAAATACCCTGAGATCATGTTCGGTTTTGAGCGGGACACCGTGGAGCTCAAACCAGTCGCACACATCTGCAGGAGAAAATGCATGCATCGCAAAAGAGAGGAACTTAGCGCCTCGCGGATAATTCGTGAGCACAGTTTTTACATCACCGATACCGGTGGTGACATTGCATCTCCCTCCCCCGGATATGATCACTTTTTTCCCGAGTCCATCGTTTCGGTCCATTAGGAATACATGTGCATCCGGTGATTTTTCATGGATCTGAGCTGCACACATCATTCCGGCAGCTCCGCCACCAATAATCGCAATACGCAAGTTCATTCTCGGAGAAGAAAAACTGCTCATTCAATGCGTTGTAATAAGTCTCAATTCTTTTCTGACTGTCGAATACGGGCTTCAGGGATCGTTCTTCGACAAAACCGTACGGTAATACCATCATATCAATTGCGGATTTGAATACAAAACGGTTTATTCATTTTTCTCCTGGAGAGACAAGAAATCTTGCGTCCTCCCTACGGCGGAGAATCAGGTGTATCACATGATTTATTGTTTTATGTGATCGAGCGACTCCCTGATAATTTGCAATGACGATCGAACGACCATAAAAGCTATGATCAGGCCGACCGCGATGTCTGGCCACATTGAGTGAAAACGCGCTACCAATAGTCCGGCAATGATGACTCCAATATTCGCAACCACATCATTTCGGGAACAGATCCATGCCGATCTCACAGTCAGGTCTTTTGCTTTGTGTTTTAAAAGTAACGCAAACGTCGTGGCATTTGCGAATAATGCGAGCAGTCCGATCATCGTCATTGTTTCAGCAACGGGAATGACCGGATTGATGATTTTAAAAATGCTTTCACCTACGACAAAAAGTCCGAGCAGGAGCATGGTAATGCCATTTACAAAAGATCCTCTTGCGCGAATTGACGGGTGTTTTGAGAGCACCGCGATGCTGATTGCGTAGACAAATGCGTCCCCGAGCATATCCAATGAATCTGCGAGAAGCGCGTTTGAATGGGCAATGAGTCCATTCACCACTTCTACAAGAAACATTCCAAAATTAATGAAGAAAGCGATATAGAGAACTGTTTTCAATGTTTTACCGTCGGCATTATCGAGGTCTACCGAACAACACGTATGAGCATGGTGAGTCTTTTGAGTCATGTTTTTTTGCGTCATAAATACTATACTCCATTATTTCAGACAACCTCATTATTCTTCGAACTTTTTTCATCATTAACTGGAGAAATTGTACCTTTTACTACATGTTTCTTGACTTCTCCTCACTCCTGGAGGCAGAAGTCCCCACATTCCCATTTGAAAAAGAAAACTTTCTCATATGTGAATTCAATAATGCCATTATGGCGGCCGGAAACATGGTCGCCATGAGACTCACCATGTATGTTGATCCTAAGATTTCTGCAGAATAATATTATTTTCGACAAGCGGGTCGCGCTGAATTGAGACAGTATACAAAGCCCTGAACAAAAGCTTCTGATTATTGACTTATTGTTACTATATGGTATTATAGCCGCCTTTTTAATTCTCCGTGCAAGATGATCTTGGTACAAAATGGCGGGAACATGAATTGGAATGTGTTGAAGAGAGAACGCAGGAGAAAATCAGAGAGCATTCTGGCAATTCCCCGTACTGCAAACTTGAGGATGAACTGACTCGTGCTTCTCATCATACAAGAAATCCGCTTCACCTTCGTCTCCCCACGTGCGAATGGAGTAAATTCACATTGAACCACGACTGGGCATCAGTGGAAGGCCGCATGCTCACCAACATCGGAAGACATTGCAGCGCGGAAGACATCATCGAGCGTTTTGAGAGGAGAATCCGTGGCGCCAATACCACGAGGGTCGGATCGGTGGCTCTTTACGATGATGCGGCAACCGTCACACTCGGAATCCGGAGATGTCGAAAACCGACGGAAGAGCAGATCGGAGAGGGGCTCTACTACTCGCAATTCCAGTCAGACGAGTGGTCGGGAGAACATATCGGACCAAAGCTTTACCCGAGATTTGTCGCACCCTATCTCCGGGATGAAACCATAACGCATCCGTTTGAATGGGCGATGAGACACACTCAAATCGCAATCGGGTGGCTCATGGCGATGCAGCACGGCGGGGATTTTCCACCAGCGTACACGGAACACGGATATGCATACATGGCTCCGAAAGTATGCAACACAACTTCACACTCACTGAAGCCACCGAGACATTACAAATTGGATGAGAAGAGAAGGGATCTTCTAGCCGCGGCGCAGGAACATTTCCCGGATTTCTTGAGTCCTGAGCTCACCTGTTTTCTTCTGAGAAACTCAAAACACCTCACGCCGGATCTCATCCTGGATCCGGACATCATGAGCCGTTTCACATTACTCCCGCCATGCCTTGAGAATGGACTCATCATCGATCGCCTCTCAGAACTTTTTCAATATCAGAGAAAGGCGGGGCTCGAATCCAGAGAAGCGCTTCTCTATTCTCTCCAGGTTATAACTGACATTTATCATGGAGAAAAAGAGCCGTGGTGGTTCAAGGAGGATATGGATATGAGAAAAGTATTTGATGAAAAAAAAGAAAGAAGCCGGGTCACTCAGGGGAGGCTTGAAATTGGGAACAGCGAAACGGGCAGAAAAATCGTCTCAGAAATCGCGGCTCACGCCGCTTTTGCCTTTGAGTTTGTCCTCGAAGCCTATCAGATTGCGGGCTATAAGCTTGCAGAACTTGACGGATTTTCCATAACTGAATCAGTTCAGTTTACCGCCCGCATTACAAAAATGTACGGGATCGGAAATCCGCGGAGAGCCGCGAATCTCCTCGAATTCGTCCTGGATTTTCTTCAGGAAATCCCATCGGACAGAAGAGGGGATGCAACGGAGATGCTCATGAAACACATGGAAAGGCAGAAGCCGAGGACCGAAATTATCGGTAGGCTGGAGGGGGAAGAGGCGGTTTTTAATTTCCCGGGAATGTACGGCCTTGTCCATGCTGCGTTTGGTAGAGAAAGGATGGAAAGGGAAAAAAGAGATGAAGTGACCATCACGTCCGGACTCCTCAAAGAGCTCGTCGAACCGCTGAGAAAACCGCTTTCGGAAAGAGCGAAAACGCCGCCGGCACTCAGGGTGAGGTCCGATACCTGTCGCCTTCTCGCCGCAAACCTGGACGGTGTCCTTGCCCTTCCTGTCGCGAAACAAAATTTACTCCCCGCCGGAGGAAGTTCAGAAATCACGCCGCTCCTGGGCTTTCTCGAGTTCTATGAGCAGGTCCGGGAAGAATGCGGATGGATCGACGAAGAAGTCACGGCACCCTATTTTTCCGTTTTTGCTCTCAAAATGCCGGATCCTTTCCGTCCCCCCAAAGGATTCCTCCGTTTTCTCCAGAAATTCAACCGCATTCCTGATCCAGAGTACAAACATTCATTCATGTGTCAGCCAAATGAGAGATATGCTCAGGCGGAAAGGAACGCGGAAAGAACGGTAGACCGGATCATGATCATTTCCAATCTCCTCGATGTCTGGATCATGGGACTTTTTTCGTGGAAAGAACTCATGGGGCTGTTTGACTGGATGACGGAAGAACCAGGTGAGGAATTCAAAAAGGAGTGCGAAACGCGTGTTCGGGAGAGAAAAATTGCACAGCGAAAAGAAAATGAGGAATATCGGAAAGCTCATCCGGAAGAATTTGAAGATGATTCCTGGAAAGATGATGCGGACGAAGAAACGAAAGTGGGCTGGAGCGAATCAGAAGAAGCATACCTTCAGCATGATATAGAAAGAGAGTATATGGAACCGACAGAAGAGAAATGGCAGAAGCGGTTTGAATTCGTCTCCTCTCAGATGGATTACATCGTCGCCCTCCACCTCCTCGTAACAACCGGAATTCTCACGTGCGATGAGATATCCCTCCCCCTTTCCTGTCATCTCGTCCTCTGGAAAACAGGAAAAGGTCCGGAAATAAATATGGGAGAAACTCTTTTCGGTGAACAGGAGTATTCGGACAGTCTCCGAATGATTGCGGAATTTCAGGATCTCGGCATCATCAATGTCCGGGCTTTTCGCGAAAGCCTTCAGCATCCGTTTCTCATCGGAAATTTTCAGTCCCGGATCAAAGAGTTCTTTTTAACCCTCCTTGCCGTCTCAACCTGCATCGAGGAGATAAAAACACTCGAATGGAGCATGATGCAGAAGCTTCGTTCTCAACGGGAGAATGGCGGAGACACGTTGCAGGAATGGGTGTCCGCAATCGCAAGGGAAAAAGATATCCTGACTGAGGGAATCAAGGGGATTCTGTTTTTAACAGACGATGCACTCGACCGGATTTTTGAGGCGCATCTCGGGATATACGGTTATGTTCAAGTATGGAACACAATCCGCTCCCTGAGGACAGAAGGCGAATTCCAGAAATTCCTGGATGATATCGGGAGAGGAAATGACTCAAGAGAGAATCAGGAGCTTGCATCCGCCACATCGACCTCTCTCTCCATAACAACGCTTCTCGGGACACTCACCATTGAGCAGAAACCGGAAACCTCATCGCGTCCCGCAATAGTGGCGCTGAGAGAAGAGTCGATCCAGAGCAATCCGAAAGCTGTGGAAGTGAGGAGAGGAGGAAGACGTTCACTCGTTCCCGCGGGCATTTCCGTAAAACACCTTCAGCCCACCGATTCGGACTTCAGAAGCGCGTGCAAAAAAGCGATCCCGCTGGCGAGGAAAACGATTGAGATGTGGCGGGACAATGCCATCGGACTACTCCCGGTGGGAGGAAAAATCCATGTGCTCCATCCCATTGAGACTGAGCATTTTGAGATGTTCCGGGGACTTTTCCAGTTTGGTCAGACCTCATTCCGATTGATTCACGCCAATACATCCCTCCTCCTTCCTCCGATGCCGAGTGCGGAAGAACTGCAGTCTATTTTATACGTCCTCGACGCGAGCGGCGTTATCGACAGCGAATTCCCGGAACTCCAGGTGAGCGGAGTCGGAAGACTCGATCCGTATCAAGCTGGGATACTCGGGAGTGCCATTCTCCTTGCGACAGAAAGAGGCGTTGAATATGACGAAAAAGCGTTCTCTACTACTCATGACGCATCTACCGGAGCGCGCATGATGGCGTACGACGCAGGAGCTCAAAATGCGCGCCTCCCCAACACGAATGGATTTTCCGGAAGAACAGATATGCTCGGGCGGAGACATCCGAATGATATGAAGCTTTTTCAGCTCCTTCATTCCGTTCTCGCGCAGGAAAAATACGGTGGTCCATTTGGAGACTTCGCCGAAGAATTCAAAAAGAGATATCTTCAGATCCTTCGAAAATATGGAATGGAACAAGTCCTGGATGAAAACTGGATTTGCGGTAATGGAAATAGCACCACCGGAGCAGGAAAAAGGCATTATGAAAATGTAAGAGTTTGCACGGATGCGTATTTCGCCTGTGCTGACCGGTACAGCGAAACAGGGGAAGAACAGGGGATCATTTTCGAAGCCCGGAAATTATTTGACTGGCTCAGAGAAAGTGTTAGAGTAGTCCAAGAAAGCTTACTGGAAAATAAATACAGAAATGAAGCAAGCCGTGAGGCCGTTCATTGATTTTTCATTTTTCCCAAAAACTATGTGTGAAACCCATCGACATGTCGGAAGCGGAGCACGGGAAGCGACTCTCCCGCGATTCCCGGAACGAGAGGGACCAAAAGCGCTCCCGCCTGCCGAGCTCTCCCGTGAAGACGCCGGTAGCGGTGATGAACTCGATTTCCTCGGAGATGAAATGGAAGAAAGAGGTTTAGATCTTGGAGAAGAGGATGATGGCGATGGAGATGGAGACGTCGTCATCGAAGTAACTGCAGAGCACATCGGCAGAGCCGCAGGATCACTCTTGGCGCTCCCGCTGGTAGATCATCGGCGTGAGGAAATAGACGAAAGAGCCGGTACTCCGAAAGTGGAAGGAAAACTCGCGGGAAATGCTCCTCATGAAGCCACGGTCCCGGCTCCGAAGCCGCAGAGAACATCGGAAACGAAGACGCCTTCCCCAAAGACATTACCCGTTGAAACCAGAACGGTGGACGGAGTGGTGGTGGATGCGACTCCTCCAAAGGCGCACGAACCGGAAAGAACAACTCTTCCGGCTCCTGCAGCGGAAAAACCGGTCGAACAACTGAAGCCGAAAGGAGTTACGCCTCCAACTCCACCGGATACAGCAAAACCCTCTGTTTCATCGACACTGTGGACAAAGCCGCGACATACGAGCGGGCAGGGAAAACAATCAGAAGCGCAACAGAGAGCGGAAAAAAAGAGGAGAAGAAGAGAAGAAGCGGAGCGAATACAGAATATGGATTTTTTTGCGCTTGCTCCTTCGACTTCAGTCGTAAAAGAGGAAGTTTCTCCCTCCGCACCTCCCGTAGCCGTAGCACCTGACGTAAAACCGCTCGGGTGGAAGGAAAGAGTTAAGGGATTCCTTGGATTGAGGGGCGCCATATCAGGCGAGATGAGAGCGGAAATCGCAGCACTTCTCTCGCAGGCAAAAGCGGAAGAACCTCGGCATAAGACAAAACATACGAATGCTGCGAAAGATGCAGCCCGAAGAAAATTTCAGAATGGTCTCCTCATGGCCGTAAGTCAAAAAATGGGGACACCGATTGAGGATCTCTCGGGACCGAACAAAGGAATTGCTATCTCTCAGTTGAGACAACGCCTCACGGAACTCTTCGGTGAGGAAGAAGCGAGAAAGATCCTCCCGGAATTCATGAGCCGATAAGATTGCACAGATCTGTATTAAATCAATACCGGAGGAATGCTTCGTATTCGTCCGGTTTTGCCGCGATAACATCTTCCCTCTGCGCTCTCACTTCGTGAGATGCGAGTTCGATGAGCCTTCTCACGTCTCCGATGATCCCGAATCCCGGCTCATTCATGGATTCCATCCAGGCGTTCCCGAATCGATTTACCATCTCAGCATGTCTCACGGGATCATCTCCGTTTTTTGTCGGATCAAAAATCCAAGCGGATGCATGAAGAGAATTCCTGAGTCCATGACATGACAGAACATCGTGAAACCCACGGGAAAATCTCCTCATGAGCGGAGCAAATCTTTCGCCTCTCTGTTCGTGGACGGCAAGGGTCCCGAGAAGCTGATAAATGCCAATGTCTCCGTAATGTCTCCGTCCCAGCATGTCGGTTCTCCCCTCTGCTCCGGCAACATCGTACGGCATGCCGCTTCTTCTCACTCCGGCATCGTACGCCATGATGCGGGTTCCCGTTTGCTCGTCGTGCGTCGTGGCAAATGCGTTATCCGGATACACGATCCCCCTGCTCGTTCCGAGAAGAACGGCTGATCCGACCTGAGCGGCAAGATCTTCATGCAATCTGTCTCCCACCGCAACCTGAAGCTCGGGTCTTTCAGAATGAATGACTCCGCATTTTTCCAGAATATGGATGAGGAGCTGGAGTTCGAGTGCACTCGGCATCGGAGGGAGGAGGAGGGAATCATTCGCGTGGATGAGCTGGAATGGAGTACTCTCCAGTCCGAAAATATTCCGGATCCCGGTGAGGACATCGCTGTTCATGGGTGTCGTCGTGTGGATCTTCCCTCCCACGGGCATGAGCCCCGGCATTGCCATTCTCGCCTGAAGGATCATTCGTTCCACTCGCGGAAGCGCACAGTGAATATTTCTTCGGAGTGCAGATTCAAATTTCGGATCCTTCAAAACAAGCGCGAGACGGGCATCTTCCTCTTCTTTTGATGGTGTGGAAGAAAGGAGCGGATTCTGCAATGGAAGCTCTTCCAGTCCTTCCGAAACGCCCGGGATCTCCGTCACTCCCGCTGCGGCGAAAAGCGAAACCGCCGCGGTGATCATCTGGGTATACGGATTGGAGTCTCTCATGAACGGGGTCTCATGGACATCGAGGTTCACCTGACTCAGTCCGATATTCATCATCCTTTGCAGAGTCCCGAAATTGATCGCTTCACGGATGAGCGCTTTAAATCTTTCCATATTTATTTGTACCTTTATTTCCGGATCTGCCTCCAGTTCTTCCAGTCTCTCGAGCTCCTTTCGGAGGGTCATGATTTCGTCATATCCCCATCGCTCCTTTGGCGGCCGCATGAAGGAACGCGTATGTTTACATGCTTCCAGTGCGCGTTCCGGCCCCATCCGTTCCGCATGGAGGATCCTCGTCACCGTTTTCCTCGATTCCACGATCGCTCCGAATAGCTTCATCGCTTTTTCCTTCGGCAGGGGGAATTCAACGCCTTCAATTTCAGGGAAGGATGCCCTCTCCGGATCCGTAAGAGAGACAGCAAGTGCGGCTGAAATCCGGTGGTCTATTCCGTCGTGCACCAGTTCTCCAAAACGCTGGAAGAGGTCCATGTAGTGCGTCTTGCTGTCAAAAATGAAAAAGAGGCAGATCCGGGAAGCGTCTTCATATGGAATATCCGGAAGTGATTTTTCATCGCCGATATTCCGGTTTCCTCTCGTGAAATGATATTGAACTCTTGAATAATGACCGATCGCTTCTCCGAAATCCCGCCTGAGATGGTATTCATCCCGCGTGGAACGATCTTCCGGATCTTTCGGTTCCAGCTTTTTCCGATGAGCCCGCGCGATGATGATGCGGTATCCTTCGAGAAAACGTTCGAACTGCGGATCGCCGTAATGCTCGAAAAACGCACCGAGTATGGTCGATCTCCCGTCTCCGCTCATGCCGTCTTCTGGAAACGGATAACTTTCCGCGAGTGTTGATCCCGAAAGCACCGCATCCCGGAACACTCCGGGGTTGCGGAGGAGATCGAGGAGTTTCACGCTGAATAAGGCGGAGGAACGGAGGTCAAAGTAATCATTAGCACTTTTCCCGAGCCTTTGAATCAGTTCTGTCCCGACTGCGAGATATTCATCAAGGCCGGACGCAGGGAGTTTTTTCTCAGTAACGGTTTGCACGAAATTATACGCCCCGCGTTCTGCCGATCGGAAATTTTCGAGATAGGAAAGAAGTGCAAAAACTCCTCCGGGAAATAATCCCGAATCGATTTCTGCGTAGTGTTCAATAATATGGAAGATGGCATGCTTCAGCCAGGAATACTTTTCCGGAAGCGCGAGGATATCGCGAATTTCCTCAGGAGAGTATCCGTCATTCTCAAGGGACGCAATGATCCGTGGAATATTAAAATACCCGACATGGCGCATTTCTTGTTTATCTTCCTCCGACGGGGCTATGAACGAAAAGTTTTTGTCATTTCCCCAGTGCCGGTTTCCGAACGATTCATAACACCCGATGACCGCTGCGGCAAACTCCAGTGATTCTTCCCTGTGCGCGGTATAACCGTGAAGCGCTTCCAGTTCTTGTCCGAGCGGATCAAGATCAAAAAGGATGGCGCCATCATTCTCCAGATCATGCTGGGGCGATGTGGAACGGAGAAGCCGGAAGTAATAGGGGAGGAGGTGTTCCTTTTCGTGATCGACGAAATATTTTACTTCTCCGGGGATTTTCTTCAGATAGAGGTGCGCATGATGATGGCCTCCAAATTTCACAAAAATATCAAACACATCATCTCTCCATCTTTCCGGAATCGCTTCATAGACGGGAACAAATGTCCGATCGATCTCATCTCTGGAATTCGTATAATCACTGCCCCCGTAATGGCGATCGCATTCCCATCCCTGATGGATCGCGACTGCTTTGGTAAAAGAAGCTTCGTAATGTGCATAATAATGCCGAAATTGTCCTGTCGCATCATTCCAGGAATATCCTGTGGGAACGCCAGTGTTTCGGAAGAATTTATAGAGGAGATTGTCCGTCGTGCTGTGGGTGGTATAGGAGAGCTCTCCCACCATGAGAAGTCTGAGAATCTCAATCGCGTCCTTCCCGATCCTCAGAAGATCTTCCGGAGTTTCCGCGAGTTCTGCGATGGCCGGGAACATTTCTACGCGGAAAAAATCATCCCCGGGGATGCCGCGATAGCCACAATATCGATCAGTATTATTTCCTGCCTCCTCGACGTAACGAATCATTCCCTCCGGAGTCGCTTCACGCATATTGCCATGCTGCCGGTTGAGATAATTCCGCATGAGGAGTTTCCTCCGCCATGCGCGAAAATAATTCTCGAGCGTTTCAAAAACGGCAACAGAGGAGGAGGTGTCGCATGCCTGTAATTTCACCGCTTCTCCCGTGAACTCCTGTTCCGTTTTTAGGAGGTGGTCCTTGATGACCAGCTCCGGTAATCGTTCCGGCGACGGAATTATTTCCCCGTTTCTCTCTGCATCAGTATCAATCGGATGAGTATCTCGTGAGTCCTCCATTGCAAAAAAAACATATGAAAAAATGGAGCAAACGATATACACAAAAGACATGTTTGTCAACAAAACTGAAGAGCCAGAGTTTTGTCTCATGCGGCTTTCTCTTTCCAGCCGCGCATTGTTTGACACACATGTAAATTTATAGAATAATAATCGCCAATTGTTTTCACACATGGTCGAAAAACCGCATACGGAAAGAACTTACCGGGAATGCAACTCTCTCACCTGTCCTGTTGCTGAAAAACTTCCGCTCCTCACGGAACGGGATGTGATCGTGCCTGAGGGATTCCGGTATGAACTCAATACTCTGTGGGGGCCGGTTATTGTGCGGGACGATCCTCCCGCGTTTTTCCGGCTCACGGATCGTTCGTTTGAATATCTCAACGCACGTGACGGATACAACAACAAATTCCGGCTGGAAATCGACCGGAGGGTGGATGCGAGAAAGACCCGGGATCCGAAAGTCGCGGTCGTCGATCTCGGAGGAGGGCCGAGATCCGTTTGCGCGGACGGGATCGTCGATGAATACGGCCCGGAGAATGTTCAGGCGTTTAATGTCGACTGGTGTCTCGCGAAAGACTCCTGCCGCGCGTATCCGGAAGGAAGGAGAGCCCAGGCCATCCGGGGAGACATCGCGCGGCTTCCTTTTCCGGATAACTCTGTCGATGTGTTCCAGTCGTTTCAGGTGCTCGAATTTATCCTGAACGAATACGGAGGCGATCGGGAGAGATACTTTCAGATTCTCTCCGAGGTGGCCCGCGCACTCAAACTCGGAGGAGTGGCATTCCTCGATGATTCTTATCTCTGCCGATATTCGCCGCTTTCCGATATGCACACATGGTTTCTGCAGAACTTCGGAGTGTTCTGTTCAACGGCGTACCGCGAGCAAGGGGTGGACGGCAGGATGTTCACGATCGGATTCCCGACACCGTTTCTGAGAATGGAAAAACATTATGAGATGAGGGCGCGGGGCCGATCCGAGGAGCGTACCCCGGTATGGTCGAACTGATATCTGAAAAATCTTTTTCCCATGGATTCCGCTTCCGAAATTCCGGCGAGCACGATGAACCGAATTCTCGGCATGACGCCGGAGACCTTTCGTCCGTACCTTGTCGCCACTCGAAGTGAAAATGGCATCGAGGTTGATTTCCGTCTCTCGAATACGTTCGATCTCTCTCCCGAATTCGCAGAGATGGTAGAAACGGAAAGAGAAAAACTCAAAAATTCTCTCGCGAGAATTCAATCAGGGAGGCAGAATTTTCTCGCAAAAACGAAACGTTCCATCCGGGGTATGAAAGAGAGAATGGAAACTTTGCTTAGAAGATGCAGTGAAGAGACGAGGGATCAAATCGAATCCTGCTTCTGGATATTTTTCGGAAGATTTCAACAGAATACTGAGTCTCGAGACTGGTATTACAGCACTGAGAACAATGAAAGAATACCATTCGCGGAAGAAACACTTGGATTTACTCCGACAAATACCATGTTGAACATCATCAGCGAACTCTTGAGATGGCAGGGTTCCATCTGCTTCAATTCCGCTCAGTACGCTCGGTGCCAGGCCGAAGCCGAAGCGCCGACACCCGATCTTACGAGGAAGTCTGAACACATCACCCGAAAAACCATTGCTTCACAGGTGGAGAAAACGAGAACACGGATCGTGCGTTTTCTCGAAATGCCTCCGAAGAGGATGTACGAAACGCGAAAGAAACGTCCGAAGCCGAAAATTTCTCCGCGAGGAAGGAGAACGTTCGACCATGAAGCAGCGCTCCTTCAAGACATGATTCCTGAAGAGGGGATCACGTCTCATGATGCGGGTTCCCTTGTGTTTCTCCAGGAACGGGAGAGGAAGAGGCTGAAAAGGAGAATGAGGAAATAAAGGAGCATCAGTGCGCCTGCCTGGAAAAACTCTTCTCATGGGCAATGTTCTCCACTATCGCACGATGAAACTCGTCGCCCCGAGCCAGGCGAGATCGAACATCGCTTTCTGTGTCTGCGTGTTCACCGCACTCTCTACGATGACCCCGAGGAGTTCGTGCTTCGCGTAGGAAATGATCGCCATTTTGTCGTCATAGAAAAAGACACCGTTCTGAAAGGGATATTGAAGGGGATTCACGCAGAGGATTTCCATGAGCCCTTCCCGAACAGACTCTCCGAAAAATTTTCGCACGCACCGCTCATTTGCCTCATCCCGCGGCGAGAGGAGCCGGACTTTCGTCTTATTCTCCCGTATCGTTTTTCCGAATCGGAGGATGACGTCGGGGAAAAGTTCGTGGAGCGGGACGAGATTCGTGTATCCCAGAATTTCCGTTTTCGTGCTCGCCATGTCGTCGAAAATGGCGATCATGTTCTCCTTTTCCTCGAAGTAGCGGATTTTCGGCGTAAAAGAGGCGGAGCGATGGAGAGCCAGAAGCTCCGGCAATATTTTTTTCGCTGTTTCGTATTTTTCCTCGAACTGGTTCTTGATGACCTGCGGCGGTTCCGGGGAATAGTATCGGATCTTTTTATGGGTGGCATGGGAGACGAGCCCGCGTTTCACGAGGTTTCCGAGAGTGTTGTACGTGGTGACGCGATGGACCTTCGCCTTCCTCGCGACCGTGCTCACGTACCCGCCTCCGAGTTCTAGTAGCGCGAGGTACACCTTCGCTTCTTCATCGGACAGCCCGAGCTCCTGCAAATCATTTTGTATCATTGTTGTAGATAATCATCTACAGCAATTGTATTTCTTAAATAAGCTTTCATCAAGCCAAATTAATCATTTATTTGGATTTAGTAATAATGCTTTTGTTGATAATAAAATTCTATGCGCTATACTTTCTCCTCTAACCCCCCATGCAATGCCAACCCTCACGAAAACCTGCAAACAAAACCCTGAGCATCAGTTCATCGTCACGAATGAAGATCAGGCATTCTATGAAAAGATGAAGGTTCCGCCTCCGTCGCTTTGTCCCGATTGCCGCGTCCAGCGGAGGATGAGCTTTCGGAATTTCAGGAATCTCTATGAGCGAAAATGCGATCTCACGGGGAAACAGATCATTTCCATGTACGCCCCGGTTCCGAAAGGAAGCGCGAAGTGGCCGTCTTTTCCGGTGTACGATACGGAAGCCTGGTGGGGCGATAAATGGGATGCGGAGGAGTATGCGACTTCCTATGATTTCAACCGCCCATTTTTCGATCAAATCGGAGAACTCATGGTGAGGGTCCCCAAGTTTTCCGTGCAGAACGTGAATTCCGAGAATTGCCATTACTCGAACCTCGTCATGAGCAGCCGCAACTGCTACCTCGTGTTCGGCTGCGTGAAAAATGAGGATTGTTATTACGGCCACATCGTATGGGAATCGAAGAATTGCCTCGACTGCCTCTACGTTTTGTCATGCGAGCTCTGCTATCAGTGCGTCGACTGCCTGAAATCCTATAATTTGAAATACTGCCAGGACGCGGAAAGCTGTTTCGACTGCTCCCACTGCCTCGACTGCAAAAACTGCAACAACTGCTTCGGGTGCGCGGGGCTGAGAGACAAGGAACATTATATTTTCAACGAGCCGTACGGGAAGGAGGAATACGAGAAGAAAATCAAGGAATTTGATTTCTGCAACGCCTCCCATATGAAAAAAATTCGGGAAATCATGAAAGCGTTGTCCATGAAACACCCCCATCCCCACATGCACGCGAGCAATATCGAAAACTGTTCGGGGGATTACATCTATAACAGCAAGAACGTGATCGAATCGTATGACGTGAAGCGTTCGGAAGACCTGAAATACGCCTACACGATCAAAGAGTTCACGGATGCCCGGGACGTGAATTTTTCCGGATCTCATTCCGAACTCGTCTGCGATTCCATCACGGTCGAAGGGACCAACATCCGGTTTTCCCATCTCTGCCTCAACGGCAACGAAAACATCACGTACTCAGACTCATGTTTCGGGTGCAAGAACTGTTTCGGCTGCGTCGGACTCAGGAACATATCCTACGCCATCCTCAACAAATCGTATTCGAAAGAAGAGTATGAAGACCTCGTTCCCCGCATCATCCGCCACATGGAGCAGACAGGGGAGTGGGGAGAGTTTTTCCCGATCGCGCTCTCCCCGTTCGGATACAATGAAACGATCGCGTCGGAATATTTCCCCCTCGGGAAGGAGGAGGCCGCGGCATTGGGAGGGAAATGGAGAGAGGAGAAGAGGGAAGCATCGTATTACGGCGCGGAGTACCGGGTTCCGGACGATATCGGAGACGTGCCGGATGACATGTGCAGTAAGATCCTCAAATGCGAGGTAACGGGGAAATATTACAAAATCATTCCCCATGAACTCGCCTTCTACCGCACGATGAAACTCCCTGTTCCGAAACAATGTTTTGAGGCGAGGCACCGGGAGCGGATGCTCCTCAAAAATCCGCGCCGCCTTTGGGACAGGAAATGCATGAAGTGCAAAACGCCGATCCGCACCACGTACGCTCCGGAGAGGCCGGAGGCGGTGTACTGTGAAAAGTGTTATCTGAACGCGGTGCTTTGAAACTCCGTTCCCGGTGCTCAAAATCTGAAAAGGAGTCACACGCGTTCAGGTGATGTTACCGGTCTTGGTATCCGCCGATGCGGAATCGTACATCTAAGCCGCGGTATGAAACCATGCCGGTCTTTCATCCTCCGGCAAAGCCGCCCACCCGAAGTTTAAGACGGCCATTTCTTCATCAGGATTTCCCGCTTCGTCGACCCAAACGCCGTCTTTCTGCACGACTTTCCCGTCGAGTTCCATGACGCCGCTTTTCCCCGCAAGCATCGTGGATATGTCCCAATGCGTGCCGCTTTCGCTCACATTCCCGTTGTCGAGGTTCACCGGTTTGCCGTTGTAGGATTGGTATTTGTAGCAATTGCCGAGTGCGACATGGAAACTCCCTCCGATTTTTTCCACCAAAAGAGCGTTCAGCGAGTGCCGGCGCAGGCCGGGATTTGTCCCCACTGCAAATTCACCGGCAAATCGCGTCCCTTCTCCTTTGCCATCATCCGCAGTAATGATTTTTTCCAGGATATCTCTCCCGGCTCTCGCATCAAATCCCACAATTCTCCCGTCCTTGAATTCGAGGGTGATGTCTTCGATGATGGGGTAATTCTGATATTTGAACCTCCCTTTCGACACGAGTGTCCCCTGAATCCCGTTTTTGACCGGTGCGGAAAAGAACTCGGATCCCGGCACATTCTTCAAAGTGACGCTGTTCGCAAATGTCATTCCCTCGATGTTCACCGTCAAATCCGTCCCGTCATCATTCGTGATATGTACGATTTTGCCCGCGTCAAACCGCTCGATTAATTTCGCCTGCGTTTTTTCAATCCTGTCCCAAGGCTGGTCGCATGCTTCAAAGAATAACTTCATGTATTCCTCGTACTCCACTCCGTCCAGAACGGCATCCGCGGGCGTCGGGACGATGGTCACGCAATAATGCTTTTCACCCCTCTGGAATTGCCGGATGAGGGGTGTTTTATGCCGCGACGCTACAGTGAGCCTGTCCGGGTTGTATGTGATCCGTGGGTCGGGATTGCTTCTCGCTTCCGCCCGTGCGGGGAATTCCTGGTAATAATCGCAGGTTTCCTTTCCCAATGCTTCGAGTCCCTCGTCTGTCGCTGCATTCACGAGAGCCGCTTCCAGTTCGTCGTTCACAATGTCGATTCCGAAATCAATGCCGTCCGCAATGCACAACCGTGCGATTTCTTCGATGATTTGAATGTTCCTTTTTGCTCCGGCTATCATCAGTTTGTCGCCGGGCACTTTCCGTGCTGAATCGTACAGCCTTTTCGCGACGCCGCGGATGAGCGATTCATCCACCGGCAGTTTCGGCACGTTTTGCAGAGAGTCGTCGGCAAGTGGAATCAACCTCTCTCCTTCAATGGTTATTCCGCTGAGTTTTAATCGTACGAGATTCCTCGCCCTGTAGACGGCATCAATGGATCCGATCAAATCGTTCTCCGCATCAAGCGTTCCGACGCGTTCCGAGGATTGCCGCATTCTTTCCTGAAGCGGGCCCGTTTTTTGGTCTTCGTCGGGTTGGGGTGCGAGATTTTCCCGGATATGCCGGACAAGGATTTCAGACATGTCGAAAGGGGTGAAATGACAAAAGGGTATTAGAACTCGCTGTTGCATTCCCTCATGGAATCGAGAAGGCGCCGCAGAGGGGTTCCCGAGTACGTCGCCGTCATTGCGCGCCGGGGGGCGTTGATCCATGGCATAGGCGAACATTAAAATAAGGAGCGATTTTTACTCACAATGCTCTTCGTTGTCAAGATGGAAAATCCTGCCTCAGCGCATGCGAACCATTGTCGAACCACGTGGGCTTCGCCACGCGTGCGACGGCTCAGGAGGATCATGGAGAATCACATCGGGAAGAAATGGTGGGTAATGACTGCAAAATATTAGTTCAGGAACCCTGCGTTGCAGCCTATTCTGATTTCTCCGCCTCCGGAACGAGCTGATATGCAAGGGCGTTACCATTCGGTTTTATCTTTCCGTCAGGCATGGCGATGACCAGTCGAGCATCCCGCGTGATGCGCACGACCGTCATTTCTGGCGAGCTTGGTACTCCGGCATAGACTACTGTGCTTCCTGGTCGGATCTTCTGGTTCTGAATGTCTCGAAAGCGGGAAAAAATGCTTGCTTCCCCGCGTGATTTACCCGGTGCGGTAAAAGCCTTGAACTCGACGCCATGATCGAAGCCAACAGCACTCAGGTAGCGATAATAGGCCATCCGCTGAGGATATTCGCTTATCCAGCGTCTCACCTCTGATGTCACTTGTGCACGTGGAGTCAACAATCCGGGAGTATCCCGAAACAGAGCAGTTCCTGCGATTCTCTCAGAGATATTCTGTAACATGGCGATGAGATCACAGTCTTTCAATTCATGTGCCATATCCAGTGGTATGCCGTTCTGGAGCTCTTCTTGCAGGAGAGCAATCACGGTGTCCACGGTAACCGGTTCACCTTCTCTCGTTTGGGCCAATTCGCGACTGCGGAATGCGGCATCGAGTTGCTCACGAATATCATGAAGACAATCTGCGATCGCCTCATGGAAAGCCTGCCGCATCACCTCCTCTGACATTATCCTCTCTGGTGTTTTTTCCATAAATCAGGGTATATGTGGTGTAAGTATCCATCACTCACCGTGTTCATTCGGGCTGGTCTGTCATGGTCAAGAGAATAATTCTGAGCCGGTTTTCCACCCCTGTATTCCTGAGCGCAGGATCCAGTGTATCGATGAGCATGGAAATTTCGATCCGAAACCGTGATACATTCCGCCCGGGGAGGCTCAGCTCCTCAACAAGATGAGGATGGCTCATGTCCTGCAATGCCCTCTTCATTCGATCACCCGATGGAGTTTTTCCTGATCGTACAATCGCGCCCGCAACTATGCGCATTTCCTCAGCGAGATCCGGATGAGCTTCTACCCAAGAGCGTTCATAAGCGGCAGGGTCGGGGCGGTTACGCATTCAGAGATGAGAAAGAGATGCTATGATTACTGATGGAGTCCTGCCCCGTCAAGATTTTTCTTGATTTCGCCCAATTCTTAAACCAAGTGCGCAGAGACACATATGCGCCGGCTTAGAAAATCAATAAGAATGCAATCAAAAATATACTAATGCCCACCCCAAAACTAATGCGCATAAATAATAAAGTTTCTCGCTTACGAATGATTTTCTCTTTAATATCGCTCAACTTTTTTCCTGAAAAGCCATAAGAAAGATAATCAATGGACATAAAAATGAATTGTAGAATTAAAATTATTTTGAAGACAGGTGAGATAAGAGGAACAGCCTCAAACTTGTCATAAATAATAACTGAAGAATTCCATATATTGATGCTACCTTTAAACAACTGACCGATAACATAAATTATCCCTGCGAGTAAAAAAGGAATTAAAACGGAATAAAACACAGATTCTATAACGAGCCAAAGATAACTTATTGTCAGTCTTTTGTTCTGACAACATTTTGAGAGAAAAAAAGCAATCAGCATAGTCACCACAAAAAGAAAATCGAACTTGTGTATTAAATCAAATTTGAATAATTAATTCATCAATCTCGTTCGAGTCCAAAAGTCTCGACCCAATCCAAGGGAAATGCGTTCAAGTCTGGCGACTTGATCGAGCAGTGGGGCGAAGGGACACATGATTTGGTTAAGATCCTTAATTGTTATCTTTAATTTTGACTTCATATGGTAGTATTTTGATATTCTCTCCGTTTAGAAATGACTGAAATTCAAGAGGTAAATACAGCAATGGAATTGTTTACACAAGGCAAACACTCAGAGGCAGAGAAGCAGCTAATAACGCTAAGCAAAAAATACTCAAATGATCCAATAATAACTCTTATTAATTATTATCTTGGTATTATCTACAATTTTTATCTTGGGGATGTAGGGGATAAAGAAAAAGCTAAAGAATATTTTGGTTACGTCGTTGAAGCAGAAAATTCAATCGAAGAGGCGTTTGTTGAATTGGCAAACTTGGAGAAGAATAAAAATCATAAAAAGAGGGTTTTAAGAAAAGGTTTAGAGAAATTTCCAAATGGAAATAAAATATATGAATCACTTATAAGTAGTTCATCGAATGAAGAGAGAATGGAAATATTTAAAGAAATTGATGAAAAAGGCATTAGTTCTGATTATATATTGGCAGCGAAGGCAATAACATATTTTGAGGTAGGAGAATTTGAAATTACAATAAAGACTATTAATAAAATGCTCTCTTCGACTAGTTACAATAAAGCATTATTAAAGCTAATATTGGGATATGCTTATTATGAAGCTGGAAAAACACAACCCGCAAAAAGAATATTCAAGAAATTATCAGATGATGATATAAAACATCGCCTAAATTTCATTCCATATTTTGGGAATATACTATGTGATTTGACTTTAGGAGAAAATAAGTCGGCTTTTCATATTCTTCAGGATATTGAAGAAGACACGGATGGAGACTATCTTTTGATAGACAGTAACCCACTGATATATGATTTTGAGAAATATTTTTTAAAATTTATAGAAAAAATAAAAAAAAACACCCGCAAGAAAGAGGTTTTAGCAAAAGTAAAAGGTCTAGAATCTATACACAAGATGCGAGATGGATACTTAAATAGCAATAAGGAATACGAAAAAACCATTGCCGACTTAAAAAATGCACTTCAGTATTCTTCCAGTATCAAACTATTTGAGTGTTTATATGATGCGTATGTCGGGAAAGGAGATTTATGGGAAGCATTTGAAATTGCTTGGGTATATATTCAAAAATCTTCTGAAAAGGATATAGAATACCGAGATTTTGATTTTATAGAAAAGGCTAATGACAGTACTTTTTCAAAGATTATTAGTGGATTTAAAAAAAATATTCAGAAAGAGGTGTTTGATACTTCAAAAAAGAAATATGCAAAAACACTTCTAGTTGCGATAATTCAAAGATTAATGAATGAAAAGAGATTCGAAGAAATCATTGAGATTTCTAATTGCTTTTTAAGAAAACAACTTGAAGGATCTAGTATTCTATTTGAAATTGCATATGCTCATAATGAATTAAAAAACCTTGAAGAAGCGGAAGTATTCTACAATCTCTATCTTGAAGATAATCATGAAAGTTCTGCTGCATATAATAATTTGGGATTAATTCATGAAGGCAAGGGATTGTTGGATAAGTCCAAGGAATGTTTCCAGATAGCATTAAAGTTTGATGAAAAAGATGAAACAGCAAGGAGGAATCTTAAAAGAGTTGAAGAGAGGATTAAAAATAATGCAGAGGAGAATAGAAATTTAAGCAAAGCACTAGAGGAATTTAAAATTGAAAATGGTTACATCAAAAGTAAAATGCAATGTTTTAGTGAGAAAAGAGGTGAAAACGGGTTAATTATGTGCCCATGGAAACAGTTACCTCAATGCTTTTGTGCAAAACCAGAAAAAGCGGAGGAATTAAGAGATATATTCCTACGAAAAAAATACATAACTCAAGTTAGCAGTAACCCCATCAGTGTTTATCGAATAAATCCATTTATTGATGACTATCTCATAAAAGTTCAAAAGGAGATAAAAGAAGAGAAGCCACTTTTAGATATTGGTGAAAAGATTAACTTTTCTGAGCTGAATTCAAGAGGATATACTGAAAGTCTCATATCTCAATTAGAGACTGTTGTTTCAGAAGAACTTAAAGATATTCTGAAGAGAGATCTAAAAGAATGCGTATTGGCCCTAATAACAGAATCATATAAATCTGTTTTTATTTTAAGTGGTAGTATTATTGAGGCTTTGCTTTTGGACAGAATAATAGGAAAAGGCATTTTGATTTATAAAATTGAAAAGGGGCAGCAAACAAAATCGAGGAAGGTTTCAGAAATGACTATGGATGAGCTTCTACTTGTTGCTAAGTCTGAAAATATTATAAGAGATCAGTCTTTTCATTTATCTCATGCGTTAAGAATTTACAGAAATCTTATTCACCCGGCAGTAGAACAAAGAAAAATAAGTGCTAACATTGATCAAGAGCAAGCTCAGTTGGCATGGGACATACTAAAGAATCTTATAAAGGTGTTATAAATATCCAATGCTGGTGGCAACGATTTGCATTCGTCGCTGAAACTTTATGGAAATCCCCCATCGCTCGCTTAAGTCACCCGTCTCGATCGGTTAATTATTCGTTGAGCTTCCCTCTAAATCCGTAGTTTTCGATGGGAGACGCGAGGACGGCTCTTCTCCGTATTTGTTTTTCCCTTTTGTTCCGGGCAAAACGTAGAGAAGAAAGAGCAAAATATAACTCAGATATTGAACGTAAGACCCCAGGAGCCACAAGACAAGAAAGAGGAACACATACCCGCCGCTCCTGTTCATGTCATGTAGCCGCCGGGCGGCGTTGCAGAACGGGAGGAGCATGGGAATGATCCACAGCGGGCCGAGGTAATAGCCTCTCGTCATGGCAGATCCCTTTTCGCCGTGCATGCCCGACCATATAAGGAAAGTAATGATGCCAACGAGGAGGCCGACAAGAATCGTTTGAGTCACAAGAAATTCTTTTCGTCCCACCCTGCCCCTTGTGGCGACGGTATCCTTAAACCAATGTTTGAAGCGAATGCCCAAAAAGTAGAGTTTTGAGGAATCCATGAGGATATCTTCTATCAGATTTATATTCTTAATATCGCATAAAACACATTCCTCGTCCAAATCTCCGATCTTGGTCCTATAGTTTTTCCGCCGCATCATTTCAGCATCAGCAGAGTTCCTGTTCTCCCGTTTTTAGCTGTCTCAAAAACTCATGGATCGCCGCGAGCTGGACGCGATGCCCTGCCCGATGGATAAAAACCTCAGCAGAGAGGAAAAAATTCCCCATGTTGAGGAGCCCTAGGAAATCGAGGATCTTGTGCCGGGCGACTTCGTTCGGGTCGCTCCTCTCTCCGTCACCCATGGGAAGAACGCATTCCCGGAGCGTTGAACGGAATGTCATGAGGAGACGGATGAAGGGGGAGATCAGGGAATCCGGCGGAGTCGGGACCCGTGTTCCCGTGAATTCTTTTAAGTCACTCGTTTTTGAGTCAAAGGTTGCCGATTGTTCCCCCAGGTGGCTGAGTCCGGGGCATTTCCGAAAATCAAAATGACCGTGCACGATGAGGTTCCTTTCCAGTCGGGGACGGATATGCACGGACGCGTCCCCGTCGCTGAAATCGAACGACCAGATCGGAGAACGATAGGGGATCGGTTCGTCCCATTCCTGCTCCGCCATGTGCGCGGCAACGTCGGTGAGCGCGGAGGTGGAATACGGAGTATTCCGCCCCGTGAATTCCAGGAATGTCGGGACTCCCGTGAGGATGGGGATCGCCGCCCAGTGCTCGATCATCCGGAGCTTCCGCCGGTGCTCTCCGACGAGATTCACAATGGGGAAAGCGCGGGAGAGTGTGAGCTTGTCCGGAGTGACCGCCACGGGTTCTTCATTGCCATTCCAGCGGCAGAGGAGCGTGTTCTTCCCATTCACCCTTTCCTCCCGCGTCTGGGGACGCGCGCGCACGGTCGCCCGGTGGGAGAGGAAAGGAGTGTGGCCGGTCCGTTCAATACATCCGTTCTCTGAACTTCGTTTCATAAACTTGTTTCGAAGGTGCTATTATTCTTTGAAGCGCTTTCTCTGTCAATTTTTGTTCCGCACAAAAAAAAGCCCCACACTGCGGAACTTCTTTCATCTGGCGGAAGGGGTGGGATGCAATTTGGAGCGATGCTCCAAATTGTTCCTCCTCGCTCGTCCATCCTTCGTCCCGACAAGTCGAGACTCCGGAGGACTCGTTCGTCGTTATCGAACCTAAAGGTTCTCAAATCTTCACCAGAAAAATAACCTGCTCCCTCCTTTGTCGGGAGCAGAACATTTTTCTGTGGCGGAAGGGGTGGGATTCGAACCCACGAGGACGTTTCCGCCCTAACGGTTTTCAAGACCGTCGCATTCGACCACTCTGCCACCCTTCCGCGCGAAAAAGATTGTAGGGGGAACTCATGGGGATTTCAAGGATTCTTATTTTTTGAGAATGGCACTATTCCCGTTGATTTCTATTTTTCCATCCGCAAAGAGCCGGATCGCTTCCGGAAACATCTCCTGTTCCAGTTTCTGGACTTTTGCTTTGAGCGTATCCGAAGTGTCGTCGTCCGCGACTTCACATGTTTTCTGGAGGATGATCGGACCGGAATCCGCTTCTTCCGTGACAAAATGAATGGTCGCTCCCGTGATCTTCACTCCGGATTTCAGAACTTCTTCATGCACATTTAAATCCATGCCTCCGCCAAACGCAGGAAGGAGAGAGGGATGGACATTCATCATTTTTCCGAAATATTCGTCCACGAGTTTTTTTGAAAGGATCCTCATCCAGCCGATGAGGAGCACGAGTCCGATACTATTTTCACGGAGGAGTCTCAGGATTTCTTCGTCATATTCTTCCCGCGTCTTTCCGGCGGAATCCAGGTAGATATCGGGGACTCCGGCAGATTTTGCCTTTTCCCTCGCTCCGCAGGCGCTCTTGTTTGTGATGAGACAAACAAAATGGAACCTCTCTTTGTCCATGGCAAAAACTGCGGGAAGATCAGAGCCCGATGTAGAGGCGAGGACAGCGATCCGAAGTTTCTCTTTTCCGTTCATGAAATATCCATCAAAATGCAGAGGCATTTTCTCAGAAATCCATGGGGACGGCAAAACAATTCGACTGGGAAGGGTTTGAGTCCTTCGCATTCTCTCTCGGTTTTTCCGAGATCGGATCAGCGGATGCGCATGTCTCTTTGAAAAGAGAAGGCATGGTCCTCGATGAGTGGATCGGGAAGCGGTTCCACGGGAGCATGAAATACATGGAAGAAACGAAGGAAGTGAGAAAGGATATTTCCAAATTCTTGCCCGGGACGAAGTCAGTCCTTGTTCTCGCGCTTCCGTACTTCCAATCCCAGGGGTGGAGTGAAGGGGAGGGGATTGTCGCCCGGTATGCTCTCGGAAAGGATTATCACAAGGTCATAAAGAAGCTTCTCCAGAAGATCATCGAATATCTCGTCCGGAATTCTTTTCATCAAGCCTCGCTGGAAGACTTCCGGATTTCTGTTGACGCGCATCCGGTACTCGAAAGGGCGTGGGCTGTGAAAGCGGGAATCGGGTTCATCGGAAAAAATTCCTGTCTCATCACGAGATCAGCGGGTTCATGGGTGCTCCTCGGACTCATCGCTTCAAAAATCGAAATACCGGTGAAGCCGCGGAGTGATGAGGAGACGAAGTTTCTTTCCCTCGGATGCGGAAGCTGCTTAAGGTGTCTCGATGCCTGTCCCACATCCGCATTTTCCCGGGCGGGGATGGTGGATTCCAGGAAATGCATCTCCTATCTCACCATTGAAAACAAAGGTGAAATTCCAGAGGAGTTTAAAAAATCCATTGGGCGGAGAATTTTTGGATGCGACGCGTGCCAGGAAGTATGCCCTTACAATAAGCCCCGTGAAAAGGAATGGAAAAACAATCTCACTTCCGCAAAAAAGCGTCAGAGCTATACTCTTGCAGAGATCTTGGAAATAAAATCAGATGGTGGATTTCTGGACACATATGCCGGCACGCCGATGATGCGGATCAAGAGAAATGGACTGCAGCGGAACGCGCGCATCGCAGTATTCAATTCTTTTCACTCCTGATTTCACTCCCTTTATGTCAGGGAACTCTTTTCATATGCGGCGAACATATCCTCCGATCCCTGATCGAATGCGTTGCCGGCTCTGAGGAAGAGCCATGCCATCTCGGGAGAGTGTCGTGCTATGAATACATTGAGTGGCCGGGAAAGGTGTACCTTGGCTATGGGACTCCACCCTTCGTCCAGAAACATTTCAGCATTCGGGAAATGTCGATGAAGCATGAGAGTTTCTTCCCGATGCGAATGGAGAAAAATCCTGGCCGTGGCCAGATTATCGGGAGTTTTTAAGCATGCGGCGCGAAAACTCGCTTCATCTGGAGCAAGGGAGAAAAAATGAAATCCATGGGATTCCATGGAAGCAATAGTTGCACGATCAGCATCGGTAATTTCTCCGAGAAGACGAAGCGCCTCGTCGAGACTCATTTCTCGCAGGGGTTCCACAGTGCCATGAGCCTGGACCGGCAATGGAATCTCTCCTCCCGGGACTATTTCCCGGGTTGGAAGAGGAGAAGCCGATCCTGTCGGTCGCGGTGGTTTCGGCTCAGGAGAAGTCGGTTTTTTTATCCGCGCTTCGGTCTTTGGTAGAAGGGGAGTGCGCGTTGGACTTCCTTTCATGCCCTTCTGCGTTTTCATGCCATTAAGGGCATCTCCCTGTTTTTTCTGCACTGCATCACATTTTTTTTCATCATCCGCGGCGATGACCGAGGAGTCCGGACGGGAAGGATCAGAAATATCCAGAAGTTCCTTAAACTCGACAGCCAATTCATTGAGCAGATTGCGGATAACATTGAAAATTTCTTCTCCCCGCGCCCTCTGCAGACGCTCGGATATTTCCAGTATGATGGATGTAGGTGGTGACTCTGCATCATTTTCTCTGCCGCCAAAACGGGGGAGTATTTTTACACCGAATGGGTAGAATCGAGCGCAGAACGCGCTGAGCGTATGCGCTGTGAACGGGGTTTCATCCGCATAGCGTGTGCATTCCCAAAAAACAGGATTTCGTGAAGGAGATTCCGCCATCTTCTGTGTTGTAATGGAGGGAATATTTTTTCGTGATTCCCAGGGAATGTCAAAGTTATTTTCACAAATTATTCCGGTCTTCGTCTCTCCACTCGCTTACGTCTCGCGACTGGAGCGGCCAAATTTTCGTTGAGCTTCCTTCTCCATCGAAAGACTTCGCTCAAAAAATGTTGCTATGACATCTTACCAATGCTTCTCCGAGATATCGCTCCGGCTGTACAGGTTGTAGGGATCCTGTATCTTGCCGCTCCGGTCTATGCTCTTGACCAGGAGACACATGGTGCGATCCAGGAGCAGGTCATAATACGAGTCCAATTCCCGCGAAAGGGAAAAAGAAATAGAAGGGTTCCAGCCTTCGCGCTTAAAATCTGTTCCCGGTTCAAACTCTCTCTTGAACATGAGAATCCTTCGCGGCAGCGTGACCGTCTGGAAAAAGGCGATCCCAGTTCCAACAGGGACAGAGGCGCATTTTTCTATAAATCCTTCACGGCTCAAGGCAATCCCGGTAAAAGAAAATCCCATCGCTTCGATAAGCCGGATCTTCTCCGATTCATTTTCGTCAACTGGTTCCACGTCAGTCGGAATCTCCATTTCAACAGTGGATTCTTCCACCATTTCCAGAGGTTTCTCCTGCTCTACGGCAGGGAAGAGGGGAGACCCGTCATCGAGCGGGATAGTCGGAACGGGAAGAGCGGGGAATAATGGCTTCGGCGGCGCGGGAAGAATCGGGGGAGAGGAGCAATTTCGTTTTTTCGCACCACTTCTTTGCTCCAGAATTGTCGGTCCGGATGAATCGATGACCACTACTCCTTCCGGCACTTCGTGAACATCGACTCCGGTGATCGTTGCGAGTTTTGCCATTATCCCCTCGATGACAGATCCCGGAGACTGCCCCAAAGCACGGACCGGGACCTCGATGAAAACCACCCCCACCGTGCCCTTGTCTTCTCCGCGTTCCTGCATATCCCGCGGATGGATCCTGATGCCGTTCCCCGCGAGAAGGGAACTGAGTCTCGTGAGCACCTGGAACTGCAACGGCAGTTCATCCATGCCCCTCAACTCGATCCAGACCGGGCTTTTTGGATATGACCCTGGACTGATCTCAGATAATCCCATGGAGAATGCGGCAAAAAATAAGAATCCATTCTGCATTGCGTTCGGGACGGAAGTCAAAGAAATTTCTGTGAGTGTTTCTTCTCCTCGACCCGTTTCAGGACTTTCATGAGCCATTCGTGGAGAGGAAGAAGCTCTTTGAGGTGCGCAAAAACAAAATCAGAAAAATCTTTCTTATGGACGATGCTCCTGGTTGGAAATTCAATCCAGGAATAGAGCGTGTTATGGAGAAGAAATACCGAACGGGGATGCTCGTGCGGAAATCCACGGGGAGTCCTCACATAATGCTTTCCGTAGAGCGGATACCCCTTTATCTGAAGGGCAGCGGAGATTTCTTCCAGTTCTTTCCCG
>JBGSON010000018.1:0-5464 GCA_041739085.1 Candidatus Altimarinota bacterium | reverse complement strand
GAGGAGAGCATCCTGCACTTTCAGCGACCGAGATCGTCGCGTGGATCATGAAGGAGAGCAGCGGGGATCCCCGTGCGTTCAACCGCGGTTCAAAAGCGAGCGGACTTCTCCAGCTGAAACAAACTACTGTTTCTGATGTCGTCCGGTTTGCTGTGATCCCTCTTATCGATGAGAATGGCGATCCGGTAAGGGATCCTGGTCCATCCGCAAGCAGATTTGAATCGTACCTGTTGAAAGAAGCAGAGAGAGAAACGAGAGCCATCCCTCAGAAAAAAAGAGAGAAGATGACACGGGGAGAGGTCATATCGTATGTCTCGAAGCATATTACAGAAAACGTCATGGCCGGACAGATATTTGACGGTGCATTCAATCTGGAAATCGGTCTCCGGTATTTTGACATCAAGAGAAGCGAAATTTCCGGCCTCCTCGCTTCCAGGAGTGTCCCCCTCGGGGACTCTCTTTCGGAATCAGATCTCAATCTCATCACTTTTGCTTCTTTCAACGCGGGGGCGGGATGCATCGGAGGCCTTCTCGATCTCTATTTCTCGAGTCCTGAATGGAAAAGATCAGAGAGAGTCCTCACTTGGGAAAAGTTCTCTGAGTTTCTCCGGAAGAAGACTTCCCGCGAAGGGATCAAATACAGAGTGACGAGCGAGGCGATCCCCTATTCCCATGGAAAATTCTACAGGAATCTCCCGAGTCTCTCTCCTCAGGAACGGGAACGCTTATGGCCGAGGCAGACGGTCCGTCCTCCCAAGATCCATGAGATCAGACAATATCCACTCTACATTGCAACGTTTCATGACGGGATGAATTCCTGGAGATCTCAAAACCTGCCCGATTATTCAAAAAATCCGAGTATTGCTTCCCTCAGGGATGGCACTTCTCGAAATGTGAGTTAAGAGTTTATTTCTCGGTCTTCTCTCTCGGATCGTTCCAGGTTGCGTAATCGCATGCCGGATACGTATTGCATCCCCAGAATTTCCTTCCTTTCTTCGTCTTCTTTTCCACGATCTCCCCTTTCCCGCACTTCGGACAAGCGACCCCCGTGGTCTTCGTAATATTCTTTGTCCCTTTGCATTTCGGATATTTCTCGCAGGCGAGAAACGTTCCGAATCTCCCCGATTTTACGTTCATCTTTGATCCGCATATCGGGCATTTCTCATCTTTCAGCTTCTCTTTCAGCTCCTCGATTTCCGCTTCTTTCGCCGGATCTGTTTCGAAAGTACGCGAATAATCGCATGCCGGGAAAGTGGAACAGGAAATAAATTTTCCGAACCGGGAAAGCTTTACGATGAGCTTTGCTCCGCATTTCGGGCAGGGACCGAGATCTTCCGCGTGTTCAACGGTGAGGTCCGCTTTTGAGACGGTCTTTTCCTTCTCAGCAATGATCTTTTTGAAAGGAGGATAGAACCCGTCGAGAAACTTCACATAATCCATCTCACCGGACGCAATGCGGTCAAGGTCGTCTTCCATCCGCGCGGTGAATTTGAGGTCGACGATATTATGAAAATGCTGGGTGAGAAAGTCGTTTACGACAAAAGCCGTGTCAGATGGGAACAGAGCTTTCCCTTCCTTGAGGACATACCCCCTCGCCATGATCGTGGAGATGATGGGAGCATAGGTCGATGGTCTTCCGATTCCTTCTTCTTCAAGCTTTTTCACGAGAGTCGCTTCGGTATATCGGGCAGGCGGTTTTGTGAAATGCTGTTTCGGCTCCAATTTCTCTGCTTTCAGTTCTTCCCCCTTCATGAGCTCGGGAAGGATCTTCTGACCTTCTTCCTCATCGGTATCGACCCCCTCTTCATAGAGCTTCAGGAATCCCGGAAAAACGACGGTCTGTCCGGTGGCGCGGAAAGTGTGCGGTTTTTTCTCCCCGACAGAGCTCAGAACCACGATATCTGCGCCGGTATTCTTCAGCCTCGCTTCCATCATCTGGGATGCCAGCGCGCGTTTCCAGATGAGATCATAGAGCCTGAATTCATCCGGCGTGAGAAACTCTTTTACTTCATCCGGTATGCGGGAAAGTTCTGTCGGGCGGATCGCCTCATGGGCTTCCTGCGCACCTTTTGATTTCGTCTTGTACTTCCTCGGAGCAGAAAGAGAATACGGCTTCCCGAAGAGAGATTCGATGACATCATGAGCGTCGTGCAATGCTTTCTCGGAGAGATTGACGGAATCCGTCCTCATGTAGGTGATGAGTCCAGAGATTTCACTCTTTTTCCCCTTTCCGATAACGACTCCTTCATAGAGTTTCTGTGCGACCTGCATCGTCTTCTTCACCGGGAATCCGAGCTTCCGGGAGGCCTCCTGCTGGAGCGTGGAAGTGGTGAACGGGGGAGAGGGATTCCGCGAAACATCTTTTTCTTCAATGGATTCGACATGGAATGGTTGTCCGTGGATCGCGGATTCGATCGCTTTTGCTTCCTCACCGGTCTTGAGCGCTACTTTCATGCCTCCGATCTTTTGGAGAATGGCGGGGAATACTTTCTGATCTTTCTTCAGATGAGCGGTCAGACTCCAGCTCTCCACCGATTGAAATGCCTTGATCTCTCTCTCCCTCTCGACCACAAGACGTACTGCGACACTCTGCACTCTTCCTGCGGAGAGCCCGAAACGGATCTTTTTCCAGAGGAGCGGCGAGAGTTCATATCCGACAAGCCGGTCGAGGATCCTCCTTGCCTGCTGAGCGTTCACGAGATGCATATCGAGCGTCCTCGGCTCTTTGATCGCCTGAAGGATCGCGGATTCCGTGATCTCATGGAAGACGATCCTTCTCACCGCATTCGACGGGGAAGGCTTCAGGACCTCAAGAATATGCCATCCGATGGCTTCCCCTTCGCGGTCCTCGTCGGACGCGATCCAGATCGTGGTCTTGGGCCCGAGTTCTTTTTTTATTGCCGCGACTTTTTTCTTTTTCTCCGGTGAAGAGACGTAGAGCGGTCGATATTTATTCTGGACATCGATCGCGATCGTCGCGTACGGGAGTTTCCTTTCAGAGAGTGGGAGCTCCGACTTTTTCGTCGGGAGATCCCGGATATGGCCGAATGTCGAAAGGACGGTATATTCGCTCCCGAGGAACTTCTGAAGGAGTTTCGCTTTAGTTGGAGATTCTACGAGGACGAGGTTATCCGGCATTTTTTCTTTTCAAATTCGGGGGAAAGGCTACTTCAATGCTCCGGAAAAAGTCAAAAAGAAAACCTTTCCGGCTTTGTCATCAGGAAGCAGTATACGTTCTTTTCACATCATTTGAAATGCGTTCCCTCCTCCTCGTCTCCGATGATGATTCTCTGAAATATGCCCTCTCATTTCCTGACGGGAATCTCCGTCGACAGGAAAAGCCCTTCCTTCTGCTCCCAAATCTGATATAAAATCCAGACATCTTTCCCCACTCCACATGCCGGCTCAAAAAACTGCTGAGTCCTGCTCATCCTGCAGGAACACATTTGCCCCCGTCATCGGGATCATTCTCATCGCCCTCCTCTCCGCCTTTCTCTCCCAGTATTTTGCACCTCCAAAAGCCATCAATTCCTATATCACCGGCGGAGGATCAGGAAATGGGATTTCGGATGAAGGGATCTCCGTGCGGGCGACTTCCACTATTTATATCGAACCGGACCTCGCTATCGTGACCTTTGGAATTACGACTTATGACAACAAGATCGATGCCGCCCAGAGAAAGAACTCGGAAAAAATGAAGGAAGTCATCGAGGCTTTCAAAACCCTCGGGATCGAAGAGATGAACATGCAGACCTCAAATTATAATGTCTACACGTCCTACGATTACAGCGATGACACCTGGCCGTTCAAAGAGAAAGACGTTCCTGAAGTCGAATACTATGAAGTCTCCCACATGCTCACGGTGCGGATCGAGAACCTGGAGAATGTCGAGGAGCTCTTGAACGTCGCCGTCGAGAAAGGGGTGACAAATATCTCGAGCATCGAATTCACCCTGAAAGATTTCGCGGAAGCGAGGGAGAAGGCATACCTGAAAGCTGTGGAGACGGCAAAGGCGCGGGCGGATTACATCGCGAAAGGCCTCGGTGTTAACCTCGGCCCTGTCCTTAGCCTGACCGCTTCGCATGACGACTACGATTATTCCTGGTACGGCTCTTCCATGGCAAACCAATCCGTTCAGTTCCAGGACTTCAGTGGTTCCGGAGGAGGATCAATCAGTACTGGCGAGATCGAAGTGAAAGTCAATGTGAACGCCCGGTACGGGATCGAGTATTCCAAGTAGCAGGTGCTGAAAAAAAGGATCCGGCAGGAAAACGAATCATATCAGGAAAGCCCGATGTTCCTGCGGACTTCATCGAGCTTTTTCCGGGCGATCTCTCTCGCTTTCTCTGCTCCAAACCGGAGGATGAGGTCCAGTTTTTCCGGGTTTTCCGCGAGTTCCTTCCGCTTTGCGCGATAGGGGGCAAAGAATGCCTCCATCTTCTCATAAAGCCATTTCTTCGCATCGCCGTAACCGAATCCCCCTTTCCGATATTTCCCTTCCAAGTCCTTGATTTCATCCGGCGAAAAAAAGAGTTTTGCGAGAGTGAAGACCGTGCATTTTTCCGGTTCCTTCGGTTCTCCCACTCCTTTTGAATCCGTTGTGATGCTCATGATGATCTTCTGAAGCGCCTTCCCTTCGAGGAAGATCGGGATGGTATTCCCGTAGCTCTTCGACATTTTTTGTCCGTCGGTCCCGGGAACGACCCCCGTTTCTTCCGAAATCATCGGTTCCGGGATGATCCGGAACGTTTCCCCGTACGCATGGTTAAACTTGAGCGCGATGTCGCGCGCCATTTCCACATGCTGTTTCTGATCTTTTCCCACAGGAACGAAATGCGGTTCATAGAGGAGGATGTCCGCAGCCATGAGGACGGGATAGGTAAAAAGCCCCGTGTTCACCTCAAGTCCCTTGGCTGTTTTATCCTTAAAGGAGTGCGCTCTCTCGAGCATTCCGAGAGGCGTGAGATTCGAAAGAATCCAGGCAAGTTCGGTATGTTCGGGGATATCGCTCTGCCGGTAAAACGTGGTCTTCTCCGGATCAAGTCCTGAGGCCAGAAAATCGAGTGCGACATCGAGCACATTACTCCGGAGGACATCGGGGTCGCGCACGGTCGTGAGCGCGTGGAGATCCGCGATAAAAAGGAACGCTTCGTGCGTTTTCGCAAGTTCAAGATTCGGTTGTATGGAACCGAAATAATTTCCGATGTGGAGTTTTCCGCTCGGCTGAACCCCGGTGAGCGTCCGCTTCATGATTCGTAGTAAAAATCAGGATCAGTTTAGCTCATGCCTCAGGGGATGGGAAGAGAACCCCGCTGGAGATATCGTCATCAGTGAGTCTTTCTCCGAAAAGCTTTAGGATCCTCACTCGAAAATCCTCCTCCCCCTGGGAACCCATCATTTCATGGAGTACTTCTGTAATAGACTCGTCGAGATAGAGGACATTTTTGGCATCGAGCCTCTTCTT
>JBGSON010000007.1:0-19210 GCA_041739085.1 Candidatus Altimarinota bacterium | reverse complement strand
GAGCTCCGGTTTGTCATCGGTTCCGCTGAAAAACGCCTTACGAAATCGTGTTCTGTCATCGCTGAAGGAGGCCTCATCGCCACTCTATCAAAAATGTGTTTCCAGGGAGATCTCGGGTTCTCTGGAGACCTTTCATCCCTTTCCCCGGAACAGCTCTTCTCGGAAGGGAACGGGTATCTCATCGAAGTGGATGATCCATCTGCGTTTGAAAATCTTGCGAAAAAACATGGCGTGAAAGTGATGCAACTCGGAAAATTCGGACTCCCGAAAAAAATAGCCGGCAAGGTTTTCTCACTAGACTATAAAAAATCAAAAAAGGTCTGGGAAGAAGGCCTGAGAAAAAAACTCGGTTGATTTTCTTTCAGTGAAAACGTACCACCATGAAAATTCGAACCATAACGACTGGCGTTTCACTTCACTCTCCAAACGAGGAAGATAAGATACGACAGACTGCTGAATTTAATGAGAAAGCCAAAGCTGTTTTTGAGAATGCGGGTTATGAAGTCCAGACGACCAGAATCGCTACGAATTCCTGGGAAGAATATCTCGGAGACCAGTCAGACGCAAAAATCATAAGCGTAATCAGTAGCATTGAGAAAATATGCCAAGATCTCGATGTGAATTTTTTTAATCTCGGTTATGCAAAAACACCGGGGAAAATCTGGCTCGTTCCGGAGTTTAATAAAATCACTTCTCGCATTTCATGTTCCGCCAAAATCGGCGACAAAGAAACTGGAATAGACTTTGAAAATGCAAAAATTGCCGCTCACGTTATAAAAAAAATTGCTGAAGAAACGGAAAATGGCTATGGCAATTTTAGATTTTGCGCCTCCGCAAATTGCAAACCCGGCATTCCATTCTTTCCTGCGGGATTTCATGAAGGAGAATCAGCTTTCGGCATTGGCTTGGAGTGCGGAGATTTGGCGATGAAGGCATTTTCAAAATCTCATAATTTCGTTGAAGCTGAACAAAATTTGCAGCAAATATTTGAGGAGGAAACAAAGAAAGTCGCTCATGTGGCGGAGCAAATTTCAAAGGATTTTAAAATGAAATATAACGGCATAGATGTTTCATTAAATCCGGGACTTGAAGAACATGAAAGCATTGCTTTTGCTTATGAAAAGCTTGGCATTGGTAAGTTTGGGAATCAAGGAACGCTTACTATTTCCGCTTTCGTTACTCGGATACTCAAAAGCTTACCGGTAAAACTCTGCGGCTATTCCGGCCTCATGCTCCCGGTTTGCGAAGATCGAGGCCTCGCAATGAGAGCCAATGAGGGAACTTATAACATCACGAACCTGCTTCTCTATTCAGCAGTTTGCGGCTGCGGTTTGGATACCGTGCCGATCCCAGGCGATACACCGGTGGAAAAAATTGAAGCGATACTCCTCGATATGGCGACTTTGGCAATCAAATTGGATAAGCCATTATCTGCACGTCTGTTTCCAGTCCCAGGTAAAAAAGCTGGCGAAATGACATCATTCCAGTCGCCGTATTTGGTAGATTGCAAAATATTAAAAATCGAATAAGGAAATTTTTTACACCGAAAAGTGTGCATGAGATCCCGTTCCGCTTCACTCATACTGCTACCATAGCATCGCATATACGCACTTTTTATCCCTATCCTTCATGAAAGATATTGTCGATTTTCTTCTTCTCAGCTTCATCCTTGCGATCAACGTCTTTATCATGCTCAGTTTTCTCGGGATCATCTGGAGCGCGGCAAAAGGCGCGCCATTTGTCCCGTCCTCGAGAAAAAGAGCGGAGAAGATGATGGAATTCGCACGGATCAGGAAAGGGGAAAAAGTGTACGATCTCGGTTGCGGCGACGGAAGGCTCGTATTCATGGCCGCAAAAAAAGGAGCAGTTGCCGAAGGATTCGAAGTCTCCCCTGTCGTCTACTTCTGGGCAAAGGTGAAGAAGTTTTTCGGAAAACACGGGGGAAAGATCACAAGGGCGGACTTCTGGGATATGAAATTCGAAGACGCGGATGTCATCTTCCTTTATCTCTTTCCCGGACTCGTCGCGAGGTTCGAAAAAGAAGTCTGGTCGAGGCTGAAAAAAGGTACCCGTGTCATTTCAAACGGATTTCCTTTTCCGAATATCACACCGACAGAAAAATGGAAACCGGAGGGGACAAAAATACATAAGATATTTGTCTATAGAAAATAATAATGACTGTCCGATTGCTTATTACCGGCGGAACCATTGATGATCTGGATTATACATCAGAAAAGACCCCTCTCCAAAAACGCACATCGCTCATCCCCGAACTCTTGCGTCATGCCCGAGTCACACTGGAATGTCACTGCGATGAGGTGTTCCAGAAAGACAGCCGCCATCTGAATGAGAGTGACCGGGACCTCCTTCTGCGAAAATGCAAAGAGTGTTCCGAGGAGAAGATCATCATTACTCATGGCACTATGACGATGTCGAAAACCGCGCAATTCTTGGGCGGTAAAAATATCCCGAAGACAATTGTGATCTTGGGGGCTATGATTCCGGCAAATAAGAAAAATTCTGATGCGATGTTCAATTTGGGTGCTGCGCTGAGCGCTGTGCAATTATTGCCGCACGGGGTATATCTCACGATGAACGGGAAGATTTTTCCATGGAATAATGTGAGGAAAAATCTCAAAAAAGGGGTTTTTGAAACCTCTGTTGGTGATGATTCGTAATCGCTTCTCGCAGGATTCTTTCTGTTTCCTTTTCGAGTCACCCGTCCTCGGGTGACCGCAGGGTCGCCCCGGGAGGGGCGACTCCAAAAAAATGGGCCGAAAATCCACAAGATCTTCGTCTATGAAAAAATTGATTCTTTCTGTCCGGAAAAGAATCAATCGAAATGATACTTCCCCCGGAGATGTGCCGGAAGATCGGCAATATTTACGCGCTCCTGTTCCATCGTATCCCGGTCGCGGACGGTAACAGTCTTGTCCTTGAGGGAATCGTAATCGATGGTGATGCAGGCGGGGGTTCCGACTTCATCATGGCGCCGATATCTTTTCCCGATCGACCCCGCTTCATCGTAATCCACTCTCCCGATGCTCCGGAGGCTCCGGACGACTTCTCTCGCCTTTGCGTCGAGTCCGTCTTTTTTCATGAGGGGGAAAACGGCAACCTTGATCGGCGCGATCTTCGGAGAAAAACGCATGACGTTTCTTGTTGTGCCATCTTTCAGCGTTTCATTCGTATACGCGTCGAGGAGGATTGCGAGCACAAGGCGATTTGCTCCGAGGGACGGTTCGATGACATGGGGAATGAATTTTCTGCCACTCTCTTCATCGCGGTATTCAAGGCTTTCTCCTGAAGTCTTTTGATGCTGAGTGAGATCATAATCCGTCCGGTATGCAGCGGCGGCGCAGAGCTCTCCCCATCCGAACGGGAATTCGTATTCGATATCCGTCGTGCCTTTTGAATAGTGGGAAAGTTCATCCTTTTCATGGTCTCGCATCCGGAGGTGCGTCTCCCCGATCCCGAGTTCTTTTGTGACAAAATCCCAGACGGCTTTTTTCCAGTTCTGAAAAAGCTCTTCCCATTGTGATTTCTCCGGATCGAAGAAGTATTCGATCTCCATCTGCTCGAACTCGCGGGTCCGAAAGATAAAATTCCCCGGAGTGATCTCGTTCCGGAAAGCTTTCCCGATCTGTGCAATCCCGAACGGAAGTTTTTTTCTCGACGTCCTCTGCGCGTTCACGAAATTCACAAATATCCCCTGCGCCGTTTCCGGTCTCATAAAGATCTCCGCACTTGATTCCTCGGTCACTCCCTGATGGGTCCGGAACATGAGGTTAAACTGCTTCGGCTCCGTCCAGTCGCACGCCTTGCACGACGGACAGGTGATTTTTTTCTCTTTCACAAACGCGACGATCGCTGATTTATCCGTTTTTTCCCCTGCCCAGCCTTCCGGTCTTGCATCTCCGGCTTCTTCGATGAGTTTATCCGCGCGATAGCGGGCTTTACATTTTTTGCAATCCATAAGCGGGTCCGTGAAACTCGCGATATGGCCACTCGCTTCCCAGACTTTCGGATTGAGGAGGATCGAGGAATCAAGACCAACGATATCCTCTCTCCCGTAGACAAAAAAATCCCAGAACGCTTTTTTCACGTTCCGGAGGAGTTCGACTCCGATGGGACCGTAATCCCAAGTGTTCGCAAGACCTCCGTAGATCTCCGAACCCGCGTAAATAATCCCTCTCGTCTTACAGAGCGAGACGAGTTCTTCCATTGTGATTTCATGTACCGGCATACCTTTTTATAAAACGACGCGGTCTATTCTCTGGGATTTCCAGAATGAAGTCAAAGAAAGCGCAAGTACAAAATACAAAGCACAAAGTACAAAAAATGGGGTAGGTGGTATCGACGGGTTCTCACTGCCCGGTTATGTATTTTGTACTTTGTCTTTTTGTGCTTTTTCCTCACCATCCATTCCTGTGGATCTTGCTCTCCCGGAAGCGGTCCTCACCGGCTATCTCTTCCCGGGGAAGCCCGATGGGAATGAATGAAAACGGGAAGACATTCTTCGGAAGGCGCAGAAGTTTCCGGAACCCGTCCATCCGGTCATCCTTTGGATACACCCCTGTCCACACCGCGCCCAAACCCAGATCATGTGCAGCGAGAAGAAGATTCTGGGTTGCCGCGGCACAGTCCTGCGGCCAGTATCCGTCAATATTGAGCTCCCCTGTGTCCCCGCAGACGAGGATCCCGAGAGGCGCCTCCCTTGCCATCGGTGCGAACGGGCTGAATTCCGGAACCTGGTCCAAGAGTTTCCTGTCCGTCAGGACGACAAACGACCAGGCCTGCTCGTTCTTCGCGGATGGAGCACTCATAGCGGCTCTCAAAAGAGACGCTATGATCTCCTCCGGAATCGCGTCTGGACGGAATTTCCTGACGCTTCTTCTGCTGGAAATAGCACGGAGGGTTTCCATAGTGTGATTGTGAAATCGTGTCCATAGTGAGCCGCATTTTGGACAAAATCAAAATAACTCCTCTTTAAAGTCCATGGAATTGTGATGAAAGACATGGAATACCATAGAAACACACATTCTTTTTCCATGTTTCGTATTTGTCATTCTTTCTTGACTTTCTTTTATTACATAATATTATGTTTTCCTTTGTATTTTATATGTTTTATATTATTTTATTTCTTACTTTATGACAGAATACAAAATCCCCGCTCATGTCGCGGCTGAGATGGAATTCGCGTCCAGAAGGATTGCGGAAGAGGAATCACAGGAAAGAAGATGCATGGGAGAATCTTCTCCTGTGGAACGATTGCAGCGGGACACACAAGAAATCATCGCCGCGCTTCACGGTGGACAGTATATTTCAACCGCCAGAATTGAATCTGCCCTGAGTGTGGCGGATGTCTCAATGGCTCTCCCAGAATATCTTCGGAGAACGCTTCACATGGTGGAACCGTATATCCGGCGGGAAGACGCCATGAGAGCGGTGAGGGAAGCCGCTAATGATCCGCACTGCACTCCGGGGACGCTCAAGATGTGTGAAGCATATATTGCGGCAGCGGAAAATCGGGGTGCAGACATGCAAGACGCGCGAACAATGCTCAGCCTCCTGCGACAGAAAATTTGCACTTTTTCCAATGTCCCGCTGGAATCTAGTCCCTCTTCCGGTCAACCCCTACATGAAAACCCGAGCAGCATGCGCACGGATACTCCCCAAAGAATTGGCTCTTCCCCTGAAATGAACATGGAAGGGGAGCACTGGTATGAAAGATTAAACGTGAAGGCGTTTCTTGAGGGACTGTGTGTGCGGGCAGAAGAGCTCATTACTCAGGCGGAACACGGTGACTATCAAACCGATGAATTGAGCCACATATTTCACATGAGAGCCATGCTGTATGCGGGGTATGAAAAACTGAATGATAAACTCCGACCGGTTGACCCGGAATTTCTCCGGAACAACGCAATACAGAAGCTGAATGAAGCAATACATGGCCTCAGCTCACGACCGATCTCTGACAAACACGTGGAAGAAATCATTGTTTGCATAGAAAAAGCAGAATCCTGCGGGGCAAAAATGGGAGACGTGAAGTGTGAACTGGATGCACTGCGGCTCCTTTTAGAAACAGGACGAATGTAGAGTCAGGACTGCAGGATGTTCCTCTGAATATCATATGAGAAACCTGCCTGCGTGAAAGGCCGATTTCCCCGCTTATCGATGCTTTCTACTCAAACTTCTTTTTCTGTGAATACGTCGTATAGAGGATCGCATCCCGTTCCTTCTTCGGAAGCGAATCAACGTACTCAAAGAATTCCTTCACGACTTCGTTCTGATGCGCTGTCCGGAGTTTCATTCCGCGGTCGATGGCATAGAGCCCCTCGATCCGTTTCTCGATGATCTTATAGGTCGACGGGATCGGTTGTCCGCCTCCTCCGATGCATCCCCCGGGACAGGCCATGACTTCGATGTAGTGATACGCGTTCGGATCTTTCCTGATCTCATCGGCGATGATCTTAAAATTCTTTGCAGTCGCGACAACGGCGACTTTCAGGGTGATATCTCCAATTGTGATGTCAGCCCTTTTGATCCCCTTCATCCCGCGGACTTCATGGAATTCTATCTTCCCATACTCCTCTCCGGTGACAAGGAAATACGCAGTCCGAAGTGCTGACTCCATGACACCTCCTGACGCTCCATAGATCGCAGCAGCGCCGGAATACATTCCTTCACGGTCGACTTCCGAAGGGTTAAGTCGCGGAAAATCGATATTGTGTTTCTTCAGCATGATGGCAAGTTCTCGGGTCGTGAGGGAATAGTCCACTGGCTTCATCCCGTTGATGAAAAGTTTCTCATGTTTCGCCTCGTATTTTTTCGATGTGCAGGGCATAACGGAGACGATGACGATCTTCTCCGGATCGATCCCCTCTCTCTTTGCCCACCAGGTTTTATACGCTCCGCCGGAATGGATCTGGGGCGACCTCGCGGTCGTGAGATTCGGGATGAATTCCGGGTAATAGAACTCAAGACATTTCACCCATCCGGGACAGCAGGAGGTGAACATCGGGAGTCCTTTCTTTGATCCCAGCCGTTCGATGAGCTCTTCCGCTTCGACCATCGTCGTGATGTCCGCACCCATGTTCACATCAAATACTTTGTCGAATCCGAGGAGGCGGTACGCCGTGTAGAGTTTCCCCGTCACATCTTCTCCGTACGGAAGTCCGAACTCCTCACCGATGCTTGCGCGGACGGAAGGAGCGGTCTGGACGATGACGATCTTCTCCGGGTCTTTCAGAACTCTCTCCACATCCTCGATCTGATACTGTTCGCGGACCGCGGAAACGGGGCAGTGGACGGTGCACTGTCCGCAGTAGATGCAATCGATCTTCGGATCTTCCGTATGCCAGACCCTTGTTTTCGAATCGTGGCCGTCCATTTTGAGGAAACAGACGCCGATCTCTTCGCAGATCTCCACGCATTTATTGCAGGCGATGCATTCATTCGGATCGAATTCCGCCGCGGATCCCATTTTGTGGACGGAGCGGTCGACGATATTTCTCCTGAATTCATTGCCCGTTACTCCATATTTCTTCATGATCTCCGCGGTCTTGCAGAAGTATCCCGCGCGGCATTTCATGCAGTAGTGGTCATGCTCCGCGAGGAGGAGTTCCATGTTCTTTTTTCGAATTCGTATGACTTTCGGAGTGTCGAGGAGGACGCGGAGTCCTTCTTCAGCACGGAGCGTGCACGACGTCATGACTTTCCCGTTTTTTTCAAGTTCCACGAGACAGGTCCGGCAGTTCGCGTCCATCGGGAGGTCTTCATGGAAACAGAAGTGGGGGATTTCAATCCCGTTATCGAGTGCGACCTGAAGAATGCTTTTTCCTTCTTCGGTTTTATACTCCTTGCCGTTCAAAAAAACCGATACTTCTTTCATGGTTTCATGTGCAAAACGTTTTCAAAATAACTCCGCACCGGGATTCCCACGGATTTCCCGAGGGCGCAGAACGAAGTCTCTTCCATCGCTTCCACAATCTCGAAGATCCCGTCCCACGGGATTTCCTTGGCATCTTTTGTCATGTGGTGAAGCTGATATGAGCCCTCGCGACACGGCGTGCACTTTCCGCAACTCTCGTTCATGTAAAACGTAAACCACTTCATGAGGATCTCCTTCGGCAAAATATCTTCACGGTAAATCTCGATCGATCCCGCTCCGCTCACTTTGTGGTCGCCGAGCTGATCTTTATTATAAACAACTCCGCTCGCGCTTCCTCCGATCTGCGCGAAAAACGGAAAATCCGGAATGTTTTTTGTCTCTTTGAGTACCTTCTGAATCGTAAATGATGCAGGGAGATGATACACGCCCTCATGGTCAACGGGACCTGAAATGCAGTAAAATCTCCTGTCTTCAAATTTTCCATTCCGGACATCTGTGACATTGTAGAGCGTCTCGACATTGTGGATGAGCGTCGGCATTCCGTATAGCCCCGCATCAGAAGGGTACGGCGGCTTGAGCCTGGGCTGGATACGTTTCCCCTCGATCGCATTGAGGAGCACAGTCTCTTCACCTCCGGCGTATGAGGGATGTTCCTGAAAAACAGTGAAGCGGTATCCGTCTTTTGCATATTTCCCGATGAGCCCGTCGATGGATTCTCGGAGCTCTTCGTAATAATCCCGGTTGATGTTGAAATACGCTTCCTTTGTCTCGAGGAAATCCATCGCGATGATCATCCCTTCAAATACCTGCTCCGTATGGTTTTTCAGGATGAAGAGGTCTTTAAAAAGCCCGAGCTCTCCTTCTGAAGCATTGCAGATGACATATTTTTTCTCCCCTTTCGCTTTCTTCACCATTTCCCATTTGAGAGCAGTGGGGAATTCCGCGCCGCCTCTGCCGACGAGGCCGGCGGCTTTGATCTTCTCGAGGATGTTATTTGTTTCCATGGCGTCGGGAGAGTTCGAAGAAAGAGAGAGCGATCACTCCTCCGATGAGAGCCGTCATCAGCTGCGGCCAGCTCATCATGATGCTGACTTTTTCCGCGAGCGGCGAGGAGAGAAGCGCTGAGAGGATGAATTTCGAAGTGACGAAGAGGAAGAGGAATTTCCCGAGAGATGCCATGATGACGGCTCCCATCCGGCTGAATTTTTCCGCTTTCAGGAACAGGATAATATAGAGTCCGTTCCCGATCATGATGAACGGGATCATTGGTGCCAAGGGGAGGGGAAGGAGTCCGGAACTCAGGGCGACCGTGCTTGGGATGAGCCCGAGCATAATGGCATCTGCAGGCCCTACGAGAACCGCCGCGATGAGGAGCGCCGCATTCACAAGGGGGCCCGTGATCCACTGGGAATGGAGAAACACGGGAACGATCCCGACCACGAGAAAAACTAAGGCGAATACAAAGACCCGTTTCCAGGGTTTTGCCACTACGACGAGATCATCAGGTTCTCTCATGAAACGCGGGGAGATGGTGGCATCAGTATACCATGAACGGAGAGTGGGAGAAAGCCCACGAAGAGTACAAAATACAAAGCACAAAGTACAAATCTATAGGAATAAAGAGAAAAGAAAAAACACAAAACAGAAAAAGGACCAAAAATCCTTTTTTTAAACCAGTTCCCTTGTTTTGTACTTTGTATTTTGTGCTTTGTACTTACTACTCTCCGACAACAGCATGCTTCACCGCGCCGGTTTCCATGAAAAGCTTGATGTCCGACATCGCTTCGGAATACATCCGGTGCATTGAATCATCCGCGAAAAAGGCGATGTGGGGAGTGATGATGACATTCTCCATTTCCACGAGCTCCTTGTTTTCTTCGATGTTTTGTTCGTGTTCAACGACATCGAGCGCCGCCTTTAGGATTTTTCTGGATTTTAGCCCTTTGATGAGCGCTTTTGTATCAATGATCCCTCCCCTGGCAGTATTGATGATGACGACTCCGTCCTTCATCTTCCTGATCGCTTCTCCGTTGATGAGATGTTTCGTGCTCGGAAGGAGCGGGCAGTGGAGGGAGATGATGTCGCACTTTTCATAGATCTCATCAAGGGTCGCGTACTGGAAATGGTATTCGAGCGCATGATCCGGATCTTGGTAAACATCGTAAGCGAGAACCTTCATGAGGAATCCGAGCGATGCGATCCTCGCGACATTGAGGCCGATCCTTCCTGCTCCGATGATCCCGAGCGTTTTTCCTTTGAGAGCTATCCCACGGAGCCCCTGGAATTCGAATTTCATCCTGCTTGTCCTCTCCTCGCCTTCGACGACACGGCGGATGGAAGAGAGAAGAAGCGCGAAGACATGCTCCGCAATGACGTGGGAGCCGTAATCCGGAACGTTCGCGATGACGATCCCCTTCTCCCTCGCCGCTTTCAGGTCGATGTGGTTGTATCCGACTGACCGCGTGGCGATGAGTTTCAGATTCGGAAGCGCATGGATGACTTTTTTTGTAACGGGAGAGTAAATGAACGTGCAGAGGATTTCCGCGTCATTGTGTTTCCGGATGATCTCATCTTCACTCAAGACCTCCGATTCGATGACGGCATCGGGAAATACACTGAGGACTTCATCCCTGTCTTCATTTTCAACTTCCAGAAAAACGATTCTTTTTGGTTTCATTGGTATATGGAAAGTCCTCCCATTGTATCAGCTTTTTCTCTTCAGAACAACACGGCGGACCAAAGAAAGGCTGGGGATTTATTGAATTGCTCAAACAACTTCTCACCCACTTTGAAACCCACCTTCATCACCTTCACAATATTTGACTTTTTATGTTTAATATGTATACTCATACTCTTTTTGAGTTCTCATGCCGGGTGAAAATGAACGAAAATCATCGGCCCCCGCTGAAAAAATGATCGACATGGACATGCCGACTGATAGACCAGATGATGCCCTTTCTGAACATCCGCTGAGAGAACGAGTGCAAAAAGGAGTGATGGGATGCATAGACGCGCCGTTTCAGAGGGGAGTGGAATCCATGCTCGCCACCCTGAGGGATCTGAATCCAAATGCACAAGAGGCGACGATTCTCGAGAGCTCAACCAGGAGGAAATGGGTGCCGGCTCTCCGGAATTCAGCGCTTCAGGCTGCACTCGCATCACCGGGGATCTTGCTTTCTGATCCGGAAAAAGTCCAATTCTTCCTCCTCGTTATTTCGTCGATAACCGGATTTGCCTGGTTTTCCGTAAGTCTCAAAGAGGTGAAGAAAAAATTCACGGAGTATGGAATTGAACTCACGGAAGACCTGTTGGAAGCTTGTCTTACTGCCATTCTCATATTCGCGGTGATTTCGGGATACGGAATCGGGAGTGAGGTTTTGGATCATGTCCAAAATCTCATTGAATCAGCCGGATTCAATATTCATGCATTCATCGAATCCCCCGTTTTCCGGACATCCGCCATATGCGCTTCACTCGCGGTCGGTGTGCGCATGATCGGAAACCTGATTAAGGCAACCATCAAATTTGACGCAAACGATGCTCTCCTTACGGGAACATCCGATATCGCGAGACGGTTTTTTGAAACATCGCTCTCTTCACTTCGTTCCACTGCTCAAACGCTTTCATCGCAACACGATCTCCAGGCAGCGAACTATCAGATCATACTTGCTATTCAGAGCTTCAATGATTACCTGCAAAAAATCGGCTACCCGTCGAAAAATCTCTTGAAAGATGAGTCGCTCAAGCAGCTCGTTTCTATGCCTCAGGCTGATTTTGACCAAAAGATGATCCCGGTCACGAGAGCCAACCTTGATCTTTTCCGTGAATACGTAGATATCTCTGGTGATCCCGAACTTCAGGGGAGGATGAGAAGGTCATTCGAGTCACTCGATACGCTCAGTGAATCATATCGAGAAGGTGAAATTCATGTTTCCCAGGATTTTTCCGATCAGGTCTACGCAGAATCGTTCAAAATAATCGCTGACTTTTTGGAAATGTACCAGGATCTCCTGGAGCAGAAACGATGACGAAATCAAGAAAGAGTCAGAACGCACGAAGGGTGGATAGTTTTCAAATTATCGGGAAACTCCCCGTTTCAACATTTTTTAACTTTCCATTACTCTCTTGGTCTCCTCGACTGCTTGAAATATATCCAGAAAACCGATTTCTCCCCCGAGGAATCGCGCCACCGCTCTGTCATTTCTCCGGCAAAGTTCTCCACATGCTTTTTCTCCACTCCTCAATGCTTCTCTCGAAAAGCGGAGCGACGGAAACCTCTCCTCATCCGGTTTTTCAAACGTGAGCGTCGAACCGAAGAAGGAGAATTTTTCCATCGGAAGAGCCGGACGCTTTTTTCCTTCAAAGAGTCCGAACGCGATGATGAGCCTCATGTCAGGCTTTCCCATATGAGCAAGGATCTGCCCGTCGCGGAAGCCCACCGCAGAATGAATAATTGCTTCCGGATGGATGACGACTTCGATCTTCTCCGGAGGTAACTCGAAGAGCCGACATATCTCGATGATCTCAAACGCCTTGTTCATAAGCGTCGCGGAATCGATGGTGATTTTCGGTCCCATGTTCCATTTCGGATGAGCGAGGGCCTCTTCAGGAGTGACGGATTTTAACTTCTCAACTGGCCAATTCTCTTTGCTCCGAAACGGACCGCCGGAGCAGGTGAGGTATATTTTTTCTACTTCCTCGATATTCTTCCCCATGAGGATCTGCCATATCGCGGAAGCCTCCGAATCAAGCGGAATGATCTCCGCGCCCGTCTTCTTTTTCATCTCCATGAGTTTTTCTCCGCTCACGACAAGGGATTCTTTATTCGCGAGGAGGAGTTTTTTTCCAAGGGCGACTGCTTCCATGCTCGGGATCGCTCCGACCTCTCCGGGGACTGCGTTCACCACAAGATCCGCTCCGCTCTCATCTACGATCCTCCGAAGTCCCTCTTCCCCGGAATAAAATTTTGCTTTCGGAAAAATCTCCTTTGCTTTTGTAAGAGCAACTTCATCAAACACATGGATGAACAGGGGTGCAAATCCATTCAGGAGATTTTGGAGTTTATCGAGATTTTTTCCGTATGCGGAAACTCCGGCGAGGATAAAGTCATTCTGAAAAAGCTGGAGAATATCGATTGTCTGAGTTCCGATAGACCCAGTTGCCCCGAGGAGGAGAACAGATTTTGCCATCAGGTTGCCGTGAGAAAAAACGTAGCCGCACCGACTCCGAGAATCACGGCGAGCGAGAGGATGAGCCCGCGGAAAAGCCGCCTTGATCCGAAAAGAAACACGATCCCTCCTTTGACAAGAGTATTCACGATAACGGCGACGAAGACGACTCGTGCGGCGAGCGCAAATGGTATCCCTCCGCCGTCTGCGAGATTCGACATGGCAAGGGTGATCGCATCGACATCGGTGAGTCCGGCGATCCCTCCCGTGATGATGAGTCCGGCATTCGCAACTGCATCGACCGAACCGATTTTATCGGAGAGAAGGAGTATCCCGAGAAAAAAGGCGCCAAAGATGAGCGCTGATTTCATTTCAAACGGCTGCGTGATGGTGATGGGAGAGTCCAGTTTCTTCTCCATCTTCTTTTGGAAAAAATGGATCACTGCGGTGATCGCGAACGCGGAAAGCCCCATGGCCAAGAGAGGATAAGCCAAATAACTCAAGAGATCGCGGGAGAGAAAGGAAATCTCCAGTATGACGCGGAAGAACATGATCCCGGTCGCGACGAGGATCGCCATGAGGAATGAGGTGATCTTTGTCTGTCCTTTCGACTCAAGCGAAAGCCCGCTCGTAACAGCGGTAGAGGAAACGAATCCACCCACGACTCCGGAGAGGATGATCCCCTTCTCCGATCCGATGAACTTCGCGAGAAAATACCCGACGAACCGAATCGCTGCGACAAAAACGACCATGAGCCAGATGATCTTCGGCCGCCAGTCAAAAAATCCCCAGGGATCGATCCACTGGGACGGCATGACTTGAAGGATGATAAAAGAGACAATAAGAAACTTGAGGATAGCGACAAGTTCGCTCCCGCTCATCTCCCGCGCCATGGTGTGAAGCCATTTCTTGAACGCAAGAAGACCGGTAAAAAGGACACTCGCGGCAATGGCGAGAAAAGTATCGCCGTGAGCGATAAGGATTCCGAGAACAAAGCAGGCAAGCGCGGAGAGTTCAGAAGTAATGCCGATCTGATCCTTCCGGAAACAGAGATAGGCGTGGGAGACGAGCATAAAACTCACCGCAAGAAAAAAGAGAATCCCGAGAAACCAGAAGTTCTTTTCCCCAAGCGTCAGATAGCCCCCGAGATATCCGAGGAGACTGAGCATCGAAAATGTCCGGAGTCCTCCAAATTGGGTCTCCGACTCCTGTTCTTTTGTCCGCATCTCCCTTTCTAGCCCGATGAGCCCTCCTAGCGCCACGGCCATGACGAGAGAAAAAAGGACATCGATGGGTGCGTTCATGGGAGAGGAGAAAAATCATTTGAAACTGGGATTTCCTTTACTCATGCTTCGGAATGGATTATACCGAATCGGATTTGAAAAGGGGAAGGGGAGGGATGGGGTGAGAGAATCCTTGACAATTATGAAAACTTATCTTATCCTTAAAAACTGCTACGCAAAAATATGGACGATCAGAAGCTGAAAGAATCGGCAAGAGAGATAAAAGAAGGGATCCTTTCCCCGGAAATCATAAACCCAAATAATCTTTCCTCAAAGGTGGAAGCGGGCGTTGTCGGTATCGAGACCTCCGGCGGGACTTCAGAAATCCTTTCCGGCATGGAGGGAAATGAGATCCGTGAGAAAGACCATTCCGCATCCGAAGATCCTTCTTCACGTTCTGCTTCCTCAGGGGACTCAAAGAGCCCGACAGAAGATGAGATCCGCGCTTCCCTCGAAATGGTTTCCCCTCCCCCGACCCCAAGAATTATGAAGGTCAAGGTAAAGGCCGCCATCAGCAGGGAGATCGGAGAACTCAAGAAAGAAGTGAAGAAATGGGAAAGCAATGCGATAAAATTCGCGCATAAACTCGCAGCAGCTTTTGAGAAGCTCCGGAGCCTGAAAGTCCTTTTAACGGAGATGGGTTCTTTCGCCATCGAATTCCTGAAAATGCTATACGAAAAAGTCGTAAAAAGAGAATCCCTTGCATCCATAAAATTCTAAACAACTGATATTTTGTTTGGGCTCTGTCCGTTGTGGATGTGTTTTTCGTGATCCCTGAAACAAAAAAATGGGAATTCAGGTTGCCTCCGTTCCTGGTTTTCTCTCACAATGGGGACACACTGTTCCTCTCGTGAAAAAATTCCCGCTCTCTGATGGCCAAAAATCTCTCATCCGCGAGATCCTGGAGTTGAAAAAGAAAAAAAAAGCGGTCATCCTCGCCCACAATTATATGCGGCCTGAGATTTTTGAAGTCGCGGATGTAGTCGGAGATTCCTTTGAACTGTCGAAAAAAGCGATGGCAACGGATGCCGAGATCATTGTCTTTGCCGGAGTCCACTTCATGGCGGAAACGGCGCATCTCCTGAATCCCGGGAAAAAAGTCCTCCTTCCGTCTCTTCGAGCCGGGTGCTACATGGCGGATATGATCAGTGCGGAAAGACTCGCGAAATTTAAGGAATTGCATCCGAAAGCCGGTGTCTGTCTCTACATCAATTCCGCTGCTTCTGTTAAGGCCATCGCAGATATCTGTTGCACCTCGGCGAACGCAGTCGCAGCGGTGGAAAGCCTTCCCCAGGATGAAGTGATTTTTGCGCCGGACGAGAATCTCGCGGAATACGTCGCGGGGAAGACGAAAAAAAAGATCATCCCCTGGAGGGGTTTCTGCGCGGTCCATACGAGGATCTCCGTAGAGAGGATCCTCATGGAAAAAGAGAAACATCCCGGAGCGAAGATCATCATGCATCCGGAAACGCCGAATAAATTCCTGAAATACGCTGATCATGTTTGCGGAACCGGAGGTATGGCAAAATTCGCCCAGGAAGATGACGCAAGGGAATATCTGATCGGGACGGAGGACGGCATGGTCTGGAAACTTCGCTCGGATGTTCCGGAAAAGGATTTCTATCCCCTCATGGGGAGCTGCATGAACATGAAGGAGATCACTCTCGGGAATATCCGCGAGTCTCTCCTTGAGGGAAAATACGTCGTTACTGTGGATCCGGCCATCGCGGAGAAGGCGAAGCAGTGCATCGAGAGGATGATGGAACTTCGATGAAGTAAGTGGGTAAGTGTTCAAGTTGGCAAGCGAGCAAGTCAACAAGTGATTATTCACCTGAGCACGTGCTTACTTGAACACTTGCTAACTTGAATACTCGCCTACTCTTTTTCTTCTCCTAGCTTCTTCATCAGCACATCCACTTTGAGCTTCGCTTTGCTGAGCGCGTCTTCCTGCTTCGCGTTGTCCTCTTCGAGGATCTTTCCGATTTCTTCGATCTGCTCCGGCGTCAGAGTCGGAAGAAGATTGAGGATCGCGACTTTGTCCTGGGGATCAAGAGAGGAGTTTTTGAGAACTTGAGCGAAATGTTTCGGAGAGATCATGGGAGGGGGAAAAATCATGCTGCTTGAGCTTGAGAAGAAGCCTCAGGATTGGCCAGAGCAGCCATTGCCGCCTCTGATTCCCGGATGACAGCTTCGCGATTATCTTCCGCGACATATGTCTCATGGCCTCCGATGAAATAGGAGTATCCCATCGTTCCTGCCGTGAGAGCCATACCGCCGACAGTGGCCTGAAGCGCTCTTCTTTCGAGTCCTGCCGCGATAGTCGGCTTTCCCCCCTGCATAAATTTCCAGACGATCTCCGCGAATCTGCTCGTTCCGATCCTCTCCATAAGACTCGCGATCTTCGGCCATTTTGCCATCATTTTTTCTGCCGTAAGCGCTATTTTCCCTCCTCTTTTTACCATTACCGCGAGACGTCCCGCCGCAACTGCCGGCGTCGCCGCCGCCGCGACTCCGCCGGTGCCGATTGTCCCGGCAACAAGAGCCGCATCCGAAAGGAGACTCACGACTCCCCATCCTAGACTTCCCCATCGGCTTGTCTCCTCTCCCGTAACGATCTGCTTTCCAGTAACTGCGCTGTGGAAAAGCGAATACGTCCCTGCGAGAGGGAGAATATCGAGAATGATCTGTCCCGCTTGCGGACCAAAATCCTTCATCATCTCCCATATTTCTTTTTCCGGATCTTTCTCGGTGACACAATTCACCATGAACATCCCAAGGGAGATGATCGCACCTATTTTCAGACGTCCCTTCATTTCACCCTTGAATCGCATGAACGTGCTTCCCTTCGGTCCGCAGGTCCCTCGGAGCACCTGATTCTTGAGGTGGGGCGGCCTTTCAGCTTTTGGGATGGATTCATACGCTTCATTGAGTGCCGTTACCGCTTTTGCCCGATCCTGCACAAAAGGGCCGACTTCCCCTTCCAGTTTCTTCAACAGTTTGGCTATTTCAGGATCATCGAGTGTTTTTCCGAGTCTTTTTGCCGTCTCTTCGATCTTCGCCACTTCCGCGCGGACATAAGCATCCATCCCCGCCACGCGTCCTTCCATTTCCGCGGAGAGTTCCGCCACTCGCGCGACTTTCGCCTCTCCAGACAGACCCTCAACGCTCTTCTTGATATCTACCGCAGGGACCTTCCCGGGATTGAGTCGCGCTTCGAGAGCGCTGATCTCGCGGAGTGCGGCTACTTTTTCCGCTCCTTTGAGCCCCGGGAGTTTTACCTTGAGATCATCAAGAGATGCCTGAAGTTCTCGCGGTGCTTTTCCTTCTAAGATTCTGTCTGCGTTCATACCGCTCCTGGGAATTCCCTGCTCTGCTTCCTCAAGTGCTTTTCGTACGGAAGAAAGTCTCATCGCTCCCCTGATGTCTCCTTTCATGAAGAGCTCGATCCTCGTGATCACACTTGAGATTTCTGTGCTGAATGTGGTCGTTCTCTGACGGATGACCTTCGTCCAATCACGGATTTTTGTGGGATCTGGTTTTTGGAGAACAACTTCGCCAGTCATGGAAAACGCGATCTTTTTCACCTGATCCATCTCTTCCACCCACCGATAATAAGACCTGCTTCCTGAAATTTGTTTTCTGAGATGCGCAAGATCATCGGGGATAAGATTCTCAATATTTTCAGCCTCCTTGAGTATGAGCTTCCAGTCCGGAGTGCCAGTGGCAAGCGCCTGTTCTATCCGGAGTAATGAGGATTCGATCGTCCCGATCATCCCGCCGTATTTGAACCGTTTGATGAGCGGAAGAAAAGGAGTTTCAATACTGGACCACATGACGAATCTCCATTCATCACTTCCCGGGACAAGAGTTTTGAGCATTCTCTTGAACGTTTGGAATCCTGTGGTTCCAGATTTGAAAAGCACGGGATATGCTTTCAGTCCTCCCATCGTCATCGATCCGAAAACGAGGCATGCTCCCGCGGTCGTCATGAGCGGAACTACGACGCTCCCCTGATTTTCATCACTGAAGATAAAGGGAATGCTCGTCGTCAGTTGCTCGAAAGTGAGATCCGCGAGCTGAAGCGGAATGTTCAGATCAGTGCCGAGAAAAAGGACAACTCCTTTCGTTGCCTCCCAGAGCCCAAATGCGATCTCTCCCTTCTTAAATCTCTCGAGCACTTCCGCAGAACGTTCTTTAATCGTCTTCAGCGGATCCTGAATAAGGGATTTGATGAGATTGTCCTGGAAGACATCGAGATTTGTCTTTGGATCGACATTGATCCGTGCCCAGCCGTAGAGCGTTTTTTTCATCCGCTTCTTCTCATCCGTTTCATCGTCGCCATAGAGTTCCGTAAGGATCGCATCCATGACGATCTGTTTCTCCTTCCCTCCCTGACGTCCCCGGAATTCATTCGCGAGACGCTCTCTTTCTTCTTCCTTCATTTCTCCCTGAGGCTGAGTTCCGATCCCCGCGAATGCATAGAGTTTTGTTCTCTGTGCCTCGTCCTTGATGTCGAGTTTCTTCATCACGGTATCGATAACTGCCCTGCTCTCATTGGACGACCTGAAGGCCCGCAGCGCTCCTTCTCTTTCTTTCGGACTGTATTCCTGCTGCTCATCGGTATAAACATCGAGCGCATCGTAGAGCCAGTTTTGCATCGACGCTTTCGCTTCGACCCGAGATTCTGAGGGATATGCCACAGTGAGAAATTTGTCGACAATCTCCTTCCTTCTTCGAATTGCAGCATAGGTGGCGACTCCAATTCCAAGGGCTTCAAATGGATTTCTTATGGTGAATTTCACCGCTCCTATTGCTCCTTTTACACCGATTTTTACCGCGTTTACGAGGAGGCTTGAGACAACTCC
>JBGSON010000035.1:0-4879 GCA_041739085.1 Candidatus Altimarinota bacterium | reverse complement strand
CCGTTATTGCGATGGCGGAACGATCGTCATCGAGGACTCAGCCCATAAAATCCTTTCGGATGAAGAGACGCCGCCGGTCCATAATAATTACTACTATATAGACAGCATCAGAAAGCATTGTTCGTTGCTCGGTTCCCATGTCATACATCCTGATTTCCATTATGAACGCAACGATGTGGAATTCCTGAACTGGCACAAATTTGAATGTATCATGATGTCTTTCGTATACAGCACGCTTGTCTTGCTCGTTCATATTTTCCGGTCGAAAAGTTTGCTCATGATGTCGCTGAAATATTTTGAACTCCTCAATACAAGCATCGGCAATTTGGAACAGAAACCCACGATGGGATGTGTTTCTTCATTTTTTTTGTATGGGCTACTCGATTTCAAGCGCATCAAAGAACACAACAAGGCAATCATTGATGAGTTCTGTACATATTTCAGCCAACTCAAGAACAAGAACATCCGTGTTTTGCCTCAACACCATCTGTCTCCTTCCGGACTTCTCCATTACTTTCCTATATTTGTTGAGGAACCGATCCAGTCGCAGTTACTACAACTCCTCGAAAACCATAACATATTCCCGTGGCATTTGTGGGATATCGAGGCATCTCCCTACCTCTCCAAGCTCAACACAAAACTCTATACCTCACTTCTGGTCTTTCCCGTGCACTGGCATATCACCAAAAAAGACGTGGAATACATATACAAAATGACCCAAGGCTTATAAACAAACCATCGACTTCCGAAGGTAAAAAAGACTGCCTTCTTTTGATCTTATTGCCAGCGCCTCGAACTTGATTTGAAGCTCCGTCTTGCATGATGAGTCCTCGGTGAAGTGAACTTTCTTCCCCCTCCGTGGGGATTCCTTTCATCTGACCGGTTTCTTTCGGGCGAAAAAGAAGCGTTCTGATTCCAGTGGGGATTCCTCGGCATTTCCGGCAATGGGGAAATCGGAAGACTGATGCGGATGAGACGCTCGATTGCAACGATATCTGCTTTTTGTTCGGGACATGCGAACGAGATCGCTTTCCCTGCATTCCCCGCCCGGCCGGTGCGGCCGATCCGATGCACGTAATCTTCTGAATTGTCCGGGAGATCGAAATTGATGACGACCTCGATCCCGATGACATCGATCCCGCGGGCGGCAATATCGGTTGCGACGAGCACCCGATATTTTCCGGATTTGAATCCGCTCAGGGCTTCCTGCCGCTGACTAAGAGAACGATTGGAATGGATCTCGGCTGCCCTGTGTCCCATATCATTCACCTGCCTCGCGATCCTTTTCGCTCCGTGTTTTGTGCGGCTGAAAACAAGTATGGTCCCGTGATATTCAGAGAGTATCTTTTCCAGGAGATCGATCTTCTGGACTTTCGGGATGATAAAGACTTCCTGCTCCACCTTTTCTATCGTCGTTCCTGAAGGAGCGACCTCTATCCGAAGCGGAGTTTTCATGTACGATCGTGCTATTTTTGCAATTTTTTCCGGCATGGTCGCAGAGAAGAGCATCGTTTGTCTCTCGCTCGGCATCATCGCAAGGATTTTTTTTATCTGCGGCTCGAATCCCATATCGAGCATCCGGTCTGCCTCGTCAAGAACAAGCATTCCGAATGTAAAAAGCGAGAGTGTCTTTTGCTGCAAATGATCGATAAGCCGTCCGGGAGTCGCGATGATGACGTGCGGATTGGATTTTATCTGTCGAATCTGAGGCTGGATGGATTCTCCCCCGATCAGGACTGCTGTTTTTAATCCGAGCGGACCTCCGACTTTTCGAAATGTTTCATCGACCTGGATCGCGAGTTCACGAGTCGGCGTGATGACGAGCGCTCTTTTTTTGGCGATCGGGATCCTCTGCATGATGGGGATCGCAAACGCGAGTGTTTTCCCTGTACCGGTCTGGGCGATCCCGATGAGGTCTTCCCCGGCGATTCCGATAGGGATCGCTTTATACTGGATCGGCGTCGGCACGCTGAATTTCAGAGTATCAAGCCGCTGCATAAGGTCTGGAGCAATACCAAGACCAAAAAAAGAAGTAGGATGTTCGCTGTTCATAACTAAAAAAGAATCGTTTTTTCCCGATTCATTCAGTCGGTAATACCGGCACTAAAGACTCGAGATGCCTCCATAAAATGAAGAGGTTCTGTGGAACATCATACCGATATCTCCCTCCTCTTGTCGAGTAATGCCCTCATACTAACATCCTATTCATCCCCTTCTCTCTTCTCCTCCTCAAGCTCATATTCGATATCGTACTCTTCATGCCCGTTCGTTATGCGAAGGTATTCCATATCATCGGAGACATCAATTGTAATCCCTTTATAGGCAATCGATGTCAGCGGATTTTTCCCGGGAGAGAGCACGATCTCCAAATGTCCCATGCCCGCATCCGAAAGTTCTTCTTCACATACACTGAGTACCCGTCCTTCTTCTGTCCTCGTCTCATCCACGGAAAACCTTTTTCCGTTGATGGTGATGAAGAGCTTGATTCCCGGCTTTCTCCTGACGACCGCACCGCTCCCCTTTTCGATGCGTCCTTTCCCTTCCGCACAGGCATGAATCTGCAATGGGGATTCGCTCTCATTCTCTACTCTGACTGTTCTTTCATTCATCACAACAATCGCGATTCCTATATCCTGAATTCGGGTGACATCATTCCCCCGAAGCCGCACCGGTCTGCAGCCCGGGATCTGGATCAAGAAAGGGAACTGGACATCTCTCCTCACTTCGTCACGACTCAATCGTTGATAATTTGGAGAAATGACCAGGAGATCGTTCCCGACCGAAATCACGAACGGATCTGTCGCATCCAGTTCGACCTTTTCCCCGAGCAGAACAGTATCCATTATTTCCCGAGGATGTCTTCTCGCTTCCGTTTCGTTAAGTCCAAGCCGTTCTCTTGTGTACTCGAGTCGGATTTCATCCGCCTGAGCATGCGTCATGTGCTTTGGCCTTCGTACAGGGATTTCTATGCGAACACTTTCTCCCCCGGGAGCGGTGACGAAGACAGTCTTATGGTCGATGACTTCAAAAACGATTTCTCCGACTTCCGGAATGGGAATCGCGGTTTTTCCGAGAGGGAATCTCTGTCCCAATTCCCATATACTCTTTTTATTACTCGTCCCTGTTTTCGGATCCACTTCATCAATAGAGAAAACTTCCTTCTCGGTTGGAGGATAGACGCGGTGAAGAAATGCCTTCCATTTGTCCCCGATCCGGAGTGTGGCAAAATGACTTTCACTTTCCTGCACTGCGTACTCGAACTGAATTTCTTCTCTTGCTCCGGGAGCAATGATTCGTTCGTCAAAACCGAGAGGCTTTTCTCGAAAACTGGATGCAGGCGGCTGATCTTCACGAGGAATCACGAGTTTCTTTGGGCGTGACGGTCTTGTTTCCGGCACAGGGATTCTCTCGGATGCGGGTACAGCAACCGGAATCGGTGTCGGAACGCTGTCTTGATCGGCTTTTTCACGGAATCCCATCATCCTCCGGAGTCTCGCAGTGATCCGTGAAAAAACGGATGAAGAATCCGACTCTGTTTCTGGAGATATTCCTCTCCCCCGCGGTTCAGGAACTTGTGGCTCTCCCGGTTTTTCCTCTGCTTTCGGCATAATAGAAAAATATATTTCCTACTATTTTACAACATATTTATCATTTATTCAAATTATCTCCTGAATCATTCCAAAAAGATAAAGCCCGCCAATGAACGATTCTCATCGGATTACAATAGTTAAGAATTAGGAATTAGGAAGTAAGAAGTAAGAATTGGGGATCATATCCCCCACTTCCTAATTCCCAATTCCTACTTCCTAATTCCTCGCCCCTCCTCGCTCACTCCTCCGTCAGCCGGTGCAGTATCGCGGAAACGGCAATCGACGGCGTTGTTGTCGGAGGGATATCCTGTCCCATAAACGCTCCGCTCGTTACTGATTCTCCGGCTTCAATCGTAAAGTCCATGACCCCTTCGAGGGAAATGGTCCCGGATATCTTTGCGGAATAGGTCGTGGTCATCGTCCCATCGGGACTCCCGACGACGCTCTTTCCTCCTGACGAGCCGGAAATATTCCCGTTCGCATCGATACTCCCTTCTATCTTGAAATCGGAATTGATATCCATCCCGTACTGGGAAACATTATAAACTGCTCCCCCAGAGAGGACTCCTTCCTCGACTTTCAGGGAAAGCGGATATTCCATCCCGTATGACAACATGTTTCCTTCATATTCCCCGTCATACGGTCCGCCGAGTCCGGGGATGAGCCCTTTGTCCACCCAGTCTTTCACCGCAGTTTTAAAGAGATCATCCGCTTTGTTCGCAACAAGATTATCGATGTAATCTTTGAAGTTCTCTCCGAGAATTTTCGTGAGTGATTCCTTGTATCCTTCGAGGCTGTTCTTGAACGCCTGCTCTACGAATTCCTTGTAGGATCCCTTCGCTCCGGCTGTCGCATTGGTGAGGATGGTGGAAGCTCCTTCCTGAAGGAGGCCCAGGAACTTCTTGTTGATCTGCTTTGAAGCCTCCACGAGATCGGCTTTGATCATGTCATTCACTTCGATCCTCCAGGCGTTTTGGAGAAGTGTCTTCACTTGATCCGGAGTCAGTTTCGCGTTCTTCAGTATCCCTGCTGATATGGATTTGAGATTCTGCACGTTCGAATCGGCTACGATCTTTCCGAGGAAATTCATCCCCCTTTCACCGAGGACCTTCAGCGATTTTCCTCCCCCGCTCATCACCTGCGATCCCTTAAAGATGACTTTTGAACCCCCGATAAACGAGAGTCCGATGTCAAGCGCCCCTTCCGCGATCTCTCCCGAGGTCGAATTCGGATTCAGTACCCTCGATACCCCCTTTCCGAATCCTGTGAAGAGGTTTACCGTCATCTTC
>JBGSON010000022.1:0-21003 GCA_041739085.1 Candidatus Altimarinota bacterium | reverse complement strand
GAAACAGATGATTTCCGTGATTTTTGAACGTCTTTCAGGAACGAGTTCTGAAACAGCCACCCCGTTTAAATCGACCCTGCAATAATCAGTGATCCGGTTTTCTCTGCCGTGTGTTTCGGTGTACCATGAAAGCGGATTTTTGAAGGGATCATGAAGAAAGCGGCTCTTGTCTTATCTGGCGGAGGAAGTCTCGGTGCAGCACATATCGGGGCGCTTCGAGTTCTGGAGCAGGAATTTGAATTCGATTTTCTTGCTGGCGTATCTGCCGGAGCGATCGTAGCAGCGGCATACGCATGCGGGAAAAGATCAGCCGAGATCTCTGAGTTCCTTCAGAAACAAAAGTTTTTCTCGCTCGCACTCGATCATTCAAAGAACGCATTCGGTTATATCAAGGGGAAAAAGGTGGAGGAGGTATTGTCCGAATTATTCGGTGGGACTTCTTTTGAAGATCTCCCTGGAATCGATCTTTTTATCGGAGCGACGGATTTTCAGAACGGGAACAGAGTCGTGCTCTCTTCCGGTTCCATCACTCAGGCAGTACGGGCATCAATATCCGTCCCTGTACTCTTTGAGCCTTTCTTCGTGAAGGGGAAATGGCTTGTGGACGGAGGACTCACTCAAAACTTTCCTCTTGATCTCGCAATCGAGAACTATGAGGGGGATATCATAATCGGCGTCGATGTCGCCACAGCGATGAATGAAAATGAGGATTTCATGAAGACCGTTTTTTTCAAGGGGTTCAAAAGTCTTCAGAGATCCGTGGAGCGGACAATCAGGATATTTTTCCGAAATCAGCAGCATTTTCCCGAGGATCCAAGAGTGAGGGTCATACGGCCGAAGCTTGATGAGTATTTCCCTTTTGATCTCCGGAAACTCACTGAAATTGAAGCATGTGGCGACATGGCAGCCCTTGAATTCATGAAGGGAATCCGCTGAGATTGTACTTCTTTTCTTGCCCAGCATTCGCTTCAAAAGTCTTGTATGACAATTGAAAAAGCAGCTGTCTCTCCACCGGTTATCCGTGTCGATTATCATTTTCATCCCAATCTCTGGAGGTTTTCCGGAAAGAGAGGAAATTCAAAATCGGCTGGGAAAAAGGCGCAGAGGATCTGGAAGAAATTTGATGAAGAGAAGCTTGATGTCGTCATTTGCGCAGAGCACGCATTCAAAGATCCGGGGAAAGCCTATGCCTGCATGATGGATGCAAAGGGGGAATCTCCGACCTATCTCGTGCCCGGAGTCGAAGCTCTTACAAAAGACGGGATCGATGTCATCGTTTTTTCTTCCGATCCAGATTATCTCTATGGAATCCGAGAGATCATTACGCCTTTTGAGACATCTCTTCCTGATCTGCTTTCCTTCGTGAAGAAAGATCCCAATCTCTATTCCATTATTCCCCATCCTCTTTCCCTGGCACGGGGGACGATCACGCGGAAGTATTCCCATGCCATGCTCAGAAAATGCATTCGCGAGGCAGGATTTGTTGAAAAGCATAATATGAGCTTTCTTGCCTTTGAATCTGCCATGGATCGATTCCCGCGGGTACGATCAGCGCTGAAAACCAGAATCAAAAAGGGAAAGAAGACACTGGAGACCATTGCCATGACCCGGAAAGCGCCCCACAATCGCATCGGGAAAGGAGTGATCTTCACAACGGGGAGCGACGCCCATCATGTCGGGGACATCGGCCCCCATGCGGAGATCCAGTGTAATGCTCTTCCGATAAATGATGAGCAAAAATTCGCATTGATCGTCTCACACCGGACTCACCGGAAACCGGTGATCCCGAAAAAGATGTATAAGAAAAAGTCGTCCATTTTTCGGTCTCTCATCGCCAATGGGATCATTGTCCTTTGTGAAGGAGGACACAAGAATGTGCTGAGAGGAAAAAAAATCATCCGAGAGATCCTCGTAAAAACCTCAAAGAAAATAATACACAAGAAAAAAGCCCCCGGGAAATGAGGGCCTTTTTCGCAAGAAATTCGATTTCTGGACTACTGAACTCCTCCTCCATCAACGGGAGCCTCTTCCGGGAGTTCGATGTCGATATCCGCAGTGGGATCGACAGGGAGTTCAGGATCGATGATCACTTCGCCGGTGCCATCAATAATAGTGATGTCTTCGAATCCTTCGAGGTCGTCGATCGGAAATTCCTCATATTCATATCCATCCGGAAGCGGTGGCATCTCGTAGTCTCCATAATCATAGTCGGAGGGGTATGCGGTGGGATCAGTGCCGCCAGGAACGCCCATGAGGGCAGGGTTATACATGAGTCCTTCGATGAGAGTGGAGAACGGTTCATATGATTCCGGTTCTTCAACTTTTACTGATGAAGTTTCCTCAAGTTTGTAATCCAGAGTGACGTCGAAGAGGGGAGCTCCTGACAGAGTTGCGCTCATGTCGAGAGTGAGCGATGTCATGGAATAATCCAGTTTCTTAATGCTCATTTCGAGGCCTGCTGTGGGGAAGCTGAGTGTTCCCGCGTATTCATTCCCTCCCTTTTTGTCGATGTCAAAAACAAAGACAGACTCACCGTTGTCGATTTCATAAGCGGTTCCGGTGAATTTATCATCACTGTATTTGCCTTCCATGGCTTTCTTTCCTTCAATGGTGAGAGTGTAGTCATCTCCTTTCTTCTCAAAGACCAAAGCCTCTGTTCCGTTCTCAGTGACCTTCACGAGAATCTCATCTTCCATCCATGACATGGAGATGTCGGCTGTATTCGACTGATCAGAAGCCTGTCCTTCAAATGTGAAGAAGCGGACATTGTCTTTCTTGACACCGAGTACTCCGGAGAGGGTGAATTCTTCCGCAAATGCTTCCTCGATATCGCTCTTCGCCTGTTCATACTCCATTTCGCGGAGTGAACCATCAGGATTCGTGAGTGCAAATTCAGTGAGAGCAAGGACTCCTGTCTTCAGTTTCTCCTTGTCGAGTTCGACCTTATACATGAGCATTCCATTCTCTTCCGGGAGAGCTTCCACCAGTTTCCACATGTGGACCTCATTGAGGGCTTTCTCAAGACGGGTCCGGAGGTCCTTGAGCATCTCATTCGGATTCTTAAATGACTGGTTCATGTCGAATTCCTGTCCGGTCATGTCGGCCATCAAGGTATTCATTTCGTCAAAGGTCGCGCCATACCATATGTTGACATAAGGACCGACGAACGCTTCCACCGGGAATGGCTGACCATCGACTGTGGCTTCGATCTTTGAAAGGATAGCGAGGATTTTATTATTCACGACGCGGAATTCCAATTCCAGTGAACCGTTTCCGGAGGTCATCCCTGTCATTTCTCCGGATGCCTTGAGAGTAGTCATTCCCTTGGGATCATCGTTTTTTGAGAGATCGTTTTCTCCGTTCGATGTCACATCAAGAGTGATTTTCTCGATGGTCGGATCAGGAGGGGTGATATTGGCCTTCACGGAGAGCGAAGTCTTGTTTATCTGAGGATATTCAGCATCAGGAATGTAGTACATGATCCATTCAACGTTTGCGGTATGCATTTCCGCCATCACTTCATCGAAATTTTCGCTTGATACAGCTCGCGCTTTGGGAGCATCTTTCTCGGGTTTCTTTTCTTCCTTGCTGAAGAGAGAACAACCGGTGAAGAGAACGACGGAGAAGAGAAGAATGAAAAACTTTTTCATATCGTAATTGGTGAAAAATTGAAAAAAAGGAATGAAAATGGGACATTTCCTGCAAATTTTTACAGAAAGATGGAGAAAAGAAAAGGGAAATTCATGGCTTTCTGAGCAATTATGTAGACACATCCTTCGTTGTCGCCACATCGGGCATATATCTCGACAAAATGATTTGCTCCGGGAAATCCAATTCTTTACAATGATTCCGCTCATTCTCCTTCATGCATCAGGCGTGGGAGATGGTAAAAAGTTCATTTCCATACCCTTGTCCCCGTAGCTCAATGGATAGAGCAACAGCCTTCTAAGCTGTGGGCTGCGCGTTCGATTCGCGCCGGGGACACCATTCTCTTCGGAGCAAGGAACTCTCTCCCGTCTCCATGCACCCCTACCTCGATCCATTCTACGCAGCATTTCCGGCGTTCATCGCGAACATGGCCCCTGTGTTTGTCGCGAAAGCAGGATGGCTTCATGCGCTTGATGTCCCGCTTGATTTTCGGAAGACAATATTCGGGAAGAGGATTTTCGGGGATCATAAGACCATCCGGGGATTAATCGCCGGCATACTTATGGGAGGAGCGATGGGGATCGTTCAATATGCCCTTCATACATTCGGGATCGTGAAATATCCCTATCTCCTCTCCGATGCAGAGTTCATCCTTTTTGGTTTTTTCGGGGGGATGGGGGCGCTCATCGGCGATGCGGTCGAGAGTTTCTTCAAACGACAGTTCAACATTGCAAGCGGGAGGCCGTTTATTCCGTTTGATCAGACAGATTATATTGTGGGATTCCTCCTCTTTACTCTTCCTTTTGTTTCGTGGTCATTTCACGAAGTCATATTCCTTCTCTGTGTCGGGATCATCTGCAATCCGCTCTCCAATATCCTCGCCTATGTTCTTCGGATCAAAGATACCTACTGGTAATCCGCTCGACCGGTATCTCATCATCTACAGCAGAAAGTCGGGAAGACGGAAACTGAGGAACCGCGAAGGGATCATCAGGAGGTTTTTTGAAAAACATACTATTCCCTACTTTTTCACTGCATTGGACGAGGCTCATCCGAAGCCGGAAGATCTCTCTCTCTCCGAAATCAGAAAGGGATTCCCATTCAATAAGGTCCTCATCGCAGGGGGTGACGGGACGATCAGGAGGGTCGTTGAATACCTCTATTTCCATGACCTCCTCGTCCCGATTTCCATATTTCCTCTGGGATCGGCAAATATCTATTCACGGGTGCTGAAGATGTCCTTCTTTTTTGAGATCAACTTACGCCGGATCCTTCATCCTGCGGAAAAAAGTATGTCCATCGGGATCATCAACGGCCGTCATATTTTTCTTGCGGCTGCGTGTTTCGGGAAAGCCGCTCAGTTCAGCATCGATGCCCATCATTGCGGTAAACATCTCATTGGTTCGCTCTCGTATCTTATCACCGCTTTCAAGACCGAGTTTGACTTTCAGAGCTCACGTATTTCTTATCGGAACGAGAAAGGCATTTCTGAAAGTATTCCTTCCCACAGCGTGGTCGTATTCCCCGATGAGAGCGCAAAGGGATTCATGCCCTATCTCCCGGAGAAGCTCGCAAATTTCTATCTCACGTTTCTCAGGAACATGACGCCATTTGGATTGTTCCGGATCCTGTATTCGGCAAAATTCCGGAAAAAGGAGCCGAAAGAAATGGAGCTCCGGTCAGCGGAAAAAGTAATCCTAGAGAATACCTTCGGGACCATGTATCATCTTGACGGAGATATCATGGAGGATTCTCCTCAGAAATTTGAGATCGAGACCGCTCCAAAACGAGTAACTTTTCTTATTTGATGAACCGTGGAGATTTTTGGTTCGATGACCATTGGCGCATTGCTCCTCTTCGTCCTCTTCTATCGTTTTGTGTTTCTCCGTGATAACGGGAATCGCATACCGGAAGGGGATTCGATCGTCGCTCCCGCATCCGGGAAAATCGTCCATATTGAAGAGATTTCTCCGGGCAAGGCTTCTCTTGATATCAAAAAGGGGTTCTTCGGATTCATACGCACAGAAATCCCAAATGAAGCCCCCTATATCCTCATCAATATCTTCATGAATGTGACCGATGTTCACTTCACAAAGGCACCGTGCAGAGGAAAAGTGGTTGAAATCGTGAGGAGGCCGGGAAGATTCAGATCGGTTTTCTCCATCCGGGAAGCGATTGAAAATGAAAAACAGGAGATCATCCTTGAGACAGACTTCGGGATCGTAAAAGTCATCCAGATCGCCGGCTTTCTCGCCAGGAGATGCGTGAGCTTTGTGCGGGTCGGGGATTCATTTGACAAGGGAGCGAAATTGGGCCAAATTTTACTCGGTTCACAGATCGCACTCCTCATTCCAAAGCACGACCTTACCCTGAAGGTCGCCATAGGGGATAAGGTCTCTTCCGGTGAGACGGTTCTCCTCGAATACTGACATTTTCAATGCCCAAGCAACTCAAGGAACTCCGGCTGCCAGATTATTTTACCCTTACAGGACTCTCGTCTGCCGTAGCGTCCATATTTTTTGCGTTTGATGAAAATTTCATCATGGCATATCTCCTTCTCCTCACCCAGTTTGCGCTCGACGGGATCGACGGAAGGATCGCACGCTCAGGCCGGAAGGGGGCACTGGGGATCTACCTCGACAGTTTTTCAGATTTCACCGCGATCATTGCGGTCGTCATCTTCGGATGGCAATTGGGGATCGACAACCGGTTTATGGGGATCGCCACCTATGTCTTTATCATGTGTGCTGCGATCCGGCTCTCCTATTTTACTGTTCGGAGCACTTCTCATCCCGGTGATTTCGTCGGCATCCCGACAGTTCTCGCTGTCAATATCATCTCTACGGCACTCATCCTGAACCACCATTTTGAGTTCGTGAGGATGGATGCGCTCGTTGTCCTCTATTATATCTTCAGCTACGCGATGGTCTCTGATATGAGGATAAAGAAACTCTGATTCTTCATAATTCCTTCAGCAGTTTCTCCAGATTTTCAAGGGGGATCGTCCCTTCATGCATCTCCCCGTTCAGAAAGAAGGTGGGAGTGCCTTTCACGCCGAGAGATCTTCCGCGGATGATGTCATCTTCGATAGCAGCTTCCGTATCGGAAGAACTGAGACAAACGGCCATTTCATCGACATTGAGGCCGAGCTCTTTTGTTTTCGTCCAGAGAACAGTGTCGGAAATATCAGATGATGCAGAAATGAGAGCAAGCATCTCATTGAATTTTCCCATGGAATCAGCACAGAACAGGAACTTTGAGGCAGGTCTCGCCTGAGGATGAAAAGAGAGAGGAAAATATCGGATGATGATCTTCACATTCGGGTATTTCATCCGGATTACGCTCAGGACTTCATTTTCAAATCTTCTGCAGAATGGACATTCCGGATCATGGAAAACCTCGATCTCCGCCTCGATTTCAGGGTGGATGATGGCTTCGGGTTCCGGTTTCGGACTCGGTGTGAGTTCACTCTGAGCGGCGGGATCAGGAGCAGCATTTTCATCGAGTGGAGCGATATCGATGCCATTTTCAGGAGGGATCGTTTCTTCAGAAGTCACCGGATTGTCTTCCGCAATCCCGGTGTCTTCGGCAGGAGAGACAGGATCTTCCGATGCCAAATCTTCCTCTCTGGTAGGATCCGCAGGAAGAGACGTCTCTTCAGGTTCACGAGGAAGAGATGCATCATCCGCTTCATCATGAGGGGATCCTGATATTTCTGTTTTATCATCGGAAGAGGGATCCGCTTTCGGATCCTGTGTTCCGGAGGGGGAGGGGATCGTACATGATCCGAGGAGAAAGAGAACAGAACAGAACAGGAATAAACGCTTCATCATAACCATGCTTCAAATATCGGTCTTTAGCGTACGGGATTTTCGTATCCCTGAAAATGTATTTTTATCCGAGTTTGCCAAGCTCGCAGAAAGAGCATCGCTTTTTGATTTTCTGTGTAGCTTTTTCTGCAGAGGAATAACTCTGGAAAAGTGCATACATCGATGAACCGGAACCGGTAAGACCAGCTTCTTCCGCACCAAGGGAGAGAAGATCGTCTTTCAGTTCCTTCAGGTCGGGAAAACGTGAAAAAATCGGAGCTTCAAAATCGTTGTTTGAAGCGAGGAGAATCTTTCCTGATTTTCGATATTCATCGAGTTCACGATACGCCCATTCCGTTGATGCGAAGATCCGCGGGAGCATGGCGACGATGACCGCCTGAGACTTCATTTTTTCATGGCGTATCGGAATGACTTGTTCTCCGAAAGAAGAAACACGCGCCATCGTTTCTTCGGAAAAGAAAAAGGGGACATCGCTCCCAAGAGTAAGGAGAAGCTTCATCCATTCATCAGGGTTCAGAGGGTTTGTTTTTTCAGGAAAGAGTGTCCTCAGGGCTTTCAGGACATGAGCACCATCAGAGCTCCCTCCTCCGAGGCCGGACTGGGGTGGGATATTTTTTTTGAGAGTTATCTCGATCCCGGGGGAGAATCCGATCATGGAAAAAAGGGAATGCGCTGCGCGGTATACAATATTCTCATCGTTATTCGGAATACTTCCCGCGAAAACACCGGATAACGAAAGTCTGATCTTCCCTCCGCTTGTTTTCTTCACTCGGATCTCATCGGAGAGAGGGATTTTAAGAAAAACTCCATCGACTTTATGAAAAAAATCCCCTTTCCGGAGAGGATTCCTGAATTTTCTCTTCCCGATAGCGAGGCTTAAATTTATTTTTGCCGGCGCAAGGATCGAGACGGATTCGGTCATATCCAGATCCGGAGCAAGACAGATGCGAGGACTCTCATCCCTTTTCCCCTGCCGTGATCAGAGAGATCTTCTCCGCTGTGTGCGGTGAGACCGATCCTTTTTTCCGTGATTGAGAGAATCTCTGAAAGATTGGACCGCATCTCCGGAAAATGAGGTTCCAGTTTCGGGCGTTTCCCTTCAAAAACAAGTGAAATATTCTCGATGACCGCGCTCGACTCATGGAGAAGGCTGAGAACATGCTGCAGGAATACGACAGAATCCTTCTCTCCGTTCCTGCAGAGCGGGTCGGAGATGCGGGAGAAAGATCCTTCTCCGAGTGCAGAGAGGATGGCATTGGAAAGAGCATGGAGGGCGACATCTCCGTCGGAGTTCCCGAGGAAGCCGGGTGTTGAGGGGACCTCGATACCGCAGAGCCGGCAAATCTTTTCCTTGTCTCCGAACTCATGTGAATCCTCCCCGATGCCGATCCGCATATCCGGAGTATTCGTGATCCGTTCGAGAAATGCGAGATCTTCCACCGTGGTGATCTTCCGGTTCCGGAAATGAACAGACACGATCTTCGGGGTAGATCCAGCGGCCTCAGCGATCTGAAGATCATCGGTCGGAGGTTCTCTGTGGTCTTTCTCCCATTCTAAGACGCCATGGGAATAAATGGACGCCTTCATCGCCTGAGGGGTTTCCATGGAATAGACATCATCGCGTGAGATGACGAGGGATTTTTTTCCTGAGATCTGCCGGAGAGTGGAATGGATCTTTCTCCCGACTCCGGAGGAGCCTTCTTTTTTTGCAGAACGTATGATTTCAGAGATCTCTTCAAAGGTAACAAATGGATTGGCACCATTATGAAAAAGGATGACATCGTCCTTCTCCAGACGCGGGATCGATTGAACGCCGAGCTTTCCGCTCGTGTATCGGGTATCCCCGCCGATCACAATATGATCTACTTTACCGTAACTTTTTCCGATCTCAGAGAGATCTCTTTTGTGTTTTTTGCTCACGACAAAGACAATGGAATCGATCTCCGGATGCGAAGAGAATGTTTCGAGTGACCACGAGACCACCGGCCTCCCGTGAAGGAGCTCGAGAAGCTTCTGTTTTCCGAAGCGTTTTCCTCTCCCGCCGGCAAGAATGACTGCAATGTTCATGAGGTGCGGATAGTATGACACGTTCAAAAAAAATCCGGAAGGATCACTCGGATTTCTGTCCTTTTCCCATTACCAGAGGGGATGTCCCCTCATCCCTTCATTTCAGAAAAAGCGTCAGAGAATTTTTTCATGAGTTCATCCGGGTTCTCAAGGCCGAGAGATACCTGCATGAGATAGGGCGAAATCCCATATTCTTCAGCCATCTCGAACTCATCGAAGAGATTTGTTTGCGTGTACGGACAGACAATGGTGAAATCATAGCCGAAGCCCGGCCCCTTGCTCAGGTTTAAAGCATCATAGAATCTTGGAGTATTCTCTTCCGGATTACAGAGGAGGAATGAGATCACTCCTCCGAACTCACTCATGGGGACATTGTCATCCTTATGGGTCCCGAACTTTGATGAGAATACTTTATACACCGCAGGATGTCCTTTGAGGAAATCATGGATTATTTTTGCGTTTTCATCGATTTTTTCGGATCGATCCTCGAAATCTCTTCCGTATTCTTCCAGGAGAATAGCGTCCTTCGACCAGAGGAGGTCCTCATAATTCGACCGGAAGACACGGGCGAACATCTGCCCGAACCGGCTGTCCGTATGCACGATGAGCGCTCCTCCGGGGACATCTCCTTTTCCGGAGTAGAAACGGGAAAGGCTCGAAACGACGATGTCCGCTATGGAGAACGTCCGGAAGTTCTGGAAGGTTCCGAGCGTGTCATCGAGGATGAGGGGGATCGTGTGCTTCCGGCATAAGATCTTCAACCGCTTGATGTTGATATCCCGGACGATGGGATTCCCCGGGAATTCGCAGAATATTCCCAACGACTTCTCTTTTGAGAGCACTTCTTCAAGTTTTTCGAAATCATCGGCATCTCCATTCGGGAAAAAATGGACTCCATTTCCAAACTCTCTCTGTATCCTGAGGCTGTTACTGTGAGGGATGCCGAATTGTATGCTCTTTCTGTCCGGGAAAGAGATCTGGAGAAACCGGTGTACATTCGCGATGGCGGAACGTTCTGTCGGGAAGAGCGCCACGTTCTGTGGTCGTTCTCCCGTAATATCGGCTATTTTTTCCCTGATCCTTTTTTTTGCCGCCTTTGCTTTTCCGAGAGTGCCATCATCGATCACGAAATCCTCATTCAGCGTGTCCTCAGCCATACGAGAAGAAACAACATCTCCACAGAGGAGCGAAAACCGTTTCGCATGCGGGAAGATTTTTTCAGGATAACAGACGACATAAATCCCGTTCTTCCCGTGATTATGGATCCTTCCCTTTTCTTTCGTCTTGTCATAGACGAATTTCTGAGCCCTGAGCGCGACCCGTTTGCTGGGATAGATGAACGTGCATTCATTCTTCTTTTCGAATTTTTTTGAACATTCATCCATGAGCCTTTCAATGAACGGGGAGAGGAAAAGGAATTCCTTCCCCTGATAGGATTCTTTGTAGAGAAGCTCTTTCCGCGCCTGATAGCTGAGAACATCTCCCCAGGAAGGGAGAAGAAACGAAATCGCGTGCGGGGAATCAGGGATCGAATGCTTTCGATAATTCGTGTCTGGAAGCGGTGTCTTGTGAGCGGAGGCGGCCATAATGAGCAATTTTTAACGAGAGATCATTCCCAAATTGTGTGTTTAATGAAGAGTATAGAGGAGAAACGAGAATAATCCTAATTTTCTTGGCTTTCCTGATCGTTTCATTATTTAAGATTACAGAATTTCTGCTGGAGATATTTGTGGAGATCAGGCCCGAGATCGTTTCTCTTGAGGGCATAATCGATCGTCGCTTTTAGAAATCCGAGCTTCGTACCGGTATCATACCGCTTGCCGGAGACTTTTTTTGCGTAGATCCTGCTTGATTTCAGAACTGAACGGAACCCGTCGATGAGACGGAGCTCTCCGTCTCTGCTTTTTTCTGCATTTTCTATGGCCTTGAATATTTCCGGCGTGCAGATATATTTTCCGACGATGGCAAAATGAGAAGGAGCGTCTTCTGGTCTCGGTTTTTCCACGAGGTCTTTCAGTTCAAATATGCCGTGATCATCCTCTTTTGTCATCGGGTCGACGACTCCATAATGACACGCCTCTTCCAGGGGCACCTCATGGACTCCGATGATCATTCCTCCTGTTTTTTCATAGGCATCGATAAGCTGTCCGATCGCAGGAGTCTCGGAATCAATGAGATCGTCGCCAAAAAGAACGGCAAACGGTTCATGATCGCGGATGAGTTCACGGGCACAGAGGATGGCATGACCATCGCCCAGCGGCCGATTCTGGCGGACATAGACAAATTTTGCGAGATCTTCTATTTGCCTCACTTCCTCCATGAGATCATGCTTCTGCTTTTCATGCAGGGTGTGTTCCAATTCGAACGATGTGTCGAAATGGTCTTCGATCGCGCGCTTCCCCCTTCCCGTGATGATGATGATCTCTTCTATTCCTGCAGAGACCGCTTCTTCAACAAGATATTGGATAACGGGTTTATCCACGATGGGGAGCATCTCTTTCGGGATTGCTTTTGTGAACGGGAGGAACCTTGTGCCGAATCCGGCTGCTGGAAATATGGCCTTGCGTACTGTCTGGGGCATGAAGAATAATGAGAGAGGAAGAGATCAGAGGGGAGGGAAAATCCAGGATGAAGGATGATTCTCGTCTCTCCTTAATGTAAAATAAAACGAATGATTTGCAAATGTCAAAATATTTGTCATACTGGAAACAATGTTTTTTCCTTTTATTTTGAGTCTATGAAAAAGTTCTTCTCCTTCTTCACAGCAGCTTCTCTGTTTTTTGCATTGAGCGCCTGCTCTTTAGACATCGGAACAAAATCAAAAACGGACGACTCGTCCACAACGAAGAAAGATACAACAACTGAGAAAAAGGACGTCGAGAAAGATGAGGCGAAGGACGAAGTGAAAGACGAAGAAACGCCAGTGACGAAAGAAGATGGACGGTATTATAACGAGACAAAAGGGTTCTCGCTCGTGTTTCCGGAAGACTGGGCTTCAGAGGAAGGGTTCATGGGGACCGATGTGAGCGTGACGAGTCCAATGGAGAGTGACACGGATATGTTTGCAGAAAACATGAACGTCGTGAGTGAGGAAGGGACGGAGGGCATTTCTCTTCAGGAATACTATGATCTCAATATTGCGAATATGGAGCCACTCGTCGCTGATTTTACCGTTGTTGACCTCTCCGATATTACTATCAACGGACTGGACTCGAAGCGGCTGGAATATAGTGCCACCTTCGGCGAAGTCCAGGTCCACAATTACGCATGGTTCTTTGTAGTCGGAAACATGGGCTATGTCATCACCGCGACTGCGAACAATGAAACCTTTGCCACCTATAAAAATCAGTTCAACACGATTGCAAATTCATTCAAGCTCGAATAATATCAACACTTCCTTCGACTGAAAAAAGGGGAAAGTCATCCTTTCCCCTTTTTTATATGGATCAGGGTCAGAGCCACTTCTTATAGATGAATATCCCGAGAAAAAGCGAAGAGAACGCAAATGTGATGGCGAGTACCCACCAGAAAGCATACGGAGAATGAGCGAGAGGGAGATTCAAATTCATTCCAAAGAGACTGCTGATGATCATGGGGATCGTGAGGAGGATCGTCATCATCGTCAGAAGTTTAATAACACGGTTCAGATTATTCGACATGATCGTCGAGTAGCCTTCACGGATATTAACGATCGACTTGAGATTGGTAACACAGATCTCACGGTGCTCTCCATTCGAGAGATAGAGGTCTTCAAGAGCGTCTCTGTCTTTTGAATAGAACTTGAGAGATTTCCGATTGATGAGTTTTTGAAAGATCACGCTCATGGGAACGAGTGCGGCGAGGAGATCATTGAGCGTCCCTTCGAAATGGACGAACTGGATGATCTCTTTGTTGTCGATGTCTTCGAGCTGACTCACGATGCTCCGGATACCCCGGCTGATCCTCATGAGGTAATATGTATAGAGATCGCTTAAATGTTCAAGAATCTTGAGGAGAAGCTGGACCTTGAATGTGGTCGAAAACTCGATTTTCTCTTTCGTGAACGTGTCGAAGAGAGGAAGCGATTCCGGTGTGACGGTTGCGATAAAATTCGATCCGACAGCGATGAGAAGAGGAACGGTGATGACTTTGTCCTTGTTCTCATGGGGAACGCGGACATAGACATAGGTCACGCCTTCCGAGTCCTCAAGACGCGGGACTTCAAAACGGTCAAGCGCGTCTTCGATGAGGTTTGGATCAAGAGCGAGTTTTTTTGTGAGAAATTCAATATCCTCGGGCGTCGGTTTTTCCGAGTGGACCCAGCACCCCGGTTCGAAATCCTCCACAATTTTTAATTTTCTGGAGCGCGTTGATTTATGGTATATAACATTCATGGCTTTCCCTCTGAGTGTCCAATGTTTTCGCATACACTCTATATGTTTTTTTTGGAAAAATCGAGAGTACTTTTACAGGAATATATTCCATTCACTGCATATTTTTCATCGTGAGACAGATGGGAACGATATTTCCGATATTTCCTTTTCCTGCTGAAACTCGGATGGAGTTTGATGTACATCCATTTCTGTCCTCTCCCGGATTTCTTATAGTGTGGTGCCCCGCTTCTGGAAAGCTCGAGAGGAGTTTTGATGACTCCAGCCAGTTCATTTTGCATCCCAATGTCCGGAAGGCAATTTTCATTTCATATGCTTACAGAGGATAGTTCCCGAGCACTTCATACTGAGCGCCACTTCTGAGGAGATGGGATTCAAAGAGTGTGAAGGAAGTGAAGTGGTCTTTCCACGCTATAAGTTCATGAAGCATTTTTACAGGGAATGAACGGAAATCGTTCTCATGAAATCGGGCGATGGTGAGATGAAGGAGGAACGGACGATGCTCGGCGGCGTTTGGGAAAGATCTCTCGATCTGCTTTTTCAGCACTAATAATTTTTCCGGAGTCTTCCCTTCTGCCCATATGAGACGCGGTTTTCTCGGATCCGGCCCATAGAGTACCGAATGAAATTCGAGTTGAAGCAGTCCGATGTCTTTCCCGATAGTTTTCAGTTTCTCCTTCACTCCATCAATATCATCCTCCTCCCAGGGGGGAAGAAGCGTGATATGGAGATTATGTGCGGGGATCCAGCGGGCGGGGATCGATCTTTTCCATTGTTCAGACCATTTCATCACTTCTTTCCCTGTAGATTCTGAGATATGGAGTCCGACGAAGATCCGGTGAGACATATCAACATCAAAGAGGGAGAAGGGAGATGATGTCTTCATTCAAAGAGAACTTTTGTAACGATCATGAGGAGGATACCGCCGAGGAGGAGGAGGAATGATACCGCTGATTTCTTCAGATCTTTTTCTTTATGGAGTTCGGGAACAAGGTCGCTCGCTGATATATAGAGGAATCCTCCGGCGGCGAACGCGAGAAGGTGGGCTCCGACCGCCTCATTGCGGATGAGGAAAAACCATCCCACGAGGACTCCGAGGATGGACGCCAGGGCGGAGAGAAAGTTTAAGAAAAGGGCTTTCTTCGCTTTTATCCCTGCATGGAGGAGAACTCCGAAGTCTCCGATCTCCTGCGGGATTTCATGGGAAATAATAGCAATGGTCGCGGCAAACCCGACTTCGGTCCCGACCATGAACGATGCCGCGAGGATTGTTCCATCAATGAAATTATGGATCCCATCTCCAACAATGTTCATGTATCCAAACGGATGGACATCACAATCTCCTGTTTCATGGCAGTGGTGCCAGAACACGAATCTTTCGAGGATGAAGAAGAGGGCGAATCCGCAAAAAACGAGGAGAAACGGCACAATGCTTCCTTCCGGGAAATGAGGGATGGCTTCCGGGAGGAGGTGAAAGAGCGCTCCTCCCAGCATCGCTCCCGCAGAAAAAGCCACGAGGAGAGGAATGATCCTCCGGAGGGAAGACGGATTGAGAACGAGAAAGAGTATCCCCGAGAACGAGAGAAGACTGACGATGAAGGCGCTGAAGAGAGCGATGAAAAGCATAGGAGTGACTTCTTGGAATGAGACGAGATGCATCATATCCGAAAAATGAAAAAAAGAAAAAAATGGGAACTGATTTTTTTCGAGCTCTCTGAAACTTTTTTTCCCGTCCTGCGTTTTTATTATCGAAAAAATATTTATTTTCTTATCATCCATCATATGAACGCTAAAAAATCGGTCGGAGGCATCAGCCTGATCCTCCTCATGATCCTCACCGGATGTGATGATCCACTCTTTCCCGCGCAAAGGGACTCAGATGGAGACTCGGATGCGATAGCGCTGTCTCATTCGCCGGTCCTCAAAAGATTCGGAGCGGAGGAGATCTCAGATATCGATCTCCAGGATAATGGAGCATTTCTTGAGCGGACATCTCTTGACGAGAGAGGAAAGGAGAAAGGCGAATATGAGTATGGGATGATGGGGGCAAAATCAGACGGAGATTATTCCGGAGGGATCGCGATGACGGGTGAGACCGCGCCTTCCGCGGATTTTTACGATGATAAGGGAATAATCCCCTCACCGTATCCCGGAGAAGGATCTCGGTACGAGAGGAACGGAGTGCCGGATCAGGGAGTCATCGATCTCAAAGGAGGAGAAATCGATGACAATGAAAAATTCGATGAGTACGAGAATTATTTTCAGAGTGCGGTACAGGGGAGCGGATATGACATCGACCTTTCGCAACGATTCATCCTTCAGGTGAATGATGCCGAAGGAAACGGTGTTCTCGGGAAATCCCTTCGGATCGTCGACAACATCGGAAACGAGTATCTTCTAAAAACGGATGTGGACGGGAAAACGTATTTCTATCCTTCCGTCTATCTCGTCACCGCAGCGAATCCCGGAGGTGATGCATGCAGAGGAAAGAGACTGGTCGATTATTGGAACGACGAACCGATCATCATGTATGAACCGTGTTCGTACGGAGAAGGAGACGCGCGGTGCATTATGCCGCCGGAACCGGTTCCTCCCCGGCCAAGCTGCGACCTTGAATTTGACGGATATTACTACGATTCCGGGATCAACCGCTGTATAAAGGAACGGATGACCGCATGTACGGATCCCTACTATTTCGATGACATCCAGGCCTGCGAATCATCCTGCATCCACGACAGGCAATTTGAAAAACCTTCATCATTCACCGTGTATGTGGACGGGGAAACATCTGATTTTTCCTCTTCCGATAACGAATGGAACATTTCTCTTGATCAGTCCTTGTCGAATGCAGACGGACTCATCCTCGACCTGGTGTTCACTCTCGATACGACAGGCTCCATGTCCGATCAGATCAACACGTTAAAAATGACGATCAAGAGCATTTCCGACAATGTGAGTTCTCTTCAAGTCCAGCCGAAAATCCGGTTCGGACTCGTTATTTACCGTGACCGGGGAGATGAGTACCTCACGCGCATTTATGATTTTACCGATAATCTCGATGAGTTTCAGACCGTTCTCAACGATGTGATCGCGAGCGGAGGAGGGGATTATCCGGAGGACGTGAACACAGCGCTTGCGGATACGCTTGAAAATCTCTCATGGAGCACGTCGAAGAACACGGTCCGGATGGCGTTCCTCATCGCTGACGCTCCTCCGCACATGGATTATGGCGAACAATACGACTATCGGACGGCGATGCTCAGGGCTCAGGAGCTCGGAGTGAAAATATTCCCCATAGCGTCCAGCGGTCTTGATAACACGGAAGGGGAGTATATGTTCCGCCAGATAGCGCTCATCACGAATGCGAAATATGTCTTCATCACGGATGCGGGAGGAGGAACGGAATACCATGTCGATGAACAGGACTATTCTGTTTCCGCACTCGACTCTCTCGTTGTGAAACTCATCGGAGACGAGCTCTCCCAGATTGAATAAATATTTTATTCACAAAACGCCGAATCACGAATTAGGATAAGGGGAAACCTTCCATAATCTGAGAGGAGACGGTCAGACTCCGTCTCCCCAGAGGAAGGTTAATTCATTTAGTACCGGATCTTATCTTTCTTTGTCTCCCATCTTCGAAATGCGACGAGTGCCTCTTGCCGGAGAAGGTTCACAAAAGGAATTTTTCGTTTCACCGCAGGGAGGGGGATCTCGCGGTAGATAAAGTCATCGTCGAATCCGATGGCGGCCGCGTCTTTCCTCGTATTCCCGTAATACACTCGCGTGGGACGCGCCCAGTAGATAGCTCCGAGGCACATCGGGCACGGCTCCGTGCTCGTGTAGAGCTCGCATCCGCTGAGATCGAACGATCCGAGCTTTTTGCAGGCCTTTCGTATTGCCTGCACTTCGGCATGGGCAGTGGGATCGTTCCGGCTCGTCACTTCGTTCCATCCCTTTGCAATAATCCGTCCATTCTTCACAACGATCGCGCCGAATGGGCCGCCTTTTCCGGAGAGCATTTTTTCCTCAGAGACCTGAATAGCGATACGCATAAAGAACTCCTGCTGAGATGTATTTTCCATTTTGTCTGTCATAGAAAATTGACAATAAAAAGAATTCATGTACCATGGACTCCCTCATTTGAGGAGGAAAAACACTCTCTATCATACCATAGGCCTATGACAGAAGAAATGAGACTCCTGCGTCATGTCGGGAAAAAACACTCCGTAGAAGCATTAGAAAATGAGATCCGAAATACGGGAAAAGGAGTCGAACAGGCTTTGAGGGACGCCATTGGACTGCGTCACCCCGAAATTCAGAGTCAATTTCAGAAAATATCTTCCTCGATTCAGAGTATTACTGAACACCATGCTCCGCAATTGCCTGCCGAAGAGAGATGGAATCTTCTCATGGAACTCAGAGTCCATATTCGGGACATCCATGCCCGGCTATTTGCCACTCCTCCCGCCGAAGAAATCTCCGGGTTCATGGTACAAATCGGAAATGAAATCGAAGCGCTTTCCCTCAGATTGAATCCGGCGACAAGCAGCATCGCAGATGTGGGGGAAGCAGAAGACCTCGATGATTTCTTCTGCAATGCTCATCTGGTGAGTCGCAGAGCACCGGAGGGAGAGACCCAGCCGATCGACATCTCGGGCATTCCAGTATGCGTGGACTCCGAGAGCATTTTCCCGGAAAGTGATGGCAGCCTTGAAGAAGAAGTCGATGGGGTGGTCTGGCAGCTCGACGATGAGCAGGAAGAAAGATCGAGGCCGCTATGTCCTCCTCGAAATGAGTTCTCCATCAACGGGAAAAGAATCCCTGCTGTTCCCAGAATCACCATGTGGGAATGTGTCTCATCTGATCCTCGGGATGAATCGGATCGCGAAGACACGGGTATTATTCTTCTTTCCCCGGAACTCCTTGCGGAAGGGAATATTCCGCTCATGTCGAAGAGGAATGCGAGAAAGCCATTCATTGCCCCGATTCTCCGCGTCGCTCTTTCCCCCGGCGGATATTCCATGGGGGAACTCGCGACCCAGCTCGCGTATCTGGAAAAGCGGGATCGGCTCATTCGGAAGATTGTCATCCAGCGGGGAGACGAAGTGAAGAGAGGGGAAGTCATGAAATCCAACGCGGAGATCCATGTCACGCGTGAAGTCATCGCCATTTTTGAAAGTTCCACCCAAGAAGTCATCCTTTCTCTCGCGGCTAGCGACATCTCCTGCGGGTTGATGAGTGGCGGGAAGAATGAAATCGCCGTGCTCAAGGACATCCTTGAGAAATTTTTTGAGAAATTCCGGGAGGGACTCTTTGATTGAGAAATTTTTAAAGATGAGATACTCTTTTCCATAAGCGTATCTCATATGCATGATGGAATTTCGAAAATTAGAGAAACTCCTCATCGGCAGAGATGATGTCGATATTGCCCGGGTAGAAAAGGCATATCATTTTTCGAAGAAGGCGCACAAAAACCAGAAGAGGAAATCCGGTGAACCCTATTTCATCCATCCCTTCAATGTGGCGAAGATGCTTGCGGAAGTCGGTGCGGATGAAGAGAGTATCATCGCCGCGCTCCTCCATGACACGATCGAGGATACATCGATCTCGGAAGAGGAAGTGAAGAAGGAATTTGGCATGAATATTTTCCGCCTTGTGGACGGAGTGACGAAACTGGCGAAGATCGCATATCAGTCATCCTGGGATGATCGTCAGATCGACAGTTTTTACCGTATGGTGCTTTCTTCGACAAAAGACGTACGGGTGATCGTCATCAAGATCTACGACCGGCTCCACAATATGAGGACTATTTCTGCACTGAGCCCCCTGAAACAGGTGAAGGTCGCGGAAGAGACGTTCGATGTCTATGTCCCGCTCGCCTATCTCCTCGGGATGTGGAAAGTGATGCTCGAACTGGAAAACATCTGTTTTTCCATCATCGATCCGGAGGGATTTTTGAAAGCGTCAGATTACTTTGAAAAATACACCAAGGAGGAGTCAAAGATCACGAAAGATATTGAAAGTATTCTCATCCGCGAACTGATGAGCAAAAAAATAAAATCAAAAATGGACACATTCTACCGCCGAAAATATTCATTCCATAAAGATACGAACAATCTCACTCTTGATTTTAACGAGATCGATCCTCCGATCGGGTACTTCATCATAGTCCCGACAACCACGGACTGCTACCGGGCGCTTGAAGTCGTGCACTCTCTCTGGCCGCCCCGTTTTGATATGATGAAAGACTATATCTCCCGGCCGAAAGAGAACGGATATCAGGCATTTCATACGAGCGTCTTCCTTCCGGACGGGAGGTGCAGAAATTTTGATATTCTCTCAGAAGAGATGTTTCACCAGTGCCAGCATGGGATTTTTTCCTTTTCCGCAAAGGGCCGGTCATTCCTCAAAATTCTCGAAGAGATCATCATGCTTCAGAAACGTGCGTTCAATAAAAAGAGTTTCTTTGAAGGCGTAAAAAAAGACATTCTGAGATCGAGGATCCATGTCTACTCAAAGCACGGAGATGTTGTATTTCTTCCAAAGGATTCCACTGCGATCGATTATGCCTACACGGTCCTCGGAAAAATGGGACATCACTGTCATAAGGCGTATGTCAATAACAAGCCATTTTCGAGGGGGGCGAATCTCCGGGACGGGGATATCGTGGAGATCATTTTTGACAACAAGCAGAACCCGCAGCTCCTCTGGCTGGACTGCATCAAGAGCAGTAAAGCAAAGGACGAGATCATGAAGTACTTAAAACAGATCTCTGGAAAGAGAGCGTTCGAGCTCGGGCAGAAGTATTTCCAAAAGATCCTCCTCCGGTTCACCGGGCAGAAAATATCGGCAGTGGAGAAGCAATTGAAAGAGAGGCTCTCCGATTTCTATGCGACCTCACTCCGCAATCTCTTCACAAAGATCGGGAAGGGGCAGCTCGAGGCGAAGAGAGTCCTTCTCAGTCTTTTCCCGGAAAGCGAACTCATTTTCTCCCCGTTTTCCCTCAAATATTCCTCTATCGGGATCACCGGGAATTACGTGGTGAAGATCAGAATTATCGGGAAGGACCATATCGGACTCCTCCG
>JBGSON010000053.1:0-4020 GCA_041739085.1 Candidatus Altimarinota bacterium | reverse complement strand
AAAGTTTTTTGGGCAAGACGTGAATTATTCGGCAAAGAAACCGCAGGGGAATGAGTCCGGCCGGTGGACAAAGAAGCATGATTACTGGCAGGAAATGAAGGCTAGGAATTTTATGAAGAAGGACAAGCCTGCCGAATATCTGGATGAAATAAAAAACTCAGCCCGATGGAAAGAAGCCCTCGATGCCATCAAACCCACTCCAGACGGACATGCTTTTCAGGCGGGAGACACTCTTTCCGGGATATTAAGAGGAACATTCAAGCTCCAAGGGAAGGCACTCTTGCTCGCGCTCACCCACCTCAAAACAGACAAGGGCATGGATATCGACAATGTTCCCGGGATTGCGGGAAAAACTATTTATGTCGAGAAAGCCGAAAATAGATTTCAAATGAAGATCGGAGATGATGGAGCATCAGTAGATCTCTTTCCTGATTTTGTGTATGAGAAAAAAGAGCCGCTGAAGGAGGAACCGAAACAAGAGCAGCTTCCTCCAGAAGTTGAAGCGAGTCTCACGGCAAAACTCAGCGATGCCGCTGAAGCGGCAAAAATCAAAGAAAAAACACCATTGAAAAATCCGAATGTGATTTATGAAAGTGGTGATATGAGAATGCGGATTCAATGCATGGATCGAGATAATAATGCTTATCTTCTTATTCTCTCGAATATTTCGATTGATCCCAATCTGAGCGAAGCACAACTCCAGCAAATCATGAAAAGGATCAATGGAGTGAAGTAATTTTATTTTCTTCTGACATTCAATCAGTATGACCATAAAACATGAATCATCTTCTCCGCATGACCCAAACGGAAAGCCAGAGAATCCCGGTGATGAGATAAATCAGGCAAGGAGAAGACCGGAAGCGCCTTCTTTTTTCGATAAAGCCGCCAGACCGATCCGCATTGCAGTGCTCGCTGCTGCCGCCACTTTCGGAGTCGGCATGATAGGAAATGCAGCACTCGCAACTCCGGCCGGAGCAGTTTCAATCTCTCCATCTCAAAAATCCCTTAACGATTTCAATAGCGCTCACGGAACGGAACGCATGCTCATTTGGGACCGGGGAGAAAAGGCATTACTCATGAATATTGATTCCGCAAACAACATCAGAGTTCTTCAAGATGCGATCGCAGCCCTTTCGAAAGAAAAGTGGATGGAAGGGAAAGAACTCCGCATCCTCCTCAATACCGAAGGAAGCGACATCGATATGTTCTTTTCGCAGGATGTCACGAGAGAACTCGCGAAATCCGGCGTTACCATAATCCGCATGAAAACGCCGTCGGGATCTGCCATCGGAATCGAACCTTCTCCCGGCAGTATGCCGAATTGGGCACTCATTGCCGCAATTCTCGCCGTTCTGGGAACGGGAGCGGCCGGAGTATATGCGGGAAGAAGATTTATCGCTCATGGCGCGAAGAAAACACCGGGAGGACTTGATCCGGAAAGAGAAGAAGCACTCCGGAAAAATCTCGAAGCAGAATTGCTCGAGGGAATACGAACCGCGAGTGAGTTTGGCGCAAAGAGCACAAAACTCGATTTTATCCGGGATCAATTGACAAAAGATTACTATGCCGACCTCACTTCAGAGGAAACGGAGCAGCTCGAAGTTCTCTGTTCATTTGGCATCAGTGAGCTTCCAAGCGTAGCGGCTTTGGAAATTAAATTGGAAGAAGTAGAGACTGCATTAGACACTATACATGAGATCTCTGCCCGGATCGTCCAGTTGAAACTGGATGCCATAGCATCGGCATTGCAGGTAGGCGGGCTGACGATCTCAGGTGATGAAGAAAATGCCGGAGATTATTTGGTTTTTTTAGCGACCGTGGAGCAAACTTTGAAAAACTGTATTGATATGTTTTCTCCTGAGCAACGAGCACTGCTGCAAAAAAAGACCATTGTCCTCAGCCTCAATGGCAGAGCTCCTGTCGATGATGAAGTCGTGATCGATCCGAGAGACACTGAAGTATGGATTTTGAAGAAGCTTTCAGGCCAACTCATGGTGGTGTAAAAGCCGGCGCATCCTAAGCCAAAAGCGATTTTTTTCTGGAGCTCAGATCGGCCAAGTCTTTGGACTTGATCGCACCAACCGTGTTCGAATCCAAAAGACTCGAACAATCGAAGGGTCTCATTTTCTTGTCATTCCGGCCACCGAGCCGGAATCTCCAGCGTTACCGGAATCTTCGCAATAAGTCATCGGTGCCGCTGATTCGTTCCATCGCTCAACTGTTCCATGGAGATCCCGAATCAAGTTCGGGATGACAATAACACACACTCCTTCCGGATTTTCTAAAAAAGAGAATTCAGCACACCAGCTCCTTCCGACCTCGTCCCAAGCCGTTTTCCTGTTCGTTTTCGTCTTTCAATATGGTATAATAATCTGAATACCTATGCGAGAAATCCAATGGACACACAAACAATTAAAAACCTTATAAGAAAATCCCCCGCTCTCTCAGAAAATAAGAAGGCGGAATGGATTACGAGAAGCGAAGATCTGGGTGACGCGCGGAGAGAAAAACTCGCGGCGATTTTTGGGGATGAAACAGGACGGAATGAAGCGATAGCGTTCGCGAATAAAGCAAATCTTCAGAAAAGAGCGCAGAAATACAAAGCATTTCTCGATGATTTTCAGCACCGGGAGCTTCCAAAAATCATGAAAGAAGTTGAATCCGGATGCCAGAAAAAAGATGAGGAACAGGCGGAGGACTTACTCGACGGACTCTAGACGCATGCAAAATAACAGAATCAGGGAACGGCAAATACGAATACCATTTTTTCATGAAAGAAGATTGATCTTTCTTGAAGGGAATGAGATCTCATCGGCCGCCGATAACGCGGACAAGAGAGTCCAAAAAGATGTGGAAAATGTCGATGAGGCAATTCTCATGAGGCAGGAAGAGTCTCTTCAGAAGAAAGTTAGGGAACTTGTCAAAGCGAATCCCGAGATCATGAAGAGATATGATGATGTACTCAGGAGAGAGAAAGAAAAATACGAAATGTATTGCGAAACAGAGGAAGAGGAAACTGGATTAAAACTTGCCGAAAGCGCGAGTGATACCATTCGCTCGCTGGAAGCTTTTTCCGCAGAGGCCGAAAAAGAGTCAATCGCTGAGACCCAGGTGCAGGCAAAAGGCCTGAGCGAGAAATTCGGATTGGGTCTCTCGGATGACGCTCTTTCCGATTACGCGAAAGTCTACCTGGAGACAGGGAAAATATTCACTTTTCCACAGATAGAGAAACAGCTCCGGGAAATGAAGAGCCGGATCTCCGGAGCGAAACAGCACGGGATCGCCATGACCGCAGAAAAAGAACAGAGCATGCTCTCCTCTTCCCTCGGGCTTCTCCTCTACGGGAAGGAGCTCCAGTCGATTTTACAGAAAGGGAAATACGATCTCGATACGCTCATCTTTTCCGCACAGATCCTGGAGTCGGAACGGACAAACAAACAGTTAGAAGAAGAGATACAGAAGATCTCTGAATCTCAAAGATCGATCCAGAAGGAGATCGAAATGCTCTCAGGAAAAGTGAACGAGCTCATCAAGAAAAATCCCGGTTGGTTTAATAATCTCCTGAAAGATAACCCCTCTATCGGATCAATGTTGTTCAATCCGGCGACCGCGACATTATTCCCCATCTACAAGATCTTGAATGAAAAGGTGCTGAAAGCAGATCTTGCTCCGGAGATCGCGGCGGACATCGGCAAGATCGTGGAAAAGGAAAGGCGGTCAGAGAGATTCGATGAGGAAATCCAGTCGCTTCAGCAGAAGATCCAGAAAAACAGAGAGGGATCTTTCCTCCTCCAGCACCATGTGTTGCTCAATTCCGGAGCCTCTACAGAAGAGATGAAAACATTCTACCTCTCGGTCTTCGATGAACTCGGAGAGAATGTCCCAAAAGAGCTGTCTCAGAAGATTAAATCCGCGAGAGGAGAGATCGTAGCCGACCGGGATTCATCACCCTTTGAAAAATCATTGTATTCAGGCGACTACTCCGATGCACTTTCTGCCGCAATAGTCGATTATTCGCAG
>JBGSON010000042.1:0-14618 GCA_041739085.1 Candidatus Altimarinota bacterium | reverse complement strand
ATATAGCGGCGGAAGCCCACGGAGGGGAACATTTATTCTCAATAGATTCCATGGCAGACTTTGAGATTATCGGTGTAGAAAGTGGGTTCAATCTTCCCATCCATGGCGATTTCCCCATTACCGGAAATACTGCGGGAATGTGATCTCTCCGGATGTTCAAGCCCAGAATCTGAGCGTGCCGATAGTGGTCGTGAGGAAGGCCTCGGTTATGCAGTGCAATTCCCTTCTGAAGATAACGAAGCGGTCCGCATTTTTCTCAGTTTCCTTAATTCCAAAATTTGAGTTTATCGATGTTGGATGTGATGAAGGTGTAGATCTCATTGATATTTGACTCGATCCCGTTCACGACACCCCAGATCTTCCAGGTGAAATACGCGAGCGCCGCGAGCGAGATGATGGAGAAGAGATGAGCGAAAATGAAGCGGATAAGGATTTTCCACCAGGGCGGATTCATCCTGTGGTTAATGTCTTTGAGGAGGGCGATGATGATGTCGAGCTGATCCGAAGGAGTGGCCTTGATTTCCGTGGCGTTTGAAAATTTTATCTGCGTCATGGGCAATGTTAAAAAAGTTTAAAAGTTATCAGGTTGATAATTATCAAGTTCTGTGATCGAAGAATGAAAGCGAAAATAAACAAAAAGGATGAGAGCGGGGAAAAATGACATCACTTTTTTTGTGCTCTTTCTTTTCTCTTTTGATTTTGTACTTTGTGCTTTGTGCTTTGTATTCTGTGTTATCTGGCTTTTCCGGTTATTTCGCGCTCAATAGAGACTTCATTGTCCTGCCGACCATTTCCGGATCGCCCGGGAGATGTAATAATCCGTGGGAGCAAAGTCGTCGGTGAGGATCGGGAGATCAAGCGCAAGTTCCTTTTCCCATTGTGAATCGATCATCGCCTGGAGGTCAGAGTCCGTCCCTTTTCCGCTGAGGACTGGATTTCCTTTTGCCGCAACGAGCATGATGTTTTGAATGCGCTCGGGATCATTTGGATAGCGGACCGGATAGAGATCGACCTCCGGAAAAACTGATGCGAATGTCCGGTATTCCGCCCGGAGAAACTCGCTCCCCTCCCCTTCAAACGAACCGATGACATTGAGGATGACGACTCCCTGGTCATTCAGAGCCCCGTACATCTTTTCGATGGATTCTTGTGTCGTGAGATGGTACGGGATCGAGAAAAAAGAACGGAATGCGTCTCCGTAGATGACATCGTACTTTTCCGTATTCCGATTCAAAAAAATACGTCCGTCTTCATGAAAAATCGTGAGCCGTGGATCCGGGACAAGACGAAAATACTTTTTGGCGAGTTCCGTGAGACCGGGATCGATCTCGATGACATCGATGGATGCTTCGGGATACTTCTCGAGAAAGTATTTCGGAAACGCGTATCCTCCTCCGCCGATCATGAGCGCATTCCGGAACTCCGGGGAATAATATTCCGCAAGACGATAGTAATTGAGATAGAGAAAAGGGAGCTCGCTGCTTTCCGTATCGAGATACATGGCAGAGCTCATCTCTTTGTTCGTCACGAGTCTGAGGATCGGCCTTCCCGTTTTTTCTTCCTTTGATTCATAGATCCAGACCCGGTGGTAGAGAGTGTCGACGTCAAGGAATCCCCGTTCCTCCGCTCTGCCCTTGATAAATATGACCCCTGACCATGCGAGAGTGATGAGGATAAGGAATACGAGTTTTTCGCGGAGAAATGACGCCCCCGATGTGATCATGGAGATGCCGATCATGACCAGGGAGATCGAAAAGAGGATGTTCGTCGTCCCGACAAAGGGAATGAGAAAAAATCCCGCAGTGAATGTCCCGAAAATGCTTCCGAGAGTGGAAAATGCGGAGATCCGGCCGACGGTCTTTCCTGAGGTGGAAACGTTCGTCATCGCCATCCTCATGGCATAGGGAGTGATCATGCCGAGGAAGACGCTCGGGACCGAGAAAAGGAGAAGACAGGAAATGAGCGATGACCAGCGGACATCAAAGATGAACCTTGAGCACTGAGAGAGAACGAAATCCATCGTGAGCGTCGATATCCCCATGAAAATCCCGGAAAGGAGGAGGAGAACAGAAAAACTCCGGAGGGACGCATTCCTGTCTGAGAGGATCCCCCCGAGATAATACCCGAGGCTGAGAGAACCGAGGATCACGCCGATGAGGCTCGTCCACACAAAAAGAGAAGTCCCGACATACGGAGCAAGCGCGCGTGATCCGGCAAGTTCGAAGATCATGACGACCGCGCCCGCGGCAAATACGTCGATTTCGAGAATGAAGCGTTTCATGGGCGGATTGTACGGGGAAAAAGGAAACGGAATCAAGCCGGAATCGTGGCTAAGCGGATCCAGTTTTTTTCAGATATTGAAGTTCATATGACTCCAAGGTTAAAAATTTCAAAAATAGCCGCCTGTTCGCTTGTCCACTTGAATACTTGCAGGCTTTTCAACTTGATCCCCTTGAATAATTCCCTAAAAAGCGGGAGAATGAATCTTCCAGAAACGACTCCCCCTATGTGGAAAATACTCCGACATTACTGGCCTGAAATACGGAAATACCGGCTCACGGTGTCCGCCATGGCTCTCTCTCGGGCGCTCGAGATCGGCATTGAACTCGTGATCCCTTTTTATCTCGCCGCTTTCGCGAATCTGATCGCAGTCCCATTTTCCGAGTCTCCTGAAGGAGTTTCGAGCCTCCTCTCGATCTTTTCGGTCATTGTATTCCTCTATGCCACGAGCTGGTTGTTCTGGAGGATCACGGATTATGCGACGATCCGTTTTGAGATCCATTCCCTGAAGGAAATCGAGAACCGCGCGTTCCAGGAGATCGAAAAGCAGTCCTACCGTTTTTTTCAGGAAATGTTTTCCGGAAGCATCGTGAAGAAGGTGAACCGGTTTACAAACGCATTTGAAATGATCATCGACCGGGTCATCTATAATTTTTTGCCGGACTTTATAAAAATGGTCGTTGTATTCTTCATCTTCTACCATAAGAAACCTCTCCTCGGATCCATCTTCTTTGTCTGGGTGAGTGTTTTTCTCGTGGGGAACTATTTCGCCACACGCTGGAAACTGAAGTTCGATCTCGAGGCCGCCCGTGCTGATTCGCGCGTCGGCGGGGTCATGGCGGATTCGCTTTCGAATTATGCCGCGGTAAAGGCATTCGCCGCGGAAGACCGGGAAAGCGAACGATTTCAGGAAACGACGACGGACCGAACGGCAAAAAGAAAGCTGAGCTGGATGGCGGAATTCAAAATATTCAGTTTCCAGGGCGTCATTTCGATCACTTTTGAACTCCTCGTATTCTATTTGATGATCCAATGGTGGAGGGAAGGGACGTTCACCGTGGGAGATCTTGTCTTTGTGCAGACCTATCTCACCATGCTCTTCCGGAGTCTCTGGGAATTCGGTATCAATCTCCGGAGGCTCATCCACTCACTTGCGGATGCCCAGGAAATGACTGAGATATTCGATCTTGCAAAGGAAGTCGTCGATGCGCCCGGCGCGAAACCGCTCCTTGTTTCGAAAGGTGCAGTCGATTTCCGCAATGTCTCTTTTTCATATGAAAAAGAAGGCGAACCGCTTTTCCATGATTTTTGTCTCTCACTCTCCCCCGGGGAAAAAATCGGGCTCGTGGGGCCTTCGGGAGGGGGGAAAACAACAATCGTGAAGATCCTTCTCCGTTTTTTTGATCTGCAGAAGGGGGAAATCGTCATCGACGGACAGAAAATTACAGAGGTGACGCAGTCTTCACTGCGAGAGAACATCAGCCTCGTCTCCCAGCATCCTGAGATTTTCCACAGGACGCTGAAAGAGAATATCGCTTTCGGCAAGCCCGATGCGTCCGATGAAGCGATCATTCACTCCGCGAAAATCGCCAATGCCCATGAATTCATCAGCAATTTTCCGAAAGGATACGATACCGTTGTCGGAGAGCGGGGAGTGAAACTTTCTGGAGGTGAGAAACAGAGGATCGCCCTCGCCCGGGCCTTTCTCAAGAATGCTCCGCTCATCATCCTCGACGAAGCGACGTCAGCACTGGATTCCATCACTGAAAAATTTATTCAGGATTCCATCAAACTCCTCATTTCGGGAAAGACAAGCATCGTCATCGCGCACCGGCTTTCCACTATCCTTCAGATGGACCGTATCATCGTCATCGATGAAGGGAGCATCGTCGAGGAAGGGACGCACCGGGAACTTCTGAAAAAGAAAGGGTTCTACGCGAAACTTTGGGAGCACCAGGTGGGAGGATTCATCACAGATGAAGCTTCTCCGCTTCTTCCATCCGACGAGGAAATCGATGAGGTTGACCTTGAAAGCCTGGATGAAGGTATTTCTGAAGGAAAAAACACATAGGCGGATCACGGCTTCCACTTGATGGAACATCCCATGCTCGGATGTTGTTCTGCTTCCGGGATAGTTTTCCCTGAAATGATCTTTTCCAAAGCTTCCGCAAGATCATGACTCTGCACCCGGGATTCATCCTGCCAGTTGTCATCGATCCTGCCCCGATAGGAGAGGTTTCGCTCGCCGTCATAAACAAAAATATCCGGAGTGCAGACGGCTCCGAATGCGCGAGCGGCTTCCTGGGATTCGTCGCGAAGGTATGGGAATTCCACCGGAGATTTTTTCATGTTTTCAAAGGAATCCTCCGGATATTCGGAATCATCATTCGGATTGATGCCGATGAATTGAGCGCCCTTTTCAAAAAAATCACGGGCAAGGGAATTGAGCCGCTCTATGACCGAGACAACATAAGGACAGTGGTTGCACATGAAAACAACGACGAGTGCTTTCTTCTCCGGAAACGACGAGAGGGTATAGACATGACCGTCTGTTCCGGGAAGAGAAAATTCCGGGGCGGGAGTCCCGAGGAGAGTCTTTCCCGATTCGAGGAGAACCATAGGGAGGAAAGAAAAACGATTTACCATAGATTATAGGCGTTTTTTCTCTCAAAAACAAAAGGAAAACGATTATGGGTGACTCCTCCGGAAAGCCTGTTGGTTACTTTGTCCCCGCGGTTTTTCAGCACGCTTCAGGAAGTGAGTTTTCCCCCCTCTACGCAAATTTTTCATGAAAACGCAAGAAATTTGCTTGCATTTCTCATTTTCCTTCACTAGAATACCTTGGCTTTTTGCATAAAGACCGCACTGCATGGCAAAAGAAGACGTCATTGAAGTCACGGGGATAGTTGAAGAATGTCTTCCAAGTGCACAGTTTCGAGTGAGGGTTATCACCGAAGGGTTTCAGGAGAAGGACGGATCTCCCATCAAAGTGTTTGCTCATGTCGGCGGAAAAATGAGGAAGTATTCTATTCGCATTATTCCGGGTGATACCGTGACCGTTGAACTCTCCCCTTATGATTTGAAAAAAGGTCGTATCACCTATCGAGAAAAATAATCTTTGCTGCATCCCTATGAAAGTACGCCCTTCTGTTAAAACAATGTGCAAAGACTGCCGAATCATCCGTCGAAAAGGCGTCGTCCGCGTGATCTGCAAAACGAAAAAACATAAGCAGAGGCAGGGGTAATAAGACCTCCGGATGAATCCCCTTCTCATTCTCTGTTTTTTTGTGTAATTCACGTAACCTTCCCTCTCCTTCATTTTTCTTTCTCCACATGGCTCGTATCGCTGGCGTGAATCTCCCGAACAAAAGAATCGAAGTCGCCCTTACGTATGTCTACGGCATCGGACGCCCCCGCTCCCGTTCCATCCTCAATAAACTGAACATCGGTCTCGACACTCGCGCGAACGATCTCACGGAGGATCAGGAAGTGCTCATCCGGAAAGAGATCGAGCGGTTCCCAACTGAAGGAGATCTCCGCCAAAAGGTCTCACTGGATTTAAAGCGGCTCCATGAGATCGGATCCTACAGGGGATACCGCCATCGGAGGAAACTCCCTGTCCGAGGCCAGCGGACGAAGACGAATGCGAGGACAAGGCGAGGGAAAGGTATTGCCATTGCGAACAAAAAGACTGTTTAATCTTCATTTTTGTCCCATCCTTATATGACGACGGAAACTCCGAAACCAGCGAAGAAAAAAGTGAAGCGTGTTGTTCCGGAAGGACGCGTGAGCGTTACCGCAGGGTATAACAATACGATCGTAACAATCTCGGACCCCGAGGGCTCAGTCCTTTCCTGGTGCTCTTCGGGAACTGCCGGATTCAAGGGATTGAGGAAAGCAACCCCGTATGCCGCTCAAATGGCTTCAGAAGCGGCAGTAAACAATGCAAAATCCTACGGGATCGAGCGTGTCCATGTTATTGTAAAAGGGGTAGGTCCCGGACGCGAGCAGGCGATCCGAGGTCTTCATCTTGCAGGACTCAATATCCTCTCCATCGTGGATCGGACTCCCGTTCCTCACAATGGATGCCGTTCAAAACGCCCCCGAAAGATTTAATACCTTTTTGTACCTATCAGTATGCGTTATACAGGACCAAAGAACCGTCTCGCCCGAAGGGAAGGACAAGATCTCTTCCTCAAGACGAATCTCAAATCTGACGTCTCGAAGCAGCCCGGCGTGCGCCAAAAAAGGATTGCTCAGCTTTCCGAGTATGGAAAGCAACTCCGGGAAAAGCAGAAAGCGAAACGGATTTTCGGTATTACGGAGCGGACCTGCCACAGGTACTTTAAGGAGGCTGTCCGAAGGAAGGGCGTCACCGGGTTTAATTTTCTTACCCTCCTCGAACTTCGCCTCGATAATGCGGTATATCGTGCTGGATTCGCACTGACGAGGGCTCAGGCCCGGCAGATGGTGAACCACAAAGTGTTCCAGGTAAACGGGAAACGGGCCGATATCGCCTCTTTTCAGGTGAAGCCGGGAGATGTGATCACGGTGCGGGAACGGCACACGGATCATCCGATTTTTGTAGAAATGAAAGACGTAAAGACATTCCCTCCGAAATGGATGGAATCAAATCTCCGGGATCGGACCATCAAGATAGCGCGGCATCCGGAAATGGATGAAATGGAACAAACCATCTCTATTCACCTTATCGTCGAGTTCTATTCTCGTTAATTTTTTACCTGTTTTTTTTATCGTATGCATATCATTCAAGAAGAGATCGGACCTCCAAAACTCACCTTCCAGAGTCTGGATGATAACGCAGGGATTTTTACTCTCTCTCCTCTCCCCTCCGGGTTCGGGCATACCATTGGGAATTCCATTCGGCGAGTGCTTCTCTCTTCCATCCCCGGAGCCGGGATCACGGCGATCAAGGTGAAAGGTGCGACTCATGAATATGCTTCCCTTTCCGGAGTGAAGGATACTGTTCTTGACATCATCCTGAACCTCAAAGGCGTCCGCTTCAAAAAACACTCCTCAGAGCCGGAGATCGTCGCACTGGAGAAAAAAGGAGAAGGACCGGTCTATGCAAAGGACATCAAGACTTCAAGCGACATCGAGATTTTGAATCCCGACCATCTCATCACCATGCTCGACGGGAAGCATACCGCCCTTTCTCTTGAGATCAAGATCGAGAAGGGGGTCGGATACTTCACTGTTTCCGAAAGGATCAAGAAGGAAGATGAGGCGGAGTGGATCTATACTGACACTGCGTTCTCTCCCGTTCTCGCCGTACGCTATGAGGTCCTTTCGACAAGAGTCGGAGAGATGACGAATCTCGACAAACTCCAGATCGAACTGAAGACAGACGGTTCTTTGACTGCTGAAGACTGTGTGAAATTCTCAGCAGAGCTCCTCCAGAACTACTTCAACATCTTCAAGGGCGGATCGGAGGAGATCGTTGAACCGGATTTCATCGCTGATTTCTCAAAGACTGCGCAGGCGGAAGAGGAGGTCGAGGAAGCAAAAGAAACGTATACTCCGATCGAAATCCTCAATCTCTCTCCCCGCACTCTCAATGCACTCATCAACGGAGATATCGGATCCATTGAAGAACTGACCCAATGCTCCCTTGCAAAACTCTCAACGCTGAGAGGTTTCGGGAAAAAAGCACAGGAAGAAGTCTTGAGCGCTCTTGAGAACCGGGGGCTTTCACTCCTTGATGAATAATTTTTTATCTCCTTCCCATGAGACACCGCGTTAAAAATCTGAAGCTGGGCCGGAAAAGAGGGCATCTGAACTCCCTCATCAGAAATCTTGCCACCTCCCTCGTCCTCCACGAAAGGATCAAGACGACAGACAAAAAAGCGAAAGCTGTCCAGCCAGTAGTCGAAAGGCTCATCTCCACTGTGAAAAGAAAGGAAGAACGCGAAGCGATCCGCTCCGTTCAGAAACTTCTCTATACGAAAGAGGCATCGATAAAAATGGTCTCCGATTTAAAAAAGCGGTTTGATAAGAAGACTTCCGGATTCACACGTATCACCCAGATCGGTGTCCGTCCTGGGGACGGAGCTGCTTCCGTTCAGATCGAACTCACCCAATGATTTTCCTTACTCCCTTCACCCATTCCTTCAGATGAAAACGATACTCCTCAAACAATCCGACCTGAAAAGAAATTGGCACCTCATCGATGCTGACGGAAAGGTCGTTGGAGACGTTGCCACGAAGTCGGCAGTCCTCCTCCGCGGGAAACATAAGGTCACGTTCTCCCCTCATCTCGATCAGGGCGACGGGGTGATCATCATCAATGCCGAGAAGGTCGTCTTCACCGGTAATAAACTCGATCAGAAAAAATATTTCCGCTACAGTCGCTATCCGGGGCATGTAAAATCAAGGACAGCCCGTGAACTCATCAAGGAAAACCCCACCCGGATCCTCGAAGATGCCGTCGCCGGAATGATCCCGAAGAACCATCTCAAAAAAGAGATCCTGAAACGCCTGAAAGTGTATGCTGGTCCGGATCATCCTCATTTAGCCCAGGCCCCTCTCCCTGTCACTCTTTAATATCATTCCATGCCGACAACGAAGAAACCGAAGATCTCGGAACCTGAAAAAACGAACACTCCTGCGGTGAAAAAAGACACGCGGACCTACTTCTATGCGGTCGGGAAACGAAAAACAGCCATCGCCACTGTGCGCCTGTATCCGAAAGGAACAGGGAGCATCCTCATCAACAACAAGAAACTTGAGGAGTTTTTCTTTGAACCACTTACGGAAAAAGTTATTCAGCCACTCCATACTCTTGGAAAAACGAAGGACTTTGACGTCGTCGTCCGGGTAAAAGGTGGTGGCATCGCTTCACAGGCTGACGCTGCCCGTCATGGACTCTCCAAAGCCCTGTCTCTCCTCGACGAAGGGACAAGGACGACTCTGAAGAGGTCCGGACTTCTCACTCGTGATGCCCGCATAAAGGAGCGGAAAAAATTCGGACTGAAGAAGGCAAGGAGAGCTCCGCAGTGGTCGAAACGCTGATCTCGGAGAATACGGACGTATTGTTTTTTCGTCCTCTTTCATTTTCGGATGATGAAGGGTTTTCGGGATACTCGCTTCCCGCCTGTATTCCGTTGAGGAGTTCTCCTTGAATTCAAGGCGGAGAGTCCCTATACTCCCCTCAGTGACCAGTCTTCATTCCATTTCCTTTCCCTATGAAGCCCGAACGATTCCGACATCTTCTCGCGAGAGAGAAGCGACAATCCCCATGCTCGATCTGCAGAAACATATGGAGATTTATCCTCAAGCCGATACTTTGGATCCTCATAATCGGAGTCCTCCTCTTCTCCGCTCTCGAAGGATATTTCTTCTTCAAAAACCTGAAGCGGGAGATCGGGGATTTGAACAAGCTCCAGATCGCGGAACTCGATGACATTTCGACGCTCCGTTCCGCGATGGAGAATGAATGCAAGAGCAATAATACGCTTCGGCACTATCTCCTTCTTCCGATCGAGGACTGTGATTTCTTCGCGGCGGAGGCCGTCGACGAAGAAGAGGAAGAGACCGTTGAAAATGCTCTCTACTACTATCTCACGCTTCTCAGAGCCAATGATGAAAAAGGAATGGTGTCAGAACAAATTACTCTTTTTGTCGGAGACTGGAATAAGAGAGAATCAGATCCTGCCTACAATCCGTCGTTTCTCGTTTCTCCTTCTCCTGATATTTCTCTTCCGGGAATGGAGGAAATAACTCCTCCTGCTCCTTCCGAAGAGAATGCGGAAGAAATAGCTCCCCTTGATATTCCTGCGGAGGAAGCGGGGATTCTCCCTTCTGAACCGGCTCCTGAAAAACCGAATCCGTTCCTCATCGAATCGGAGGAAATCGCAAAAGTGGACACGCTCCGGATCGCGGTGAAACATGAAGGAGATCGCATTGCCACTCTCAATTTCTATCCCCTGGAATATACATTTGAACTCGAGATCGACGAGACGGTAGCACTCTATGATTCCCTCGACTCCGCACTCCACGATCTGGAGAAAACACTGCAGGAAGAGAAAGAAGTGTTCATCGCGAAAATCACAGAAGAAGTAGCGGCTCCCGGAGCAGAAACCGGACAAGCAGCGGAGGCGGGAATCCCGGAAGGAGAGATCTCGGGACTTGCAGGCGTTCCTGCTGAGGGCGTTCCGGAGGTCTCCCCCGATGTCGAAGAACAGGCGCTCCTTGCTCTCCTCGATGACGCTCAGATGAAGGAATATTCAGATTCCGTTGGATTTACCATTCGCGCATTTTCCCCTCCCCCCGACAATACGGGAGAGAACGGAGAAGAGACGCCGATCCCGGAAGAAAATGCGGAAGGAGAAGAGCTTGCCCTTGATAATCCGACCCTGGCCGTCATCGAAAAGAACGGTGAAGTGTACCGGTACCTGACGAAAGACCCCGTGAGTGGCTCCATCGTCGCGACTCTTCCCGACGGGACCAATCCCGTTGCTCTTCTGGGTCTGAAATCCATCATCCGCGAAGCGAGTCAGAAAGAAGAGGCAGCGGTCGATATTTCTGAACTTGAAGCGACCATCGCCGGGGACATGGAAGGGAGAGAGAATTACCTCCTCCTCGGAAGGAACGGAGGAAACGTCGACACCATGATTCTCGCCAATATCGATCACACGAACAAGCGGATCACCCTCATCTCAATCCCCCGGGATCTCTTCATGGGTGACTGGCGGATCAACGCCTATTGGGCAAGGTACGGGATGCAGGCATTTATTGCGAAGATCGAGGACATCACCGGACAGCGGATTACGCATTACGCGCTCATTGATTTCGACATCTTCATCGACGGGATCGACGCGCTCGGCGGGATTGACGTCTATGTCCCGAGAGACATCGCCGATCCTTCGTATAAGACATTGGATGACGGTGTCTGGGGAACCATGTATTTTGAGAAAGGGTATCACCATGTATCCGGAGTACAGGCCCTCCGCCTCGCAAGGAGCCGGACGACCTCCAGTGATTTTGAAAGGGCGAAGCGGCAACACACGATCCTCGCTGCCGCGAAAGACAAAGCAAAAAACCTTGGGATTTCCGATGCGGATTCCATCATTTCCCTCATCCTCTCCATGATCGAAAGAGTGGAAACGGATATGACTCCTCAGGACGCGATCGCCCAATTTTTTGCAATCAAAGATTACGAGGTGAGGGGCGGGAATGTCCTGTCGCCGGCAAATGCACTCGTGTCTCTCATGAGAGACACGGCTTCGGGGGCAAAGATGTATACCCTGTCCCCGCGGAATGACGACTGGAGCCTCATCAAGAAGTACGTCTGGCAGCAGATCCTGAAAGAATAAAGAGAAAAGAAAAAGCACAAAAGAGAGTCGGCGCTCCTTCTTTTTTCTTTTGTGTTTTGTGCTTTTTCTTATTTTTGTACTTGCTAAAAAGCCTTATCCTCACTAGAATCTCCTTGATCCCATGAGAGGTCCTTTTCAAGGTATTTTTCTCTCCCCATGAAATCCGTAGTCCTATATTTTAAGGGCGCTGTCCATGAGCTCAAGAATGTCACATGGCCGACTCAAAAGCAGGCGATCCGGCTCAGCATCATCACGATCGGGTTTGTGCTGGGCGGGGCTCTTCTTTTCGGAGTTTTGGACGGTTTTCTCAACACCTTCATCTTCACACTTGTCTCTGACAAATCTTTATGAGTCCAAAAAAGAAAACTCCCGGAGAAGAAAATAAAACCGTGAAAAAATCTCCCCGGTCCTCAAAGAAACCGGTCTCTTCGGATATTGAATCCGTTGAAAAAAAGGTCGGTCCGATGAAAGGGAGGCAGGATCCTTCCCTCGGACGCAATTGGTATGCCATCCATACGTATTCCGGTTATGAAGATGCTGTTGAGAAAGCACTCCGACTCCGGATGGAGACACTCGGTATGCAGGATAAGATATTTGATATCCTCGTCCCGAAGGAGAAAGAGATCATCATGCGACGCGGGAAACCGATCGAAGTAAAGAAGTGTCTTTTTCCCGGCTATGTCCTCGTCGATATGATCGTTACGGATGATTCCTGGTATGTCGTCCGGAATACACCGAACGTCACCGGCTTTGTCGGATCCGGAAATATCCCCGTCCCCGTCACCCTTGAAGAATTCGGTCTTGTGAAAAGCAGGATGGGGAGCGAGGAGCCCAAATTCAAGGCCGATTTCAAGAAAGGCGATATCGTAAAGATCGTGAGCGGACCTTTTGCCACCTTTGAAGGGAATGTCGATTCTGTGGATGTGGAGAAAGGAAAACTCACCGTTCTCGTTTCTATTTTTGACCGGGAGACCCCTGTAGAACTTGATTTCAACCAGGTCACGAAGAAGTAAGCTCATGGAAAAAATGCGAAAAACACTCATTGCTGCCGGGATTTTTCTTGTCGTTGTCGGGATCGCTGCCCTCGAATATGTTTTCTTCCCCGACCGTGTGGACCCCCTCCAGGCGTCCATCACCAAATCCTCCGATCAGAACTCCTCCGTCGATGGAAACACAGTCCGTTTTGATGTTCCTGTTTCGCAGATCTCAGAGAAGAGTTTTGAACTCGCCGGCCTTCCCGGAATCATGAAAGAAGAAAGCGCTCCCTCGAGCCATCTCTTCGGAGTCATCACGCTGAAAGAAGAGGAAGACGGCATGGTGGCGGTGAAGAGTGATTTTTATGACGGCGACATCCTCCTGGTGCGGGCATACGAGATGTATCCGCTTCATAACACGACCGCCGCAAAAGCGTTTCAATACATTAAGGTCAAGCTGGAAAAATCATTCCGCAATGACCCGGAGACCACGCTGAACCAGACCGATGAGTACGGTACTTTTTCACTCTACTTCAATCCTTCTTCTTCAAAGGACAAAGCATATCTCCTTGTTGTTGCCCCCGAGAAGCTCATCGGATTCGAATATCTGAAAGAGAACCATAAGAAACTCCTCCCGCTCTTCAATCATCTCGTCCCATCCATAAAAGATTCTGCCCCCTCCGATGGTGAATCTTCTGGCATTTGATTTCAATCTCCTTTATAATTTCAGCCCTTTTCGACCTGTAACGAACTCATATATGGCGAAAAAAGTCACTCGTCTCATCACCATTCAAATCACCGCCGGAAAAGCGACTCCTGCCCCCCCTGTCGGAACAGCGCTTGGGCCAGCCGGGATCAACATCCAGGAATTCTGCAAGCAGTTCAACGAAAAGACCCAGGGGATGGGAGACATCGTTGTCCCAGCAAAGATATCAGTGTATGAAGACCGCTCATTCAGTTTCATCCTGAAATCCCCTCCTGCTGCTGACCTCATCAAAAAAGCGATCGGGCTCGCCAAGGGATCTCCGAAGTCCCACTCCGACAAAGTCGGGACCATTACCCGGGCTCAGCTCGAAGAGATCGCAAAGAAAAAGATGGCTGACCTCAGCGCGAACGATATGGATGCCGCCGTGAAGATCATTGCGGGATCCGCGCGGTCCATGGGGGTGAAGGTGGAAGGATAAGAAACTCTCCAACGATAGAGAAAAAACCCGAAATAATTCCACTTCGGGTTTTTTATTGTGCCGAATCGAAGAAGCTCGAAATACTAAAAACTATGATATTGTTCGTCATCTTTGACATCTCTAAATCCTGTTTTTAAGCCATTTACTTATGTTTATTGCTTCTAATTGAACAATTGTATTGACATTTTTTAGTTTCCATATATAATAACACCCTTTTTTAAAATTTTTTTATGGAACAAGAAATATTTTCTCCCACGCCGGAGAATTTTCATGAAAAACCAATAGAACGGCCGATCCTAGAATCTACGGGACTTCCTGAAGGCGACGATTCAGGATACAGAAAAGTTCCAGTTGAGGAATCCAATGAGCAAATAGTCAATCTCCAGAATGAATGCCAAGCCCTCCTTCGCCCAAGTTATGATGGGCTGGACGAGATTACTGGTGAGTTTAATCCAGATTTAGTGCTTCCGGGAGGAACCGATGGGAAAGTATTTGCAAGAAAGTCTGTCGCGGTTGGTATTGATACCGCGAATGCGTATTTGTCTGACCGCTATGGTCCGAATATGCAACTTGGTATTCTGGATGCCTTCAGGAGCGGCAAAAGACAAGCTGCGGGATTCACAAGAAAGGCCATTGAGGTCTTGAGCGGGAATACATCTCCTGATATCGCGACACTCTACAAGGCAGGGATGATCGCCGACGGCACATTTTCGTGGGTGAATCCTGATTTTAATTCATCATCCTACTCAGAGTTTCTCGCATCGATGACCTCAGACACATCTCGATTTGTGGAATTCCAGTCCATAGCATCGGAAACGGGAGTCGACGTAAGTGAAGTCATATCC
>JBGSON010000003.1:0-3106 GCA_041739085.1 Candidatus Altimarinota bacterium | reverse complement strand
CGAATCATATGTTCGGAAGCCTGCGTAGTCGAGGACGATGTCCTCCTCGGGAACTCCGAGCTTCACCGCGGTGGCGCTCATGACTTTCACCTCGTTGTAATTCATCCTCGAGTTGTCGCCGGTCATGAGGAGTTTTTCCACCTTCTTCATCTTGTAGAGTTCCACCGCGCTAGCGACCCGGTCATGGAGGACGTCAGACGGATATTTGTTCTCAATGACGGATGCGCCGAAAACGATGGCGACTCTCCGCTCCGGAATATTATCAATCGAGTAGATCTTTCCCTTTGCCCCAAATATGATGACGGCCTGAGGCACCAAGATGACTGCCGCTGAAAGAACAGCAAGAGTAAGAAAAGCAATGAGGATGATCGTCCGTATTTTCATGAGTTTTAATTGTTCCAGAGAAGAAGTGAATTGAAAAGAGATTGTCTCTCCGGAGAAATTCTGCAAAAATCTCTGTGTGATTATTTTTCAAATATGAAAAAATTGATGTTTTTCCTCCCCCTCGTTTTCCTCATGGCCGGATGCGGCGAGTCGCCGGCGAATCCTGATGAAAGCTTTGATACGTTCTATGAGGGCACCGCGAAAGAGCCGGAGTCCTCAGGTAAAATCCCGAATTCCCTTGAAGAAGGGTTTGAATTTTCGGGAGGAAATAAAGATTTCCAGTGCACGGTCACCTGCCTTCCGAATAAATAGGCTTCTTTCTTATTTTTATCATTTCCGATGAAAAGGACTTTTTACTTTCTCTTTCTCTCGACCATGATCATTTCCCTCTCTGGATGCATCCCTCCCCCGGAACGCTCTTCTGATTCCGGATCTCAGGTCTATACCGATGAAGCTCCCGCCACGGGTGAATCGACCGAAAAAGACAATGGGACCGAGTCCTCTGCCGGACAGGATTCTTCTTCCGAAACTGACACCACGACGGATCCTGCCTCTCTCCAGACTTCTCTTCCGAATGCGGGAGATGAGATCGCAATTATTTCGACGCCGAAGGGCGACATCACCATCCGTTTTTTTCCGGATCAGGCGCCGAAAGCAGTTGAGAATTTCATCACCCATGCAAAGGACGGATACTATGACGGCATTATTTTTCACCGGGTGATCACTGACTTCATGCTCCAGGGCGGTGACCCGCTCGGGAACGGGACCGGAGGAGAGAGTATCTGGGGAGAACCATTTGAAGACGAGTTCGACGCAAACCTCAAAAACATCCGCGGCGCCCTTTCCATGGCGAACGCGGGACCGAAAACGAACGGTTCCCAGTTCTTCATCAACCAGGTGGATAACCTCTACCTCGACAATAAGCACACCGTCTTTGGCCAGGTGATCGAAGGGATGGATGTCGTCGACGCGATCGCTTCCGTCGAAAAAGGTCCGGGCGACAAGCCGCTCGAGGACATCACGATGACGGTGAAGATCGTTCCCTATGAACCGAAAACAGAATAAGGGAGAGGTGAAGAACATTGTGAAAAAACTAAAATCTCCGCTACAATGGCGGAGATTTTTTTATGGTTATGCGCAAGGAAGTCGTAGTCCGGATTCCCCCGTCTCCAACCGGTCTCCTCCACATCGGGACGGTGCGGACCGCTCTCTATAATTACCTATTTGCGAAAAAACACGGAGGAAAGATCATCATGCGGTTTGAGGATACGGACCGGGAACGCTCCACGAAAGAATTTGAAGAAAACATCCTTTCCGGACTAAAAAGACTTGGTCTCCACTGGGATGGAGAGGTCTTCCATCAAAGCGAAAGGACTGCACTTTACCGGAAACACCTCGAAGAACTTCTGAAGCAGGGGAAAGTGTATTACTGCTTCTGCACAAAGGAAGAACTCGAGGAGGAACGAAAGAAGAGGGAAATAAATAAGCTTCCTCCGAGATATTCCGGAAAATGCTCATCCCTTTCCCATGCAGATCAGGAGGAAAAACTGAGGAATGGCATGAGCGGGGTCATCCGGTTCCGGGTTCCCGAGAATAAAGATGTGGCTTTTGAAGACCATGTCCGGGGAAACGTATCGGTGAATACGAGGGACCTTGATGATTTCGTCATCGCGAAAGACCTCGACTCCCCCCTCTACAATTTCTGCGTTGTCGTCGACGACCATGAGATGGCCGTTTCCCACGTTATCCGCGGGGAGGATCACATTCCGAATACTCCGAAACAGATCCTCATCTCCGAAGCGTTCGGATGGAGTCTCCCGGAATTCGCCCATCTCCCCCTCATCCTCAACGCAGACAAGAGCAAGCTTTCGAAGCGGAAAAATAAAGTGTCTGTCGATGATTATCTGAACGAGGGATACCTTCCCGAAGCGCTCCTCAATTTCCTCGCCCTTGTCGGATGGAACACTCCGGACGAGAACGAGATCTTCTCGCTTCAGGAGCTCATCGAGGCGTTCTCACTGGAAAGAGTCCATAAAGGCGGGGCTGTCTTTGATCTCGACAAGCTCCTCTGGCTGAACGGATTCTATATCCGGGGAAAAAGTCTTGAGGAACTCGACGCGCTTGCCCGTCCTTTTCTCCAGGAGGAAATCTTTGTGAGCGGGAGAATAAAATTCGGAGATGACTTCTTCCTCAAAGCCCTCTCCCTCGTCCATGAACGGTGCAAAAAGCTTTCCGAACTTCCGGATCTTCTTCGGTTTTTCTATGTCGAGAATCTGGAATATCCGAAAGAACTGTACCTCCATGAAAAAATGGGAGTGACACCAGAAATCGCGTTAAAGGCTATTCAGGAAGGGATATCACTCCTCTCAGATATACCGGAAGGAGGATGGAATGAAGAATCAATAAAAGAAATCCTTCTCAAAAAGATCGGGGAACTCGGATGGAAGAACGGTCAGATGCTCTGGCCACTCCGGGTAGCGCTCACGGGCGAGAAGTTTTCCCCGGGGACTTTTGAACTTCTTGCAGTCTTCGGGAAAGAGAGAAGTCTTGATAAGCTGAGGAAAGGAGTTTCCTTTCTTTCTGCTTAGCCTCGTTCTTGCATGTCTCATCACGAAGAAGGAGAATACTTTCGCTTTATCATCTTTCTATGCTGAAAGCGCTCATCATCATCGCCAATAACGGATTTCAGGATACCGAATATGCCGTCCCGAAAGAGATCCTC
>JBGSON010000044.1:0-14317 GCA_041739085.1 Candidatus Altimarinota bacterium | reverse complement strand
GATCCCGGGTTTCATCATAAGGACCCGCTTCTGCCACGTCTCGTAATCCATGATCTCATTCTGGAGATGCGGCCGCGGGCCGACGAGGGACATCTCTCCCCTGAGGACATTGTAGAGATTCGGGAGTTCATCGAATGATGTCTTCCTGAGAAATTTCCCGAACCCCGTGATGCGGGGATCGTCCTTGATCTTAAAGAGGGGTCCATCACGATGGCTCAGCGGTTCGAGTTTTCTCTTCTGTTTTTCCGCGTTATACACCATGGACCGGAATTTCCACATGACAAACGTTTTTCCATATTGCCCGACGCGAACGCTCCGGTAAAAGACCGGCCCCTCGGAATTCTTTTTAATGAGAAGGGAGAGAAGAAAGAGAAGCGGACTCAAGAAGAGGATAAGGAACAATGAACCAAAAATATCGAATGCCCTCTTCCCTACTCTTCCCCAGGCAGTCGGAGCAGAAGGGATCGCAAGCACGACCGGAGTCTCTCCGATAAACGAGAATTCGAGGCGTGCGTACGAGAGAGATTCGTCCTGCGGAACATAACGGAAGAAGAGATGTCTTTCGTTGCAGAGTCCATCAAGGCGCTGCGCTGTCCGCTTTGACGACTGGGGATCGCAGCGCCAGAGTTCGTCTGCTTTGATCTTTGACTCCTCAAGCGCGCTCAGATCTGATTCCGAGAATTCTCCGACGACATCGAACTGCGGAGTCTTTTCAATCTCTTTCTTCATCACCGCTGTGCTTTCCGGCTTGCCGAAAAGGATAACGCGCTTGTGGTTCTTTCCCATATTCCAGGCGATGACCTGGATGATCCTGAGGATGAGTCTTCCGAGCCATGAAAATAAGAGCGAAAAAGCCATCGCCTGAAGAAGCATGACGCGGGAGAAGATGAGCTCGTGCCGGAAAAGGGCGTACCAGGCGACGATGAGCATTCCCCAGAGGAAGACCGCGAAAAGCCCCCGGAAAAATTCCCGGACCGGCTCGTAGTTCTCATAGAAGCGGTAGTACCCGAGGAATGTGAGGAGGAGAACGAAAAGGAGCGCGGTGGCAAGGACAAAGGGAACAAAGAATGACATCCCTGGGAGCATTTCGAGCGCAAAATCATAATGGACTCCCGGGATGAGATCGGTATACGGCCGCAAAAAGTACGCGAGGAACCATGCAGCAATGATCCCGCAGAAATCTATCGGTATCCGGAAAAGGAGTATGAATATGTCACCCTTCTTCACGTTCGAGGAGATTATGTCCTCGAAAGGGTACGGGATTTTTAGGAAAAAGGGAAGGAAGTGTTCAAGCGGGCAAGTGTTCAAGCGAGCAAGTGTTCAAGCGTTCAAGCAAACAAGCTCACAAGAGAATATCAACTCAATAGACGTGCTCATTCCTTGTTCACTTACTCAGTAGCTTGCTTGTTCAGTTGATCTCTCCTTCTTCCTTTCCTCTTGACATTTTTCATTTTTTCCATATACTGACGAACCAATAAAACCCGCCCTTTTGCATCACTGGTCAAGCAGAGAGACATCTGATCCTTATTCTCGTGAATAGGGCGTTCCCCCCTGGAGACCCCCCTCGAAAGAGAAGGCCTCCAGAGGGGAATCGCCCTACTCCAATAACGGAAGGGTCAGATTCCCTCTCTGCAAAGAGAGAACATTCCTATTTAGGAGGTATTTTCATGGGTAGTGATGAGGCAAGGAGACGCGCAAGAGCGGCTTCAAGAAAAGCGGACAGAAGGTCCGCACGACAAAAGGGCAGAGTCGCCTTCACCATCGAAGAGGACGACTTCGACCCTCAGGATGAGGCTACTGCGTCTCCTGACCACCACCGAGATGAGGAAATCTCTCTCGCTAACCGGCCGTTCGCATCCCTCAAGGATATGATCGGCTGATCTCGCAAGAGGGAAACTGGACGGGCGGCTTTCGGGTCGCCCTCCTTTTTTCTATGCATTTGTCATCCCGGATGTGATCCGGGATCTCCATTTTTTTCTGGGAGGCACCTCTCCTGCGGTGCCCCGAGGGAGGGTCGCCCGAGGACGGGCGACTCCAAAAAATCTCCATATACATGTGGAGTATCATAGAAAAAAAGTGGCGCCACTGACTCTTTTTTGGAGTGCTTGGTAAATATGGAGATTCCGGCTCGGAGGCCGGAATGACAGAGTCCTTTCGCTGGCAGCGATTTGCAGTCGCCGCCGGAACCATATTGGAAGCAGTCACAGATCGCTTCCAGATTTGAGGGTCGCCCGAGGACGGGCGACTCCAAAAGAAACTTGAACACTTGCCCGCTTGAACACTTGTTAGCTTGCCCGCTTGCTGGCTTGCTCACTTTCCACTCACTCCCGCCGCAGCTCCTGAGTACGCCCCGAAGAGGCTCCGGATTTTTCCAATGCGCTTGTCGGGATCCGGATGCGTGGAAAACCACTCTTTGAAAAAGCTTTTCTCTTTCTCATCCGAGAACGGAGACGCGATGTAAAGATGCGCGGTCGCAGTTCCCGCATGGATCATTCGCGTGTCATCCTTTACGATTTTTTCGAGCGCGGAAGCGAGACCTTCCGGATATCTCGTGAGCTCGATCGCGGAAGCATCTGCGAGATATTCGCGCTGGCGGCTCATCGCGAGCTGGATGAGTTTCGCGATGATCGGGGAGATGATGGCAAATAAGAAACCGATGAGAATAAGAGCGCCCTGCCCTTTTCCGCTCCCTCTCCTGCTATTTGATATTCCCCCGAATCGGATCGTGCGCTGGAAGATGTCTCCGAGCATGGCGAGGAGCCCGACAAAGACGACAACGATCGTCCCCATGCGGATGTCGAAATTCCGGATGTGTGATAATTCATGGGCGATGACTCCTTCGAGCTCGCTTTTCTCCAGCATCTTGAGGAGCCCGGTCGTCACAGCGACCGCGGAATTTTCAGGATTTCGTCCGGTCGCGAACGCGTTCGGAGAAATATCTTCGATGACGCAGACTTTCGGTTTCGGGATCCCCGCGGTGATGGCGAGATTTTCCACGATCCGGTGGAGTTCGAGGTAAGGATTTTCCCGCGGGACTTCTTTTGCTCCGCTCATGAGAAGAGCGATGGATGCAGAAGAATAATACCCGACAAAAGCGGAGACGAAAGCGACTGCTCCGGAAACTCCGAGGATCGAGACCGATTCCCCTTGGGATAATCCCATGGTCGTGGCATACACCCACGCGGCAAAGACAATGAATCCTATGAAGAGGAGGATGATGAGAAACGAGTTCCGCTTATTCCGGCGGATATCATCATAAAGCATCGGATGAACGAAAAGAGAATACAGAAACCGTCTTTTCTCCAATCAAAGAGCTGATCAGAAAGCTACTTTTACCACTTCTCTCTCTGCAGCATCTTCGATCTCGAAGAACTCGAATTTCTCGAAGGTGAAGAACCTCGCGACAAAATTGTTGGGGAAGACTTCGAGCTTCGTGTTGAACTGCGTGACCATGGAGTTGTAGAACCTCCTCGCCGCCTGGATCTTGTTCTCCGTGTCGGAGAGTTCCCTCTGGAGCTCCAGGAAGTTTTCGTTCGCCTTGAGTTCCGGATAATTTTCAGCGACCGCGAAAAGGGATTTCAATGTTCCCGAAAGCATGTTCTCCGCCGCCGCCTGATCTTTTGTTGATGTGGCGCCCATCGCTGCAGTCCTTGCTTTCGTCACGTTTTCAAATACCTCTTTTTCATGCGTGGCGTATCCTTTGACCGTATTCACGAGATTCGGAATGAGGTCATACCGTCTTTTGAGCTGGACGTCGATATCGCTCCAGGCATTTTTTGTTTGGTTTCGAAGAGCGACGAGGCCGTTATAGACTACGATGACAAAAACAACAATGAGTCCGAGAACGCCAAGGATGACATAAACAGCATTCATATTCCTTCTGAAAAAATATGGAAAAACCGCGTTTCATTTTCGTTGAGTTTGCCCCATTCGTCAACAATGATTTGGAAAAGCAGAATGCAAATGAGAGAAAAGAAAAAGCACAAAAGAAAAAAGAATGATCATCTCTTTCCTTTTTGCTTTGTGTTTTCTTATTTCTTTTTTGTGTTTTGTGTTTTGTGTTTTGTACTTTTTCCCAGGAGATGCCCCATCTTTGTCCGCTTCGTTTCTAGATACTTCCTGTTTCCCTCATGAGGAGGAATGATGATCGGTATTCGTTCCACGATATCAAGACCATAACCGGAGATCCCCGAAATCTTTCTCGGATTGTTGGTGAGCAGGCGGATCTTTTCAATGCCGAGCATGGTGAGGATCTGTGCACCGATCCCGTAATCCCGGAGATCTGACTGGAATCCGAGAAGTATGTTCGCCTCAACGGTGTCCACTCCCTTGCTCTGCTGGAGAGCATACGCTTTGATCTTGTTCCCGAGGCCGATCCCCCTCCCTTCCTGGCGCATGTAGAGGATCACTCCCCTTCCTTCTTCGGCGACTATTTTCAAAGCTGCGTCGAGTTGTGCCCTGCAGTCGCAATGGAGAGAGTGGAAAGCTTCTCCCGTGAGGCATTCGGAATGGACCCGGAGAAGCACCGGCTTCCCTCCTTTCACATTCCCTTTGATGAGTGCGGCGTGTTCCTTTTTGTCCACTGTATCCTCAAAAATCTGGATCTCAAATTCTCCGAACTCGGTATTCAATTTCGATTTTGAAACGAAATGAACGAGCTTTTCCCGCTTCTTCCGATACCGGATGATCTCCTCGATGGTAAAGATCTGTATCCGGTGTTTTTTGGCAAATCGTATGAGATCCGGCATCCGCGCCATGGTCCCGTCTTCATTCATGATCTCGCAGATGACACCGACCGGCTTCATGCCGGCGATCTTGAGGAGATCGACCGAGGCCTCCGTGTGTCCTGCTCTCACGAGGACGCCTCCTTCTCTCGCGACCACGGGAAAGACATGCCCCGGGCGGATAAAATGAGGAGGACGTGATTTTTCATCGCAGATGAGGCGGATGGTCTCCGACCGGTCCTTTGCCGAGATCCCGGTCGTCACATTCTTCACGGCATCGATGGAAACAGTGAAGTTGCACCGCGCGGGATCCTGATCCGCGACCATGGGATGAAAATGAAGTCTCTCTGCGATCTCCTCAGATATCGCTGTGCAGATGAGCCCTCTCCCGTGCAGCGCAAAGAAATTGATCCATTCAGGAGTCGCTTTTTCTCCGGGAATGAAGAAATCTCCTTCATTTTCCCTGTCTTCATCATCGACGATGATCACAGGACGGCCGTTTTTCATTTCCTTTACCGCGGATTCAATGTTTGCAAACGACATAGGAGGGATAGGGAAGGACAGAGGAAAGTGTACCGGAAAGAAGGATGGAAACAAGGGTTGATTCCCCGTTGGATTTGTACTATAAATACCCTCCCTCTTTCTCAGTCATCTGAATTTGCATGGAGGATACTTCCTATCAACAGGGCTTATACTACGAATCGTATACCGGAGATGCTCCGATGGAGCCTGCTCCATTTGAGGAGATCAGCTGGAAGAAATCTCCACTCCGTCTCCTCACGACCGAAGCGCATTCTCCCGGTGCTCTCAGACTTTCACCGAAGTCCATCGAGGATGCCGAGAAAAAAGTTCATTCCACGCGCCGGGAATCATCGGCGGCATTGGGTGAAGGATTTGAAAGAGAAAGGAGTCTCTGGCGGACGACGAGTACCCGTCCATACGAATCATATTTCGGAATCCGGGAAAAAAAGACCGGTCCGCTCCTCGCCGAGCATGCGAAAACCATCGGATCTCGGGCGCTCAACGTCCTTGATTTCGGATGCGGGGTCGGAGAGGCTGTTTCTGATCTCGTGAAACTTGATGTCGTTTCCCGCTCGGATACTTTCGGAGTCACGCTTCCCTGTCCGAACATCCGGGAAGATGTCCGTCAAAATATTATTTGCGCAAATATCCTTGATCTCGCTCCAAAAGAGCTTCCACAGGGAGGTCATCACCGATTCGATGTGGTGATGTCGTGCTTTGGGGGGATCTTTTACCACCCATTGAACCCGAAGTTTCTCTATCGGACCTATGAAGTATCGAGCAGGGTTTTCGGAGTACTTCACGCACTCAATTTTCTTAAGGAAGGGGGGCTTCTTTTTAAAAATCCCACCATGGGGATTTATTTTGAAGATAGCATGGGATCACGGCTTAATTTTTTAATGGCACTACAGAAAATGGGTGTTGTCGAGACTCCCCAGCATTTGCGCCGATTCATGATAAAGCATGAGGCGACCAAGGATCGCGTTGTGTCGCTTGTCCGGAGACCGACGGTGGAGGAAATCCGATGGCTGCTTCTCGCGGACAAATTCTCCGGAGAATACGAGGTCAGCCGATGCCTTACCAATAATTAGGAACGATCGCTTTCTCTCTGGGTTTTTCGGTAAACCGCTTTGTTCACTGCGTCAAGATAGGCTTCGATGCTTGCTTCGACGATATCGGCGCTCGCTGCTTTTCCGAAAAAAACATGCTCCTCTGCATCTTTGATCCTGACTTTCACGACCGCCTGCGCATCGATCCCCGCGGTAACCGCGTCCATTGCGAATTCCACGAGCTGACCGTGGTCTCCTGATATCTCTGCGACGCATTGGTACGCCGCATCCACCATCCCCGTTCCGATATGCTCTGCGGAGATGCGTTTCCCGGTCTTGAGATTCCTGAGTGAGATCATCGCCTGCGGGACTCCCGTTGTTTCTGATTTTACGGAAAAAGACTCAAGCTTCCAGAGCTTCGGGATCCCGGTTCCTTCTCCGATCATGATCGCATCGAGGTCGGCGATTTCGATTTGCTTCTTCTGATCCGCGAGCCTTTTGAATTTATGGAATACCGTGGTGAGTTTATCCTCATCGAGAAAATACCCGAGTTCTTCGAGATATTTCTTGAGAGCGGCCCTTCCGGAATGTTTCCCGAGAACGATCTCCGACTTTTCGATCCCGACATCCTGGGGCTCAATAATCTCATAGGTCTTCCGGTTTGCGAGCACCCCGTGCTGATGGATCCCGGATTCATGGGCGAACGCGTTTTTTCCGACGATCGCTTTATTCGCCTGTACCTGCTGACCGGTGATCTGGGAAAGAAGCCTCGAAGTCGGAGCGATTTCTCTTGTGTTGATCCCCGTCTTCAGGGAAAAGAAATCCTCCCGCGTTTTTAATGTCATGACGATCTCTTCGAGAGATGCGTTCCCCGCCCGCTCGCCGGCACCATTTACCGTGCATTCGACCTGTCTCGCGCCGTTCGCAACTCCCGCGAGGGAATTCGCCACGGCAAGACCGAGGTCGTCATGACAGTGGGTCGAGAAAATAGCTCTTTTTGAATTCTTTACATTTTTGATGAGGTATTCCATGAGCCGCCCGAATTCATCCGGCATGAGATATCCTACGGTGTCCGGAATATTGATGATATCAGCGCCCTCTTCGATGACCGCTGTGATGACCTCGACAAGAAAATCCGGATCGGAGCGTCCTCCGTCTTCGGGAGAAAAATCTACTCTCCCGACAAGGCTCTTCGCATGTTTTACTGCTTTGACTGCCATGTCCAGGATCTCCTCCGGTTTCTTTTTCAGTTTGAACTCCATATGGATCGGACTCGTGGCGATGAAAGTATGGATCCTCGGTTTCTTTGCCTTTTTCACCGCCTCGAACGCAATGGAAATATCTGATTCCGTGGCACGGGCAAGCCCGCAGATTTCCGGACGCTTTACTGTCTTCGCGATCTTCTCCACTGAAGCAAAATCATCGGGAGAGGCGGCAGGAAAACCCGCTTCAATGACATCCACGCCGAGGCGCTCGAGCTGGACTGCAAGGCGCAGTTTTTCTTCGATGTTCATGGAAAATCCCGGCGCCTGTTCTCCGTCCCGGAGCGTGGTATCGAAGATCCGGACATAATTTTCATTCATGGGAAAATGGAAAAGAGAAAGAAAAAAGGCCTCTCCATCGGGGGGAGGCCTCTCAAAAAAACGGTTGAATGAGAACGCCTCCGTTAGAGCGGCGGAAGGAGGAGTCCCAGTACTGAAGTATCAAACTGTTTTTTCATAGGTTCTCTGTAGAGAAAAGCAAAAGTAAAAAAATCAAAAGATGTAGAGCCGATCCTGAAATGGTATCTTTGTCCTCAGATCGATGGTCCGCTGACAAACACATATACTCTATAGATGACCTCGCTCACCCCTGCTCTCGTCATATCCGAATGAGGAGAGAAAGGAGAGGACGACTCTTCCAGAAAGGTGTAGTCATACGCTGTCTCGATATACGGCGCGAACCAGTCTTCAAGATTCACATCATCAAAATAGCTTACCGTCGCTACATCCGGTGTTTCGATTGCAAATGCTTCGAGTACCATTTTTATTGATTCCACCTTCGTCACGGTCTGTGCGGGACGAAATGATCCATCGCTATAGCCGCGCACCCATCCCATTTCTTTCGCGTAGCACACATAGGGAGTGAACCACTGACCTGCGGCGACGTCAGAAAAACAAGATTGATCGTAGAGTGCGGGGTCAAAATCCATGACGCTTGCTCCGATGAGAAGCTTGAGGAGTTCTGCCCGGTTCACGCTCTGCGCAGGACGGAAGGTTCCGTCCGGATATCCGGATACTATCCCTTCATTGAAGAGGTAGCTGATGGCTTCCAGGTTTCGATGAGAAATCCCGACATCCGGGAAAATCTGCTCACCTTCATTTCCATCACCGATCTCAGGCCCGTCGAGCAAGAAGAAGCTCTGGGCCACATTCTCAAACTCATTTCGGTAGGACTCGATGGAAGAATCATTCCCCGTGCAGGTGAGGATGTATGCCTTTGTTCCGTTCATCAAGAAATACTGGAGATCGTGGACTTCAACGGTGTCAAAAGTCGCTGTAAACTCAACGAGAATAGCGGGGACTCCGCTCATCGTGAGATCGCTTTCTTCAAGGATGGTGAACGCATCGACGTATTCCACCATATTCTCGATGTTGATATCGTAGTATCCCTCGAGAGAATAATCTCCGAGTTCTGATTCGGTGACGACATTGCAGTTTTCATAGAATGAATCACTCTCACTCTCTGCGGGGCTATTCGCGCTCACCACCGTACCCATGTAATTTTCTTCAATACCCCATTCGATAGGGAATTCAACAGAAAACATCTCTTCCTCATTGGTATATGTCTGTGTCCCTGAAGCCGTATCGACCTCGATATCCTGAAGGATGCAGTCAAGATTGTCTTCCTCTTCGCTCGCCCAGAGATATCCTTCGTCACATTCGCAAGTATCAGAATCGATGAGATGAGAATGGTTCCCGCATTCGACGGTCGGAATGGGAGTACAGTTGAGATTCGCAGGATCATCACTCTCCCATTCATAACCCATGTTGCATTCGCAGTCCCCTCCTTCTAAAGAGTGGGAGTGATTTCCGCAGTTGTTATCAACAGTCCCTTCTTCCAGGGATATCCCGTTTTCGCGGAGGAATGTCGTGATGATCGGGAGCGCGACGAGATAGCCGATATTCCCGCCGCCACCGGCGACAAGGGTTGGGATCCCGATGTAGTTATTGTTGCTGTCGAATGCGGCTCCTCCAGAGTTTCCCGGGTTCACTTTCGCATCCGTTTTGATATACATGGTCACGTTCTCTCCGCCGAGATTCATGGACTGAAATCCGCTCACGACTCCCCGGGTGAGGGTGATGCTCGATCCCCCGACAGCGGGATACCCGAGTATCGTCACTTCATCTCCAAGCGCTGTTCCATCCTCCGTCGCGTTCACATCGACTTTCACGAACGGGAATTCCGTTATCCCTTCCTCTCTTTTCCAATCATCAAATGACATCATCTCCGTGAAGTCATCAGTATATGCCTGATCGACTCGGAGAAGCGCGATGTCATATTGTTCATCGTACGCGAGGATCGTCCCCGTGAAATTGCAGAAGGGATCCTGCCTTGGATCATACGTGATGCAGCTATACCACGTATACGTCTCCGGATCATTGATGACCGACGAGACGACATGGTGGTTCGTAATGATCATTCGTCCATCGCTCGAAACAATAGTCCCGGATCCGCTCGTCTCATACATCTCGCTCAGACTGCTGTATTCGAAGATCTGCACAACGGCAGATATTTCATTCTCCGTGATCTTTGCACTCGCAAAGCCGGAGGGAGCTAAAAAAAGAAGAAATCCGCTGAACGCAAAGAGTATCTTTTTCATGAGGGATATGGTGAAAGAAAATCAACGACAAAACTACCGGAAGAAGAGAATGAGCGTCAATGCGAGTTTGGAAAAAGAGAAAAGAAAAAGCACAAAAGCGAAAAGCCCATTTCTCTTTTTCTCTTTTTTCTTTTGTGTTTTCTCTTTTTACAAGAAATATTCAGGATTCATGAAGACCTCTCCTTAATCTCTCATTTCGAGACTGGTGGACCTGGGAAGACTTGAACTTCCGACCTCGCGATTATCAGTCGCGCGCTCTAACCAGCTGAGCTACAGGTCCGGGAACAGCACGGAGTATTTTTCTTGGTTTTTCAGGAAAATGCAAGAAAAAAGAAAAATGAAAAAACACAAAAGCCAAAAGATCATCGCTCTCTTCTTCTTTTTTCTTTTGTGTTTTCTCTTTTCTCTTTCATTGACGAACCCCTCGAAGTCCCCTATGCTTTCCTCTGATTTCATTTCCGGAGTATGCATTCCGTTCTCATTGCGATTCAGGTCGTCACATCTATCCTCCTTTCTCTCTGCATCCTGTCCCAAAGCAGGGGCGAGGGCCTCGGCGCGGCGATCGCCGGCACCGGAGGTGGCGAATTCCATTCCACGCGGAGGGGCGCGGAGAAATTTCTCTACCGCGCGACTGTCTTCCTCTCTTTCGTCTTCGCGCTGAACGCATTCCTTTTTGCGTTTCTCCCAAGAGGGTAAAGGATTCCTTTCTCCATCCTCATGAAGCAATCCCGCTGGAATTTCTCCAGGACACAGAAGGCTCTCCTCGTCTCGTTCGTCCTTCTTTTTCTTGGTTCAGTCGTAGGGCTTCTTTGGAATTTCTATAAGGAGCATACGGTGAGTTTCCCTTCCGAGGGAGGAACATATCGCGAGGGAGCGGTCGGGATGATCGATCAGAACTTCATCCTCAATCCTCTCTTCGTTACGCTCAATAATAAATCGAACTCTGTGGACGCGAGCATCTCCCGGCTCATTTTCTCCGGCCTCATGAAATTCGAGGCGACCACAGGGGATATCGTCGACCATCTCGCCACGCATACGCTTTCGGAGGATAAAACGATCTACACCTTCCAGCTGAAAGAAGGGCTTCTCTGGCATGACGGCCTCCCAGTGACCGCGGATGATATCATGTATACCTATCAGACGGTCATCCAGAATCCTGAATTCCCAAACACGAATCTCCGCGAAGCGTTCAAGGATGTCGTCATCGAAAGAATCGATGACCGCACAGTTTCTTTTACCATTCCGAAACCATACAAGTTCTTTCTTACGAATTTCGCCATCGGTCTTGTTCCGAAACATCTGCTGGAAGAGATCCCGCCGAGTCAGTTCCAGTACGCCGAGTTCAACCAGAACCCCGTCGGATGCGGCCCCTATCGGTTTACACAGATCACATTTGAAGAAGATCCGCCTGTTGCCGTTATCACTCTCGAGGCGTTCCCGGAATATATTTCAGGAAAACCGAAGATAGCCCTTGTCGAATATAAACTCTTTCCGACTGCGGATCTCTTGATGCGCAACCTCGGAAGTCTCGATGCCCTCCATCCCCGCTCAAAAGACCAGTTTGAAAAGATCGGAGTCAATGAGAAGTTTGTGCTTCATGATTTCACGCTCCCCCAATACGTCGCTGTTTTTATCAATATGGATTCCCCGAAGTTCTCGGGAACAGAGAAATATAAGGTGAGGCTCGCTCTCCAACTTGCGACAGACAAGGATGAGATCTTGAAACTCGTTCCCGGAAAAAGGATCGACACTCCGCTTCTGGAGACAAACATTACGGAATGGCTCTTTGAATATGAACCCATGAAAGCACAGGGCGCCCTCAAGGATTCCGGATGGTATCTCGCGAATGCATCTGCATCCGAAACTCCACCACCCCCCGCTGAAGCATCACCTCCCGCAGAAGAGACCACGCCTGCTGAATCCGCCTCCCTGCCGGATGAATCCCTTCATTCCGCCGCCGGCGAGACAAAATACACCTATCATCCGAATTCAAAGACCGAAATATGGACGACTGTGGAAAAAGATTTCATCCTCGGCACGTTCCCGGAGGGCACGACAAAAGTGACCGTGAACGGATACCGGCTGAAGCTTTTCGAACCGGAAAAGGGGAAATTTTCTTACCGGATCAGCACTGAGATCGGAACACTCAAGGAAGGGGAAAATGTCTACACGATCCGCTTCTACGATGGTTCAAAAAAACTTGATGAGGAAACAGTGACCATCCATTATACACCTGATCCTTCAAAGATCCCGGCGGATGTAACGATTGCGAACCCTCCGGAGACTGATGAAACCCCTCCCGTACGGGATGACGAGGGGACGACGGAAGAGACACCCGAAGAAACCACTCCTGAGGAAACACCCGGAGAAGAAGTGGTCCCTCCTGCCGAAACTCCCGGTGAAGGAGAAGCGATTCCCGCAGAGGAGACTCCTCCCCCCGAAGAAACGATCCCGACTATTCCCGAGGATATGATTTTCCCGGAAGGGATCCGGAGGAACGAAGCGGGAGAACCGCTCACTTTCACGCTCGTCACTGTCTCCACTCCTTCTTTTTATCCCGCTGTCGCGGAAGAGCTCAAACGCCAGTGGGAAAAGGTCGGGATCTATCTCATGGTGGAGGTGCTGGAGCCGGATGTATTCATGGACAAAGCGATCCTCAAGAAAGAGTACGATCTCTTGCTTTACGGGCAGAACATGGGCTACAATCTCGACGCCTACCCGTTCTGGCATTTCAGCCAGGCAGACCAGGGATTGAACCTTTCCAAATATAGAAGTTTCGAAGCCGGAATCCTTCTCGAAGAAGTGCGGCAGACTCATGACGAGTCCTACCGTGCGAAGAAGCTTTCTGAGCTCCGTGAGATCATTAAAAACGACATCCCTGCGGTGTTCCTCTTCACGCCCTACTACACCTTCCCCATCGATTCGAAGGTAAAGAATGTGAAGATCAACGCCATCGCGCTCAACCCCGACCGTTTCGCGGATATCGAACACTGGTATATCCGTGAGTCCCGGACATTTGAGCCGGAAAAAGGATGGTCGTCTTTTTTCCCCTGGTTTTTCACGGAAGTCAAAGATCTGTTCTGATTTTTCATCTCTTACATCCATCAATCCTATGAAAGTCGTTCTTACCGCTGATGTTAAAAAACTCGGTTATAAAGGAGAAATTCTTGAAGTCTCTCCCGGCTATGCCCGGAATTTTCTGTTCCCGAAACGTTTTGCGATCGAAGCAACCGGCTCAACGCTTCTCAAGGCGATGACTGCGGAGAAAGACCGTGTGAAAACGCGCGAAGAGGTCGCTTCAAAAGTGGGCGAAGTCGCCGCTTCCCTCAAAAACTTCACGCTTCTCTTCACGAAAAAAATGTCTTCTGAGACTCATCTCTACGGATCGGTCGGGGAAACGGATATCGTCGAGGCGCTGAAGAAAGACGCAAAGATAGAACTCGAGAAGACCCAGGTGGAAATGGAAGGCCACATCAAAGAAGTGGGGAAATTTACCGTGAAGCTCCATCTTCCCGGAGGAACGATCCTTCCCATCACCGTCGAGGTGAAGGGCGAAGGCGAACCGAAGAAGGCAAAAGGGAAGAAGTCTGAAGAGGATGCTCCGGCGAAAAAAGAGAAGAAGCCGCTGAAGAAAGCAAACAAGGAATAGTGTTGGCATGCCTGAAGGCGAGAAAATTGAAAACTTTGAGATGAAATAATCTTCAATTGAAGAGAAAGTTCCTCTACAATCTTTTTTGATATCATAACTCTTATAAACTTTTTAACTTTTCAACCTTTTAACTTACCGCGGACCCGTAGCCCCAAAGGGGGGCCCTTGGCCCTCAGTGGTTAGAGCAGTCGGGGCCAAAGGCCGGCCTTCGGCCCTCATAACCGATTGGTACATGTATTTTCTTTACATTCTTCAAAGCTTATCGAAAAATTATCACTACATAGGAGTGACGAGTAATCTTGAGAGAAGATTAAATCAACACAACAATGGGTTTTCAAAATCTACAAAACCATATAGACCTTTTAAAATTATTTACTCTGAGAATTTCCTTGATAAAAAATCTGCGTATCAACGCGAATTTCATTTAAAATCACCTCAGGGATATCAGGAAAAACTTGATATTTTTCGGACCCGTAGCTCAGTGGTTAGAGCAGTCGGCTCATAACCGATT
>JBGSON010000041.1:0-21876 GCA_041739085.1 Candidatus Altimarinota bacterium | reverse complement strand
TCGTCACCGTGATGGTCTCACCCGCGGGGATAATGATCGGATTTCTCGAGAGACTGAAAACCGCAGTCTGTGTTTCCTTCGAGAAGCCGGTCTTTGAAGCATACGGCGTAATCCCGACAAATATCTTCACCCGTTCTATCTCTTCAATAAGACCGAGTCCGGAATGCTGAATGGTGATTTTGACAATTTTTGCCGCCTCCGATCCCGGGGCAGTGACATCGATGAGGAGGAAAGGGACATTTGCCGCGTTCATCGGTACCGACCGCGAGGGGGGAGTGAGAGGCGAGAGCATAACAGATACAAATGCTTCTTCATCGAGGTCCGGGAGAGGAGTGTCGGGTTCAGTTTTTTCGGAGGGACAAAGATCTTCGCCGGATAATGTCCGGAGAAGAGACGAGATGATGTATGCGGTCTCTCCTCGCGTGACCGGATTTTCAGGAAAAAAAGTGTCTTCCTCTGTCTTCGGAAAAAGGCAGAGATTCTCTCCTGTCAGCACATACGGATAAAACCAATCATCTTTCGAAACATCAGAATAGGAAACTTCACCGGATGTGAGGAGTTCGACGCCGCTCGATTCCATGATCATTTTCAGTGCTTCCGCTTTTGTCGTTTTCCTCTCCGGTTCAAAATGATCAGAATCTGTACCTTCGATAGCGCCGAGAGACTTCGCTTTCTCAACGAAGGAAAAAAACCAGTCGGCAGGACGAACATCTTCGAACGAAGGAGCTCCACCGGAAATTTCACGATCATCCATCCGGGAGAATGAGACAAGGGCGAGCTTTACGAGCTCTGCTCTTAACAAAAAAGAATCCGGAAAAAATCTGGTCCTCGCTGTACCGTCCGTGTTTCTTGTAGTCACCGCACCGATATCGGCGAGATATTCGACCGCTGGTTCTGAAAAGTGTCCATTCAGATCCTGAAAATCATGGGCGTCCGCGGAGACCGGAAAAAAAGAGATGATAGACCATCCGAATATGACGAGCGCCGGAATTCTTTTTAAATCTGAGAAGTTCATAAAATTTCAAGGAATCGTCAGGCGGCTTTCTCATTCCGCCAATCCTCGTAGTATTCATTCAATTGCTCATTTTCACCACTCTGGAAAAGTTCCAAGAGATGCCTTCGTGTTTTTCCCACGTGTGATGCGATTGCAGCAACTTTGGCTCTCTCTTCCGGATACGCGATTTTTTTCCCGGTTTTCAGAGCAGCGGATTCTTCAGTAAGGCCTTCTTCAAAATCCGATGCGAGACGGATCCCTCGTGATTTTTTCCTGTTTTTTCCATGCAATCCCTCATGCGTGACAACTTGTCCGAGGTAATCCGACTTCAGGACATCCTCATCAATGCTCGTCCTGTCGGATCCCGGTTCGTACATGCCGAGAGTATTTCCCGGAAGATCTCTGATCTCGGCGCTGGAGAGATCAAGACCGGTCGCTTCTCTCGCCATTTGAAGAGCATCCCGGATATTTTGTGCAATAAAAGTCACTTCGCTCCCTCCGCCTTCCACCTCCAGTACCTCAACATCGTTCCCGGAAAGATTGTTTTCGGGAGAAGGAGTGTCTTCAAGATGCCGGAGGTAATCGCCGAGAGTATCCATTTTTTTCCGTAGAGTGGATTTTAAAAATAGATGAGTCCCGGGGGGAATACAATGGGAAAAAGTGTCCAAGTCAGCAAGCGATCAAGCTGACAAGTGATAAGCAGGTTCATGGGCTTCCTTTTTCTGCTTGCCAATTTGAACGCTTATTCACTTTCTCGCTTTTTACAGTCCTTCGCTCGGATCGATCGGCTGCCGGTCTCCGATCTTTGAGGTGAGTTCGCTCTTGATGTCATCGGGGATCGTGTAATAGAGCTCAACAGGATCACCGACTTCAAACTCGTTCCAGATGATGTCCATCGCATCAAAAGGAGTATTGATGCATCCGTGGGATCCACCGTAGCTCCGGTACCATTTCGCCCACATCTTCGGAGTTTTCCTCCATCCCGCGTTATGGACGGCGAATCCTCCGCGAAAATAGAACGCCTGCGTCACATACCACTCTCCCTGCATGTAGTGTGGGCCTCTCCGGGAGTAGATCTTGTATTTTCCCGTGGGAGAAGGGGTGGAATTTTTCCCACTGAGTATGCGCGAATAGACGATAAGCTTGCAGTTTTTCACTCCGTAGATCATCTGCTCGCCGAGATCGATATAGAGTTTTTTCCCGAAGGTCTTCATGTCATCGGAGCATTCGGAATCCTGTTCGATGAGGAGGTCCTTGCAGAGCGTGTAGTAATCGTACTCCTTCTGCGAATTGCAGTAATCTTCCGTGAGTTCAAACGCCCTTCTTTTCTCGAGAATATCGTTCCGGCTTCTCACTTTCTTTTTCTGTTCCACGAGCTGTTTCTTGCAGAATAAATACAACTCGCGCGTCTCTATTGTTGAACAGTATGCGGAACTGAGGCGGGATTTTTCCTTCTTTTCCAGGATGAGCTGTTTTACATCTTTCTGTGAGAGTGAATCCTCACAATAGGTCCGTGCTTCATCGGTGGTGAGAGAGGCGCAGAAATCTTTTGTCAGGGAGAGCGCTTCCGTTCTCGTGTCTACTTCTTCCTGCTCTGTGATGATCTTCTGACGAGCCGCTTCCTCCTCGAGAGCTTTTTTATCGTTTCCGAAAATATCAGCGAGCGAGATCGCGCCGGCAATGTTCGGGAAGAGAGAAAGGAGGCCGAACGCAAAAAGGGCAAGGGAAAATCGTTTCATGTTATTTTCGAAGCAAAGATTGTGCCCAGTATAATAAAAAAAGTAGCACCCGGAAGCAAATGAATTTCATTTTTCTCAAAATTTTCCAACGAATCGGGATGCCTGCCCTCAGATTCATCTTCGGGCAGTCAGCGAAAGATTTCATCAGGATCCCGCCAGCCGGAAAGCTCTGCTGATGACTGGACATAGCCGCGGAATTCGAGCGCTGTTCCCGCATGGATGGCAAAGTGGAGATGCTTCCGCTCGCCATCCGTTTCTTCGGAGTTCGGGGAGCCGAGGACGGCGAGTTTCTGTCCGCGCGTCACGTCATCACCGATTTTTGCAGTGACTGATGATAGCCGGAGATGCCCGTAGAGAGCGGTGTAATCTTGATCCTCATAGGAAAACTGGAGAATGATCACTCCGCCATAGCCATTCACTCTTCCCACAAAAAGCACTGTACCGTCTGCCAGGGCATAGACCGGGACATCGGTTTCATCCTGCGCCACTTCGATATCGACGCCGCTATGGTAACCGGTAAATTTTTCGGGCTGGACCGACGAAGTCTCGGGCGTGATAAATTGACCGAACTTCTTCATCGTCTGTCCGGATGCAAAATTATCAATGGGGACCGATAAATCGGAGACTTTCGGATTCGTAACGATTTCGGGAAGCTGAGGAGATTCCTGAGTGAGAGGCAATGGTTTTTCGGATTGATTCTCCTCTTTCGTCACATCATAAGCTCCGCAGGCAGCGGGTATGACGAGGAGCAGGAAGAAGAGCAAATATCTCATGGGCTAGTACGCGTGAGTTTCCCGGCTGGCGGCGATTGTAATCGCTCCCTTATGTTTTTTTATGGGAGACCAGTCCCCAGGGGACACTTTTCTTCCTGAGAGCATCCGTGAACGGATGCCTCCCGCATAATTTTTTTATTATGTCGATAATCCGCTCATTATACCCCAGTTTTTTGTAAAAACGGCGGGCAGGATTATTTGGTTCGAACACATGGATCCGAACGACATCACAATTTTGTTGTTGAAAGTATTCCTCCATTTTTTTTATCAGCAATGAGCCGGTTCTTTTCCCGCGTTGTTTTTTTGACACGATCAAATCCAGCACCCGGCCTGCCTTTGTGGGGATACACTCCATTAAATCAACTTGATCCTGTGCTTCAATGATTCCCGCAATGAAGCCGAAAGGAATATTATCTTTGTCGGCGATGAAAATCGCTCCGTTTTTACTCTTAATCTCCTTGAGGAGGCTTTCTATATATTTCTTCCCATATCCGGAGAGCCGGTGCAATCTGTGGAGCGGATCTATCTCGACCAAATAATCCTGCAATTCTTCTTCCAGCACAAAAAGAGCTTTTTTGTCTCCCGGTTTGAATTCTCTAATTGATATCGTGTTCATATACAATTTTGTAATGACGTATTTTCGCATATTGGCGAAGTTTTACCGAGGAATACTACCACTTTTGCGGGATTTGAGCGAGTCGTCAGTGGTCACACCAGTCATCAGCCATGGGGAACGGGTGGCGGGGCACCCGCGGAGGGGGTCTCCTTGTCTGGAGTTGGGCCATCGAAACGGATTTCGAATTTCAAACTCTACCGCCCTGATCAGGAAATACTTTGTCAAAATGTGTCCTGAACATTGACGTCAAATATTCAATGGAATACGGGAGACGATTTGTTTGCTCGCTGGATGACTCGAATACTTTTACGCGATAGAGCAATTCCGCTGAAAGTTCCAGATTAACAATCCGAGCATCATCTGGCTGTTTCATGCGGATTATACTCCCGAGAATGACATGAAGGACGAGAGAAGCGATTTTCTGTGCGGATGGAGGATCGTAGTCTTTGCACGCCTGGATCAGGAGATTGGCGATCTCACGAACATAATTCCCAAGGTTTTCAGCATTGTCCGGATGCGCCAGTGATTTGCCACCCGTTGATCGTTGATACAGATCAACGGCATATTGTTCAATGGAATGAATTTTTTCGCACAACTGCTGTGTTTGCGTGTCCCCATCCGGGATGGGAAATAAGTCGCGGCTCATAAAAAATTAATAAAAGGATGTCATAATATCAAAACAAAATAATATGTCAAGTCAAATATGTGTTTAAATATAAGTATTATATACAGTCCGAAGAATCGGACATATCGATTGACAAATTCTCCTCACAGGGACAATCGAGGCATCACGCGCCTGGTGGAGAAACTCAAAAAAAAGGGTTCGACTCCGGAGAGTTGAACCTTCAGAGTTTGATTGACCAGGGCAGAGCAGATATTATTCTCCCGCCACAATACATCTTGTATGCCGACAGAGAAAGCACCCAAACCAAAGCGCAATTACTATATATCGTATATCAAAGGATTTGCCATAATCACCCTTCTCACGCTCCATTTGCTCGATTGGTCCAATATGGTACTTACGCCTCATGAAAAGATGTGGAGAGAGTTTCTCTTTCCCTCTGTTTTGTTTTTTATGTCCACATTGGGAAGCGTTGTGTACATCGCATATGGACACCATGAACATCTTCTCGCTCCGACAAAGCGGCTCCTGCGGCGCGGATTCGAACTCATTGCCATATATTTTCTTTATAATCTTTTAAAATTGCGGTTTTACGATTTTCAGCAGGAACCGTTTTATTACAAATTTATTTCACAACAGAAATTCGGATTCATGGACATTCTTTCCCTCCATGCTTTTTCCGTCCCGATCAGCATCATTCTCACGATCGGAATATTTCTTCTCATTTCCCCTTTTTTCCTGTGGATCACCAAAAAAACCAGATATCCCCGATCGATCCTGGGCGGGATTTTCCTGGTCATCCTCATCTTCAATTATACTTCTGTTTTTTCTCAAAGCGCGATCAAAGACTTCCTCTTGGCAAAAAATAATATCACGTTTTCCCTTCTCCAATGGAGCATCCCCTATATGATGGGGTTTTATCTGGCAATGACGGGACTTGAGAAGCAAAAAGGAAAAGCATTTTTCTTTTTTCTCATACTGACCCTTTGTGCGGGAGGATATCAATTTCTGAACGATCAGTCACTTTATATTTCTGAATACATGTATCCTCTCAAGCCATACTACGTTGTCGCCAGTTTCTGCTTTCTGTATATCCTCATCTTTCTTTTTTCATTTTTAGAAAAAATCAATCACGCAGTCGTCCGTTATTTCCTGGCTGTTGTCCGCATACTGGGTGACTACACGCTGACTCTCTATATCTTCCATTGGATTGTGGTCGATCTGACCCTGTGGATATTTGCCCCAGAAACGAAGCTGATCTGGTGGAGCGTCTCCACCTTTTTGATATTATTTCTTGCCTGGCATCATAAAAAAATTAGGGAATTTTCAGGCCAACGGCCTGCTCCCGGATGATGGCAGACGAGGTTGCCCGCGGACGGAAGACCTCCTTTCCTTGGCAGTCACCCGCCCTCGGGTGACGCAAGGGCACTCAAATAAGGAAGTTCATCTCAGAAGAGTTGAACCCCATCGGAGAGGGGGATGTCCATTTTATTCACAAATCTGAGAATCCCGGTATAGAACCGGAGCGCTTTTTTCTGATCCGCCGCATAGACGCTACTCCGTTTTATCCGGATGCTGAGCTTTTTCAAAGGCGTTCATATCCATGAAAAACAGTTCCCAGATATGCCCGTTGATGTCCTCGAAACTCCGTCCGTACATCCCCGAAGATTCCTGGGATTCCCTTGGCTCTTCTCTCCCTCCGGCAGTAATAGCTTTTTCCATCATCTCATCCACTTCCTTCCTGTTCTCCAGGGAGAGGGCGATGAGCACTTCCGTACTCTTCTTCGAGTCGCAGATCTCCTTATTCCTGAGGAAAGACTTGAAAAATTTTTCCACGAGGAGCATCGCAAATATGTTCTCACCGATGACCATGCAGGTCGCGTGCTCATCGGTGAATTTCGGTTCGAAGGTGAATCCGAGCTTCGTGAAAAAATCTACGGTCTTCTTCAGATCTTTCACCGGGAGATTCACAAAAATCTGTTTTGCCATAGGATGGAAATAAAAGTTTAAAAAAAGTTGTCCGTTTTTCTGCTTTTTCTTCATGGGAAAAGATGAAACGGAACCCGAAACTGTGCTCCTTCCATTTAAAGAAGAGAACATTCCGAAAACAAACGGATTCCCGGATTTATGGCGGAAAAGTCACAAATTTCCCATCCCGGTCAATTCAGGAGTTGCACATTCTGAAACTCATTCCGTAAGATTTCATCCTCTTCAAATTTTCCCAGAGGACGTATCCCCGAAATAAAATCCACCGCGAGTCCTCCTTCCGGAGTGACAAAGAGGTCCTCATCCACTCCGGTCTCGGGAGACAATTTCAAGATTTTTTTCCTGATCCCGAGGATAACTCCTGGCCGCTTTTTTTTCAGGGAGTTCACATACCGGGAAAACTGCGCATCGCATGTCATGCCGAGGCAACGCTGTATCCGGTCAAGGATTTGGATATTTTCATCTTCGACAGCATCAAAATGAATTTCTGCCATGGACAAAACTTCATGCATGAAAGACGGATCAAGATCGGGGCAAATGGAAAGCATCCTTGCGAGAAGAAGATTCCGCGTGCCGTTGATCTCCGCATAGCCTGCGGCATGATGGTACGGGCCGCCCTCATAGTATCTCGCTCTCTTCGGACAGAAATGGAATTGCGGTCCGGTGAGGCCGGTCGACGGCATCGCGCCATGAATTGCGAGATGTTTGATCGCTTCGATGGAAGTGCCGTGGAAGCCGAAGACATCTTTGCCGGAGACATCAACACTTTTTCTGCACAATGCTTTGACGGTGCTCAAGTGCTCCATAAAATGGAATAGCGGAACATTTAAACACTTTATTGTGCATTTGTACACTCAAAACTCGGCCTGGTCTCCAGGCTTGGATGCGTCAGTTCTTCAAAAAACGCTCGAGTCCGGAGGCTCGAGCGAGCGGAGGGGGTGCAAATATCAATCCATCCCGCCACTTCCCACAACGCCTCTATCGTTTGGTTTCATGGGTGGTGTTTTGTTGGCGGATTCGGCTTTTAAGTAACCTTTTTTTGAAATCAGATCAGGAATATAACCTCCCTCATCTGGCTCCTTGTCAGCATATATATTCATTAATTTTTTTAGAAATTCTGGATTTGTTTTTATGGAATCAATCATTACTTCTATTATGAGATCGGCTTTCCATAGTAGATATGTGTTCCCAGCATCGTCTACCGCGAATTGTCCGAATTCCTCCGAGAATTTGTTTAATTCCGTGATAGATCGAGAAAACTGGCGAAGTTTTTCCGGATTACCTAAAATATCTTCAGCTATTTTCCGCAATTTCGGATCATTTGCGTTGACTGTATCGATAGTATCAGGGTATTTGTCCTTTACATCGGCTTTCTTTTGCTCGAGCATTTTCTCTTCCGGTGTTTTTGTTGGGGATTCACCTTTTTCAGCCTCACTCTTTGGAGCTTCCTGTGGCTGCTGGTAAATAAATCGATTGGGACTGAGGTCAAACAGACCTCTGAAACAGTTCAATTTTTCCATATTTGTTTTTGTGAGAATGATTGAAATTATTAGATAAATATACTATTAATTGAATTTAATTTCAAGCAAACTTTTGTGAAAACCGCTGCAAACAAATCCTGAATTCATCGGGATATTGAACTTGAAACTCTTGAATGAGCAAGATCTGATCATCAGAATCATGCATCCTTTCCATTAGGTCTCCAGCTGAATCAATCCCTTTTTCATCAATGATGACATCCAGGAACAAGGCGAGTAATTGTTCCATTGCTCTCGATTCTTGGACTATGAAATTCTGCGTCACCGGTGCGAGTTCTCTATACATTTGAGGCAAGGCGAGGTAGAACTCTTTCGCTTGCTCCGGAGAATTCACTTGAGTAATTTTTTCCCTGATATTGCCGAGTATTTCATCCGCCCGCTCAGGAGTAATAACGTTATTATCCATTTTACCAAACACTGTTTTCTTTATTGTTTGCCACAACTGTATCTTTTTCACCGGATGTAATTTTACTCCGAAATCTTCCATGAAAACTTAAATTATGCTTCTTGCATTGTACCGCATTTCATATCTTATTTCTAATCAATTCACACTCGTCGCAGCTTCTGGGATGAGGTTTCCTTGGCAGTCACCCGTCCTCGGGTGACGCCAGGGTCGCCCCAGGAGGGGCGACTCCCAAATCAAAGGTATCTTTGAAAAAATCACGACTTCCTCCTCACTTCTGAATCGAGAAGGATCGTCACCGGACCGTCATTTACGAGCGAGACTTCCATCATCGCCCCGAATATTCCGGCTTCCGTTTTGATATTTCTCTTTTTCAATGATGCGAGAAATGCTTCGTAGAGAGGAATGGCGATATCCGGTTTCGCCGCGTCGGTGAAATCCGGGCGCCGGCCTTTTCGTAAGTCCGCATAGAGCGTGAACTGCGACACAACGAGGGCAGAGTATCCGGTTTCCAGGAGAGACCGATCAAATGTGCTTTTCTCTCCCGGAAAAATGCGGAGATTCACGATTTTCTCGACGAGGAATTCAATGTCTTTGACCGTGTCCTCATGGGTGATGCCGAGGAGGATGAGAATGCCTTTTTCGATTTCACCGGTGATTTTTCCGTCGACGGTGACAGACGCATTTTTCACTCTCTGAAGATGAGCACGCATGAGAATAAGTTTGTAAAAGTTCTTAAAAGTTTATAAGAGTTTGTATAAGTTCATAAGGTTTATAAAGTTGTTTCTTGCTGCCTTGCCCACTTGAACGCTTGTTCCCTTGCTTGCTTAAACGCTTGCTTGCTTGAGCGCTTACTTGCCGGCTTCCATAAGTCCTCCGAGTATCTCCTCCACATCTTTCGACGAATCCGTCTTCATGAGCTTCTTCCGTACTTCTCCCGCTCCGGGGAATCCTTTCACATACCAGGCGAGATGTTTTCGCATGTTCCAGAAATGACGCTCCGGCATGATCTCTTCGTAGAGCCGGGAATGCTCGATCGCGATTTGTATGCGATCACTCAAGTCCGGTTCTTTTCCCGTGAAGATCCAGGGATTTCCATAGACCGCCCTTCCGATGAGGACGCCATCGACTCCATAAGTTTTGATTTTTTCCTTCGCATCTTCGACGGAGGTAATGTCTCCGTTCCCAAGGAGAAGAGTCCCTGATCCTTTGCAGATCTCAGCGGCCTCTCCGATGGCATTCCAGTCAGCTCTTCCCGAATACATCTGCTTCAGCGTTCTTCCGTGAAGCGAAATCGCCGCCGGAGATTCTTTCAAAAGTTCTCCGATCCATTTCTTGTGCGTTGGCGCGTCATAGCCGATCCGTGTTTTTACAGAAACGGGGATGAGTCGTCGATCCGGTTTTTCCGGATGGAGAAGTTTCACTGCCTTGATGATCTTCGGGCGGATCTTTGCTTTTTCGAGCGTCATACCTTCCGCGAAATCCTCCGCCGCTCTTTTTGCGATGCGAATGAGTTTCTTCGCCGTTTCAGGCATGGCGATGAGCCCCGCTCCCGATCCCCGTCTCGCCACTTTTCGTGCCGGACATCCCATATTCAAATCAATCCCGTCGAATCCGAGATGAGCCGCGATGAGAGCGGAATTGTAGAGCGAATCCTCCTCGATCCCGTAGATCTGCGCGACAATCGGACGCTCCGCTTCAGAATATTTGAACGCAGAGAGAAGCGAGGTAGCTCCCCGGGAAAGTCCTTCGACATTCACGAATTCCGTGATCATGAAAGACGGTTTCCCCGTTTTCGCGACGATGGAACGGAAAGGCGCGTCGGTGACGCCGTCCATGGGGGAGAGGCCGATGATCGGATCCGGGAGAGCGTCCCAGAAGCCGCGGGAGACCATGGAGTTCGGAAACAGCGTTCACTATTCTATGGGGTGAGATGAGCTGCGTAAAGGAGAAGAAGAAGTTTTCAAGCGAACAAGTGTTCAAGCGAGCAAGTGTTCAAGCAAGCAAGTGTTCAAGCGAGCAAGCGTTTTAGTATTTCATTACTTGTTTGCTTGCCAGCTTGAACACTTTCCTGTTTCCTTTTGGTTTTGTACTTTGTATTTTGTTCTTTGTATTTTCACGTTTTCTCCCATGTCGAGAAAGAAAAAAGATAAATTCAAGCTCCTTCCCTCCTTCCCGAATGTTTTCATCGGGAAGGAAAAAGCCGACTCGCTCCGGGAATTGATCCGGGAAAAACCTGTTGTCCTCGAACTCGGATGCGGGAGGGGAGAATGTACGATCGCACTTGCGGAGAAACATCCGGAAAAAATCTTCATCGGCATTGATTATCAGGGTGAGAGACTTTTTCTCGGTGCGGATGAGAGCAGAGAAAAGAAGCTCACGAACGCATTCTTTCTCCAGACCAAAGCGGAGGACCTCATGGCGTATTTTTCTCCCGGATCCATCCATGAGATCATCATCCCATTTCCCGATCCTTATCCGCGCCAGAAGCATGAAAAACGCCGGCTCACTGCTTCCGGTTTCCTCGAGATCTACCGCGCAATTCTCCGGATTGGCGGTCGGCTCGATCTCAAGACCGATAATCAGGTTTTTCTAAAGTATTCGATTTCCACAATTGAGAAATCCGGAGGAAAGATCATCGAGGTCATGTATTCCGTGCCGGAAGATTCAACGCATGAAATCGCATCGATCCGCACGTTTTATGGGGAATCGTTTCGGAAGGAAGGAAATGTCCTTTCCTATCTCTCCGCTACACTCATGTGATCATGTGTGATCTTCGTTCCATTTCTCGACCCGGTATGTTTCGATTTCAGAATCTTTCCAGCTGTCTTTATCGAGGCCGGCTTTGAGGGAAAGATGTTCGAAAAAAGTGAAGGGACCAGCGAGGTCCTCCCACACCTGCGGGAGAAAAGTCGCGGAAAAAGCTCCCTTCCTGAGAACGACCCCGTCTTCTCCGGGTTTGATTTTCTTGAGGAGATCATCCGGCGAATGGAATTCAAGGGGTTTTGGGATGGAGAGGACGGAGATCTCGATGGTGAGCCGGTCGAATTCCGTGTTCGTTATGGGAGCAAAGCGGGGATCATCGAACGCGGCGTGCACGGCATTCTTTTCAATCGCCCGGATGAGGGGATAGGCAGGGAGAATATTCCCGATGCATCCGCGGAGAGCGGATTCGATCTCGAGGGTCACAAAGACTCCGCGCGGAGTAAAAAATTTCGCGTCGGTGAGTTTGGCGATACCGGGAGAGAGGCCTTCTCCAAGCTTTTTCGCGATGGCGTTCCGTGCGATGAGGAGAAGAGATCTTCTCTCTTCATTTGAAAATTCATTCATGGGGTTTGGTTTCATCATAGACCACAAATGCCCCGTAGCCAACGACTTTCGAGAAATCGCCGGAGGTAGCAGACGAGTTTTCGTAGAGGAGGCAGTCGATCCTCCACCCGTTTTCCTTCGCGAGATGCATCATCGTCTCAATGCCCGTTTTTCCGCATGCCTCTCCGCATCCCATTTTTTCGAAATCAAGATTTTCCACCGTCTGGCAAAGGCTCAAGTCTTTGTCCCTCGCGATTTCATCGGTATGGAAATGGGAGAGATCCGATGAAACGACAAAATACGTGTCCGGATCTTCGGCAAAGGGAGCGATTGCGTCCGCGAGGACCTTCGGGTCACTCTCTCCGATGAGGAGAGGAAGGATGATGAAAGGAGTCCCTTCAAGTGCCGTCTGGAGAAAGGGGAGTTCCACTTCCAGGGAGTGTTCCTTCAAAAACAGCTCAGGGATATTTCTGATCTCACCTTCTACCACTCCTTTCTCGCGGAGGATGCTCCGGGAAGAGACTTCTCCGAGAGGTGTTCTGAACCCATCGTAATCCGCAGTCGCCGCACCTTGAAACGGATAGTAGTGGGACGGGGAGAGGATGACGATCCGTATTTTTCCGACAGCCTTTCGTCCTTTGATTTCTTTCGCGAGAACATCGAATGCATACGCGGCGACCTGTCCGGAATAGATGTATCCCGCATGGGGGACGATGATCCCGCGGACGTGCCCGTCGATCTTCGATGAGTTTTTCGACGCCCTCTTCAGGAACGCGGAGACCTGCTCCGTGAGTTTTTCCGGGTGGGCGGGATAGAATGTGCCGGCAACGTTCATGTCCTTTACTTCCATATTCCTGAGAGAGAGTGTTGGCAATGGGGGCATTTTCCGTCGATGATGAGATTTTCCATGATGAAGTAGTGATGGCGGGTGATGAGCGTTTTTCCGCATTCCGGACATTCCGTATTCTCTTTCCCGTGAGTGATGTTTCCCGTGTACACAAAATGGAGACCGGATTTTTTTCCGGCCTCATACGCTTTCTGGAGGAGTTCTTTCGGCGTTGCCGGGATATCGAGCATCTTGAAGGCGGGATGGAATGCAGAGATGTGCCAGGGGATGTCCGGAGAAACAAATACGAGGAATTCCGCGATATTCCGGAGAATGCGATCGGAATCATTTTCCCCGAGGATGACGAGCGTCGTCACTTCCAGCCAGATCCCTGATTTATGCGTCAATTCGATATTTTTAAGGATCCGTCCGAGTTCCTTGTACTTCTGATATTTTTTTGGGAATGAGGAAAGATCCGGTGCGGCCTTGGGGGAAAGACGCGCCTGGCAGTTCTTCCGGTAAAACCCATCTGAAAATCCCTTGAGGTCGATATTGATCCCGTCGATGACTCCTTTCATCTTTTCCAGGAGCTCTTCGGAAAAGAAGCCGTTTGAAACGAGGATATTCCTGATCCCGTGTTTTTTCGCGAGGATGGCAGTATCGAGGAAGTATTCCGCGAAGATAGTCGGTTCGTTGTAGGTGTACGCGATGGAAGGGATGTCATTCTGAACGCAGAAATTCACGATCTTCTCGGGCGTCTTGTCGGCAATATCGCCGAGGAGGAGGTGGTAGTCGTCGGCGTGGAGCTCCCTCGGGGTATGGGACATGTCGGAATTTTGGCAGAAGAGACAGCCGAAATTACACCCGTACGTGCCGAAAGAAAATACGGGAGTCCCAGGAAGAAAATGGTAAAGCGGTTTTTTCTCAATAGGATCGAGATGGCATCCGATCGCCTTGTCGTACGGTGTGAGAAAGAGCTCACCCCCGATATTTGCGCGCACTCCGCAGAACCCGCTCTTTCCGTCGGCGATGACACATTTTCTTGCGCACGCGGTGCACCGGACCGCATTTTTCGTTTTCTGAAGCCGCTCAAAGAGGAGTGCTTGTTTCATTCTATAATTTTCCTCCAGGTTTCTCGGGAAAGTCAAATTTTTGAGCTCTATCCATCTCTCCGGAAACATATTTCCCTTTGCGGTAAATCAGTATTCCGGCTCCCGGAAAAACTCCTCTTGGAATGCGTCCCTCTCTTCATCCGTCATTTCAAGGGTATTCATGACATTTTCAGCGTATTCGCTCGCAACGTCATACCAGTCGGAATCGATCTGAAGGCAATACGAGACAGCGTCGGATTCCTGTGCGAAGACCATGTCGAGGCACGTCCCGACATTTTTGAGGTACGCTTCCTGGCCCTCATGAAAGGCAATGGAGAGATCAAAGTAGTTCTCGATTTTTTGTTTTTCTTCCTGGGAGAAATCCCCGTAGGGGAATCTCACTTCTGACTCTCTGAACATCATGGTGAGATCCGAAGCCATTTTCTGAATTTTTTCAAGGGACGCATAGAGTGACTCTTCCGATGCGGTATATGAACTTGCATCTGATATAAACTGTTCGAGCATGGGAAAGAACTGCTCCTCTTTCACTTTCACGATCTCGTTCAAATCATCTTCCATCGCACTAAATACTTTCTCGGCGAACGACTGAGGAAAGAGAACAAATTTCCCGAGAAGGATGATCCCAATGGCAACGATGCTCGGTAAGATTTTTCCCCACGGAGAAGCCGGCGATTCCCGGAAGTCCTCCATTTTATAAGGGACCTGAATGTTTTCATCATCGTCATCACTATTCATCTTCTTGCACTGAAGAGAAGATGGAGATGGGGATGGGGATGCGGGAGTATAGAAGCTTTTATTTGGGTTTTGCTCATCCATATGGCATGGGAAAAGAGGAGAATATGATTATGCAATTATAACACCTAGGAGTTGGTATGGCAAATTTGCGTTCGTCACATGATCTAAGACTGAGGATCGATCATTCCCATGTGATTCCGATGGATTCGTTCAACTGGATGTTGTGAGAAGGAATACATGAATGTCCGGTGAATTCCTTCGTCCCGGTGTTTGATTTTCGTTCAAAACTCCCGTAGAATACTCACACTTTTTCCAATTCTCTATGAACAAATTTTTGAAAACAGCAGTGTTTGCTCTATTCCTCGTTACTGCGGGTGCTTCCCTCGCATTCGCTGAGGATGCATGCCCCGGGAATGGGTGCGGCGAGACGCTCAGGACTATTTCCGTAACGGGGAGGGCAAGGATCGAATCACCGCTCAATGATTCCACGATTCTTAATGCGAATATCAATGTCTCTATTTTTGGTTCTCCGACGATGGCCGAGATCTCCCAGAAAGATAAAGATATTCAGGAGATCATCAAGGGGAAACTCGACTCACTCGGGGCTAAGTATGAACTCACTCATTCCTGGATGAGCATCAATCCAGTCTATGGTGAAGCTAATCAGATCACTGAGTACGGAATGAGCCATGATTATGCGCTCACTCTTACGAGCGGACTCGATGACCTCGAACTTGCTGAAGCGATCTCCTCCCTCAACACAGAGAGCAATGTTTCCATCACATTGAATAGCGTCTACAAGGACATGGGTCCTTATGACACAGCCTTCTTTGAGGAATCCCTCACGGATGCCGATTACCAGAAGCTCTATGACAAGGCGTATGGCAATGCGTTGAGAAAAGCGCAGATCCTCGCAAAACTTGCCGGCGGGAAAGTAGGGAAAATCACGCAGGTATCTGAATACATTTATATCGGAGATTATTATACAAAACGTTATTTGAACATCGAACTCAATGCCACCTTCGAACTGATCAAGAAATAATTCTACACTAATGTACTCTTTGGGGCATTCTTCCACGGGTGCCCCTTTTTGTGGCGTCCGGGCGCTCAACCAGCATTATCAAAAATGATCTTTCTTCCTGCACATGAGAAGAGTCGATGGTTCTCAGGGGAGAGCAGACAGTCAATTCGGCAGGCTCTCACATCTCACTCTCCAGGGCCTGTTTAATTTTTTCCATATCCATCGGTTCCAGCATCGTCTTCAGTTCCGGATCGGTCGCAATATTAATCCCATTTTTCTCGAGCAGGAGCGCCATGAGTTTCATTGTTTTCGTGATTTCCATCTCAGCGATCATATTCACCTGAATATCGATTTCTTCACGGAGTTCTGAAATCTTGGCTGATCTATTTTGAGAGATGAGAACAATGATAGCGAGGACGATCGCCTCCAGGGACACCACCATAGTCAGGACTCCAAAGGGATAAGGATCAAATGCCGGAATAAAGGGAAGAGACTCTGTATTGATGAGCAACCAGAGGACGAACCAGATGATGTTGAACCATAAGAAAGCGCTCGTACCAAAAAAAGCAGTCATCCAGTCGGCAAATTGTTCAGCTCTGGTCCTCCGCATATTCGCTTTTGCCTTGATGCTCCGGATGATTTCCTGGCGATGAGAAATACGCTGTTCGTAGGAAAGGATCTTTTTGTCCACGGCGGATTTCTGAAATGGATTTTGCGCCATAGGATACCAATACAAATCTGGTGGGATTATAAAGTATCCGGGTGTGAATACCTACAAATAAATCGATGAGGGAGAAACAGAGAAAATCATGATACATAAGAAAGCATTTTCAAATGTGTAATACAGGCATATGCCTCCATGTTCAACTTTTATTATTTTGACAAATCCGGAAGAAAGCATGATGATTACACCTCGATTTTTCCGAGATTTCAATGAGAGAAGTCCTGTGTCCAAACCGGGATCTGAGAGCTCCGGAATTTGAATCCCATGAAGAGAAAACAGAGTTTCTCAAAAGGGTGCTAAAAAATGAAATCCCGTTCCCCATCATGAACGGCGGGATGGGGATTGATTTTTCAAACGAGCATCTTGCCTCTGCGGTGACGAACGAGGGGGGGCTCCTTTTTTCCGCCTCCGGCCCTGAGGAGATGAGGAAAGATCCGATGTGCAGATCAGAATACGGAGCGATACATATTCCCACGGTGCAGGAAATGATTCGCATGCTTTTTGACCCGGAATTTCCGCTGAAGGAACGTTGATTTTGACAGAAAAATCCGGAATTATCTCTCATTTTTATGTTCATTTATGACCGATACCGTCCCTAGACCCAAAATCCTTGTCGTTGAAGACGAACCCACTTCGAAATTAGTTCTGGAGATGGTTTTTACACAAGACGGGCGTCTCGATTTCACCATCACTGACGATGGGAATGAAGCCCTGAATCTCATTGAAACAACGAGAGAGGGATTTTCTGCGCTCCTTACAGATTTGGAACTCGGGCCCCAATCTCCGCCTGTCTCTGGATTTGACTTGGCAAAAAGAGCCATTGAGGTGGGGATACCGCAGGTCACCGTGAATACAACTTCTAGGCGCAAGGAGAGAGAGGAATTGTTGGCTAAACTTCGTCAAATTTCTCTTCATCTCTCAGCATGCGTTGAAGTCCGCGAAAAAATGAGTCCTCACGAACTCCGGGCGTATATTGAGCAATTATTATTAAATTGTGGTGTCATGCGGAAAAGCAATTCCCCCTCATGATGAAGAACACGTTTCAAAATATTGTTTTCTCGTCCACGCAATTGACCTTTTTCTATCTTTCATTTCTTCCCTTTCCATGTCCGATATTTTAAAACCCAAAATCCTTGTCGTGGAAGACACCCCTGATGATATGGACCTCATAGTGAGCGTCATGAGAGGGAAGAGAATTGGCGGAGCGATTGACGTCGTGAATACAGAGGACGGAAATCATGCGCTTACTCTTCTTGAAGAGATGGAAGGGCGTCTTTCCGCACTCCTTACTGACTTTAATCTTGGAGCGAGGTCGCCATCAGGTCTTGTCCTAGCGCAACGGGCAATTCATATTTCTGTTCCGATTGTCGTGGTCAACACAGATATCCTGGAAGAACAAAGAACTCAACTGAGAAATACTCTTCAAGCATATGTCGCAGACAGGCCGGTCCATATGGAAGTGAGAAAGAAGATGGGTTTTGATGAACTCCATTCTTTTGTGCAATTTGTCTCGCAGGTAACACGAGAAATGAGTTGAGTCCCTATGCTTTTTTCCCGTGTTCCCGTCCCGTCCAGTCATCTCCCGTGACGTGGATCCGGAATTTCTGCTGGAGGTCCATCGCCTGGAATGCGACCGCGCTCGCGATGATCCCGATGAGGAATTGCATTGCAACAGTAACTTCTATGCCATGGTCAATGAGTGTCGTCGCGGAAAGCGTCCACACGAGAAGATACGGCATGAAGATGGACGCTTCAATAAACCAGTCTTTAAATACCTGCCCGGGTTTTGTCATTTTCAGCGCGACGAGGATGACGAGGAAGAGCGTGATCTGAGGGCCGTTTCCGAATGGGGAAACTCCGCCGTACGCAACGGCGGGATGGAGGTCAAACCACGTCATGTACGAATCGCTGAGCGGTTCGAATTGCGGGTATGCGGCCGCGAACGCCGCGGCGTTATCCGCGAACATCGTCATGGGGATGACCATCGCCGTCATCGCCTGATTCTCGAAATGGATGGAATGGAGTCCGGAATGGACAAACGCGACAACGGCAAAGAACGCGACAAATACCGCCGCTGTTTCGAGCGACCAGTGGATCGTATTATGGAATGCTTCATGGCCAAAAAATCGGCTCGTGAGAAGACCGACAATAAAAATCGACCCGAGGAAATACGTAATCTGAAATCCGATAAGAAAGAGGAGTGCGTACGCGAGTGTTCCGGCAAGAAGAATCCCGTAGAAAAATTTCCAGGAGTTTTCCGGGCGGTAATTCAACAGTTCAGAGAGGTTTCCAAAATGGACACCGATTCGCCTCAGGGTGACGAAATATACAAAAAGGGTCGTGAGGAGATACGGCCAGAACTTTGTGAACGGGAAAAAGAATCCGAGCGGTTTCCCGGCTAGTCCCGCTTTGATCGCCCAGAATGCCTGGGGAGGATCGGCGAGGAGCGTGCCGAGGGCCATGAAGTTCATCGAGAAAATCCCCATGGTGATGAGGATGAAAAGCCACTTCTGAGGGTATTCTTTTTTCAGAAACGGAACAAGGCTGAGCCCGATGGGGACAAGAGCCCACGTTGTGCCGAAGTTTCCGACGAGAGGACAGATGAGAAAAAGGAACCATCCAATTCGGGTCCCGGCCTTGATCTTGAGGGAAAAAAGTCCAAGACTCGCGATAAATACAGTGATGAGCGGGATCACGATGAACTGTGCGTAATCAATGGAAGTGAGACGGACCACTTCTCTCGCGAATTCCCCCTGGGTCATGAGATAAAGGGCACTCATGCCTCCGATAGCAAGATAGGCCCCCACTTTTGTATAAATCGAATCCAGTTTGAGGTTGATGAAGATAATGAGAACAAGGATGATGATGGCAATGAAAATGGAAATCATGATCATTAAAAAAAGTCTGGGTAATTTTTTTGATAATCGGAAAAAAAGTCAATGCTTTTTCCTATTTGCGATATATGAAGCCCCAGTTGCGGCGACAGTTTTGGGCGAGGGAACCGTATGAGAAGATCCCCCGAATTGGGAACTCGCTCCCCGGTGATATCCTCAGGAGCCAGTCGAGAGATTTTATAGGAGAATCACCGTGCAGACTAATCCATAGATGATGACGCTCGACATATCCTGGAGTACCGTTGTAATAGGTCCGGAGCCGGCCGCAGGATCTTTTCCAATGGCCTGGAAAAAATAGGTAATGGACAATGCGATGAGAGGGGCGATAGCGATCGCAAGAAAGGATGCGGTAGTGACACTGATCGCGAGAAGTTCATTATGAAGCCAGAGAAACGCGATGATCCCGGAACATAAGCCAAAAATAATCCCGAATATGATACCTAAGAAGAGTTCTTTTTTAAAAAACTTGGAGAACTCCGCTTTCCCTGTTTTTAAACATCTCGAATAAATCGCTTCCGTCTGAGTGCCGACGGCATCCGCCATGTAGACGATGAAGGGAAGGAAAAAAGCAACCTGGACATTGTGGGAGAGGACTTCTTCAAAGCGCGATGTCGCAAAAGAAATGCCGATCCCGAGAAGAAGACCGATGACCAATGAAGGCGTACGCAGTCTGAATAATGTTATGACAGATTCGAATTCATCGTCCGCGAATTGAATTTTCCTTTTGTCATTCATCGAGAGAGGGGAAAAATACATTTTTTCCTGATGGGGGATTCTCCTTACGTTCTCTCGTCCATGAATGCTGACACATCGATATTCCTGAGGTCATGGCGGACAAGGGGCGCTTTTGCCATCTGGGGAAGACGCTCTTCATACGTCGGGAGATTCTCTTCGAAAATTATTCCTACCGGGATTTTTTCCTGCGGTGTCGTGACGAATGCATACGCTTCATTCCGCGACGCAAACGGTTTTTCGAGTGTGAGGACACGCTCTTTGTAGAAATCGTATGTTTCCACTTTGTTGAAGATGACGCAGGGTTGGAGGATATTGACGAAGGAAGAGCCCTTGTGCTCGATGGCCTTTTTCAGGATCTCGGTGAGGCCTTTCTGATCAGCAGTATATCCCCGGGCGACGAAGGTCGCTCCCATGGTGATGGCGAGCGCTTCGCCGTTGGTGAATTCTTCGAGCGAGCCAAATGGAGTGGAGCTCGTCACCGTCCCTTTCTTTGCTGTCGGGGAAGTCTGTCCTTTCGTGAGTCCGTACACACCGTTATTATCAATGATTACGGTGATGTCGAGATTCCTTCTGAAGAAATGAACAAAATGACCCGCGCCGATCCCAAGACCGTCCCCGTCTCCGCAATTGACGATGACCCGGAGATCATGGTTCGCGATCTTCACTCCCGTACCGAAGGGGATCGCACGTCCATGAAGCGTGCAGACTCCATAAGTTTTGAACCAATAGGGCATGAGCGATCCGCATCCGATACCGGAAACGACCACGGTATTGTCAGGATCGGACCCTGACTGGAGGAGCGCTTGTTTCAGAGAAGAGATGATCCCGAAATTTCCGCATCCCGGACACCAGGATGGTGTTTCCGGAGTGCTAAAGTCGCCGATGGTCCGTTCTTTTTCAGTCATAGAGATAACTTTCAACTTTATACTTTATGAACTTCGTCTGCGATCCCTTCCCCCGTCATCGGCCTTCCTGTGTAATCCCGTATGAAATGGTGTGCGGATATTCCCGTAAACTGCCGGAGGACTCCTTCGAGCTGTCCGGATATATTCCCTTCGACCGCGATGATCGTCTTTGCAGGAGCAAGGATTTTTTTCACGGACTCGGCTTTAAACGGATAGATATACTGCATTTGAACAATAATTGTGTTCAAGCTTTGGGCTTTCAGCAGTCTCTGAGCCTCAAGAGCAGGGCCTTTCGTCCCGCCCCAGAGAAAGAGCACAGTCTCTCCATCGAGTGACCTTGCCGGGATCTCGACTCCGTTCTCATAGAGTTTTGGGTCGGGGAGAGATTCTTCCAGGGATTTCATCTTCCTCCACCGTTTCTCGGCAATGCCCACGACTTCCTCGATTTTTTCCGTCGCCTTGCCGAACTCATTGTGCTCATACGATGTAGAAGTGTGCGCGCATCCTTTTGTTCCCGGGACCGCTCTCGGAGAAACACCGTCTTTTGTGTCGAGATATCTCTTGTATTCTCCCTGTGTTGATTCCACCAGTTGTCCCCTCTCGATCTCTATTCCATCGGCAATATCCAGTTCTTCGCTCTTGAACGCATCGGCGAGATATTTATCGGTGAGGAGAATAACGGGGATCTGAAACCTTTCCGCATAATTAAAAGCTTCAGCGGAGAGATGGACACACTCGCGGTGATCGCCGGGAGCGAGGACGAGCCTCGGGAAATCCCCCTGCCCTGCATGCATCGCAAGCCGGAGGTCCGCCTGCGCGCTTCTCGTGGGAAGTCCGGTGGATGGTCCCGGCCTCTGCGCTTCCAGGACAACGACAGGGACCTCAAGCATTCCGGAAAGACCGAGCGCTTCCGCCATGAGAGAAAACCCGCCGCCGGAAGTCGA
>JBGSON010000034.1:0-8572 GCA_041739085.1 Candidatus Altimarinota bacterium | reverse complement strand
GATCGTCAGCCACGTGAATATGAGTAAAATTGCTCTTCCATTCCTAGTATTCTATCAGATTCTTGAAGAAAAAGTAAGAATTTTCAAGGCGAATTCACCTCTCTTTCATAATCTGAATGCTGGAAAAAGAGGTTCGTAAGCTACAGCATTTTTCTCAACTGCATTTCGACATATCATGATTTTTCATGGTGCTACTGCTGCGGAGGGCCACCCGGGAGCATTCCAGGATATCCTGTCTGGGGAGGATAATATCCCTGTGGCGGATATGGAGGCTGCTGTCCACCTTGTTGTGGGTTCATCATAGGAGGCATTCCGGGAGCACCATATCCCGGAGGAGGAGATGGCATCTGACCCGGATATGGCTGTTGTTGCTGAGGCAGGTTCTGCGGTGAAGGATATCCCCACGGTTGCGGCATCTGAGGATTGTATTGAGAAGGTGATGGAAGCTGCGGAGAATATGTCCCCTGTGGTGGAGGTCCATATTGCGGAGGAGGAGGCGTCCAGTTCTGGGGGATTTGCTGGGGGGCTTGCATCGCCGGTCGAGGTGCCGTTTTTGGAGCTTGTGGGATAAGGTCGGCCGGTGGATTGGGGTCAAGTATGTTCGCAAGCGGAGGAAGTTCATTCTTTCTTTCAGAAGGTCTCCCCCCTTGTCCTCCCTGTCCGGGTATTCCTGATTGCGGGACACGGGGATTCATCTGTTGCTCGGGTATCCTGGCAGGCATCAAAGGCGGGATCGGAGAAACTGGTCTTTTTATTTCTGGAACCGCGTTGGAAATACGAGGGATAGGTGGCTGAGGAGGTTTCGGGGGTGTCGGCGGAAGTGACGACGCGCCCCTTGAAGAAGCTGGTGACGCTGCTTTCGGTTGCGAGGGCGGCGGAAGATGTGTCGGAGCGACTGGCGGATTAAATACCGGAGATTGCTGAGGAACAGAGTAAGCATGAGGAGCTTTTGGCATTTCAGGAACAATCTTCGGTCTTTCTTGTATTGGCTGAGTGGTAATCATTGTCTTTGCAGGTGCATTCGTAACGGGCGACTTTTGCGGTGCGGATTTCTGCACACTCTTCCCGCCGGGTGTAGATTTTTTTTGCATCGGTTGCGGCGGAATATTCCCGCGCCCCTTTCCTTCAGAGTCCCCCGTCACCGCTCTCTCTTTTGCGAACGATGTGGATTTTTCCTTCTCGGATTTCTTCACGGGAGAAATAGCCGGTGATATCATTTCAGGATTTTGAAGGGGAATGCTCTCTTTCCTGAGAATGTTTGGAGATTTCTTTTCTGGTTTTTTTTCTTCAAGCCAATCCGGAATTTCGTCCTCAGGAGATACTTTCCTCTCCTTCTCTCCCGGCATCTCTATTTCAGGAGCAATATTTTTCCTGGTATCATACAGCCACTCTGGGATTTCTTCTTTCTCTTCACGAACGGAGTTCTTTGGCGTTTCTCCGTCGACCATCCAATCCGGGATCGCATCATCCGGAAGGATTTTTGGGATCTTCTTCTCTCCCGGGATCACAGCATCGAAATCATGGATATCCTCGACGGACCGCTGCTCCCTCTCGACGAGAACAGGAGAATGACCGCTTTCTTTTTCCGGATGCTGGTCAAAATCACGGATATCTTCAACAGCCCGCATCCCTGATGATTTCACGTCAGAGATTTTTATGCCTGGTTTTTCCGTTTTGCTTTCTTTAACAGAGGATTTTTTCATCTCGTCTGGATCTCTTTCGCTTTTTTGCGGGGATGATTCTTTATTCTGTGTCTCTTCATGCGGATTTTTCCGCTGGATCCCGAGTCTCTCCGCCTGATACTCCTGTATCTTCGGGATGACATCAGCAATCACTCCTTCAAAACTGACCGCGTTCCGGATCTTAAAACCAGCTGCCTGCCGGTGTCCTCCCCCCCCGAACATCTCGGCGATCTTCGTCGCGTCACATGCCGGAGTCGTAGTCCGGATGGATCCACTGATGACGCCGTCTTCCCGTTCCTTGAGGAGAAGCACGACTTCGACACCCGGAGCGTTGGAAAGAAGTTCGTCGATGAGGCCTTCAGTCTCATCAGAGCTTGCCTGTTCATCTGAAAAATCCTGTTCACTCACCGTACTCCAGACAAACCGGTGGATCGGGTCGTTCTTGATCTTTGAGAGGACTCTTCCCCAGAGCCGAAGCGTTGTCAGCTTTTTGGTCTTGAAAAGGTGTTTGATGATCTCCTGTTGTCTCGCTCCCATATCGATGAGGTTAGCCGCGACTTCGAAACTTTTTGGAGTGGTGTTCGGATGCTGGAAACTCCCGGTATCTGTTATGATCCCAGCGAGAAGAAGCGTTGCAATATCGGCATCGAGATATTCATGACCCTTTCCTGTGATCTCGGGGATGAGGTCAAATATGACCTCCGTAGTCGATGCATTGGTAACGACGATGTGATTGATGGTCCCAAAACCATCGTTCGAAGCATGATGATCGATGACCACGAGAGGAAGGGAATGAAAAAGACTCGTATTATCTTCATATATCTTTCCGAGTTGCTCTATGTCTGCAGCATCGCAGGAAATGATAAGATCGAAATTTTTGCTTGTCCCGCCCGAGAACGTGAGATCATTTTCTGACACCATTCCTTCTCCTGCTTTCGGGGTGATGATAATGTTTACTTTATTATCCTCTATATTCCAGGTGATATCCTCAATCCCTTTTTGGGAAGTATCGATCGTGATGATGAAATTCGAATTCCCGGCGAATGCCGTGTTCATGACATCGGTGTCCGGAAGGAAGCGGAATGCCTCAGGAACCGGATCCTGACAGACTGCCGTCACCTTTTTCCCCATCTTTCTCAGGATGAGATACAGTGCGACTGTTGAGGAGAGTGCGTCACAGTCCATTTTCGCGTGTGTGACGAGGAGGATGTTGTTCTTTTCCCTGAGGATACGGGCGATATCTCGAGAAGCATCATCCTTTGACTTTTCCGTTGCGATTTCCATCGAATAGTGAAAATATAAGCAAAAATCTCACTGAAGTTTTCTAATCATTTTGACACACATTGAAGTATTTGTCAATTATTCTTTCTGGGCTCTGTCTCTTTCTCTCGATCCCCTTCTGGTTCATATGGATCTTCCTCTCGCTTCCTCTTCCCCAGGATTTTTACCGGGATGATGGAAGTATTATGTTTACCGACCGAAATGGCAATGTGCTCGAGATCTCCCTCTCACAGGAGGAGATGAAGAAAATCGATATCGGGATGGAGGGAGTTTCTCCCGATCTCATCGATGCGGTCATAGCAGCGGAAGACCGCAATTTTTTCCATCATCATGGGATCGACGTCCTCGCGACACTCAGGGCGATAAAAGACAATCTGCTTCTCGGAAAAGTCGTCTCAGGGGGGTCAACGATCACCCAGCAGGTCGCCCGAAATTATTATCACCTTCCGGAGAGAACGCTGAAGGCAAAGATCATGGAATCTCTCTTTGCGCTCCGTCTCGAAAAGCATCTGTCAAAAAGCGAGATTTTAGAACTCTGGCTCAACCGGGTGAGTTTTGGCGGGAACATCATCGGAGTCGGAGCGGCTGCGGAGGAAATTTTCGGAAAAAGTGCAGGGATGCTCGACCTCGCGGAATCTGCCTTTCTTGCGGGAATCCCCCAATCTCCGGAAAGATTCCATCCCTTCCGGAATTTTGATTCCGCAAAATCCCGCCAGGAATACATCTTGAGGCGCATGGAAGAGGAGGGATTCATCGCATCTCCAGAATCAGAAAGAGCGCTCGCTGAATCACTCGTCCTCACTTCTGAAGGGGATGATCCCATCGCACCCCATTTTATCGTCTTTCTTCACAATTTGAATGCGGTGAGATCATCCATCGAAAAAGGAGAAACTCAGATCCGTACCTCCATTGACCGTGATATCCAGATGCAAGTCCAGAATCTCGTTTTAGTCCATCTGAAAAGGCTGAAGCTTAATGAAATCAACAACGCTGCGGTTCTTGTCTGGGATACTTCCACCGGAGAGATCCTGGCGTATATCGGTAATTCGGATTTTCAGGATAAAGGGCATTCCGGGGAGGTCGATGTTTTGAGCTCAGAGCGATCTGTAGGGAGCACATTGAAACCATTCCTTTATCTCCTCGCGTTTGAACGATTTGGCTGGACGGGAGAAACGCTCGTCTATGATGATCCGAGCGGGTTTGAGACATCGGGATCTTTCTTCTACGAACCCCAGAACTATGATCTCGAGTTCAGAGGTGAGATCACCATCCGGGAGGCGCTCGGAGAAAGCAGGAATATCCCCGCGGTAAAACTGCTCGCCGAACTCGGAGACGATTCCTTCTACACGTTTCTCAGGAACTTTGGTATCTCTGTCGGCGAAGCAGAATCCGGAGATTATGGCCTCTCTTCTGCGCTCGGAAGTTTCCCCATTTCACCTCTTGAACTGGCGAGAGCATACGGGATTCTCGCGAGCGGAGGGCGACCGGTGCGATTTCATTTCCTCCCTTCCTCTTCATATTCTGAAGCGAGTGAGGCTCCGGTCGCTTCCTGCTCAAATGTCTTTGAGCTCGTAGATATTCTGAGTGATGAGACCGCCCGCATCAATTCATTCGGAACAGAGAATCCATTGGACTTTCCCTATGCAGTCGCAGCGAAAACCGGCACTACGAGGAACTTCCGTGATAACTGGACTGTGGGGTTCTCTGAGAAATATGGAATCCTCGTCTGGGTCGGCAACGCCGACGGATCTCCGATGAAAGACGTTTCCGGGATCACTGGAGCAGCTCCGCTTTTTGCAGCGATCATGGATGAACTCATGCAAAACGAACCGATAATAAAAAAGTTCGTCCTCGACGAATTCTGCAGAGGAAATGATCCCGAAGTATCCGGACCATCTCAACCGATTCCTACCGATTCGGATACATTCCGGATCCTCACCCCGATTTCAGGCCAGAGGTTTATTCTCACGTCAGAAATGCCGAGGGAGACGCAAAAAATCCGTTTCTCCGCGAGCGGGAGAGCGGAATGGTTTGTGGACGGGGATCTGGTCGGGAGCGGCCAGAGCATTTTCTGGATCCCGGTCATCGGAAGTCATGAGATTGTAGGAGTCGATGGATCCGGACGCTCGAAATCCATAGAGATTGAGATCCGATAATCGAAAAAGAGATTTGAGGTTTTTGTGCAGATCTCGTGTTGCCCGGCATTCTTGTTTGAATATTCCATGGTTTTTCGGTGTTCGCAGGGTTCATCACTGGATGAACCTGATAATTGACATCCGCACCTGACTATTTTCTCGTTTCACATAGGAGAGAACTCCATGAACGGGTTATGAACCCGTCCTTTTCAGAATTTTCCCTTTATGAAAAACTCGCGACTGTTTTCCGTTTACTATGAGTCCGAGAGAGCAAATGCTCGCAACAGGCCCCGTTTCCGAGACTGCGGGAAGAGAAGAAAACCCGGCTACTCCTTCGCATGAAGGAGAGGTGCCTCTGAATAGAGCCTTATCTGCATCGACTCCCCCGATCCGAAGAAGGTTTGAAAGATTTGACATTTTGAGGCCGGGCGTCGTGCGAGATAAACAAAACGGAGCTGAAACACCAGGCACCATCACGAATGTTTCCCGCGGAGGGATTTTCTTTGCATTCAATGATTCAGAACTCTCGGAGACGCCTTTGATTCCTGGACAATCGGTTGAAGTCTCGCTTATGGGGGGGGATGATGAAATCGTGTCCCCTGCTGTTCTTTCCGCAAGGATCTTGAGAATCGATGGTGCGAATGGCGCCGCTATTCAACTGGAAGAAGAATCCGTGCGTCACATGCAGGAATGGATGGCCACTGCCGGTCTTATTTCTCCGGATGGATTCGGCATGGATTCTGTGGATTGTAATGGAGCGAGCGATGTCGATCTTCATCAACCACCACCTTTCCGTACTATACCTGAGGGGTTTACCGTTTTTGAAGGCGGAAAGCCGCATCCAAGACCTCTCCGTCTTGAATATTCTCATTTCACCCCTCAACTAAAAAACTTCTGTCTCTTCCGTGAGACTTTGCCGGTTTTTCCGAAAGAATTGAATCCATCTTCTTCTGTCATAGAATATAATAGGATTCTCCTCGAATACATCGATCGTTTTACAGAACTCATAACCGGAAGCAAAGATGGCATTCTCCTTCACTTTGATTCTGTTGCTATTCTTGACCGGATTGCTATTGCAAGCGAGAAAGAACTCGGATTACTGCTCAAGAGCATCCATGGCTCTGATTATATCGCAACGCTAGGTCACGAATTCCATGAGGTCATCAGCCGTATCGGCAATTTGACCAAACGTCTCTCCCGAATTGATGTCTCGACTCCACAGGAGCATGATCCCTTGAGGAAGGTCATGGAACAGAATCCCCAGGGCCATGAATCGCTTTCTCAGATGAAGGAAAAACAAAGTGATCTCACGAATGAGATGAGGAGGATCCTCATCCTTATCTCTCTCAACGATCCTGAACTTGCTTCAGACCTTGTGAATGTTGCAACTGAAGTTTTTGAATCCCGCCGGTTTCAGGGAGTCACCCAGGTAGCAGCTGTCGTCGCATCCTCACTCCATGATATCGGGAAGGCGGCAATCATTAAACTGACAAAAGGCGGTCTCTATCCTCCGGGATCTCAAGAGAAAGCTACGCTCCAGAGCCACAATCTCATCGGACAATATATTCTGAAACGGACTCTGAAGAGGGTACTTCCCGACCACGTTGCTCTTGTGGCAGCGACCGCTGTCAGTTTTCATCACCAGCCTCTGAATCAAGGTGAAACGCATCTCGCTTCTGAAAAACATGGGACTGATCTGGAAGAATTACTGGATAAACTTGTACCCGGGAACCCCGAGCTACGTGAAGAAGCAAAGCATGAGATCATCAAAATGATCGCTACTCTCCAGGTCCTTGATATTGATGATGCGGGGAAACATAGGAACAGGAATAGCTTTTCCAAAGAAGGGAGAAATTATGTGAGCGACCGTCTCTCCATGGAGAAAGCCTGCATTCTCCGGACACTTCGTTCTCACCTCTCTGAAGAGGGCTCCTCCATACCTGTCTCGATATTTCCGGATATGGAAAGTGAAGACACGGATAATGAGATGAAGACGCGCCTCACTCTCCTCGTCGTTGAGATCCTCAATGGGAACGCACCTGCTCTCTCCACCGCGCGCCATCTCTTCCATCACCCCGAATGGCGTCCCATGAGGGAAGAGATCCTGAGGATCGTCGGAGTCATTGCCGACATATCTGAAATCCTTTCCAGGAATGAAGATACGACGATCTCCGTAACGATGAGACCCCGGGCTGGGAGTACGTGGATCCAGACATTCTCCCTCGAAAACATGAACCGTTTTGCTGAGGAGTACCTTCGATTTGTGATGACTGAACCAAAATCTTCTGCCGGAGAAGAGAAAATCTCCCTGGCAGGAAATGGCTGATCGTCAGTGTCTTCCGGATAAGGAATGCCGCATAGTCTTCTTCACGCTCTCTCTTTGTATTCACCGGAAAAAGTGTTGATGACGATGAGATCATCGACATTGATGAAGAAAGGAACCTGAACGACAAGGCCCGTTTCAAATTTTGCAGGTTTTGATCCTCCGGACGCGGTATCTCCCCGGACCCCAGGCTCTGTTTCCATCACTTTCAGCTTCACAGTGGCTGGCGGTTCAATATTGATGGGAGAACCGTTCCAGTTCATGACTTTTACTTCTGCTCCTTCTGTGAGATAGAGAGCAGTGTCGCCGAGTTTTTTCCGGTCAAACTCGAATTGTTCATATGATTCCATGTCCATGAATGTGTAGGTGTTCCCGTTTGCATAAAGGAATTGCGCCCCTGAAATAGAAATATCGGCATCGGGGACATTTTCTCCTGAGTTGTAGGTCTTTTCGTGCATTCCGCCGGTGAGGAGATTCTTGATCTTCACCACCATCTTTCCCACCGCTCTGGGCGCTTGTTTAAAGGCATAATCCATGACCACATAGGGATCGCCATCGACAATGATCCGTGAACCGGTCCTCAGTTTTTGGGAATCCATAACAATGAAAAAAGTGCATATACTGTAATGAAAAATGAGGCCGTTGAACAGTAGAGGTATGTATAAATCTTTTGTTCACATAATAGGTATGCTTGAAGTCCAATCAATGAATAATTACTATGGTGTCGCTGCATCATGTTTTCAGAAGTGTGTATCGATGAAAAAAAGTATTCCTGTCAAAGTCGGCGATGTTATTATCGGAGGGAATGCTCCGATCGCCATCCAGTCCATGACGAACACGAAGACAGAAGATGTAGAAGCGACCTTCGTTCAGATCGGAGAGCTCGTAGACGCCGGAGCAGAACTCGTCCGGGTCTCTGTCATGGACCTGAAGGATGCGTCAGCCATCCCGGAGATCAAGTCTCTCATGACGGATACATATCCTCATGTCCCTCTCATCGGTGATTTTCATTACTCCGGACACCGTCTCCTCCGTGAAGTCTCGGCATGCGCGAAATCTCTTGATAAATATAGAATCAATCCCGGAAATGTGGGAAAAGGAAAGACGAGGTCTTCAAATTTTGAGGAGATGATCCGCTTTGCTCTGCAATT
>JBGSON010000004.1:0-67316 GCA_041739085.1 Candidatus Altimarinota bacterium | reverse complement strand
AAATATTCCCTTCCCTCCCGCGAACTCATCGCGGATCAGATCGAGACTATCGTCGGCGCTCATCCATGCGACGCATGGATCGGGATCGGGAATTGCGACAAGATCGTTCCCGGAATGCTGAACGCCATGGCAAGGATCGATATCCCTGCTCTTTATGTGAGTGGAGGGCCGATGCTCGCGGGCAAAAACAAGTCTGATCTCGTCACGGTATTCGAAGGAGTGGGGAAACACGCGGCGGGAAAAATCTCCGAAGAAGAACTCGCTCTCATCGCCTCCGAATCATGCAGAACATGCGGAAGCTGTTCGGGCATGTTTACCGCAAATTCCATGAACTGTCTCGCGGAAGCGATCGGTCTCGCGCTTCCCGGAAACGGGACCATCCCTGCGGCGAGATGGATCGATGAGAAAAAATTCCTCTGGGAGATCCATCCTGAAAGAGCAGCGCTCATCGAAAAAGCGGCCGATGTCATTGTGGACCTCCTGAAGAAAAACGTTCGTCCGTCCGATATCATCACCCGCGATTCGATCGACAACGCGTTCATCCTCGATCTCGCCATGGGGGGATCCACGAACACCGTTCTCCATACTCTTGCTCTCGCGAGGGAAGCAGGGATCGATTATATCCAAGCTCGGATAAACGAACTCTCTGCCCTCACTCCTAATGTCTGCAAGGTATCTCCTTCCAGGCCGGATATACATATTGAGGATGTCCACCGCGTCGGAGGGATCCCGGCAATTCTCAATGCGGTAAGAAAAGACGGAAGAGCCCCTCTCCACCTCAGCGCAAAAATGTGCTCCGGGACTTTCCGCGATTATTTAAAAGGAGCATCTCCGGCTGACGGAGACGTAATCCGAACCGGAAAAAATGTCTTCTCGAAAACCGGCGGTCTTGCCATCCTCACGGGAAATCTCGCACCGGACGGGGCTGTGGTAAAAATTGCGGGCATTGAAGAGAACATGATGCGGTTCTCGGGAAAAGCGGTTGTCTTTGATTCCCAGGAAGAAGCTCTCTCCGCGATCCTGAAAGGAAAAATTGCGGATGGGGATGTGGTCGTCATCCGGTATGAAGGACCAAAAGGAGGCCCGGGAATGCAGGAGATGCTCTCTCCGACTTCCGCGATCAAGGGGCGGGGGATCAGGGCAGCGCTCATCACAGACGGGAGATTTTCCGGAGGAACAAGAGGGCTCTGTATCGGCCATATTTCTCCGGAAGCGGCTTCCGGCGGTCCCATCGCCATCGTGAAGAACGGAGACATCATCGATATCGACACAGAGAAGCGCATACTCCATCTCCGGATCGCAAAAGCGGAAATATCGAAGCGTATGATGAACATGAAGCCATTTCAGCCAAAAGTGAAAAGAGGCTGGCTTGGGAGATATCAGCAGCATGTTCAGAGCGCAAATACCGGCGCGGTCATGGATAACGCGCTCTGATTTTCCTTGACGAGTCATGGTAAGAACGCTTAATAATTATCCCTCATTTTTTAAACATGGTGGAGAAGAAATCTGCCGGCACTGAAGGAGCTCTCGATAATGAAGCGCTCCGGAATGGAGCGACCCGAAAGATCCGCTGGACTCCGGAAGGAGAAGATACGAAGCTGATGGCGAGGATCGAGCAATTGAAATCAGAGCTCGGGATTACATTCAGATCGCATACTGAAAAATCTCAGCGAGGCCGTTCTTCGCAAAAAGAAGAACTCCATGAGTTCCTCTGCAGGTCTCTTGAAGAAGAATGCGCTCCTGAGGTACGGAGGATCGCTGGAGAAATCAACCGTCTTGCGCTCCTTATGTTCCATGAATCCGGAAAGACCCGGGAAGGCTTTCAGGCTCATTTTCGCGCAGGGCTCAAGGCCGGCGTCCGGCCTTTTATCGATCCGCAGGATCAGAGGACGATCGATACTGTCATCGATGCGCTGGAGAATCCTGAGGATCTCTTCTCCATTCTCAGGAGCGAAGCAGGAAAAGAATGGGATTCCCTTGTATTAAGAACACAGACCAGGAAAAGAATCCTAGAGCAGGAGTCGCAATTAAAAGCTTCGGTCATCGATCCCGTATGGAAAAAAAATCGGGAATTCCGGGCGACACAAGAAAAAAAATGGATGGGAGAGCGGAGCGGGATAGAAGCATCAGTACAAAGGATTGCTCGCGTCTTAAAAGAATCGCGTAATGACCTCCTGAGGGAATCCATACCTTTTGATGAGGTCCGGACGGTCCTCCTTTCCCTGAGATCATTATTTCTCAATGAAATCCTCCGCTTCGCGGGGGTGGCTCATGACGGATTTTCAGCAAAATCTGGAGCTATTTTCTCCACCCGGGAGGAGGCGGAATCCCATATAAGGAACAGGATCCTTTTTCAGCTCACAGACATCATCCTCCTTGATGCGTGCGATGGGGAGGATCCATTCCTCGGCACGCGACTGGAATTAGAATCCCCGGATCGATAAAAAGTGATTGACTTCTCCTGATAAAATAATATTATTATGAACCACTTTTAAACCAACTTCAATATGGCACTTATAGAAATGTTTCAGGATGCTAGAGAACCTCAACCGCTCCTGAATGTCTTGAATCAAGGGCTTGCAGCGGCTGAAGGAACATCCCCTGCATTGTGGTCCGGATCGGACGATCTTTGTTACCAATTCGTTCATGAAGGCAAACTGGAGCCAGATTGGCTGGACCATGTGAATCCAGAATTGGCCGCCATTTATCGTAATTGGCTGGAACAGAACAAACCGCGAGTTCTCGCTGTTCTGAATAAGTTAGCCTAATCGCACCGCTCTCAGCCTGTCGATTAATAACTCTGCTGCATCAGAGTTATCATATGTTGCGGTTTTATTCTTGAACTTTCACTCCTCCGTTTCCAACTGGAAACTGACACAAAATTCAGAGACAATGGGGGCTGGTCCTATCTTTCCACATGAACCAAAACCCGGAAATACAGAAACAGCTTCTCTCATGGTTTTCCCGAGAAAAACGCGATCTTCCCTGGAGGAAGACCACTGATCCGTATCCGGTCTGGATCTCGGAAGTCATGCTCCAGCAAACCCAGGTGAGCCGGGTGATGGAATATTATGGGAAGTTCCTGAAACGATTCCCCGATATCCATGCGCTTGCAAAAACGACATGGAAAGAATTTCTCCCGCATTTCCGGGGTCTCGGCTACTATTCGAGGGGAAGAAACATGCTGAAGACCGCAAACCTCATCGTAAAGAAATTCGACGGGGAATTCCCGAGTGATGCGGAATCGCTCCGTTCTCTTCCCGGAATCGGCGAATATACCGCCGCCGCTATCATGAGTTTTTCCTGGAATAAGCCATTCCCGGCAGTGGACACGAACGTTTCACGCATTATGCAGAGAGTCATCGGCTGTCCGAAAAATCAGGTGAAAAAAAGAACGGAAAGCATATTTGGGAACACGAAAAAATCCCGGGACCTGAATTATGCGCTCATGGATCTCGGAGCAATGATTTGCCGGAGCAAAAAAGTGCAATGCGAAATCTGTCCTCTCCGTTCTGTCTGTCATTTTCTGAAGAGCGGGACGAAAGAGCAGTGGGAAGGTTCTCTCGGAAAAAAAGACATCACCATCCCCGCAAATGTAAAAAGAAAACCGGTCATCGAAGTCGCCGCCGCGTGCATCCATTGCAACAGAAAATATCTCATTGCAAAAAGAAAAGAATCCAAAGGAGGATTCTGGGAATTTCCCGGGGGAAAGCGGGAAAGGGGGGAGGACTGGAGGGGGACCCTGAAACGGGAAATCCGGGAAGAGCTCGGGATCGAGATCTCCGTGAGGCCGCATTTTTTTGAGGAAATGTGGGAAGATGGCGAATTCTTCTGGCGCCTCCGGTTTTTCCGGTGCCAGATCCTTTCCGGAAAACCGAAATGCCTCGATCATGCGAGACTCGGCTGGGTGAGCCCGAAAAATCTCAATGACTACGATTTTCCTTCCGCGAACGCGAAAGCGGTGGAGAAACTCAGGGAAATGAAATTCCCCGAATAATCATGATTCGCCTCTCAGTGTTTTCACCGCCTTTTCCGGATCATCCGATCCGAAAAGATAGGAGGCGGAGACGATCATGTTCGCACCCGCTTGAAGGACTTCGGCAATGGTGCTGCCGCTTACGCCGCCGTCGATCTCGATATCAAGACCGGGGAAGCGCCGCCGCAATTCCTTCACTTTTTCGAGGACTTCCGGCATGAACTTCTGTCCGCTGTAACCGGGTTCAACACTCATGATGAGGACAAAATCGATATCATGGATGACTTCTTCGATTGAAGCGACTGATGTCCTTGGCTTCAGAACGACTCCTGCCTTTGCCTGAAGGCTTTTTATCCGCTTGATGAGTCTGAGGGAATTATTCCCCGCGGCTTCGGCATGGAAAGAAATCATTCCGGCGCCTGCCTTGACGAAATCCTCAATGAGATTCTCAGGGTTTTCGACCATGAGATGGACATCGAACACTCCCTTTGTCCTGAGGCATTTCAGAATCGGAGCTCCCATGGTGAGGTTCGGGACAAAATGACCGTCCATGACATCGAAATGGAATCCGTCGACAAAAGGTTCAAACCGGTCGATCTCCGACTGGAGCCTCCCAAAATCGGCGGAGAGGAGCGATGGGAAAATCTTGATGTCGGGCATGGGGGATAAAAAATTACTGCTGTGTTGCACCGGCCTTTTCCGGATGATCGATGAGTTCGATCCGCCGGATGTGGCGTCCTCCTTCAAATTCCGCTTCAAACCATACCTTTACGATATGGAGGGCGGTATTGAGATCCATCATCCGTGCTCCTATGGAAAGGCAGTTTGAGTCGTTGTGTTCTCTGGCGAGCCGGGCTGATTTCTCATTCCAGCAGATGGCGCACCGTACTCCCGGAACACGGTTCGCGACCATTGCCTCTCCGTTTCCCGATCCTCCGAGGACGATCCCCCGATTCGCTTCTCCTTTCTGAATAGCTTCTGCGACCGGACGGCAATAGATCGGATAATCCGTCGATTCTTCCGAATGAGTCCCGAAATCCATCACTTCATGTCCCATTTTTTGAAGCATTTTTTTGATTTCTTCTTTGAAGAGAAATCCAGCGTGATCTGATCCGATAGCAACGATCATAGGTGAAAAGAAAAATATTGGCTTCCTCTCTCATGCATTCACTTCAGTCCAAAAAAAGATCAGATGGATGGACTTTGTTGCGGAGGATAATGGTTGAACCGCGGATGCGCCCAGTCAATAAGTTCACACTGTGCTGGAGTGAGATCGTCTCCGGACAAGAAATTGAGGACCACCCCTTTCGCATTCACGCGGTCTGAGCTCATGAGATTCCCTCTCTGTCCTGCTCCCTGGAAAGCGCCAGCGTCATTTCCCCGAACGGTGTTCCCGCTCAGGTGATGAACAAGGGCTGATGCGAGTGCGCGGTCATCCCGGTCGACCGCATTGCGGATGAGAATATAGTCAGCGACGCCGTAAAGGCTCTCCCCATCCTCGGAAAGGAAGAGATCAGAGAGAACGCTTTCCCCTGCTTCTGACGCATCCTCCGGAACATAAAACACTTTTGTGCACCACTGCCGCGGAGTGACCGCTTCTTCTGACTCTTCTTCTGAAACGGAGGCCTCGCTATTCCAGGCGGGAACGAGTTCCTCATACCACGACTGGAGAGCCTCGGGAGTGACCTCACCAAGGACATTCCCTGTCTCTCCGAAAATCCCCTTCCAGAAAACGTGATCGGCGAATGTGATCTCAGCATCAACCTTCATTGCGTACGGACAGCTCGATGATACTGCGTTTTTTGTGAGCATATCCTGTGCCGCGAGAACATCCCGGTCGATCTCTGCCTCTGTAATATCTACTTCCGGCGATACAAAGACATCGATACAGACTGTTTTCTCTCGGGTACCCAAGAGAGTCGCGAGAGAATATGGATGAGGAGAAACGAGTTTCTTTCCAGAAATGATCATGGAGTCGTCTCCCAGGAGTTCCTTCAGCACTGAAGGATCCTCGGAATACAGTTCGACCGATGCCGAGATTTCATGCTCCTGCGGATAGGGGGATGTGACGATGAGTTCTCCGATTTTTTGCCGGATCGTCCTCTTCTCCCCATGGGAAATACTCCCGGATACCGTGAGTTTCACCGCCCCCATATCGTCCCTTTCAAAATCACGAGTCCCTTCGAAAGCATTGGACCCGACTCTGGCATTGATATACTCGATAGAATTCGGAATCGCGATCTCAAGGTCAAGGAATGTCATGTCCTCTGCATAATTCGGAATGAAGAGGAGAATCGGGAGAATAACAGGTTCTCCCGACTGAACATAGGCACCTTCATACCCGAGCTCGACAGGAGAAAAGAATGCGGAGTCGGTGATGGTGAACGTCTGACCGGAAGCCGCGGCCATGAGTTCCACTTCTGCTGCTCCATACTGGGTCGCAAGAAGATACGCTGTCGCAGTCCCGTCGTTATTATGTTCGAAATAGATGTATCCGTTTGAGGTCGTTCCGGAGAAGACCGCTTCCGGGATCGGATTCCAGTATTCGTCCATGACCGCGACCCGGTAATGTTTTTCTCCCGCGAGCATATCCGGTCCTCCGGGTCCCGATGTGTCGAGGACCTCGAACCGGAGGGCTTTTCCGGGAGCGAAATAGAGTTCTTTTTTTACGATATCGCCACTCTCACCATCCTGGATGACGAGAGAGCGATGACCGCTCACTTTACTTTTCACAGTCACTTCGTAGTATCCCCTCCCGCGATAGATATAATCGATCGATTCGGGGCTTACTGATCCGTCCAGATCCACAAGTCTTGTCTTTTCCTGAAATGATATCCGGAGATCCCGGTCATGATAGACAGAGAACTCGGGATCATCGGTCTCCGGATCATCAATCCGGAACTGGACGATATAGGAATCCTTCCCGTTCGCAACGACCCTGTCATCCTGGAGTCCAGAAAAAACAAAGTTGAGCCCGCTCTCTGAAGTCACCGTATGAGGCTCTCGCAAAAAACGGTCCCCTCCTTCCTTGAGTGCTGCCGTGATATCAAAATCAACGCTCTCGACATATTCCTCGAATGCGGGAGGCGTTTCTGTGTCATGAAAGACGCCAACCTGAAGCATGTTGAGCGCCACTGCCCGATATATGATCTCGGCGACACTTCCTCTGTTCGCCGGCTCGTCAAAGAGCTTGTTCCGCAAAATATTCCTCTGCTGCGCATAATAGAACGCGGGTTCGTACCATTCTCCACCGAATGCGGTATTCCAGTCGGAGAGTCTTGCCATGATGACGAGAAGCTCTCCAAAGAGGAGCGGCCGGTCGGGCCCGAACTTCCCCTTCATGTCTCCTCCTGAGAATCCTCTCATGATCCCCTGTTCGAGAACATAACAGACCGAAGGGGCATACCATTCATTCGAGACATCGGGGAAACAGTCGTGATATTCGGTATGGGAAGGATTTGCCCCGAGGAGCCGGGTGATGATCGTAGCGAATTCGGCGCGGTTGATGAGGTCTCCGGGTCGGAATTTTCCCGTATCCGCATCACCCCGGAAAATATCCTGATCGTAGAGAAATGTGATGGAGGTAAAATATTTATGATTTTCGTTCACATCCGGGAACGCTTTCTTCTCGGCAAAAGAAGGAACAGTGAGAGAGAAGACAAGTCCCAAAAAAAGGCCGATGAGGCCGGCAATCCGGATCCGATGCATACGAACGGGATAAAATTGAAAAATCGCACAATGAAATTATAGGAAACGGGAACGATTAGGCGCAAGGAGAAAGAAGCACACAGCACAAAATACAGAGGACAAAACAGAAAAGAATTGATGGTCTGCTTTCCCGCTTGCCTGCTTGTCGACTTCTTCACTTGCCTACTTGAACACGTTTCTACCAGCAAAAAGTGTTTTCTTTTTCCCATGTGTGGGGCAGAATGAAGCCCCTTCTTCACTTTTATCACTCAACATGCTCCGAGTCCTCATCAACGGATATGGAAGAATCGGAAGGAATCTTCACCGGATCCTCATCGGAAACAAAAAAGTCCAGGTCGCTGCAATAAATGTGAGAAAAAAACAGGCGGAAATGAGGGCGCACCTTCTGAAATATGATTCCCTCCATGGGAAACTCGATGCAGATGTTTCTTATACAGAAGACTCTCTCGTGGTGAACGGCGAGAAAGTGCTCGTTCTTGAACATCCGAATGAAAAGGAGATCCCGTTTCAAGATCTTGGAATCGATGTTGTCGTTTCTGCAACCGGGAGAGCAAAAACAAAAGCCGAAGCGCAAAATTTTCTCGATGCCGGAGCAAAGAAAGTCCTTGTTTCCGCTCCGATGAAGGATGACACCCCGACTTTTGTATTCGGGGTGAATGATCAGCTTATTACCGACGACCTGACGATCATGAGTAATGCCTCCTGCACGACGAACTGCATCGCCCCCCCGATGAAAGTCATAGAGGATGCGATCGGGATCGAGAATGCATTCGTCTCCTCCATCCACTCCTTTACGAGTTCCCAGAACCTCCTGGATAATACCGGACCCGACCTCAGGAGAGCGCGAAGCGCTGTTCAGAGTGTTATCCCGACGACTTCCGGTGCGATGAAAGCGATTTCAAAGGTCATTCCGTCGCTTGAAGGAAAAGTGGACGGCATCGCTTTCCGCGTTCCCATTGCCACATCATCGCTCTGCGATATCCGGTTTGTTCTCCGGAGAGAGACCTCCCGCGATGAACTGAACTCCCTTATGCGGGAGGCTGCTTCAGGAAAAATGAAAGGGATCCTCGATGTCTGCGATGAGCCGCTTGTCTCCATTGATTTTACAACAAACGCTCACTCTTCCATTGCTGATTCGCTTTCGACAAAAGTGGTAGGAGGGAAATACGCTCAGATGATTTTCTGGTATGACAATGAATGGGCTTATGCTGTGCGACTCAAAGATTTCCTTGAACGACTTGCGAGTTTTCATGAATAATAGGGACGCACTCTATCCTCTCTCAACTCAGCATGACCATTCCTTTTTTTCTTGAGACATTCCTCACTGAGGTAGGATGTGATCCTGATTTGAAACAGATCATTTCCCGCATCGCCCGCGCGGGGAAATACGTGATCCATGCGATACGGCATGAGCATCTCGGCGTTGCCGGGACGCTCAATATCCAGGGAGAAGAACAGCTGAAGCTCGATGTCCTCTCGGATAATATTTTCTGCAAGCATCTGGAAGAGAGCAATCTCGTGGCGAAGATCTCCTCAGAGGAACAGGAAAATGAAGTCGTGCTCATGGACGATCTCGGAAAGTATTCCGTTGCCTTTGATCCTCTTGACGGATCGTCTCTCGTCTCGAGCAATCTCGCCGTGGGGAGTATCTTCGGCATTTATCCCGGGAATGGGTTTCTCGGGCATACGGGCCGGCAGATGACCGCGGCGGGGTATATTCTCTACGGGCCGCGGACGACGCTCTTCCTTACTCTGGGAAAAGGAGTGTACTCATTCATGCTCAATGATCTCGGAGAATTCCAGTGCTATGGGGAAAAGATAACTGTAAAAGAAGATGCTGAGATATTTGCACCGGGGAATCTTCGTACGGTAAAAGACCGGCCTTCCTATTCCCGCCTCGTGAACCAATGGATGGCGAATGGTCTGACGCTCAGGTATTCCGGAGGGATGGCGGCGGATATCAACACCATATTCTGCAAAGGGAACGGGATCTTCTCCTATCCTTCGTCGGCGAAATATCCGAAGGGGAAACTCAGACTTCTCTACGAATGCGCTCCATTTTCCTTCCTCATGGAGCAGGCGGGAGGAATATCCCTCACGGAAAAAGGAGAGCCGATCCTCGATATGCCGATCCATGACCTCCATGAACGGACGACGATTTTTGTCGGCAGTAAAAACACGGTGAAAGAAGCGATCAAAGAGTATAATCGATAAACGTCAAAGAAATGGTGGGATAGAGGGAGGAGGGACAGAGCTCCTCCCTCTATCATATGGGAGGGGAAGGGGGTGAGCGATACCCCATTCTTTGAGGTGGGATGTTGAGGATTGCGTGAAGGTTTTATGGAGAAAACCTCCCCCGGTAAGCCTTGGCTATACCCCGTCTCCCCCGCTCATTCGGGAGACCCTGTCCGCTTGCCCGGAAGAGCACTTCCCCTCTTTCCGTAGAGGATGGAGAGTACGGAGAGGGGGGAAGGTTCTTCCAGAATGGAAACGGAAGGGTGGTTCCTGACGATATGGAAAAGAACTTTCAAATTTCCCCTGGGAATTAAGTGAACATTATTGAATGTTTTTTCACCATTGTCAACTAAAAGTTCTGGAAGAGAAAATGTGGCCTTCTTCCAAAGCTTTATGAACTTTACAAACCTTATAAACTTTCCTCACTTCATGAGCCGGTACATCGCTTCAGCAACTTCATCCCGCGTAATTTCACTTTCGGGCTTGAACTTATTTCCAAAGTCGAGAAGTTCGTTGTCCTTTGCGTATCTGGCATAAGGTGCGTACCAGGCATCAGCACTCACATCATTGAACGGATCCTCTGAAACCCGGGATTTTATCGGGGACTCATCCGCCTCAAGAAGGAGCTTGAAGAATTCTGCCCGGATGAGTGTCCCTCCGGGTCTGAATGTCCCATCCGGATATCCGTTCACGACTCCATTCATCACCGCAGTGTAGACATAACTCGTGAACCAGTCGGATGATGCAACATCTCTGAAATCCGGAGTCCCGGATTCAATATCATAATTGAATCCCTCCATGAGCATTTTTGTCGCCTCGACCCGATTGAGGTTGTTCGATCCGCGGAAAGTCCCATCCGGGTATCCGCCGATCACACCTTTTTCCTTGAGAAATTTGATCGCATCCGCATGTTCGTCTTCAATCCCGACATCGGCGAATATTTTTCCCCGGTCCTCTTTCATGAGATCACTCTCGCCGACGAGCACTCCTGACTTTACTTTGATCTGTGCGTTCCCGCCTTCGCTCACATTGACGGAAACGGAAGCGATTCCGTTCTCAAAATCTTCGGATGTGAGTTCGTTTGGAGTGGTAATCCCTTCTCCTTCCGTGAAGGTGACATACGCTTCACCCGGGAATGATTTCGGAGTGACGTTTCCCTCTTCATCAAGCGATGTAATGGTAATCATCTCCGGAACACCGACGATAAATCTCCCGTCTGTTTCAATGGAGAATGAATTCACGGGCTTGAGCTCAGCGATGATATCGATCTCCCACTCTCCATAGTTTTCGATAAAGACTTTTCCCTTCCCCGCATCTTCTGCAGTAAAGGTGACTGATGCTTCTCCGTTTGAAAAATGAGCCTTAGTAAGGGTGTCTCTATCCGTCTTCCCGTTCGTGACCTGAAGAACATATCCGCCTTTTGGCGAGAAATCCGGGATGAGGTTCCCGTTCTCGTCCATCGCGGTGATGGTGAGCGTTGTTTCTCCTCCGATCTTGAGTAGTGTCTCGTCCGAGCGGAAAGAAAAATGATCAAGGGTTCCCCCATCTCCGTCTGATGCATTATCTCCGTCTCCGTCCCCATCTCCCGAGGGATGGAGGTTCTCGCTCTCATTGACCGTGATTTTGAGACTTTCTTTCACCCCGTCGGATTCGACGGAGAATTTTACTCTTCCGGGATTCACTGTTTCGACAGAAAATTGAGCAACCCCGTTTTTAAAGGCAACATCCGGGATTTCCATATCGGAATCCGAAGATGTTAAGGAAACTGAGTCCTGAAATGATTTCATCGTTTTTTCCTCGCTATCGATCGCGGTGATCGTGATCTTTACATCATCACCGGCATCAACTGCTGAGGGACTGATATCAAGCTCAAATGCATCAAGTTCGGCTTCGGGCTCATTGTCCCGCACATCATTCGACGATGAGCTTCCGTTTTCATTCTCCTGGACCCACTCCATGGGATTGACCGTGTATTTCAACGCATTATCAAGTCCGAATCCCGCATTGATGGCTCCAAAAAAATCATACCCGGCAGCAGATGCTTCCGCAGTCGTGAACGGCCAGTAGAGGTGGAATGATGCATCTGCGCGGTCGATCTGAAAATGAAGATGCGGAGTCGTCGAAGTCCCCGTCGTCCCTGTTTTTCCGATGACATCGCCCCTCCGTACGATCTGTCCGACGCTCACATCGATTTCTGAGAGATGGGCATATCCGATATAGAGACTTTCCGTCCCCCCATTTAGGGGTGCGTCAGGGACCTCAAGGACAATATATTTCCCGAACCCGGTGGTCTTGCTTTCCGCAGTTTTGACGATCCCGTTTGCCACGGCAATGGCCGGTGTTCCTTCCGGAATGCGGATATCTACTGCAGGATGAGAGCCGACGCCCTGTACATGATCAAGGGTGTAGTTTCCGGTATACACAACGGAATAGGTGATCCTGGCATTCGTCGTCGCATCATCCGTGCTGTCGCTTCCGAGCACTCTCATATCATAATCCATGAGGGGAACGAGATCTCCGGAGGAATAACTCGAATACGGTCTGGAATTATCAGATCCCACATTTGCCCAGTCCGGAACGCGTTCGATCGGTTTCACTGTTCCGTCAAATGCCTGAGGTGCCTGGAGTACGCTCGCCATGAAGTAATTCGCTCCGCGCTCGAGAGCAAAAACCGCGAGCATGAGTCCGAGGGTGAGAGCGACATACCCGAAGACCGGTCTTTTTTCAAAATACCAGAGAAGTGTCGGGAGGAATCCCTTTGGCTTTTTCTGCTTCAGCATTTTCACTTTCTTTCCTTTGGATGCTTTCTCATTGGATTTCTTTGCTCCTTTGGGGAGCATCTGTTTCTTTTTTTTCATCGGTTTATGTTTTTGAGAGTATGAAGAAGGTCAAACTTTTTTTTGTGCTTCATGTTATTATATCAAATGGAATCATTATCTCCAAATGAATTTCAACTATGTAAGCCCTTCAGAAGAGGCAACGGCCCTTGTCGGGAAAAGACTCGGAGAACGGGTGAAGTTGCGTCCGGAATGGGGACGGGTCATCCTTCTCTCCGGCAGTCTCGGAGCGGGAAAAACTGTTTTTGCGAAAGGATTTTTTGAGGGTTTGGGGGTGGAGAATGCGGGAAAAAGCCCTACTTTTACATATTTTCAGGAATATCCCTTTTGCGGGCGGACGGTCCTCCACGGGGATCTCTTCCGGCTCAGGGACCAGCCTCATTCTTCTGATTTCATCCTCGAAGAACTCCGGGACCAAGGCGAAAGCGGGAATGTCATCATCCTGGAGTGGGCAGACCTTCTTCCCCTGTCTCACTCCCAGGTTTTTCGGGATAACACCATCTCCGTTCATATTGAAAACAGCAAAGCAGAGGATGAACGAGTGATCCGTATTGCATTTAAAAATAGCGGACGGATGTCGGAGAGAGAAGCTGAAGACATCCTGGAAGAATTTGCCACTCCGGTACACATCAGAGAACACTCCAGGGCGGTCATGGAAGTCGCGGTCGGCTGCGGGAAAACCCTTCTCTCTCAGGGGATCCCAATCGATCTCGATCTCATCAGACTGAGTGCGAAATGCCATGACCTTGTCCGGTATGTCGATTTTAAGACCTTTTCGGACATAGAGAAGTATAAGGAGGAAGTCACGAAGAAAAAGCTTGAACTCTGGAAATCCATACAAAAAAGATTTGAAGCATTCAACCATGGAGATGCCGCAGCGGAGATTTTGAGCGAACGAGGGTTTTATGCGAATGCGAAAGTCGTGAAGTCACACATGACGAAGGAAATATTCCGTGAGGAGCCGTTTTCCATCGAAGAAAAGGTGGTGTATTATGCGGACAAGCGCGTCCTCCATAACCGTATCGTCACGCTTGATGAACGGCTTGCGGACGGAAGGATCAGGTATGCGCATGAATCGAATCCGGTGCTCGACGAAAAGATCAGGTCGTTTGAAAGAGACCTCTCCCTTTAGCTCCTCCCGCCTTGCCTGAAAAGATCATTCTCTTCGATGTCCCTCACCTCTTCTTCCGTGCATTTTTCGCGATCCCGCGGAATCTGACCGACGGAAAAGGGACTCCTCTCAACGCTGTGTACGGCGTTTCATCGATCATTCTCTCGATCATCGAGTCAGACCATCCGAGATATCTTTTCGGAGCAAGGGATGAGAAAGCAAAGACACACCGCCATGAGAAAGTGCCGGACTATAAAGGCCACCGGCCGGAGATGCCGGACGAGCTCGTTCAGCAACTCCCTCTCATCAAAGATCTTTTCGATGCTTTCCATATCCCCGTTTTTTCTGAGGAAGGATACGAAGCGGATGATTTCCTTGCCACGATCAGTGAAAAATATCGTGGGAATCCCGAATACGAGATCGAGATCGTCACCGGAGACCAGGATATGTTTCAGCTTATCGGCGACAATGTCCATGTAAGTTTTCCCCAGCTTGGGGGCAAAAAAATGGCGCATTTTGACCGGACTGCCGTTTTTACGAAACTGGAAGTGTATCCCGAGCAGATCGCGGACTATAAGGCGATGGTCGGAGATTCCTCGGACAACCTCAAGGGAATACCCGGAATCGGGAAAAAAACGGCCGTAAAACTTCTCTCCGAATATGGGACGCTCCACCGCATCATTGAAAATGCGGAAAAGATTCCCGGGGCGGTAGGGAAAAAAATCCGCGAGGGCGTTCCCATCGCTCTTCTTACGAAGGAGATGACGACACTCCACCGGGACCTTTCTCTGGATAATTTTTCTCTGGAAAGCGGCGATGTCCGCTCACTTCCTCTTGAAAACCTGGAGAAATTTTTCCGAAAATACTATTTCCATTCACTCGTAAACCGTCTCCAGAGGATATTCGGAAGCGGAGAAAAACAAAAAATCGCAGGAGAGGAAGAGGAACTCTGGGCAGAGATCGAAGCTTCGAAAAGACCGGCTTTCTCCGAAAAAATCAAAAAATCCACGGATGAAGATCAGATGGCTCTTTTTTAGAGATTACCCGTTCGATTTCTCACACTGAAGAGCGATTTCCCGGACTTTCTGGATGATATGATACGCCCCGTTTACCCGCGAAGGGGAAAGGATGTCCTGAAGTCCGATGCTCTGAATATTCTCCATGGGGATATCGAGGATCTCCTTCGGATCCGCGCCGCTGCATCCCAGGACAAAGAGAGCGATGAGTCCCTTCGGGATTTGCGCATCGGAATCCCCCTGAAAATAGATCCTTCCGTCTTCGCACTTCCCCATGAGGTATGCCTGAGATGCACATCCTTTGATCTGGTGCTCCTCTGCAAATCCTCCTTCCGGAGGCGAAGGAAGTTCCCGGGCGAGGGTGAGAAGAAATTTTATTTTCTCATCTCCGTCTAGCGAATTCATTTCAGCGATGAGGTCAAGAAGCGGAAGCGTCATCGGGATGAAGAAAAGTGAAGCACAGTCATTGTATCAATAAAAAAAGACGGAGGCGATGCCCCCGTCTTTTCTCGAGTCAAAGTGTGATTATCGGACCCAGTTTGTGACGAATCCGACAATATTCCAGGCGAGGAGCCCGACGATGAGCCCGACAATGGCTCCGATGATGGTCTTTTTCGCTTTCTGGATCTTCATCTCTTCTCCGGAAGCGGTGGCGAACATGATGCCTCCATAGATGAGCGCGCCGGCAGAAACAAAGACCGCGATCTGTCCGATGAGTTTGATGACATCTCCGATCTTTCCCATGAGATCGACATCGTCCTTGTACTCATCCGGGACCCATCCGGACACTTTTCCGTCGCAGTTATAGTCGATCTTACTCTCGGGGGGTTCGATGGCATTCGGGTGGACCCTCTTCCCTTCAACGCTCGCGACATCCGGCGCCATGAGGGGATAATCAGTCCCTCCAATACTTACGGTATCATCTGTTTCAATGGTAACTTGATCACATGTCGACGGCTCCCAGCCTTTTGCCCCAAGAGGAAGCTGCGTGCCGTCTGGGCAGGGATCTGCTGCGCAATCCCAGTAATCATCCCGATCGAGGTCATCGAGTGCAAAAGCAACGGGAGAGAACAGGGAAAATGAGAAAAGGACGAGGAAGAGGGAGAGTGCTTTTTTCATGGGAATGAAGGATAAACTGTGAAAAGACTAGGAAAAACGGGTTTGAATTGCAAGGGGAAGTGTTATTTCCCTGCTTCCTGATTCAGGATTTTTATCCCTTCATCGACCTCGTCGAGGAGGGCGATGAAATCTTCAGGATTATGGGAATTGAGGAGCGCCTGATCCCGGGAGATAGATCCATTCGCGTAATGCTCGAGGATATGGTCATTAAAAGTCTGCATCCCGACATCGCGGTTTGATTCCATGAACTGGAGGATCTGGTTCTCTTTCCGGTCGAGGATGAGCTGCCTAAGTGTCGGAGAATGGAGGCAGACTTCGGTCGCCACGACGCGCCCCGTAAAGTCTTTCCGGGGGATGAGTTTTTGGGAGACGATCCCCTTGAGAGAGAGTGCCAGTTTCATCCGGATCATATTCTGCTGATCGGAAGGAAAGATGTTCACGATACGGGAAATGGTGGACCCGACATCTTCGGAATGGACCGTGGACATGACGAGATGGCCGGTCTCTGCGATATCGATCGCGAGCGCGAAACTCTCATAATCCCGGAGTTCTCCAATAATGACGACGTTCACATCCTGACGGAAAAGATATTTCGCCGCTTCCTTGAAACTCGCGATGTGCGTTCCCACTTCCCGCTGGCTCACGACGCTCTTTTTTGATTCGTGGACGATCTCAATGGGATCTTCGATCGTGATGATGTTCACATTCCGGTTTTTGTTCATGGCATTGAGCATCGCGGACATGGTCGTGGATTTCCCGCTCCCATTCGGACCGGTGACGAGGATGAATCCATAATGTTCAAAGGTGAGGTCTTCCACCGATTTCGGGATCCCGAGATCAGCGAGCGATTCGATCTCATCCGTAAGCATGCGAAAAACAATCGCAATGCCGTTGAACTCATGATAGAAGTTCACCCTGAATCTCGCGACGCCTTCCAGTCTCGCGGAGAGTTCAAAATCTTTCTTTTCCTGGAATATTTCGATCTGCCGATCGCTCAATATCGACTTCATGATATGCTCCATGTCTTCCGAAGTGAGCGCGCTGTAATTCTTTACGGGATAAAGCCCGCCGTCAGCACCCCTGAGATACGGAGGATGAGTCTCATAGAGATGAAGATCTGAGGATTTCAGTTTTTTCTGAGCCTCAAAGAGTGTCTTCAGGTATTGCATTTTTTCATGGAGAATATGTTTTTCTTTCGCTTCATTATATCAGATTGAGCTGGAATATACAATATCCCGTGGCTTTCTTCTTACCAGCGCTTGGGTTTTACTTTCTTCGTTGTCGCATCCCAGAGATAGGAGTTGGTTTGAAACGGATTTTCTGTCATTTCCTTGAGAACGGTCTTCTCGTCCGATAAAAGTTTTTTTTCTATCAGGGATTCTACTACGGCGAGATAAGTGCTGAGTTCGGGATCATTGAGCGGGAATGATTTCCCGATGAGTTCCGACACCTGTGTCTCCGGAGGGTAGAGGATCGAGAGCTTCTGCAGGAGGATGAGTTTTCCCACCTCCTCGACTTTTTGCTTGAGAAAATCCCGCTGCTCATCGGATTCGGCGCTGGCGAACTGATCGAGAAGGCTTTGGAAAGCGATCTCTTCTTTTCCCGAACGGGCGAGAAGCGTCGCGACAAGCCTTGGAGTCGCCCCGGGACAGTCTTGGAGCGGAACGCATCTTTTGTATGCCTCGATCGCGCTGTCGTAATCTTCGAGGTAGTAGAAATAGAGGAATCCGAGATCGGAAGGGAACCAGAAATTCTCCGGATTTTTCATCTCTCCCTTCAGGAGGATCTTCTCTGCGGATTTATAATCGCCGGTATTCGGAAGGAGGAGTCCTGAAAAATGATAAACAAAAGCAAATTTTGGATCGATGTCGGTGATGATGTTCGCGTAGGCTTCGAGAACCGAGTACGATCCATCGGCAACATGGGTCCCGACATACTGGATCGTGCGCATCCAGTAGATGTCCGCGACAAAGTTTTCAAAGCCGAAGGTGACATATTTGATGACCTCGCCGCCACTCAGTGCTGTCGTCTGGGCGATATTCGAATAGAATCTTTTTACATGATGCTCAAAAAGTGCGTCCTGCCCAGTCCAGAGACCGAAATAGGCAAGGATGACGAGAAGAAGGGCCAGGAATTTTTTAAGGAGTGTCATGAAAAAATGAGGCAGGAGATCATTCCGGTCCTTATGAGAATTCTTTGCGGGAAAAAATCATCGTTGCAAAAAAGAGGAAGAGCGTGATGGAGAGGATCGTCACGCCGGTGATGATGAGGAGATGAACGGTACTGTATGGGATCCCATAGATCACATAGTTCTTGAGATTCAAATTCGTGAAATTTGGGAGGATATGGTATGCGATATCCGCAAATCGCTGGACAAAAAGACTCCCGAATTGATAGGAAAGAGCCTTGAGATGAAAGGTGACATTTCCGACCAGGAAGAAAAGGATCCCCGAGACCGAAGCCATGAGGGGAGACATAAACGAAGAGAAGAAGAGAAGGATCGCGAGGAGGAGGAGGAAGGAGAGATACATGAACCCGATGATAAGGATCATGGGGAGGGAGGGATGAACAAGGAGAAAGAAGACAAGACTCATGAGGAGAGTTGTGCAGAAGAGGACTGCCCCGAGGCCGAAGAATTTTGAACAGATGATGACACTCCTCGATACCGGTTTCGGGATGAGGAGGAATATCGTTTTCCGGTCGATCTCATTCGAAATGAGTCTGCTTCCCACGAATATGGTGATGAAGATCCCGAAGAGGTGGATCATCGCCAGCCCGAAATTCATGATGAGTCTTTCCGACTGCCCAGCGGAGAGCTCTCCGGCGAGCGGAGCGGCGAGGAGGAAGAGAAAACCGAACGCGAAGATCGTGGAGAGTATCCGGTCCCGGATCGCTTCCCGAAATGTATTTTTTGATAGAGAAATAAGAGCGTTCATCGGCGGTTTTTGGTAACAGTATCGATAAAGATCTTTTCCAGGGAAACAGATTTTTTCTTTGTGATTTCCGCTACGTCCCCTTCCAGGATGATCTTTCCAAAATCAATGATCGCAACCCTGCTGCAGAGGTCTTCGACATCAGCGAGGATATGGGAATTAAAGAAAACAGTCTTCCCTTCCCTCTTCATCCGGAGGATGACATCTTTCATCTCCCTTCTCCCGAGGGGGTCCAGTCCGCTCATCGGTTCATCGAGGACAACGAGTTCGGGATCGTTGATGAGCGCCTGCGCAATCCCAAGCCGCTGCTGCATACCCTTGGAATAGGTCCGGATCTTTGATTTCCAGGAATCCTCCTGGAGATGGACTTCTTTGAGCACCTCTTTAATCCTCGCCTCTTTCTTTTTCTCAGGAATAGAAAATATGTCCGCGCACATCCTTAAGAATTCGATCCCGGAGAGATACTGGTAGAAATACGGATTCTCCGGGAGAAAACCGATTTTTTTCTTGATAGAATACGCATCGGGGGATTCATCGAGGACCTTCACTTCCCCTTTTGTCGGACGCATAAGCCCCATGAGGATCTTTACGGTCGTCGTCTTCCCCGCACCGTTCGGACCAAGAAATCCGAAAATATCCCCCTTTTTCACGGAGAGGGAAATGGCATCCAGGGATGGCTTTTTCTTTCCGGGATAGATTTTTGTGAGGTGGGAGATGGTGATCATTGCGTTTAAGAATATGAGTTTCGACTTATTATATTAAATTTCTCTCCATTTTTCAATCCTGAATCTTGAGCATATGGAAGCACCTTCGCACTCGCAGAAAGAAACGCATACCGTGGGGAAGAAGGAAGCAATGCGAAAAAATCCCAGAAAGGATTTCTATTCATGAACGGCCTGAAGTCGTAGATGAAAGATCTCGGATTGGAGATTGGGAGAGTGATACAGTGGAGTCGCCACGACAAAAGAAAGGAGCACTCTCTGTACATTACGAACGCAAGAGTCAGCTCTGCAGAATCCATAAACTCATTTCTAAAACAGCAGGAGACACAAAAGAAGCTCTCTTTTGCACGGTGGATTCCCTTCCCCTGCATCTCTTTTGCACCTTTACTTTTGATAACGGATCGGAGAACACAAAACACACTTCACTCAAAGAAGCGTTTGATATAGAGAATTATTTTTGTGATCCATATTGCTCCTGGCAGAAGGGGGGCGTAGAGAATTGTAATAAGCTCATTCGGCAGTACTTCCCCAAAGGAACAGTCTTCGCTGATGTTGCAGAGGAAGAAATTCTGTTCGTAGAAAATCGACTGAATAACAGACCAAGAAAATCTTTAAACTTTCTCTCCCCTAATGAAGCCATTTCTCATTATTTAGAGGGTGGTGCAACTAATACTTGAATTTTTATTATTGCGCATAAACGGCTCTGAAAAATTCATGAAGAGTTTTTTGATTTTTATCAGGAATTCTGATAGAATATTGAGAAGGTAAAACAAATATTTCATAAATATACATGTCTGAAGACATTTCAAAAGAGGAAATCCCTCATCCCGCGTCCGCTCCCGAGAGCGACGAGGTCGTCGATGATATTGAGAAGAACAAGGATGTCGCCGCATTTTCCTATGTCCTGGTCTTTGCACCGGTCCTTCTCATTACGAGGAGGGACAGCATGTTCATCAAGTTCCACGCGCTTCAGGCAGTCTATCTCGGTTTCTTCTGCGTTCTCTTCGCGATCCTTCCGGGGCGCCTCAGCTATCTCAACATCATCATCGTCGCGGGAGCACTCATGGGTTTTCTTGAGGCTCAGGGGGGGCATTACTACAAGATCCCCGTTGTCTCCGACCTCATCGGGAGAAAAATCTCACTCCAACTCGTCTATGAGAAGGTGAAATGGTTCTTCCTCCGGGTCGGAAACACGATAAAAAGAATATTCACGGAAGGACCGGGATTTGCCATCCGGGAGACATCAGACGCGATCAGCAGAGTGCGCGGAGTCGATGTCCTCAGGGTGAATTCGCGCGTGGATCATCTCGATGAAAAAATCAACGGCGCAGAAAAGACCGTGCGATTTCTTGAGCGCGAACTCCTCCTCGAGAAATATCTGAAGTCGGGGGCTCTCTCCGAGCTCTCGGAGAAAGAAAAGAAAGAACTTCTCGAAGCCCAGAAAATGGTTCTCGGAATCGGGAAGAAAGTGAAGGAAAACGCCTCGAGCGGTTCCGTTTCCTGGATGAATGAGAATGGCGAGGTCATCGCAGGGGCTTTCTCAAAAAATGCATTCTGGATTTATTTTTCCCTTCCATCCGAAGCTTTCCAGAGTGTTCTCGGAAAAGAAAAATGTGAGAGGATCTCGTTCGGTTCCTGGAACGGGATCAAAGTGACGGAAGAAAATTTCAGCGCTCTCCTTCCCGTCGTGAAAACACTTTCCGAGCACACTTTCGTTCCCCGCTCATGACCAATCTCCCGTTTGCGAAAAGGCCGGTTGATTCTCTGGATTCGTCGGAAGATCTTGAAATATCAGTCGAGCTTTTTGCTGAACTCATCGGAGAGAAGGATTCCATGAAAGTCCTCCATAAGTTTTCACGGGAGAAAATGCTCATCTCCGCTGACCTCTTCATGCGCCTCATGAAAGCCCCTCCAAAAGGACAGGCGCCGAAGATGCCCTGGCAGTACCCTCTCATCGCCGTCGGAATGCTCGTCGGTGTCGCTCTTTCGCCCGCACTTCCGGAAAAAATCCGGGTCGGAGTCATCCTCGGGATACTCGGCGGATTCAGCATCGGCGTCTTTGTCGGTCATTTCTGGAAACGGATCGCCCTGAAGACAGCGACCGTCATGCAGAACTACTGGGAACGGCAGCTCAAATCCCTGAAGGAGGAAGAATCCTGATGAATCTCTAGAGGAGAGAGACGGGATTTTCGATGTCCATCCTCTCTCTTTCAACGCGCGATGCGTCATTCCTGATCTGTTCGATGTGCAGGAGGTAGGAATCCTCAACACCGCCGGTGCAGTATTCTCCGTTGAAGCAGGAGGCATCGAATCCATCGACTTTCGGATTCCCCTCCTTTGCCGCCGCGATGAGGTCTTCCAGTTTCTGGTAAAACACACCGTCTGCCCCGATGAACTTTGCGATCTCTTCCTCGGTAAGTCCGTGGGCGATGAGTTCATTCCTCGACGGCATATCAATCCCATAAACGTTTGGGAATCGTACGGGGGGAGCGCAGGAAGCGAAATACACTTTGTTGGCTCCCGCGTTCCTCGCCATTTCGATGATCTTTTTCGAAGTATTTCCCCTCACGATGGAATCATCGACAAGGAGAACATTTTTCCCCCGGAATTCAAGTTCGACGGCATTTAATTTCTGGCGGATCGATTTTTGCCGGATCGCCTGTCCCGGCATGATAAACGTCCTCCCGATATATCTGTTTTTAATGAATCCTTCCCGATATTTCGCATTGAGCTTATGCGCAAGCTCAAGACCGGCAGTCCTTCCGGAATCCGGGATCGGGATGACGACGTCGATGTCGGATTTTTTCAGCGTCCTCAATATATTCTTTGCAAGACGCTCCCCCATTCTCAGTCTCGATTTATAAACCGATATGTTATCGATGATAGAATCCGGTCTTGCAAGATAGACGTATTCAAAAATACAGGGGCGGTATTCCGTGTGTTTCGCACAGATCCTGCTCTCGTAGGTATCAGAGTCCTGTGGGAAATAAAGGCATTCTCCGGGTCTCACATCCCGTATGACCTCGAACCCGAGGACATTGAGCGATACGCTCTCCGAAGCGACCATATATTCGATCCCGAACGGTGACAACCTTTTTCCGAAGATGAGCGGTCTGATGGCGAAGGGATCTCTGAATGCGATCATCCCGTGTCCTCCGATGAGAGCGACGACCGCATACGCCCCGATGCATCGTGCATTGAGCTTCGATACGGCATAAAATATGTCCTTTGATGAAAGGTGCGTACCCTTTTTCTGCTGGAGTTCGTAGGCAAGGATATTGAGGAGGATCTCGGAATCAGAACTCGTGTTGAGGTGGCGGCGGTCATGCTGAAAAATCTCTTCCGCGAGCTTTTCGGTATTCACGAGATTCCCGTTATGAGCAAGGGCAATCCCGAATGGGGCATTCACATAAAAAGGCTGCGCTTCGAGCGGAGATGCGCATCCTGCGGTCGGATACCGGACATGACCGATCCCGGTCTTCCCGAGGAGTTCGCGCATGTGTTTTGTCCTGATGACATCGCGGACGAGTCCGTTCCCTTTGTGCATATTAAATTTCCTTCCGCTCACGGTGACCATTCCCGCCGCATCCTGCCCTCTGTGCTGGAGAGTGGTGAGGGCATCGAAAATATCCTGATTTACCGGACAATCCCTGTTCATGATTCCGACAATCCCGCACATAGGACGAGCAAAAAGCAGAAGCATTCTACGGGGAAACCGATGAAAATATCAATTTATTCAAATTGAAAGCGGAAAGAAAAAACACAAAAGAGAAAAGAATGGCTTATTCGCTTGAACGCTTGTTCGCTTGAACACTTGAACACTTTCTCTCTTGAACACTTTCTCAACTCCGGAACCGGAATTTCGCCTTGAAGTGGCGGAGGGAAAGTTCTTTCCCTGAAACAACATCGACGGGAGGTATCTCTTTCCGGTGTTCATGGATTTCGCGGATCGCTTCGACGACGGAATCAAGATCCGGATCCTCATACCGGAGTCTCGGGATCGCGAAACGCACGAAATTCACTTCCGGATGAGTTTCTTTTCCCGTTTTCGGATCATAGGACCCGAACGCAAAATATCCCAGTTCGCATCCTCTGTGGCCGTATCCCGCGAGGAGAACTGCGGTGAACGCGACTCCCCCGAAATCTCCGGGCTTCATCTTTGTCCCTTCGAAGAACCGGTTCATATCGAGATACACCGCGTGTCCGCCGGCGGGAAGGACGATCGGGATTTTCGCGGCCGTGAGCTTCTCCGCGAATCTCTGGATCTGCCGGATCCTGAAGGTAAGGTATTCTTCACGGACGATTGTCCGGAGACCATATACCAGCGTCATAATATCCCGTCCGGACATTCCGCCATAGGTGGGATGTCCTTCCTTGATGATCTGATAGTTCATGAGTTCATCGAGGAGGAAAGGGTATTTCTTGTGGAAAAACCCTTTGTTCTTTATGAAGAGTCCTCCTCCCATATTCGCGAGGCCATCCTTTTTAAAGCTTGCCGTAAATCCGTCGGCAAAGGAGAACATCTTGAGTACGATCTCCCGTACAGACTTCCCCTGCCATTCCTTTTCATTCTCCCGGATAAACCACGCGTTTTCCGCAAAACGGCACGCGTCGAGGAAGAGCGGGATCTTGTAGGAATGAACGAGCTCCGAGACTTCCCGGATGTTCGCCAGGGAAACGGGTTGTCCTCCCCCTGTGTTGTTTGTCACAGTGATGTAGACAAGAGGGATCTCGCTGTGTGATTTTTCCAGCAATTTTTTGAGGCGGATGATATCGAGATTCCCTTTAAAGAGCCCTTTTGATTTTTCATCCTTGAGTTCCGGGGAAAAGAGATTCACCGCCCTGATCCCGTTCGCTTCGATATTCGCGTGTGTGGTATCAAAATGACCGTTGCTCGGAATGATGAGATTTTTCCCTACTTTCTTGAGATGGGAAAACAAAGCATCTTCGCAAGCTCTCCCCTGATGGAAGAGGAACGCGTTCGGCGAACCTGCGGTCTGGTCATTCCAGAAATCCTTTCCGAAGATCGACCGCACTTCGTCGCGGAGAAGAAAATAGCCGGCGTTCGATCCGTACGATTCATCCCCGAAATGAAGAGACGCCCACTGTTCGTTCGTCATGGTCGTCACTCCTGAGTCGGAGAGCATATCGCATCCCGTCACCATTTCCGCGGGGAAGAAGAACACATTGAGTCCGACTTCCTCGAGCACTTTCATCCTCTCCTCGCGGGAGTAGACTTTTTTGAACTGGACAGCGTGGTTGAAATACGGTCTTGGTTCCACACCAAGTTTTGCTTCCTTTGAAAAATGATTGAGGATTGCTGAGAAAGACATGGGGAAGGGGGAAAGATGAATGTATTGTCGGAAAAAAGCAAAGAAAGTGCAATTTTTTTTGGAAGAAATGGAAAAAAATCACCCATTTTCCCGCTCGGCGGATTCTCTGACGGAGGCTTGGTCATGGAAAAATCAGTTTTTAATACATCCGATATGCTCGTATACTATGAGCAATCATTTTTTCATATTCCTATGACCGCATCATATAATCCAAAAGACGAGTGTTGCCCTGAGTTCGATCCGAAACCCTGGGACGAAAAAACCTTCGAATGGAAGAATAAAACCTTCATTAAAGACAACGTGTTTACCTTCTTCTACATGCCGCTGAATTTCGGGAGCGTGATGAAAAGACTCAATGAAAAAGTTGAGAAAGCAAATGCGAAAATGCCGGATTGGCTCTGCCTGTCGGATCATACGTCGAAATGGAATATGGATCTCTATCTCGCAGTGGATAAGGAAATTCCGGACGCCGAGAACGTTACGCTCAGCGGAAAATTCATGAGCAAGGTGTACGAAGGGCCGTACCGGGACACCGGGAAATGGCTCAAGGATTTTGAGGAATACCTCACGAGCAAAAATCTCACTTCGAAAAAAACGTACATGTGGTACACGACCTGCCCGAAATGCGCGAAGAAGTACGGGAAAAACTATGTCGTAATAGTGGCGGAGGTTGGGTAGTTTGTACTCAGTTGGGCGACTTCCATTGAATATGCCTGTTGATGACATGAATCGACAGAAAGAGGGCACAGGAAAGCTTTCATGAATTATGAAATCCCGTTCCATACCTTTTGCAGGAGAAAATTAATTATCATTTTCTCTTACAATACATATATTTCACGAAAAACAATGCAAAAAGAAAATAATGGATCTTCGGAATTCCAGGTGAGACGCCGCGTTTCTTCCATGCGATTAAAAAACTGGGATTATTCATCCCCTGGATTTTATTTCATCACGATCTGTACAAAAAACAGGGAACATTTTTTCGGAAAAATTGTGGGGACAAAAGGTGCTGCACATCAAACAATGCAGTTGTCGGAAATCGGGAGAATTGTCGCGGAGGAATGGGAAAATACAAAATATATCCGCAAAAATGTCATCATTGATGAATGGATCGTCATGCCGGATCATTTTCATGGAATTGTCATGATCAATGAAACAGAGAACGGTTTTGAAGATGATAATAACGGGATGGTGGACACAAAATGTGGCCTTGTAGGCGCGCATTGTCATGCGCGCCTACTAAAAAACACCCAAAATTTCGTAGTATGAACTGAGATATGTCGCCGCACTCTTTTTTCTGGAGCATGTTTGTAACATACTCCTCTCGTTTCGAATGAGTCATGGTATTGCGATTAAGGAAGAGATGGTTTGAAGATAGAAAATCCATTTTTAAGTATACAATTTCCGCAATCGAAACCAGAGGAGCAGATTAAAAATCTGCTCCAGAAAATGAACAAGAGTCCTGAGGAATCTCCGAAAAAACAGCTACAGAGTTCGTCATCATAAAACCCTTAATTCAGTAAATTTGAACGGCTTTTTCCGCTTGCCCGCTTGCTTGCTTGCCTGCTTCCTCCTACAATACCCTCGCGTAAAAAATTCTCATGCTCATCCTCGGAATCGAAACATCGTGCGATGAAACGGCGGCCGCAGTCGTGGAAAACGGGTGGAATGTCCTCTCGAATGTCATCGCTTCCTCACAGCTCCTCCATGTGAAGACCGGCGGAGTCGTCCCGGAAGTCGCTGCAAGAGACAGCGCGATGAAAATCGCACCGGTGATAAAAGATGCTCTCGTGAAATCCGGAGCCTCATGGAAAAGGATCGATGCGGTCGCGGTGGCGAACGGCCCCGGGCTTCTCGGCTCGCTCCTCGTCGGGATCGAGTCTGCAAAGACTCTCGCGATGCTTTATAAAAAGCCTCTTATTCCCGTTTATCATATTGCGGGGCATCTTTTTTCCAACATCCTCGAGAGGAAGAATCCGCCTTCATTCCCCGTTGTTTCACTCACCGTTTCCGGCGGACACAATGATCTCTACCTCTGGAAATCTCCCGCTGTGTTCGAGAAACTCGGAGGGACAAATGACGATGCCGCAGGGGAAGCATTTGATAAGGGTGCGCGGCTTCTCGGACTCCCCTATCCCGGAGGCCCTTCTCTCGCGAAGATTGCCCTGAAAGGGAAGAAGGATGCCGTCCACTTCCCGAGACCGATGGAAAAAAGTGGAAACTACGAATTTTCCTTCTCCGGCCTCAAGACAGCGCTCTATTACGAAATCGAACACCGGACTTCAGAGAAAAAGCTTTCCAATAAAGAAATTTCGGATCTTTCAGCCTCGTATCAGGAAGCGATCGTGGATACGCTCATCGACAAACTTTTCCGTGCCGTGGACGAATGGAACGCGGGGGAAGTCCATCTCGCGGGAGGAGTTTCTGCGAACAAGCGCCTCAGGGAAAAGTTTGAAGAAGAGGCGGAGAAAAGACATCTCTCGACCAGAATTCCGGAAAAGCTGGAATACTGCACCGACAACGGAGCAATGATCGCTGCTGCGGCATTCGGGATTTACTCAAAATCTTCGCCCACCGAGAAAAAACGTTTCACGCCCGAAAGCGTGGATGTGAATCTTTCGCATGATTTTCGGTTTTGACCGGATTTTCCATTTCCGAAAAGAAGAGGATATGTTACTTTCTATCTCTTCATTTTCACCATGGGAAGAAGCAAGAAGCAGAACGAAACATCGGGGAAAAAAGAATTGCATCCCTCTCCAGAAAGAAGCAGGAGTCATGACGAATTTATCACCGCTCTCCGCGATGTGAGTCCGAAGGTGCTTTTGACGGTTTGCATCCTCCTCTTCGGATCGGCGATCATGTGGAAAATGCGGGAAAGGGGAATCCCGGTTGAACCGAAAATTTCAAAAGATGTTCCGGCTTCACAAATTTCTCAGCCGGTTCTTCCGTCTCCGACTTTATCCCGTGAAGAGAAAATCCGGAAATATCCCTGGCGCGATATCGTTCCCGTCATTGAAGCGAACAAGCTTGGAACAGCGCAGTGGTTTCATCCGGAAGGCGCTGATGATGAGCATCCAGCACGCCCGGCGGCAGTGATCGCTCTCGTTCATGAAGATCTCAATGGAAATATTCTTCCCGAAACCGTTCCGCTTCTCCATAATATTTTGAAAGTCCTCACGGTCTTTGCGAATTCTTCCTCCCGCCCACGGATCGCCTGGGAGGGACTGAGTGCGGACACAAAGTATGAACCGAAAGGGGTTCATGATCTTCAGGGAGCGCCTCTCCCATCCTCTCAAGTCGAAGTCCTCCGCTCGCGCGCCTATTCAGACGCCACGTATTTTGAAGAACTCCTCCGGGGAAATCCGGAATTCATCGATATTTTTGGAAATCTCTGGAGCGCGAATGTTTCCATCCATGGGACGGAGAATCCCAAGACGAATGCTGAATTCAAAGAGACATTTTCAAGACTTCGAACCGCAATAACGCGGGGCGACGAGGTGCTGAGTTTTCTCTCTGCGAACGGACCACAAAGCTACGGAGTTATTGACATCAACGGAGAAACTGAATACACGTTCGGCAATACTCGTCTCTCGAGGGAAGCCCTGATCACCATTCTCCAAAATTATCTCGCGAATGACTCGCTCATGAAGGGGGAACTCGCCCAACAAAGGGAACGGTATGTCGCTCAGAATATTTTTGATGCCGAAGTCATCGTTATGGGCGCCGTTCACGCCCAGAATTTTTCGAGAACATTTCCGGAAAACGGGAGGTCCGTGTGTGTGGTCTTCCCGACGGGAGTCCGGGAATATCTAGAAGATTACACGAGGGAATATGATGCGAAGCAGAGGATCGCAGAGATGCTACTCTCACAAATCCGGAAAAAAGAAACTCTCTCTTCGGGATCGGCCAAATGAACGCTAAATTTTCGTCATTAGTTTTCAACATCTATTTGCGTCAGGACAAAATTTGACATAGTGAACCCCTCTGCTATGATAGCTCACTCATTTCTTCGCTGTGTCAAAAAAGAAAAGACACTTCCGGCAAAAAGAGCCTCTGTCGGATCCTCGGGGAGCTCAAAAAAATGTGGACTCTGCACCTCAGGAAAGACCAGATGCGCCGTCTCGATCCGAGGCAGGGAATGAACAGAGTACCCTCTTTTTCTCCAGACTTCATTCATGCCTTACGAGAAACCGGCTTTTGTTCGCACTGGTTTTCATGGGACTGAGCGGGGCAGTCATCGGGGAGATCATCAAAGAAAGAGCACCTTTTCACGCTCCAAAAGAAACAATCCCTCTCGTAGTTCATAATCCGACACCACCACCTCACGTTTTCACGCCTCACAATGGAATTCCAAAGGTGACTTCTGCTTCTCCGGAAAGCAACGACGCTTTGCGCTGGAAAAGGGCAACGGATCTCATTATTGAGCGCCGCCTCGGGACAGTGGAATGGATCCATCCGGAAGGAGCGGATGATGAGAATCCAAAAGATCCGCTCGTCTTTATCGGCTGGAGGCATGAAGATCTCACGACGGAAGGGACTCAGTATGATGCGAAAACAAAACAATCGCTCTTCAACGTCTATCGTGTGCTCCATGCGTTACAGGAAAAAGGCATGAGAAAGATCGGCCTGGAAGGCATCTCCAGTGATGTTTCCATGGTATTGAACAATCTGCCGGAAAAACTCCAGAAAAGCAGAAGGAGCTTTCCTTCAGGAGCCGAGCTCGCGGGGAATGAGAAGTTATTCTTCAGTATCGTGGAGCAGATGGACAAAAGAGGTCTCGAAAATGTCTTGAAGTACATTCTCCTCCTCGGCATACCGGACATCCGGATTTATGGGATCGAGGAACCGGTTCTCTATGATGAGATGGGGCATTACATAGAAGAGAAAGCAATGCCCGCGAGAACATTCTTGACACATCTCAACGCGCTTTTCCGAAAATCAACGGCCATCAGCCCTCTTTTTAACAAAGAGACGCGATCCTTGGATTTTGTCCTTATCGGGGATGTTGAGGTGCCGGCCGCAAAACTGGAAATGGATTTGCGCAATTATCTGCGGGTAACGGGAGAGGAAATGACTGCGCTATCCGGGAAGCGGGAAGAATACTTTGTCGATTCTGTATATACCCCTGATGTTATCGTTTTAGGATATTTGCATCACGTAGGACTTCGGGCGAAATGTATGGAAAAAAAACGTTCCCTCTGCATCATCGATCCTCCGGGGATCGCAGAACATGCTGAAGTGCTTTTAGGCTATGCCGAAGAAAAAAGGCAGCAAATCCTCGCTTTCCTTCAGGTGATCGATGGATGGAAAAAGAGACGATGATTTATTTCTTCCTTGACCAGAGGACGAGAAGCGGAGACGCGATGAATATCGAAGAGTATGTCCCCACAAAGATCCCGACCATGAGGGCGAGGGTGAAGAAATGAATCCCTTCGATCTTCGCAAAGAAAATGGCGGTGAGAACGATAAACGTGGACATGGAGGTCTGAACAGACCTGGCCATCGTCTGCCAGACTGCCGTCTCTGCGATGCGCGGGAGATGAGCTATCGATTCCCCTTTCAAATTCTCCCGGATCCTGTCGAAAACGACGATCGTATCATGTACGGAGAACCCCATGACCGTGAGGAGGGCAGTGATGAAGAGCGTATCCACTTCCACACCATAATATTTTCCAAGGAATGCAAAAAGTCCCGCAACGATCGTCACGTCATGGATGAGCGCGATAACAGCCGCCACTCCGAGCTTCCAGGAAGAAAGTCCTTCCGGGACTTTCCGGAACGCGAGAGCGATGAACATGATGATCGCGAGCGACGTGATCACGACCGCGATGATCCCTCTTCGTGTCTGAACATCCCCCTGTGTCGGACCGACAGTCTCGATACGCATCTTCTCCTCAAGGAATGATTTTCCAGCATCTTCGAAGGCTGTTTTCAGCGCGGTTATCTCGCTGCTTTCGAGGACTTTGGACCGGACGATGATCGCATTCTCCCCTGATTCCACGACGGTCTCTCCCTTTTCATTTCCGACTGCCGAACGAAAAATCGTGTCGAAATCTTCTCTCGTTACCTTCTGTTCGAATTCCAGATACATCTTGCTCCCTCCCGTGAAATCAATCCCCAGTTTCAGTCCAAAGGAAGGAGAGAAGAGGAAAAAAATACTGACCGCGAGCGCGAGTCCGGAAATGGTGAACCAGAGCTTCGTGTTTGGAATGATTGGAAATCTCATAGGATGAATGCAGAGAGAATGAAATCCGCGCAAAATCCTAGAGAAATCGCTGAGAAAAGGCAAGGAGATTGCCCTTCGTTCTTTTATTCATTTCCGGATTCTTCCTGATCTTGCTTCAGTTCGCTCCTTTTCTCCGGCGGCCGGACATGTCCTTCGTCCGAGAAAATCTGTGATGTCCCGCGATAATCTCGAATCGCCCACAGCATCCTCTGTAATTCTTCATCGCTGAGTTTTCCTTCCGGGACTTTCATTCCGATTTCTCTCGCCTCTGCTTTCACTGATGCTTCCGTTTTCGCTCTCATGTACCCGTCCAGTGCCGGCATTCCTTTCTCAAGAGTGATGTATCCTCCGGAGACGAGAGCGACAAGAAGTGCGAATGTGGTCACGGGATTATTCCTAACTCTTCTCTGGATTGACCGGATTGATTCCAGAAGTGGTTCCAATGCCTCCCGGAGAGAAGGCCCTTCGCTCCTGCCATCCTCGATCCCACGGAATGCTTCCTGAAACTCGCGGACGAGAGAGAGAATCCCATCGATGCCGGAGAAAATCATCTCGCGACCTTCGGCGAGAAAGCCCCCCTGAAAAAGAGATGATCCGCCGAATTCTTTCCAGGCATCTTGGACATCGTCCGGGATAGCGGAGACCTCCGCGGGCTCATCGGTCTTTCCTGGTTTTTCCTGCTGGATTAAGGAATATCCGCTTTCGCCATTGCCACCTATCTGGAAATATGCGCTGGAATCACCCTCCTGACAAACAAAATCCACTCTTTTTTGAAGTGCGACGAGGTCATCTGTCGCGATCTCCGGGTTTTCTCCGATGAGATGATCGAATGCGTCGTCCCAGACTTTGACTTCGATCTCAGGATGAGTAAGAGCGAGAAATGTCTGGAATTCGCTCAGCATGATATCTTTTCCATGTTCGGGAGAAAGAGGTTCAAGACGGTTCGCGTCAATCGTATCAACTGCCCTGCTGATCCTGATGTTTTTTTGCATAAAACTCCTGATCGCATCTCTCAGGGCATGAAACACGCGAAACGGGATCAGGGGATGCCGGGCTTCCCGTATGGTATCAGGATTGTTGAGCGGGACCGCAGATTCAATTCTGTTCATCGGTTCTCGTCCACTCTTTGATAGTTTGTCAGCCATGGGGAAAAATAAAATGAAGGATTTTATAAACTTTATTTATGCTTTTGTCAATATTATTCTTACAGTTCCTACTCTTCAGTTCAATCCTCTTATATCACTCCTGCAAAACTGGAACAATCGAAATATGTGCGGAAAGTCACCTCTGTTCATCTTGAAATAATCTTTTGAAGATTCGCTTGGTCATGCCTATTGTTTCTCCGGCATTTCGCTCAGAGATAAATCCTTGAGGAACGCTCTCGCTCCGTTTCGAACAAAACCGATACCGGAGCCGGCTTCTGCGCCCCTCCTCATCATTCGGGTCAGGACCCCGGATCCCCGGTCGAGGGAGGAGTGGATAAACCGGTACCAATACTGTTCGACAAAGTCCATGTCATCATGAACGATCGCCCCAAAATCCTGTTCCTTCCCCGCGGTCACATCGAGTATGACAGGACCGGTATCCGTGATCTTGACACATGTAGAGGAGTTATCTCCGCGCCGGAGAATAAGGACGGGATCACCGGACTGGAGTGAAATATCAATATCCGGAACAAATCGAAGGAGGAACCAGAAAAAACCCCTTACTCTTTCCGAGATCGATTCGGCATTGAGAAGCGTAACAAATTTTGCGAGCCGGAGTACTTTCGGGATATTGTCTGAAGGATACTCCGTGCTCGCTCCGCTCCTTTCAATATTCTCCTCGTGTTTCCGGAGAATATGTTCCATTTCCATCGAAAGAGAGCCTCTCATTCTCGATACCGGCTCTTTCCGGAGTTCTCCAAGAGTTTCTCTCTCCTCCCATTCATCCGCAAGACTCCTCAGCCAGAAGATGATTTCCTGCCGCAGCAGTTCGAGATCCGGCACGGGCGGGAGTCGTATTCCATCGGGTTCTTCGTCCGGGAATGTAACGGCCTTCATTCCTTCCATACGGTATGCCGCCTCGCAAAAATCCAGACAGTCATCGGCATGTGACTCAAGAGCGGTCATGCATCGGTCATGGAGAGTAGATCCTAAGGACACCACCGCTTCTTTCATTCTCCCGATCGGGCTTCTCTCGAGAAGCATCTGTTCTCCTGTACTCTGTAAATAATCCGCGAAGCCCTGCACACTATTTACTCTCCCGAGCTGAGCAGAAAACCAATCCACTTGAGGTTGAGAAGCGCCGCGCCGCTCAAGAAACGCCATGAGCTCCTCCTGGAGATCAGTATTCATGGATTCCTCTGTAACCATTTCAGATCCGTGAATACCTTGTCCTCGCAGAATTCGTCTATGAGATGCATGGAGAAACATTCCGGCGGACCGGAGGAGAACCGGGTCAATCTCTTCAATGGAGCCGATTTTCTCTGGTTCCCGTTTTGGAAGCAATCCCTTGAAAATGTTTTTCATGCCGCACTTAAAAAGGAATTGATTATACGAATTATTCCAGTTGTGTCAATGTCTTTCACTTCACGACGTACCCTGCGATCTTTCCGGGAACAAAAACCTCCTTCACGATGGTTTTCCCTTCGAGATGGCGCTTCACGTTTTCCAATTCTTTCGCGCGGCTTAAGACTTCTTCCTTCTCCGCGTCTCTCCCGATAATAAGCTCTCCCCTGAGTTTCCCGTTCACCTGAACGGCATACGTGACTTCATCTTCGATGAGATATTTCGGGTCATATTCCGGCCAGGATTCGAATGCGATCGAATCCTTGTGCCCGAGGGCCCCGTTCCAGATTTCCTCTGCAAGGTGTGGGGAGAAAGGAGAAAGAATGAGCATGAATGTCTCGAGAACCGAATGTGGAACTTTTTCGAGTTTTGTAAGTTCGTTCGTGAGGATCATCATCTGCGAAAGTGCTGTATTGAACCTCAGTTCTTCAATGTGCTCCTTCACCATTTTCACCGTCTTGTGGAGGACTGCGAGGATGTCGTCTCCTGGTTTTTCAGCAACAATCGGTTTCAGTGAAACGCGGTATGTCCGGTCAAGGAATTTCCGCACACCCTCGACCCCCCCCATCGACCACGCTTTTTTCTGGTCAAACGGCCCCATGAACATCTCGTAGCACCGGAGCGTGTCCGCTCCGTATTTCTCGACGACCTCGTCCGGATTGATGACATTCCCGAGAGACTTCGACATCTTCTGGCCGTCTTCCGCGAGGATCATCCCCTGATGCCGGAGCTTCGCAAACGGTTCGTCGTACGGGAGATATCCGTAGCGATGGAGGGCTTTTGTGAAAAACCTCGCGTAGAGGAGATGGAGCACAGTGTGCTCGGCGCCTCCGACGTAGAGATCGACGGGACCCCATTTTTTCATGAGTTCTTTCGATGCAAACGCGGCCGGATTCTTCGGATCCATGAACCGGAGCATATACCAGGATGAGCAGACAAAGGTATCCATCGTATCCGATTCTCTTCTCGTCAGGTGTCTTTCCTTCGGCATCTCACCGCTTGATTTCAGTTTCTCTTCAATGCGTTTCATGTCCTCAGGATTATGGAACGATACTGATTTTCTGAGCGGCGACTCCCCTGTCGGTATAAAGTCGACATCATGAGGGAGGAGCACGGGAAGTTCATCATCCGGAAGGAGATAGTGGTTGTTGTCATCATCATACACAACAGGGATCGGCGCGCCCCAATACCTCTGTCGCGAAACGAGCCAGTCGCGGAGTTTGTAATTCACCTTCGGCCTCGCCATTCCCTTTTTCCCGAGCCAGTCGCAGAGCTTCGTCCTCGCTTCAGCGGAAGTGAGTCCGTCGAACTCGCCGGAATTCACGAGAGTCCCTTCATCCGGATAGCAGACTTCGAGATTCTTTACTTTTTCCCAGAGTTCATCGTTCTCCGGACGGAGTGAAATTTTTAACGGGATCCCGAATTTCTTCGCCATCTCAAAATCGCGTTCATCATGCGCGTCCGCGAAAACTGCTCCGGAGCCGTATCCCGCAAGGACAAAATCCGAAATCCAGATCGGCATCTTTGCTCCCGTTGCGGGATTCAATGCGTAGGAACCGGTGAAAGCACCTGTTTTTTCTTTTTCGAGCTCGAGCCGTTCCAGTTCCGTTTTGAGCGCGGTTTTTTTGACATATTCCTCAACATCTTTTTTTTGATCCGTAGTCGTGATCCGCATGACGAGAGGGCTTTCGGGGGCGACGACAAGGAATGTCCCGGAAAAGATCGTATCAAGTCTTGTCGTATATACGGAGATTTTTTCATCGAGCCCTTCTATCTCAAAATCGACTTCCGCGCCTTCACTCTTCCCGATCCAGTTCCGCTGCGAGATTTTCGTGGATTCCGGCCAGTCGATCGTATCGAGCCCGCTCAAAAGTCCGTTTGTATTTCCGGAATCTTCAATAAAATCCGTGATGCGGAAAAACCACTGCTCGAGATCTTTCTGGATCACATCCTTTTTGCATCTCTCGCATTTTCCGTTCTCCACCTGTTCGTTCGCGAGTACGGTGTTGCAGCTATTACACCAGTTCACGGGAGCTTTTCTCCTGTACGCGAGTCCGTTTTTATAAAGGAAAGAAAAAAACCACTGCGTCCACCGGTAATAATCGGGGAGACATGTGGTCACTTCCCTGTCCCAGTCGTAGCTGAATCCGAGCGACTGGATCTGCCGCGTGAATGTGGTGATGCTCGCGAGCGTGCTCTTTTCCGGATGGACCTTTGTCTTGATCGCGTAATTCTCGGCGGGAAGACCGAACGCATCCCACCCCATGGGATGGAGGACATTATACCCGTTCATCCGGAGATACCGGGACATGATATCGGTCGCGGTGTAGCCCAAGGGATGCCCCACATGAAGCCCCGCGGAAGAAGGATACGGGAACATGTCGAGGACGTAATATTTTTTCTTCGCGGAATCATCCGGCGCCCGGAATATTTTTCCATCGAGCCAGACTTTTTGCCATTTCGCTTCGATCTCTGTGTGATTGTACGTTTCTTTCATTCAATGCGGAAAAAGGTCGAAGGGATTTTAACAAAAAGAGAAAAGAAAAAACACAAAAGAAGCCTTTGCCACCCTGAATTTATTTCAGGGTCTCCAATTTCATTACGCATAAAAAGAAAAACCAGCGGTGCCAATGATTTTTCCAGGTAGCTTTTGGCACATCTCGAGATTCCGGCTCGGGGGCCGGAATGACAAGGGGCTCTCTGTCACCCCGGACTTGATCCGGGGTCTCCCTGTTCATGATTGGTGCAGGAGAAAGGTGAGTGGTACCAATACCCTTTTGTGATATTTCCCTGGCAACTGGAGATTCCAGCTCGGAGGCCGGAATGACAGCCCCTTCTTTTTTCTTTTGTGCTTTGTGTTTTGCACTTTGTACTTTTATAATCTCCGCACATGACCCTACTGGGACTTCCTCCATACTCCGGCATTCTCTTCGATTTCGACGGGACTCTCGCAAATACCGAACCTCTCCATCAGAAAGCGTTCATCTCTTTCTTCCGGGAAAAAGGGTATTTCCCGGGACGGAAAGAGCCGGGGAAGTCTATCCTCGATATCTTTCGGGAATGGGGGAGGGATGAAGGCCGCCCGGATGAAGCGGAAAAATATCTCCGGGAATATCTCGAAAGGATCCCGGAATATTTTCACGAACATTCAGAGGATGTCGACTGGTTTGAGGATGCGCTTTCTTTTCTGAAGGCGAATACACTGATCCCGCGGGCGATCGTCACGGGTTCATTTATGGCATGGCTTGAGGCTTTTGAATCCAGGCTTCATATCACGGATTATTTCAAATGCTTTGTCACAAAAGAAGACCTTCTCCCGGACCGGGAAAAGCCTCATCCGTATGCATTTCAACTCGGAGCGGAGCGCCTTGGTCTTTCTCCGGAGAAATGCATTGCCGTCGAAGATTCTCCTTCCGGGATCACCGCTGCGAAAGGCGCCGGATGCATTACGGTCGCCATTCAAAGGGGATCTGACCAAGACCTGACAGAGGCGGATTATATCATCCGCTCTCTTTCCGAACTCATTCCTTTTCCATCTCATTCATGAAAGAAACTTCTCCTTCATATCTCAAATCACTCGTCCTTTTTTTCTATGTGAGCGGCTTTTCATTGATCGTTTTTTCGCTCGACCGCCTCACAAAACTCTGGGCTGAGATCACGCTCACCGACCGGGATATCCCTCTTATCGGGAATTTTTTCAGGTTCCGTCTCAGTTTTAATGAAAATCTCGCTCTCTCCATCCCCTTTCCGATCTGGGGACAGATCCTCCTCTCACTCCTCCTTCTCGGGGGACTGACCTATTACTTTGTCATCGTATCTCCCGTCAGGCGCTGGGATATTCTTGCCTCATCGCTCATCTATGGAGGAGCGCTGGGGAATCTCGTGGACCGGGCGGTTTTTCGGAGAGTGACGGATTTCATCGATTGCTTCGGATTTCCGATTTTTAACCTCGCTGACACGTTCATCTTTCTCGGAGTCGCATATTTTCTCGTGAAAGAATTCCTCTCGTCACGAAAAAAGAATGCTGTTCCGGTGATTGGAAAGAAGAAAAGGGAGAGAGCTAAGAATTAAGAAAAAGCACAAAACAGAAAAGAGTGATGTTCTTTTTTCTTTTGTCTTTTGTGTTTTGTCCTTCCCGATCCCGTCTTCCCTTTTTCCCTGTTTTCTGTCATGATGGAGAAAAGTGACGCGTATGGTCCAAACACCTTCGATAAAATCACTGCTCTTAAGGCTCTTTGCCGGCATTGCCGGAGGACTCATCGGGATGATCCTCGCTCTCCTTGTTCTTTTCGGGCTCACCTTCGCCCAGCTCGGTGCAAATGATATCGCCTCCGACGATTTGACGACATCGATCACGCTCGTCGCGGTGCTCGCGATGGTCTTTATCGGGACCATGGCTTCAAATCTTATGGTCTCCCTTCTCCTCACGGTCTTTGAGCGGGAAAAATATTCGCGAACGAGGAGTCTCCTCTTCCAAGTCTTTCTCTTTACGTTTATCCTCTTTCTCTTTTTCCTTCCTTCCTATCTCCTTACCCGGGAGGCGCATTTGAGCATCGCGAGCGTACATTTCCTGAGTTCCGCACTCATGACTGCGCTCATCGCCGAGATCATGAGCGGATGGAGGAATTCTCTCACCGGGCTCCTCGGAGTGATCGTCTCCGGGTGTTTTCTTTTTGGAATATACAGCCTCCTCGCCCTCGCTTCGCTCAATAACTCCATTATCATCATCTTCGGACTCCCCATCGCGTGGATAGTCATCCAGCTCGGGATCTTTCTCATCGAAATACTCCACGGCTTCCTCTACAATCTCTACGGAACGGCGCCCCTTTCTCCGGAGCAGGATCACGGAGACAGGATCGATGATAAATCCACATCAGAATCAGCCCCATGATGAGAGAAAAATATTTCATCGAAGGAGGCGTTCCTCTCCGGGGAGCGGTCGAGATTTCCGGTTCAAAAAACGCGGCCCTTCCGATCCTCGCGGCGAGTATTCTCATCACCGGAGTTTCTCAGCTCAGAAATGTCCCGGAGATTGAAGACGTCGAAACGATGATGGATATCCTCGAGTCGATCGGAGTGGAAATGGAGATGCTGGAATCCGGAATTCAGCTGTCTTCTGACAATGTGAAGATTGAATCTGGTGAACTCTCTCATCCGAAGATCAAGAGTATGCGCGCGAGCATTCTCCTCCTGGCTCCGCTCCTCGCGCGTTTCGGTGAAGTAAAAATGCCGTTCCCCGGAGGATGCGTCCTCGGAAAACGCCCGATCGGGAGTCATCTCGCCGCGTTCACGGCGTTCGGTGCGGAGATCCTCGATTCCCATGATATGATCAGCATCAGTGCTCCGAAAGGGCTTCGTCCCGCGACTTTTGTACTCCCCGAAATTTCGGTGACGGCTACGGAAAATGCCGTCATGCTCGCTTCTTCCATCGAAGGAGAATCCATCATCCGCATGGCCGCGTCCGAACCCCATGTCCAGAATCTCTGCGAGTTTCTTGTATCCGCCGGAGCACAGATCGACGGGATCGGAACGCACACGTTGCGCATACGGGGAACAAAAAATCTTTCCGGAGGTTCCGTGGAGATCACTCCGGATTATCTCGAAGCGGGGACATTTATTCTCGCCGCCGCGGTGACGAACGGAGAACTCATCATCCGGAATGTTGAAGAGCATCATCTCGACTCCTTCTTCCAAAAACTGAAGGAGGTAGGGGTGAATTTCGTGTCCGTCCCCGAGGATAGGACCGTGATCGTAAAACCTCCTCTCGGCGATTATCAGCCGGTGAAGCTCCAGACCGGGGTGTTCCCGGCATTCCCGACGGATCTCCATCCGCAATTTGCCGTTCTTCTCACGCAGTGCGCGGGGACTTCGCAGATTTTTGAAACGCTTTTTGAGCGGAAGTTCGCCTATCTCCTCGAGCTCGAAAAAATGGGGGCGAACGTCCAGCTCCTGAATCCCCACCAGTTCCTCGTCCACGGGAAATCACGTCTCCGCGGAAGCTCTGTCGCCAGTCAGGATATCAGAGCCGGCGCCGCCATGCTCCTCGCCGCCTTCGCTGCGGAAGGGGAAACGGAGATCTCGAATATCCATTACATCCACCGGGGATACGAGAAGATCGAGGAAAAACTGAAATCTGTCGGGGCACGGATCAGCCGGTCGATCGAAGAGTAATTCCAAATTCCCCATCGTCCTCTTCCCATGGGGTTTCATTTTCTTGTACACTCTCCCTGTTTCATCTTTTTGATTCTATGAAATTATCATATTTCGGTGACTTCGCTTTCGCCGGCTCGATCAAGAAAGGGACATTTGTCATCAATTCCGGATCCGCTGATCCGTCTCTCCTTTTCAATATCTTCACAAAAGAAGACCGCGATATATCGCTCCGCGGGAATCTCCTGACCTGGCCGGGAGAATATGAATACGGAGGCGTTGGCGTCAACCTTTTCCTCCTCCCGAATAAGAACCTCGGGGCTAAGATCTTCACAGAGGATGGCCGCGTCCTTTTTCTCCCGCTCCTCGATAAAGAGCTTACGGAACAGGAGATGGAGGTATTCGGAGACATCGATGTCCTTGTTGTGGAAACAGGAGAAACAAACACATTCCTCAAGAAGATGGTGGAAGAGATCGATCCGAAAGCGGTTCTCCCGGTCGGAGCTGGCACAGAAAAATTTCTCGTCCAGATGGGGGCGACTCAGGTGGACACGACTGAGGAATACATCGTTGATGCCTCCTCCCTTCCTCCGGACAAAACGGTCTTTGTCAAACTTCTGCCGGCTCAATAGAGACATCTGCTCCCGTAGTTCAACGGATAGAACAAGGCACTCCTAACGCCTAGATACAGGTCCGATTCCTGTCGGGGGCACCAGAGAAGTTATAAAGTTTAAAAGTTAAAAAAGGTTCGCATGATATGCAGTGAGACGAAATAATAAAATTTTTTTCTTTCATTTTTTAATATTTGGCAATATTTTTTACCCATAACATTATGAAAAAGTATGTGTACTCCATTTTATCCGCCCTTGCGGGAGCCACTATCTTTGGAATAGGTGGATTGTTGAAGTTTATGGAATATGGTGGCAATCAATGCGACATGCCTGGGAAAAACTGTGATTGTTTTTGCTGTAATTCATTCGGCTTGCGCGGATATGAAGCTTGTGGCAATTATGGATTATTAGTCGGGGCTGGGTTTGGCGCGGGAGTTGGATTGATTATTTATCTCCTGGCAAAAAAAATATATAACCAAAAGAAGAATAAGGAGTAAAATATTTTTCTTTTTTGATAGAGGGGGAAATACGGAGTTTTCTCCGATCCGCTACGAAAATGATTTATTTATAAGGGATAAACAACTATTATCAAGCCGGAATAACAAAAGATTAAATATGAGCCTTTACGAAAAATTACAGAAAGCATCCCGATGGAACGACTCTCCCTGAGTCGTTCCGCCCCGTTTGTGTTCCATTCCTTGTGAAGCCGCAGGGAGGCCACTGATCGTTCGTTTGGACTCGAACGTTTTTATATTACCAAACGGCCAAGTCCAAAAAACTTGACCAATCGGAGGGGTGCCCGTCACAAAACATTCATACATATGGACTAATTAAGTTTTTCACTTTAGCGTATTCTGTGATTTGATTTTCTTATTTCACTAATTCATGATGTCTGAATCAAAAAAACTATTTGGGGAAGCGTTTCTATATTTTGTCACTACTCTTTTTCTTTTTTGCGGTGTTTTCTTCGTTTCCTTCACGCTCTTGAAAAATAATCTGTATCTCAAATCTGTGGATATCCCTCTCATTAAAAGCGGGTTTGATGCAAACGGACTCAACATGGTGCTTCTTATAAAAAAGAAAGCGCTCCTCATCGGAGGAATAATCGGTGTTGTTTTTTCTTTGTTCCTTCTCTTTCTCATGCTTATTTTTACGACATTCCGCCGGAAATCGTACTATGCGAACATGATCCTCTTCTCCATTATTCTCGTCCTTTTTGGTTTCCTCGCTTTTGATCTTGTCTATCTGGAACCCCGATTTACCGCTCTTGGAAGCAGTATAAAATCATTTATTGGAGTCCCTTTTGGGATTTCTCTCCTTTCTCTTGCTCTTCTCTTTGGGTTTTGGTTCTCAATAAGACTCATTTCCAAGGGGAGAAAAGTGATGCTTCTGCTCCTGATACTTTTCAGTTTTAGTAGTTGTTCCCTGAGCTCCTTTCTGGACTCTGCCTGTGATTTGAATCCCGATTCCGATCATTGCTATCAGCAGATGGCCGTCCAGTCCGGTAATGCAAATACTTGTGAAAAAATAAAAGGTGAGTCTTTCGAGGGCCAAAATCCTCCGAAAGACAAATGCTATCTCATGTCGGCCGTATCCCAGGGGGATTACAATCTCTGCGGAAAAATTAAAGGCGGCCTTGTTTCTTACAGCAAAGATCAATGTCTTTTAGAGGTTGCCATTGGCAAGAAAGACCCAGAAGGCTGTCAGAAACTTCCGAGTGAAGAAATGAAATCAGACTGTATTTCCCGCATTCCCACAATAGGAGACAATCCCCTGGGAAAAGATGAAACGCCCGTTGCTTCCGTGTCGAAAATCGCAGGCGACGTGCGGGTGATCAAAGCAGACGGAAGAGTTATTCCACTCACAAAAGACAGCGTTCTCGGACCGAATGATAGAATCAGCTCCATGGAGGAAGGAACCTTTATCATCGATCTTCCGGGAAAAGGAACTTTCTGCGTTCCTCAAAATACGATGCTCATAATGAACAGCGAGATGGAACTCCTCGATAATGCATGCGCAGCTGTTACCTCCATTCGGTAGTAGTATTGCGACTAAACTTCGGATTATTTCTACCCAGCGGCGTCTACGAATGAAATGAGGGACTCCGCCGAAAACACCAACAGTTGCGTCGGAGTCCTCTTCCTTCGTCAGAGAGACTCCGACGAGGGGTAATTCCTCTCTGTTGTCTGAAAACACAAACTCCTACTTCTGTATTCTCTGAAGCAGTTCTTTATAATCCTTCGTCGTAAAGTGCCATCCCCCTGGTTGGAGAGGCCTATCGAGATCGGAGATGACGACGTACACCGTAAACGCGAGGGTCGCGATTCCGAGGGTAAAAATATAATCGAGCCATACGTTTCTTATCCCGATGAGGAGAGAGAGGCCGACGAGGAGGCTCGTGGAAAAAATAAGGGTGTAGTGAAGGATGTCCGGCATATGTCGCGTGCTGTAATGGAGCCGGTTCTTCCGCTGTCTCAGGATATCGCTCAGGAGAACAGAGTAGTTCCTCATGAACTCGGAACCCTTTCTCCCCGGCATAAAAAGCTCATCGCGGAGCGATGACAAGATCTCTTCCGCCTCTTCACTCCTTTCTCCTTTTACGCTCTTCTTCCATCCTTCATGGATGATCGTTTTGAGATATTCCACGATTAATTCTTTTATCTTCTTCCCTGTCCGGCTTGTCATGTGCCCGGTCCAGATCCAGAGTTCTTCGAGCGAGTCGACTTCGCTTTTTGCCGCTTCGACCAGACTGTTCCAGTTTTCCCATTCTTTCTGGATCGCGAATGCCGCGATGATGGAGAAGATCACTCCGATCGTCGAATAGAGCCAGGGGATACCGCCGAGATCGGCAAGGAGGATATTCCGGTGGTAGTACTCAAAAGCCCGGGAAAGGTGAAAAATCCCGGAAAAACCAACGATGAAGAGTATGATTTTATGAGCGATTTTCATCTTTTATGTATGAGAATAATTCCTAAAAAAACGTAAAATTGTTTTTCTCCACTAGTTTTTCTGAGCCTCATGCATTATAGACATGAGACGTGTCCCGAGCCAATAAATAATCTGAGGAGCTACATCCCTGCCATCAACTTTCTCATTTTTAAAACCTGTAACGTTCACCTTCTTTGTGACACTTCTCTCAATTCCGGTTCGAGTGCCGTTGTTTGTCCGGAGGGGATGTGATACAATGGTTTTGGTATGAAAAGGATCTTCACCACTACGGCAACCACCTCGACCACAGACGCTGTGGGGTTGTGATGCTGATATGTGATTTTTCTTTCATCCGAACCCCACATCGCGAGAGTGGGTTTTTTTTATTCTTTTGGGAAATATCGCGGACGGACATTCACAATTCCGTGAAAGACAGATACAATACCGTCCGACTTTTCTCCCGCCGCCTTTCATCTCATTGCATATGGCAAAAGTTCAAAACGAAAAAGATATCCGCCGCCGGCATTCCGGTTCCCACATCATGACCGCCGCGGTGAGGATGATGTTCCCGAACATAAAGATGGGAGTCGGCCCCTGGACTGATGACGGGTTTTATCAGGATTTTGATTTCGGAGAGGAGAAGATCTCCGATTCCGAGTTCAAGGAGATCGAGAAAAAGATGCGATGGATCGTGAACAAGAATTTTCCCATCCGGAGATATGAAACAGATTATAAGACCGCGAAAAAACTCTTTGCCCATGATCCGTTCAAACTTGAACTCATCGAGGATTTGAAAAAAGACGGCGAGAAAGTCTTCTCGTTCTATGATTTCGGGGAACAGGAAAAACCGTTTTACCGCGATCTCTGCGCGGGCCCGCATCTGAATTCCACCGGAGAACTCGGAGCGTTCAAACTCATGAAACTTGCCGGCGCGTACTGGCGAGGGGATGAAAAAAATCAGATGCTCACGAGGATATACGGCACAGCGTTTGATACGAAGGAAGAACTCGACGAATACCTCTATCAGATCGAGGAAGCGAAGAAGAGGGACCACCGCGTCCTCGGAAAGCAACTCGGTCTTTATACCATCGACCCGGAAGTCGGACTCGGACTCCCACTCTGGAAGCCGAATGGTGCGACGATGCTCATGGTCATAAAACGGTGGTTTGAGGATCATCAGCTCCGGCGAGGATATATCCCCGTCATGACTCCCCATATCGGCCGGAAAGCGCTCTGGGAGATGTCCGGACACTGGGGTTTTTATAACAATTCCATGTATCCTCCGATCGAGCTCGGTCAGACTCTCGCGGATTACCAGGACAAGCGCAAACCGGATGAGAACGAGATCTATCTTTTGAAGCCGATGAACTGTCCGTTCCACATCAAGATCTACACCTCCGATCCTCACTCTTACCGCGATTTTCCTCTCCGGTACTATGAGTTCGGGACGGTCTACCGTTTCGAGCAGAAGGGTGAACTCGGAGGCCTCACGAGAGTGCGCGGATTCACTCAGGATGACGCCCACATCATGTGCCGGCGCGACCAGCTCGCGAAAGAATTCGGAGATGTCATCGACTTCGGAAAGTTCGTCCTCGAAGAGACTTTCGGATTTACCATCAACATGTATGCTTCATTCCGCGATCCGAAGAAGAAAGAGAAATACCTCGGGAAAGACAAGGACTGGGAAATCGCGGAAAAAACGATCGTGGATATCCTGAACAAGAAGAAAATCCCCTTTGTCCTGGATATCGGAGAAGCGGCTTTTTACGGACCAAAAGTGGATTTCAAGGTGAAAGATTCCCTCGGACGCGAATGGCAGCTCTCGACGGTGCAGTTCGATTTCAATCTCCCGGCGCGGTTCGAGATGAAGTATGTAAATGAGAAGGGCGAGGAAGAACAACCCTTCATGATCCACCGCGCGCTCCTCGGATCCCTTGAGAGGTTCGCAGCCATCCTCATCGAGCATTATGCCGGAGCATTCCCCTTCTGGTTCGCCCCGGTCCAGGTCGCCATCCTTCCCGTCGCCGCCATCCACGAATCATACGGGGAAGAAGTGGAGAAGAAGCTCCGGGAAAAACTCATCCGGATAGACCGATATGACACGCGCGATTCTCTCGATAAAAGGATCCGGGATTCCCAGATGAGAAAAATCCCCTATACCGTCATCGTCGGGAATAAGGAGAAAGACGAAAATACCGTCACCATCCGAAAGTACGGGGAAGAGAAGCAGAAAGTGATGAAGCTTGAGGATTTCCTCGCACAATTGGAATCGGAGAGGAAATAGATCACTTGCGGATCTGCTGGCTTTACCCTTGAGGAGATTCTTCTGTCTCAACGAATTGCGTTTCCTGAGCCTGAAATGCTTCGATGACAGCACTGCGATGAGCCACCACTCCTCTATGGCAGGGTATGATCCCCAGAATGTTCCTGATCCTTCTCGTTTCAACTTCAATCCTGGATCCGTCTCTCTCTTCCTCATTTCCCAGGGACTCGAGAATGGCCATGCAGTGTTTCGCCACACCGAGCATGATGAGCGCAGAAGGATATTTTCGGTCAGTCTCAGAACACTGACTCGCCATTTTATAGATCTCCGCCTGCCCGGGGGTAAAGAAACCGTTTTCCGCAAACCAATCAATCCTCCTTACTGCAACTTCATGATCCGGATATTTTCGTGCTTTCGTTGTCATGGATACATTTTTGAAAGGGATTATTCATACTCGTTCTCTGCACTTTTTGCAAGAAATTTCATCTGATGATTTTTCTCCGATACTGTTATAATCACGTCACTAGAGAGATTGAATATGAACGCTCCCGCATTGCACATTCCGGAGAAGAAAAAAGAGAAGATCCGAGTCCTCGCTTTCGGGACTTTCGATATCATCCACCCGGGGCACATCGATTTTTTGAAAAACGCAAAGAATCTCGGCGATGAACTCTTTGTCATCGTTGCTCTCGATGCGACGGTGGAAAAGAGAAAGAAAAAGCCCCCGCGTTTTTCAGAGACGATGAGAAGAAATCATGTCGAAACACTCGGCATCGCAGATCATGTCTCTCTCGGCAGACCCACGGACTATCTTTCTCTCCCCAGGATCATTGATCCTGATGTCATCGCGCTCGGATACGACCAGGAAGCGCCGATGGAGCTCCTCCGAAATAATTTCCCGAACGCAAAAATCACTCGACTTTTGCCTCATTTTGCAGAAGAATTCAAGTCGTCAAAACTCCGGAATATCTTTCCGGACCCCCTTTATCCCCCTCGATGAATCTCCTCTCCCTGAAGCGGGCGCTTGCGGAATTCGTCCGGGTCCTCTGGAGGAACCGGTGGATCAGCATCGGAACGGTCGTCTCCATGGCGATGGTGTTTTTTCTCACCTGGATGGTTCTCTCCGTGAGTGATTCTTCCCAGCGGATCATCGACCGGGTGGAGAAGAAAATAGACATCGGAGTCTTTTTCCAGAAAGACCTCCCGAAGATCCAGACGGACGCGTTCCTCTCGGAACTCGACCGGATGGCGGAAGACGGGAAGATCAAGTCCTACACCTTTTTCTCAAAGGAATACGCCCTCGAGGAGATGAAGAAGAAATTCCCGGAAAAAGTCCGTTTTCTCGAACGGTATGAATTTAAGAATCCTCTCCAGGATTCCGTCGAGATCATTCCCGGACTCATGGGACCGGATGAGATCTTTGAGTTTCTCCATCAGGATAAATTTCAGACCGTCATCGATTATGAGTTCTTTGACTCCTACGAGCAGAAAAAAGAGGAAGTGAACCGGATGCTCCGCCTCCTCTCGTTTTTCCGGAAAGGAGGATTCGTCCTCGTGACCGTCTTTCTCGCAATCTGCGCGTTTCTCATCGGGTTCTTCGTCTCCTCTCTCCTCCACCAGAAAAAGCGGGAGATCTTCATCATGCGGCTTGTCGGAGCGTCCCATTGGTTTATCCGTCTCCCGTTTATTCTTGAAGGAGTCGTGCTGGCCATGATCTCGTACATTTTCAGTTTTCTCATTTTTAGCATCTTCCTCGACCGGATCGCTCCGAGCGCGATCAATTTTTTCCCCTCGTCTTCGGACCAGGTGTTTATGAGTGATCTCATTTTTGAGCTCCAGGATGAATTCATGGGAATGTTCTGGCTCATCTTCATGCTCCTCCTCGTCTCCTCTTCCGTCATCGCTTTTGGAGCAATCGAACGCTTCATCGGGAAGCGCCATCTTTTGGATGAAGATTAATCTTTCTCACCGATCCCTATGCGGGAAAATTCGATCCGGGGGATCATCTGGTCAGTAAAACCGTATCAGGAAAAAGACGCTCTCGTCACGCTCCTCTCCAGGGAAGAAGGGAAGATGACGCTTCTCGCGAAAGGACTGAGAAAAGAAGGGAGCAGGCGTTCGGGAGTGATCCAGCCGTTTTCGATCATCGAATCGACCCATACCGTCCCGAAACATGAAGGCTCACTTCCAATACTTCTCACTGTGGAATGTATTGGCTCATGCAAGAGCTTCGAACCTCTCATCCTCGCGGAGTACTCCCTTCTCGCGGAGATCTCACAGCGATTTCTTCTGGACCGTCATGCCGTCCCCGGAGTCTTTGAACTCTGGGAATCATTTCTCATGTCTGAACGGAAAAAAATCCGGGAAGAGATCATCGGGTTCCTTGTCCAGTTCTTTTCCAGGATCGGGATTTTTCCTGATTTCCGGAAATGCGGGACGTGCGGCGAGACATTCAGTAAAGAAAAATCTCTTTCCTGGGTCCCGGGGGGCGGAGTGAACTGCTGCGGAACGTCTGATTTCTCTGCAATCCCTCTGTCATTCACCGAGCTGAAGTGCTTCCACTTCTACCGAAATTCCCGCATTGAAGACCATTCCCGGTTACGACTTTCACCGAAAGATTCCCTGAAACTTTTCTTGATCATCTTTCGCGCGATCCACGCTTATTCTGAAAAACCGTTCGCGGCAAGAGCGGTGTTTGAGGAGATCATTTCTCAGGAGACTGTGCATGCGCTCATTCAGAAACATGAAGTGCAGAGTTGACGCCAATCTGCCGTCATTACCCCTCATGGTGGCATTCGCGATCACTTCGTTATTGTCCGGATGAAATTGATGGTTTTTTTGTTCTGACAGGCCTGTGCCCAACTCGGTTTTATTGACCGGCTCCTTCCGAATTTTACATCGATGATATCTCCATCACGGAGCACCGTGTCTATGGAGGAGGCCCTGCCGTTTATCCGTACATCTTTGAGCTTCGTGACTTTTTTTAAATAAATCTCTCCGACATAGTCCAATACCGTCGCTGGTTTCTTCATATGGTAGAGATTGTTTTCCATATCGAAAACAGCGATATGCTCTTCATAAAAATACGTCCGCAAAGTCTCCGCGAATTGCGAAGGCGTGTATCCTTTGTTTCTGATCACCTGAAAATTCCTGAGAAGATTCACCCGGGTGTTCCCGGATGTCAGGCTGTACGTATAGTTTTTATATTCCCCTTTTGCCGCCGGTCCGAACTCGCAGCTCTCATGCATTTTCTCAGTGCGGATCTGGATCTCGATGGGCTGTTCTGTTATTCCCGGCAATGGATAAACAACGGTGTGTATCGATTGATATCCGTTTTCCTTTGGCGCTCCGATATAGTCCTTCAGTTTCCCGGGGATGGGATGGAAATACTGGTGCACGATGCCGAGAACATGATAACAGTCTTTCACGTCTTCCATGATGACCCGGAGCGCAAGCCGGTCGGTAAGCTCTTCAAATCTTCTTCTTTTCAGCACCATCTTCCGGTAGGTCGAATAGAGAGTCTTCAGTCTGTTTTCGATCCGGAAAGACAGACCTTCATCGTACAGCTTCTTCGCCAGGAAATTATTACAATGGGAGAGGCATATTTCATCAATTTCATTCGCATCCTTGAATTTTTTTTCCAGATCCTTCGCGATCGCCGGATGCACTATCTTGAAGCAGATATCTTCCATCTCGTATCGCCACGCATGGAGTCCGAGCCTGCTGGCTATCGACGTGTACATATGAAGCGTTTCATTGGCGATCTTCTTTCGAAGCGTCGGATGAAAACGGTCCATGTGGCGCACGTCGTTCAGCCGATGCGCCATTCGTAACGGGATGAGGCGTATGTCTTTTAAAAAAGCATCGATGAAGCGGTCGAGATCTTTTTTGTTCGTATCGATGTGGAGACTGCGGAGATTATTCATCTTTTTCACAAGGGATTGCTCCTCGGCTGTCAACGGTGATTTTTTTAAGAGTTCATTTCCGTTCGGGTGGACGAGTATCCCGTGCATGAGTGCGACTCCGACAAGCGCAGGATCTGAGAAACCTTCCCGTAGAGTTGCCGCGACTTCAAATCCATGGGTTTCATAACTTTCACCGTTTTTCCTGGAGAGCGGATGTATATGACGCTTCGCGTAGGTGTAAATCTCTTCGATCCTCCGTTGCTCATCTGTGGAGAGATTCCTGTCGATAACTGCGAAAGAGTTGGAATTCATGCCTTCGAGTATAGTGAGACTAATGGCCGGAAGCACCAGATTCTTTTCATAACATGTGAAAATATCACTGGATCCGTATAAATTATATTGTTGATGAGGAGTTCCATTTGTTGACCAGAGAATTCCTGGAATTAATTTTGTCCCTTCTTTCTCAACCTTTCTTTCATAGCACTTCTTCTCTGTCTATTCGGTTTCTTCAACCACCAATGCCCCTTCCATGTCTCCGTGTCCCGACCCGCAGAACACGGAACAGGAATAGGTGAATCTCCCGGTTTTGTCTGCAACGAATTCAATGGTGACGGTTTCCCCTGCCGGAATGATCTCATCAATGGAATACTCAGGAATGGAAAATCCATGCTCCACGTCAAGACTCCGAACATGAAAGATGAGGCGCGTCCCTTTCACCACGACGATCTCTTCCGGATCGAACCCATATTGAAAAGCATCGATGTCGATCTCCAGTTCGAGATTTTCCGGGTCCTGAATGCATTCCCCTCCCGCATCGGGATAATCTCCGTCGAGATTGCAGAGGAGCCCTTCCTCGCACTGAAATGCAGCAATCCCGCCACAAAACTCACCAAGTTTCCCTTTCGGGCGGCTGATGATCGGATTGCTGAGGCCGGCGAGGCTCTCGTATGTGTGGGAATCATTGTCGAAAAGTTCAGCGCGGATCCGGTAGATCATTTCCGCCATCTCCCCGCGGGTGACTTCCGACTCAAAACCGTCAAGAGTGATGGGGATCGCACGCATGTTCGCCATGAGATCGACATACCCTTTGTACCAGACGTCGGGATCTTGAGTGACTGCTGAATCATAGCCAAAGGCGGCGACAATGATCTTTGCCGCTTCCACGAAGTTGATGCTCGCGGTGGGACGGAATGTTCCGTCGGGATAGCCTCCGACGATCCCGTTCGCTTCCGCGACGCAGACATACGGGGCAAACCATTCACTCTCCGGGACATCAGGAAAAGACGCAGTCGTACATGCATCAATGACGCTCCCCTCATAAACCGCCCCGATGATGATCTTTGTGAACTCCGCACGGTTGATCGGAGCATCGGGTCTGAATGTTCCATCCGGATACCCGTTCACAATCCCCTCTGATTCGACATAATCGATCGCATCCCAGTTTTCATGGGCAATGGGGATATCGGAAAATTCAGCGGAGACGAAGACAAGGGAGAACAGGAAGGTCACGATTCCGAAGAGAGGAGAAAGGATCCGTGTTTTTGAATTCATATGAGGCGGAAAAAATACAGGACTATTTTAATCTTTTTTTGAATGGAGAGGCAAGAAATTCCTTCAGATTGGAAAAATGGGAAAGCAGAAAGCTTCAAGGAGGGGGACAATCATCGGCCGCAAACTTTGTCACTTCTCAATATTCTTTCCCCTTGCCTTCCTCTCTGATTTTTTCTACAATTCCTTCGCTCATTTCCGTTCTGCCTTGCTGCGTTGGGTGGAAAAAAGGGAATCGAGCCTTTTGAATCTCTTGATCGCAGCACACATCATCATTATGAATGATACTATTCCCCAATCGCTGGAGGACGTCTTGAAGGAGTCCCCCGCATTTGTTCACATCGAACCCGGTTCCATCGTTCCCGGACGCATCATCGGAAAAGACCGCGGCCGGATCCTTGTTGATATCGGTGGCGTTGCGACCGGCATTGTCTCCGGACGCGAACTCATCGACACCTTCAATACGGCGAAGGGCACGAAGATCGGCGACGAGATCACCGTTTTCATCCTCGAAGATGAAGGCAGTGATGGCATGGTCGTCTGTTCTCTCCGGAAAGCGTCCCAGCTCAAGGCCTGGGAGTATTTTGAGAAGATCAAGAAAGAGGAAGGAACGCTTGAGGTGGTCGCCAGAGAAGCAAACAAGGGAGGTCTCATGGTAGAGATCAGCGGTGTGACCGCATTTCTCCCCGTCTCCCAGCTTGCTCCGGAGCACTACCCGCGCGTCGACGGGGCGAATGCCCAGGAGATCCTTACGAAGCTCGAAAAACTGGTCGGGATGAAGTTCACAACAAAAGTCATACTCCTTGACCCCGAAATCCGGAAGCTCGTTGTCTCTGAAAGGGCCGCAAGATCCGACATCCGGCAGAAAGAGCTCGAATTCCTCAAGGTCGGAGATATTATGCATGGAAAAGTGAACGGACTGGTGAAATTCGGGGCATTCGTCACATTCGGAAATCTCGAAGGACTTGTTCATATTTCAGAACTCACCTGGTCCCATGTGAAAAACCCGACCGAGCTCTTTAAGTTCGGAGATGATGTCGAGGCTCAGGTCATCGGGATCGAAGGAGAGAAGATCTCTCTCTCCATCAAACGGCTTCAGCCGGATCCGTGGCTCGATAAGATCAAATCGTATCCTGCCGGATCGGTGCATAAAGGAATGATCAACAAAGTCACGAACTTCGGTGTATTCGTCACTCTTGAAGAAGAAGTGAACGGGCTCGTCCACACTTCCGAATTCATCGATGAGAAAGCGGACCCGGAAAAAAGCTTCAAGGAAGGCCAGGAGGTCGAGGTGAAGATCATTGAAGTCCTCACAGACGACCATTCTCTCCGGTTGAGTTTCAAGGGGATGGCGACTCCGGAGAAAAAGGAGAAGAAGGAAGTCGCGGCCGAACCTGATCACGAAGAAGCAAAGACGGTGAAGGAAAAAGTGGAAAAGAAGACGGAGAAAAAGAAAGAAGAGAAAGAACCGGCGAAGCCCAAGAAAACTGCGGAAAAGAAAGAAGAGAAAGCCGCTCCGAAGAAAACAGAGAAGAAGAAAGAAGAGAAAGAACCAGCGAAGGCGAAGAAAACAGCGGAAAAGAAACCCTCAAAAAAGAAATAAATTTTTTATGCGCAGTTCTCGAACCTCCTTCATGGAAATCCATGGAGGGGGTTCTCTTTTGTGTTTTGTGTTTTTTCTTTTCTCTTTTTCCCCTTCATGGGACACTGGCCATGCTCCCTCCTGACTCCATGAAGAAAAAAACCATCCTTCTCCGGACCTGTGCTCAGACCAGGAAAAAAAACCCGAAATCCAGACTTTTCCGCATCGTAAAATCACCGTCCGGTTCTCTGGAATATGACCCTGTGGGAAACGCGCCCGGACGGGGGATGTATGTGGAAAAGACAAAGGAGAGTATTGAGCTGCTTTTTTCTCCGGGAAGAAAGGGCCTCATTGGGAAACTCCTCCGTTCTCCTTTTTCTGATGATGAAAGGACAAGACTCCGGAATTCTCTCCTCTCCGCGGTCGAGGAGGGCAGAAAGCCGAACGCTTCATGAGAATTTTTATATCAGGCGATTTCCAGATCGACTCTCTGTATCCGCCTGCGGTATTCACGTCCTTCTCTCCTGGGAAGATATCGCTCCCATTCTTGATTCCTCCCTGCTTTCTTCGCCACCTGAACGGCGCGGCGGACTGCTCCTTCTCCATTATTGTACGCTGAGATGGCCTTCTCAAGATTTTTGAATGACGCATAATCGAGCTGAAGATGGAGCGCCATGTGATTGAGCGCGGTCTCAGGAACGAATGGATTGAAACTCCAGCGACCGTTATAATTCCCTTTCACCATCTGCGCGATCCCGAGCGCTCCCGTCGGAGAGACCGCAAAAATACGCCCCCCCTGCGATTCATGCCATGCTATGCGGGTGAGCGTTTCCGCATCCGATTTTTGATTCCCGGTGACGGGATGGATCTTCACTATTTTTTCTGCCATGCCATAAATAGCTTTTTGGTCAAAGCAAGTGTCATAAATACCTCTCTTTATGAAGAAGTTCCGAAGACCTTTCGGGCCGTACTGATGCCGGATTTTCCAAACGTCCTCGGGCGAAAGATTTTGAACTGCTTTTGCAAGCGCATTTCCATTGAGGTTGTAGAGCGTATCGAGGATTCCTCCTCTTTTTTCCTTCTTCTCCGTTCGAGCGTCTCGTGATGGTACTTTTTCTTGAGTTCTTGGTGTACCCATGAGCACCAGCCGGGCATGGCGGAACTCAAAATCATTTTCAAATGCCTGAAAAAGATCGCCGGTCATGATCGGGATATACTTCCCGGACTCGTCCGCATAGCCGGGCCGATTCCCGCTTCGCTGGTCTCTGAAGTTTTTTCTTTTCCCAGAAATCGGCGCCTTCTCTCCTTTTTTCCAGACCATGACATACTGATAATTCGTCGGGAGGATGTGTCCGAGGCCGATCCCTCTTTCCGCTGTCTCGCTTGGAAATGTTACCTGAAACCAGAGCATGCCTTCCTGTTCCCTGATTTTTGTTGAAGAGAGGAGAAGGTCATTCCTGTCGAGATGGGTGAGTTCTGCAACTCTCATGTCTCTTGTTTCCCTATGAAGAGTTGATTGTCTCTTTTCGGTGTCACTGATGAGTCTTCTCAAATCCGTGTTTTCTTTTCCTTGAGCTTTTCCTTTCTCCTGTGCACTGATGACACGGTCCCGAAGGACAAAGCGCCGGACATCGAAGAATCCGAGAAGGCTTTCTCTCGTTTCATTGGGTTTCTCGCGGGCGAGCTCTGGGGTTTTCATGGAATAATGAAAAATGGATCTGTCGCCCCTATTATAGGTGAATCCCCGATTGTGAGGAAACAGGAATTGATGGTATAATTGAGTGAAACAAAAAATCCCATGGACCTCGATATTTTCGAAATGCTTCGGGAAGCTCACGGACTCGGAGCGTCTGATATTCATATCAGCACCGGGGAAAAACCTTCTTACCGGATCGATGGTGACATGGTCTATCAGGAAAAGTATCCTGTCCTCACTCTCGACATTTCAGTCGATCTCATCGAACAGTCGATGACGGAAGAGCAAAAAGAGGAATTGAAGAGGGAGAAAGATCTGAATTACGCGATCGACATACCGATGACCGCAAGGTTTCGGGCAAACACATTTTTTACCACAAAAGGAGCGAATGCTGTCTTTCATATCATTCCGAGCACGATCATCTCCTTCACTGATCTCGGACTCCCGGAGAGCCTGCGAAAGATCACGCAACTGACTAAAGGACTCGTCCTCGTCACCGGATCCACCGGATGCGGGAAATCTACGACGATCGCGGCGATCATCGACCTCATCAACAACACGAAGCGCTCACACATCATTACGATCGAAGACCCGATCGAGTTCGTCCATGTTCCAAAGAAGAGCATCATCACTCACCGCCAGGTCGGGAAACACACGAAGACCTTCGCTTCTGCTCTCAAGGCGGTCACGAGGCAGGATCCCGATATCGTCCTCGTTGGAGAGATGCGCGACCTCGAGACGATATCCCTCGCCCTCACCGCGGCGGAAACGGGAACGCTGGTGTTCGGGACCCTCCATACCTCAAGCGCCGCAAAGACGATCGATCGCATCATCGATGTCTTTCCGGCGGAAGAGCAGTCACAAATACGGTCCATGCTCGCTGATTCCATCCAGTTCATCATCGCGCAGGAACTCGTGAAAAAGATCGGTGGGGGCAGGGTCGTTGCGCATGAAATCCTTATCGCCACGGACGGGATCCGGAATCAGATCCGGAAAGGCGACATCCATCAGATCCCGACCGCCATTCAGAGCGGAGCCGATATGGGCATGCAGAGCCTTGACCAGTCGCTCGGGAAACTCATCAGGAACAAAATCATTACGTTTGAAACGGCGAGGATCTATGCCAGGAACATTGATGAACTCAGAAAATTCGCAGGCATTCAGAAATAGCGGCTGATTGCCATTTTTGTTTATTTGATTTATAATAAACGGAAAGCGGGAGTTCATTCCCTCCAAATACAAACACATGGATCTTGATATTTTCTCCATCCTCCGGGAAGCGAACGGCTTGAGTGCTTCTGACATCCACATCAGCACGAAGGAGCATCCGATGTTCCGCGTCCACGGTTCCATGACACCCCAGAAACACTATCCGGTACTGGAATACGAACAGGCGATGCGGCTCGTGAAACAAACGATGCACGAAGATCAGAAAAAATCGTTTGAAGAGGTCATGGACCTCGATTATGCGATCGAGATCCCGGAAGTCGCCCGGTTCCGCGTCAATGCTTTTTTCACGACAAAGGGAGTGAACGCAGTTTTCCGGATCATTCCGAGCGAGATCATCTCCTTTGAAAAACTCGGACTCCCGGAGAGTCTCCGAAAGATCCTCAATCTCTCCAAGGGCCTTGTTCTCGTTACCGGCCCTACCGGAAGCGGGAAATCCACAACGCTCGCCGCGATCATCGATCTTTTCAACAAACAGAAAAAGGCTCATATCATCACCATCGAAGATCCGCTCGAATTTGTTCATAAGCCGGTAAGAAGCATCATCACTCACCGCGAGGTCGGGAAACACACAAAAACGTTTGCTTCCGCGCTCAGGGGCGTGACGCGGCAGGATCCGGACATCGTCCTTGTCGGGGAAATGCGCGATCTCGAAACGATCTCCCTCGCCCTTACTGCCGCGGAGACAGGAACGCTCGTTTTTGCGACTCTTCACACCTCAAGCGCGGCAAAGACGATCAACCGCATCATCGATGTGTTTCCGGCAGAAGAAAAAGACCAGATCCGATCCATGCTCGCCGATTCCATCCAGTTTATCGTCGCCCAGGCTCTCCTCAAGAAAGAAGGAGGAGGACGCGTCGCCGCCCATGAAATCCTCATCGCGACCGACGGAGTCCGGAATCAGATCAGAAAAGGAGAGATCCACCAGATCCCCCTCTCCATCCAGAGCGGAAAAGACATCGGGATGCAGAGCATCGATATGGCGCTCGGGAATCTCCTGCGGAAAAAAATCGTGAGCTTTGATAATGCGCGTGTCCATTGCACGAACGAAGATGCCCTGAGAAAATTTTCACTTATGAAATAATCCCATGCCGGAAGAATCATCCCAGTCATCGGCAAAAATCCCGGGGATCCGGTTCGATGAATCATCGTCATCCCTCCATATTCCCGCAAGTCCAAAGCCGGCGGGAGGCATCCGATTTGAAGATTCCCCATCCCCGCCAGGCGGTGAAATCCATATCGGTTCAGCCCCGTCGACGACAAAACCGAAAGCAGCGGCTTCTCCTCCATCACTTCCGTCCACCCTCAACAAGCGAGTGAGCTTCGTGGAAAAGGAGGAGCGGACTCAACCGGAAAAGCCTCTTCCTCCCTACTCCGGAACTCCGGATGATATTATCGAACTCCTTCTCTATGCGCGGAGCCACTTCGGGTCTGATCTCCACATCGCCTCCGGGAGTACTCCGAAGATGAGGCTTTTTGGTGATGTGCGCGAAATCCCTGGTACCGGGAAACTGAGTGAGGAGTCAGCCCAAAAAATGATCTTTGCGACCATGGGACAGGACGCAAAGGATGAATATCTTGAAAACCTTGACACCGATTACAGCTTCACGGACGAGCATCGAAACAGATACCGGTGCAATGCCATGCAGACGCTCCACGGTTCATGCGCGGTATTCCGCATCATCTCGAACAAGATCATGAGTTTTGAGGAACTCGGACTTCCCGACAGTCTGAAGAAAATCAAGGATTATAAGAAAGGACTTGTCCTCGTCACCGGACCGAGCGGATGCGGAAAATCGACGACCCTCGCGACGTTCGTCGACATGGTGAACGAACAGGAGGAGGGACATATTCTCACCATTGAAGATCCCGTGGAGATCCTCCATACATCAAAAAAATCTCTGGTCAACCACCGGGAGGTGAAGACGCATACGAAATCATTTGCCCGCGCCTTGAAATCCGCTCTCCGCGAGGATCCCGACTGCATCATGATCGGAGAAATGCGGGATCACGAGACGATATCGCTTGCCCTCACCGCCGCGGAGACGGGACATCTCGTGTTCGGAACGCTCCATACATCGAGCGCCATGAAAACGATCTCCCGTATCATCGATGTTTTTCCGGCGAGTGAACAGGATCAGATCCGGACGATGCTCTCCGAATCGATCCAGTGCGTCATCTCCCAGGTCCTCTGCAAGAGAAAAAACGGAAACGGGCTCATCGCAGCTTTTGAGGTCATGTATGGAACAGCAGGCATCAGAAGTCTTGTCCGGAACAGCAAAGAATTCCAGATCCCTTCCAGTATCGAAGTCGGGATGAAGGAAGGGATGAACACACTGGACCAGGCTCTCCACAAGCTCATTGCGAAGGGTCTTGTCGACAAGCGTGACATCACTCAGTATGCGACCCGCCCGGAAGACTTCGTATGAGAAGCAGGGGAGAATATATGATTATGATATCTCCATCAGCCGCTCCCGAAAATGGATCCCCTCGAGATATCGGATCACCGAGGGAAGGAGGTGCTTCTCGAGAGGCTCTTCCATCCTCACTTTCTCACGGACAGAGGTTGCGGAAACCGATATCCTCATCTCCAGGGGGATGATCTTTTTGTCAGTGTTCCGGAAAAGGGTCTGAACGATTTTTGATCCGGAAAATACGGCCTCGAAAGAAGGACAAAGCCTGATGACATGATGCGGCCAGAGGGAGTATTCATTGATGTTCCGGACGGGAATGATCCAGAATTTCTCCTTCGGCATCCCCGCTTCCCGGATGGCGAGGTCTATGATCTCCATCCTCTCCCCCGCAGTGAGCGGATTCGCGGGGAGAAACTCATCCTCAGCGCTTCCGATCGCAATGATGATCTCGTCGAATTTGTCCTTATGTTCGAGGATCTGCTTCAGCGCATCGAGATGCCCCCGGTGAAATGGCTGGAACCTGCCGATGAAGAGCGCTCTTTTCTTCATGCAATGATTCTTGGTGAATTTGAGTATAATGGGAATATTGTTTTTTTGAAAAGAAATTATTCTCCCGAAAAGAGTGAACATTTCAGAAAGTCTCATCTGGGCGAAGCGCGTTCTTGGGGAATCGAAGACTGCGACTCCTGATCTTGACGCTGAGATTCTCCTCGGTCATGTCCTCGGATCACCGCGATCATTTCTCATTGCGCATTCTTCGGATTTTCTTTCAAAAAATGCCATCACGTGTTTTCAAAAACTTATCGCAAAAAGGGCGGAGGGCGCTCCTGTTGCATTCCTTCTCGGGAAGAGAGAATTCTTCGACCTGTCGTTTTCCATTGAAAAAGGCGTTCTCTGTCCGCGCCCGGAAACGGAGTTTCTCGTGGAAAAAACTCTGCACCTCGTTCAGGGAAAGACCGCTTCGACGATCATCGACGTCGGAACCGGATCAGGGTGCATCGCTCTTTCGCTTGCTCATTCTCTTCCGGACACACACCGCATTTTCGGGATTGAGAACTCTAAAAATGCTCTCCGTATAGCGAAAAAAAATGCTTCGCTCCTAAAGATCAACTCTGTCTCCTTCGTGGAATCCGATCTCCTTAAAGATTTCTTGCTTCCCGCAGATACTCCGTGTCCGATCATTTTCGTGGTGAACCTTCCCTACATTCCCGAAGGAGATGATCTCCCGAGGGAAGTCATCGATCATGATCCCCCCGAAGCACTCTGGAGCGGAAAAGACGGCCTTGATCATTACCGCCGGTTCTTCCGTGAACTCTCCGGACATTTTGATTTTGACTTCGTGCTCTTTGAATTTCATCCTCCGCAGAGAAAAACCCTCTCATCCATCAGAAAAGACATGTTCCCGGATCATATCCTCAGTTTTTTCCCGGATCTATCGGGGAATCTGAGGTTCGGAATGCTTTCCCGGAGGTGAAAGATCAGGAGAAAATGAACAGGGGCGGGCGCGTTTCTTCATTAGAGTTCATAACTATTGAAACGAGAGAGTGCAATGAATTCTCTTCTTTCTTTTGTGCTTTTTCTTTTTTCTTCACGATTTTGTTCTTTGGACTTTTCCAAATCTCCAGAATCCGAGGAGGTTTCGACCCGCAGATCATTGATTTTTGTCAAGAAATAGCATATAATTTACTGAAATAGAAACACATTTTCTTCACAGAAATACTTATGCCTGACGAAATCGACGAAGAATCCTACGAAGGGGAAGAAGAGACGAAAGAGAAGTTTGAGCAGGGCCCCGAGGTGAAACTCGATAGTGCCGGCGATGATATCACACTCGACGATCTCCTGGATCTCGTCATCGATCAGGAAGCGTCCGATCTCCACATGGGCGCGGGCGCACGGATCGCACTCCGCATCAACGGGCAGATCTGCTTTATCGACAATATTCCGCATCTCACAAGAGAGCAGGCGGAACGCCTCATCTACTCGATGATCCCGTCGGAATCCATGAAAGAGACTCTCATCAGGACAAGGGAGCTTGATTTTGCTTATGAACATACCGATGGGACCGCCTTCCGCGTGAATCTCTTCTACAAGAGGCGGAACATCTCGACCGTCATGCGCCGGATCGCATCGAAAGCGTGGAGCATCGAAGAACTCGGACTTCCTCATGCCGTCTATAATCTCATCAAAGCGAAACAGGGCCTCATCCTCGTCACCGGTCCCACCGGTTCCGGTAAATCGACATCCATGCAGTCACTCCTCGATTATGTGAATGAACACCGAGTGGAACATATCCTCACGATCGAAGATCCGATCGAATTCGTCTTCACTCCGAAAAGGTCAGTCATCTCCCAGAGGGAGATCGGCGTTGATACGCTCTCTTTCGCGAACGCACTACGCGGCGCTCTCCGCCAGGATCCTGATGTGGTCATGATCGGGGAGATGCGCGACCCGGAAACGATCATGGCCGCCATGAATCTTTCAGAAACGGGGCATCTCGTCATTTCGACGCTCCACACTTCCAGCGCCACACAGACGATCTCGCGCCTCGCGAGCGCATTCCCGCCGGAGCAACAGATGCAGATCTACTCCCGGCTTTCGGATACGCTTATCGGCGTCGTTTCCCAGAGGCTTGTCCCGAGGTCAGACCGGCCCGGCCGTATCGGTATTTATGAGCTCATGATCGTGAACTCCGCGATCCGAAACCTCATCCGGAGAGGGGAAGTCGCCCAGATGCCGAACGCGATGCAGGCGGGCGCATCACTCGGGATGGTCCGCATGGAAAAATTCGCTGAAGAACTCGCAGAGACCGGCGTTATCAGAGAAGAAGACTACATCCACTACTTCCGGGAGGAATGATCCGGGAAAGAAGTCATTATTTTCCGAGTTCTTTTGCCCTGTCATATGCAGCATCGATCCCTGCGTTCAGTATTTTTTCGAGCTGCATCTCTGCAAATGTATTGAGCGCGGCCTCTGTCGTCCCTCCTTTTGAGGTCACCATGTCCCGGAGTTCGGCACAGTCTTGTCCCGATTCTTTCGCGAGAACACCCGCACCGAACATCGTGTTTAAGACGATTTTTCTTGCATTCTCCTTCGAAAAACCATAACGGACCGCTTTCTCCGCCATGATCTCCAGGATGCGGAAAAAATAAGCGGGGCCGCTTCCGGAAAGGGAGGTGATCGCGTCGATCTGGTCTTCATGATAACACTCGATGACTTCACCTACGGTCTTGAGGAACTTTAAAACATATTCTCTCTCTTCCCCGCTGACCTCAGGAGACGAGAACATTCCGGATACGCCGGATCGGACAAGCGCCGGCGTATTGGGCATCACCCGGATCACCTTTGATATCCGGCCGGCATCCTGGAGATGCTGGACCGTGATCCCCGCGGCAATGGAGACCATGAGCATCCCCTCGGGAAAATTGCCTTTGACGCTTTCCAGGATCTGAGAGACGTCCTGAGGTTTCGTTGCGAGAAAAAGACAATCGGTGTCCGTAATGACATCTTCCGGATGAGGAGAAACAAAAACATTTTTTTCACGAAGCCATTTGAGCCGTTCGGGATTCCGGTCGCTCACTTTCAAATCCTCCGGACCTACGATCCCCTCGGAGAGAAGAGCGGAGATGAGCGCGGAGCCCATGTTCCCGGCGCCGATGAAAGATATTCTCCTGATCACGATTTCCAGTGTAAGACGGGAATGAAAAAATGGGAAGGGGACAAGAAAGTTATAAAGTCCATAAAGTCTGTAAGGTTTGTAAAGTTATTTGTGGAACTAAGGAACTTTATGAACCTTATGAACTTTACAAACTTTATGAACTGCTCCTTTTCTCTTCTATCACCGGAATGCGTTTCTTCTTTTCCCAGAATATGGTCTTCTTTCCTTTCTTTTCCGCTTCGAACCGCGCGAGTGAAAAGAGGAGACGGGAAAAACGGTTGATGAATGCGAATATGCCTTTCCGGAGCGCGCCTTCTTTGAGAAGGACGACAAGACTCCGCTCCAGTCTTCTCGTGATGGAACGCGCGAGATGAAGCCATTCTGATGAGATGACGCCGGATGAGACGATAAATGTGCCGATGGGTTGAAGTCCATGATCAATATGCTCGATCCACCTGGTCATTTTTTCAGTCTCTTCATCACTTATATTTTCTGCGAAATATTTCCCCTCGGATGCGATCTCCGCGCCGATGTCATAGACCATGTGGCTCATGGACTCAAGGATCATCCTCGTCTCTTTCTTCAGTTTTTGGGCGAGGACCATCCCGAGCATCGCTCCGAGCTGGTCGGCATTCCCGATCGCCTGGATGAGATCATGATTCTTCGGGATCCTTCGCCCGGAATGGAGATCAGTGTGTCCGTCGTCTCCGGAACCGATTTTCTGCTTCATAAAAAGGGAAGAAATCGTTCCGAGTCTCCCACAATTCAGATTCGAAAAAAAGAGCTCCTTCCGGAATGACTTCTCCTCAATGCGATGATCTTTTCAGAGGACTTTCCCGTTCCTCACTACCCATTCGCCGGAAACGAAGACCTCTTTTACCCTCCCCTGGACTTTCATCCCCTCAAAAACGCAGTTTCTTCCTTTCGTTTCCATCTCATCATTCCTGATCGTCCACTTTTCTCCGGGGTCGATGATCGCGATGTCTGCGTCTCTCCCGGGGGAGAGCGTCCCTTTCGGGACGGAGATGACTTTCGCAGGATTTGCCGTCATTTTTTCGATGAGGGAGGAGAGTGATATTTCCTTTTTGAGAACGAGATGCGTGTATCCGAGCGCGAAACTCGTTTCAAGGCCCACGGTCCCTTTCGCCGCGTCGGTGAATGTCTTCAACTTCTCCTTCCGCGTATGTGGAGCATGGTCCGTACTGATGACGGAGATGACACCTGATTTCAATCCCTTGATGATCGCCCGCCGGTGATCTTCCGAACGAAGAGGCGGATACATCTTCGCCATGGTGTTGAACCCGTCGCAGACCGCGTCGGTGAGGACAAAATACTGGGGGCAGGTCTCCGCGGTGACCTTCACTTTTCTTTTAAGGAATGTCTCAATGAACTCGACCGCTTTTCTTGTGGAAACATGCATGAGATGGATCTTTGCTCCTGTTGCTTCCGCAAGGAGAAGATTCCTCATGACGGCGATATCTTCCGCAATCGCGGGAATCCCGGGGAGTCCCAGGAGTGTCGAATATTTCCCTTCGTGCATTGCTCCTTCCCCGGAAATGGATTCTTCTTCCGAGTGGAGGAGAAGCGGGATTCCATATGTCCGGCAGTATTCCATCGCCTTTTTCATGATTCCCGCATTTTGGACATCACGGCCGTCGTCCGTCACCGCGACGATCCCCGCGTCTTTCATCGCGCGGATATCCGCAAGCTCCTTTCCCTCTTCTCCTTTCGTGATCGCTCCGGCGACAAAAAGGTTTGCTGATTTTGCTTCTTCCGCCCGCGCATATTGATACCGGACAGTAAGTGAAGAATCCGTCGCGGGATTTGTGTTCGGCATGGATACGACGGAAGTGATCCCGCCCTTAAGCGCCGAACGAAGACCGGTCTTGATTGTTTCTTTTCCTTCAAACCCGGGTTCTCGGAGATGCACCTGGAGGTCAACAAATCCGGGGACGACAAGTTTTCCTTTCGCATTAAAAGTCTCAGTCCCTTTTGGAATCGCTTTCAACTTCCCGACTTTCTTAACTTTTCCGTTCTCAACAAGAATGTCGGTGACTGCATTCACTCTGCTTGCGGGGTCGATGACGTGGCCGTTTTGAATGAAAATAGAAATCATATTTGCTGTTCATGAGAAAGAGAAATTTGAAGGTCTTCAATGTCTGAAAGGGAATAAGGGATTCGACTTCATTGAAGGGAACTCAGAATTGCATCCGAGAGATGAATCTCCAAATCTTATTTCGAACCAAGCAGAGTAAAGCGATGAAACTATTAATATCACTGATACGATTCTGAAAAAAAACCTTAATCCTTTTGAGATTTCTATTTTATTTCTTCTTAGCATTACAATTCTCAACCCAGATACTAAGCATAATGCCATGACGATCGCCAACCCATAATATGGGCATATGTCCTGAAAGCTCACTTGATAAAAGAATAATAATAGAGCAAATAAGATCACCAAGGTCAACGATATTCCATAGAGGATCTTGATCCATATTGATATTTCTCTGTTCTGTTTCTTAATGAATTTAATTTTCAATGCAGAGAATACGAAAAGTGATCCAAAAAGCACCAAGCCAGGGATGATAATAATGCTGAGAAATTCCTGCAATTGTTCCCGAAAAGATGGCGTAATAGCTGCTGTTTGTCGATCTAATAATGGTCGGTCATTTTCATCCAAAAGATCTTCAGCGGCTGCAAAAACACTTATACTATGAACAATTTCTATAAAAAGAATCAGAAAAATGAAAAAGAATAAATAACTTTTTAAAAAAATCTGCGAGAAAATATTTTTTGTTCTGTTCATACTATTTCAAGGTAAAAGGTTTTATCTTCCCGTCCATTCTTTTTGCAAGGAGCCAGATGATCGCTTTCCTGACCGCGAGACCGTTCTCCACCTGAGTGAGGATTCTGGACTGGGGATGAGTGACAAGGTCGGAGGCAACGTCTATGTCGCGGATGACGGGTCCCGGATGCATGAGGATCGCGTCTTTCCGTGCGATGGCTAATCTCTCTTTTGTAATGGCGTACGCACCGGAATAATCCTTGAGGCTCGGGATAAACCCTCCGGCGCCTCTCTCTTCCTGGACCCTGAGCGCGTAGACGACATGGGCGCCATCGAGAGCTTTCGACAAATCGGTGATGACTTCGACTCCGAGAGTTTCCACCTCTGCCGGAACAAAAGTCCGCGGACAGGAGACTCTTACTTTTGCCCCGAGTTTTTTCGCGATCCGGAAGAGCGATCCGAATACCCGGGAATGGAGGATGTCGCCGACGATGGTCAACACTTTTCCCTTCATCGAGCCGTGGTGGTCGAGCATCGTTTTCGCGTCGAGCATCGCCTGCGTCGGATGTTCGTGCCATCCGTCTCCCGCGTTCACGATCGAAGATGGGACATGCCTCGCAACAAATGCCTGAGCGCCTGCTTCCGCCGTCCTCATGACGATGATCTTCGCCTGGAGAGCGGAAAGCGTTTCAACGGTATCGAGGAGGCTTTCCCCTTTTTTTACCGAAGAGGTGGAAGCGGTGATGTTCGCCACCGTGGCTTCGAGGTGCTTTCCCGCGAGTTCGAAGCTGAGGCGCGTTCTCGTCGAGTTCTCGTAAAAGGCATTGATGATGGTGACTCCTTCGAGGAGTTCGATTTCTTCCGTCCCCGCTTTTTTAAAGATTTCCGCGAGTTCAAGGATGAGTTCTATATCGCGGATGGAGAGGTCGTCGATGGAGAGGAAATCGAAAACAGAGAGGTCTCGTTTTCCGCGGACTTTCTCCAGTTGTTGCTCGGTCGTATTTGGCATTGGAAGCTTTTTAAGGCTCTTCTTGGTGAAAATTACACTTTTTCGGAGGGTTTGAAAAGAGAATCGCTTCCTTTTTGGAGGAATTTTTGGCAATCTATCCGGGCATGAATTTTTTATTTTTTTGTTCATCTCATGACAAAAGACCCGAAACAGGAAGCTCTCAAAAACGCTCTCGCCCAGATCCAAAAACAATACGGAGAAGGATCGATCATGAACCTTTCCGACGCGGGGAAGAAAGACATCGATGTCATCTCCACCGGTTCCCTCTCGCTTGATATCGCCCTCGGAGTCGGAGGCATCCCGAAAGGAAGGATCATCGAAGTCTACGGTCCCGAATCATCGGGGAAGACGACGCTCACACTTCATATCGCAGCGCAATGTCAGAAGAACGGCGGACAGGTGGCGTTCATCGACGCGGAACACGCGCTCGATCCGGAATATGCATCGCGCATCGGACTCAATCTCGACAAATGCACCCTCTCACAGCCGGATTCCGGCGAACAGGCGCTCGAGATCTCGGAAATGCTCGTCCGGTCCGGAGCCGTTGATCTCATCATCATCGACTCCGTTGCGGCACTCGTTCCGAAAGCGGAGATCGAAGGGATGATGGGTGATTCCCACATGGGACTCCAGGCCCGGCTCATGAGCCAGGCACTCCGGAAGCTCACGGGGATCGTCGGGAAGACAAATTGCACGGTGATCTTCATCAATCAGATCCGGATGAAGATCGGGGTCATGTTCGGCAATCCCGAGACGACGACCGGAGGAAATGCCCTGAAATTCTACTCTTCCGTTCGGCTCGACATCAGGAGGAAAGAAAAAATCGAAGAAGGCGCAGGCGACACGAAGACGGCGATCGGAACGAGGGTCGTAGTGAAAGTCGTAAAAAATAAGGTCGCTCCTCCTTTCAAGCATGCGGAATTCGACATCCTCTTTTCGGAAGGGATCTCGAAAGAAGGCGATGTCCTCGACCTCGGGGTCTCGTACGGACTGATCACAAAATCGGGAGCTTTCTTCTCCTACGGCGCGGAAAAACTCGGACAGGGACGGGAAAACGCGAAGAAGTCTCTGAAAGATAATCCGAAGATTTACGCAGAGATCGAGAAAAAGATCCGGACGATCGTTTCCGACGCAAAAGCGGCCGAAAAGAAATAAGGAAGACTTTCACCCAACATCCCATGTTCGAGGAACACCGGTTTGAAAACGGGCTCCGGCTCATCACTGCAGCAAATAAAGGGACTCAGGCGGTGACGCTCCTCATCCTCACCGGTGCGGGATCGCGGAATGAAAAAGAAGAAGAAAGGGGGATCTCCCATTTCCTCGAGCACATGTTTTTCAAGGGAGGGAAGAAGTACAAGAACGCGAAAGAAGTATCGGAAAAAATGGATTTCGTCGGCGGCGATTTCAACGCGTTTACCGGAAAAGAATATGCCGGCTACTACGTGAAGGTCGAACACACGCAGGTGGAGACCGCGTTCGATGTCCTCTCCGACATGCTTGTGAGCGCAAAATTCGAGCCCCATGAAATCGAGAAAGAGCGCGGGGTCATCCTCGAGGAATACAACATGTACGAAGATACGCCCATGTATAAGATCGGATGGGATTTTGAAGAACTCCTCTTCGGCTCGGATCATCCCATGGGATGGGATCAGATCGGGGAGAAGAAAGTGATCTCGTCCGTGAAACAGCAGGATTTCATCGACTACAAGTCGGCGCTCTACACGCCGAAAAATATCGTCATCGTCGCTTCCGGCAACGTCACTCCCGCGAAGGCG
>JBGSON010000054.1:0-31009 GCA_041739085.1 Candidatus Altimarinota bacterium | reverse complement strand
GGTAGCAATTGCACGCATTGAGCACGCCTATGAGAGCGGTAACTACAGCGAAGAGAAGATGCAGGAGAAGATCTCAGAAAAGAACAAGTCTGCCTCCGACATCGAAAACAAAATTCAGGAAATCGAGGACGAACTCAAATTCATGAGCTCCATCGACATTGAAGTACAAAAGCTCAAAGATGCCTCAAAACAGATCAAGTACAGACTGGAGAAGCTCGATCACAAGCAAAAGAAAATCCTCGTGAACCTCTTTATTGACCGTATTGAGATGTTTCGGGAAAAGATCGGCAAGCGCTGGAAAATCACCGCTGAAATCTATTTCAGGTTCAACCCGAACAAGTTTCCAAGCACACTAATAGGGGGTAGAACCGAAAAAGCCCCAATTAAAGCCATTAATCCACGAAAAGTTCCTTTTGAAGGGAACTCTGGTGGGTGAGGTGGGGGTTGAACCCACGGCCAATGGCTTAAGAGGCCACTGCTCTACCACTGAGCTACTCACCCGCGATTTCAGCAGGGAAGAGTGTAACGAATTTTTTTTCCTCTTTCAATAATATCTCTCGGCCTCCCCCTCGATTATCGTGCGAAAAAAAACTACTTTCGGTATCATGATTTCAGTATTGTAGAAGCTCATGAGAAAGAAAAAAACAGCCCGTGAAGTGTCGGAAGAAGTCCCGAAAGGATTTCTTTCCTGCCAAGGAGAATCAGTTCCATCCTCAGTTTCTCAGATACTCCGGGATGCGATCCATGAACAGAGAAAAGCGCATCAGAGTGTATTAAATATTCCTCACCAGCCGCGTTCAATGACGTTATTCGAGATGATACGGGCGCCGATGACACCAAGGAAAAATAGTCGCGACCCTGTTTTTTCCCGTGAACGATCTCCTTTCTCGGCATATGCGATCGTCCGGGATGCCCTGCGCCAGCAGAGAGAGGATCCACCCCCTGATATTTCCTCGGGGATCCGGAACCTCATGGACATGTGCTTCGGTTTCTCCGGCGGACATCGTGATCCGAAGGCCCCACCATCCCCTATTGATCGCCTGCTGGCGCAGGCTAACATGGATGTGATTTTGGGAGACGTGCCCGATGACAGGAAGGATAACTCATGAGATATCCGATCTCCCCATTTTTTCCGGAATGAATGGCTGACGGGAAATACCACATCGGCATTGATGCGAGGATGTATTCGACTCTCTTCACGGGAATCGGGAGATATGTCCATGAGCTCACGGACCGTCTCTTCGCGCTACGAAAAGACTGGAAGTTTACGGTTTTTCTTTCAAAAAAAACTTTTGAATCCTTCATTCCGCCCGGTCCGCATGTTGAAAAAGAACTCGCACCTGAATCCCATTATTCCCTTGCGGAACAAACGTCGTTTTTGAAACGTATCTCAAAACATAACTTTGACCTCTTTCATTTTCCCCATTTCAACGCTCCGATCTTTTATCGGAAAAAATCCATCGTCACAATCCATGATCTCACCATTTCCTATTATCCGGGAAAAAAGAAAACATCCTGGTTTCATAAGATTGGTTACAGGCTCGTCCTCTCCTCGATCGTGAAGCACGCCGAGCGCATCATCACGGTCTCCTCCCATACGAAAGACGATCTCACGAAAATGCTCCGAGTCTCCCCTGATAAGATCACCGTCATCTGGAATGGACTCGGGAAGGAGTTTTTCCGGGAGAATTGTAAAACGGAGGAGATGGAAAAGGTAAAAAAAGATCTCTTCATGAGACATCACATTGAAAATCCGTATTTCCTCTACACTGGCGTCCACAGGGAACATAAGAACATCGTCGGGATGATCACTGCGTTTCAAAAACTCCTCTCCCGGGAACCGAACGCAGAGCTCATCATCACCGGGAAAGAAGACCCCTGGTATCCGGAGATCTCCGGGATCATTGAGCGGGAAAAGCTCGGAGACAGGGTGAAACGGGTCGGGCTTGTGGATAATAATGAACTTCTCGCTCTCTATTATTATGCGAGAGCTCTTGTTTTTCCCAGTTTTTACGAAGGGTTTGGATTTCCCCCGCTGGAGGCCATGGCGATGAAAATCCCTGTTGCCGCCTCACGGTCGTCCTCGATCCCGGAGATCTGCGGCGACGCGGTCGAATATTTCGATCCAAAGAATACTGATGATATGGCAGAGAAGATGCTTCTCGTTTTTTCGCGGGATGAGATGAGGAAAAAACTCGTGGAAAAGGGAGCAGAAAGAATCCGTCTCTTTTCCTGGGAGCGCATGGCGGATGAAACGATGCGGGTATATGAGGAAGCCATTTCCGGGAAAAAATCATGATGCGGCCGCGGGCGTTTCGTCATGACGCATCTGAAACTGCCGGAAAGAGAGATAACGGCTGTGCGCCCTTTCTTCCGGAGGAAGGTACCTGAACCTTCCGCTTTCACAGACGATCCCCGCTTTCTGATCCCCGTTCTCCCTCGCTGAAACCGCGATCATGATCGCGGGCAGTGCTTTTTCGAGGAGCGCAAGCGTATTCAGAGCTTCAAGCGACTTCGTAACGATCCGGATGACTTTGGGTGAACTCTGATCGCTTCCCCTGTTCCATCCTGACATCTTATCCGCACGGTTCATGGCGAAGATGATCCTCATGCTGTCATCCAGGTCATTCCCCGGAATTTTTTTCACTTTTTCAAAGAAATGGGAATACGCAGAGAGTGCCTTTCTCTGCGGTTCATGATTTTCTTTAAAATTTCTCACCAGATTGATGGCGGAAGAATGAAGACCCGCCAATCTTGAAACAAACTCGACATCTTCCCCGCACAATTCAAAATATCTCGGAAGGATTTGACGTATCATTCGTTCGCTCTCCGCTTCATGTCCGATGTACGTCCGGAATTGCGGGTTTTTCGGGTGCGCCTGCTGCGCTTTTGGTGAGAGTTTCCCGATATCATGGAGCCTCGCGGAGAGAAGGATGAGATCCTTCTTCGGATGATTTTTGATATAGGAATTCCTCGACATATGCCGTACGACTTCCTTTGAATGTTCATCAAGCGTGAGGTCGTGGTAATCGCTCAGCTGGTCAAATCCCTTCATGGCAAGTACCTCGGGGATGACGCCTTCAAGGACTTCGTATTTTGCACCGAGGGGCAGAATTATTTTTTTCATAAAATTGATGTGATATTTGTTAAATCGGATTATTTTTATCCTATTTAAACTATACGCCACATTTTCCGGAAATCAAGTTTTTTCTCGTATTCATTTGTGTGAGGAATCACAATTATCAAAATTGCTTTCTCCCGGGGAGAAAAGTAAAATCCTACGTATGAAGAAACTCTCAGAAATCCTCCCGAAAGTCATGGCGAAACGCGATCTCGATGAGAATGCTCTGTCGAGCGAGATCCTTCGTACTGCAGAAAAACATCTCGAGGACGTCTTTGGCGAAAAAAACGTCGGCCAGGGACGAGCGATCCACGGGAAAAAAATCCAGCATGGACTCATCTTTTTCCAAATCCCTTCTTCCGCTTGGAATCATCGACTGTATCTCGAAAAAATGGAACTTCTCGATTCTCTGCGCATGAAGTTCCCGAAAGTCGTGCTCAAGGATATCCGGGGGATCGTATGCGGAAGCGAAGAAACTGAAATCATATGATGGATCACGTTTCGGACCTCATTTACAAGTGCCCATGGTTGAAATCAAAAAGAAGCGGGATCCGTTCCTCGCCACAATCCGGAAAAAATTCTCCGCGGAGATGAGAGACCGGATCATGCTCGCCTATAAACTCGCGAAATACGGACACATGGGGCAGAAGCGCCAATCCGGAGAGGAGTATTTCGAGCATCCGAAAAGGGTCGTGCTCATCCTTATGGAAGAGCTCGGGATCTATGACCATGAGATGATCATCGCTGCTCTCTTCCATGATATCCTCGAAGACAGCTTTATCCTGACGAGCCGGGAGATAGAACTCATCTTCGGCCCGCGTGTGAGAAAGCTCGTGGATGTCCTCACCAAACCGGAAATAGCAGACAAGACGAGGAAGTATCTGGAATATTTCTTTCATCTCATCCACTCGGAAAAAGCCGCTTTCACCATCAAACTCGCAGACCGTCTCAGCAATATGCGGGAGCTTGATGAGTGCTCGCCGGAAATGATCCGGAAACAGGTGAAAGAAACGGAGGATATCTTCATCCCCCTTACCCGGGAAATGGAATCCCCTCTCCTCCCGAAACTCATCGAAGCCACGGAACACGCAAAATCTCTTCTTCAGAGCTGACCTCTCCCCATCGACTCTTTCCAGAGAACGAGATTTTTCATGAGGATCATGACTGCGCGCTGGTCCTCTGAAAAGGATCTCGCAGTCGAGGTATCATCGAGACAGATCACCCATTCTTCTCCGTCTGAAAAATTGATTCTGATCCCGGCATCCACTCCCTCGTCTTTCACCGGAGAAACACAGATCCCTTCATCATCAAAAGACAATCCTGAGATTATTTTTTTAATGGTCGGGTCTTTCTCGGGACTGTACTCCGGATTTCTGTTCTTATACGTCTCGGTAAAAAATTTCTCCGCTTCTTCCCCGTAGTGCTCGATGATGAGTTTTTCCGCGCGCTCTTCAAAACTGAGTCCCTTCCTTCTGTGGATGACATGCTTTCCCTTCTCCCATCCGAGTATGATCTTCCCTCTTTCCTTTCCTTCCGTAGAAATGACAAATGCGCGATCGACGCCGAGGATCACCTCGAGAGAAGAGAGGATGGAGACGATAAATGACGGGAGATCGAGGTTCATCTGAAACGCATTTTCGATTTCAGTACTGAAAATCCTGCTCATTTCAGAAATCTCATCAAGGAGAGCGACCGGGTCTTCACTTCTTATCCTTTCCATTTTTTCCCGAAAGAATGTGATGAGGCATTCTCTCACGGCTGATGGAATATTTTTTCGGTGCTGGTTTCCTGATTTTTTCATTGTCTTCATTATGTATCACTTTTCCGCTCATTGGGAAATACAAGAAAAAAGCCGGAAACACACATTTTCCGGCTTTCTATGTTTCGATAGTGAGAGAACAGAGATTATATCCCTCTCTCTTTCTTGATTTTCTCTTCAACGTTTTTTGGCACCTTTTCGTAATGTGAAAATTCCATCGTATAACTCGCCCTCCCCTGGGACATGGAACGGAGATCCGTAGCGTACCCGAACATCTCGGAGAGAGGAACTTTCGCTTTGATGACTTTCGCCGTTGCCCGTTCGGTCATTTCCTCGATTTTTCCTCTTTTCGATGAAATATTGCCCATGATATCCCCCATATATTCCTCAGCGGTGACGACTTCCACTGCCATGATCGGTTCAAGGAGTATCGGATTTGCGATTCTGGCCGCCTTCTGGAATGCGAAGGAACCGGCTGCCTTAAATGAAAACTCGGAAGAATCGACATCGTGGTAGGATCCGTCGAAGAGTTCGACTTTCACATCGACGATCGGATATCCGGCGACGACTCCTCTCTGGAGTGCTTCCTGAATACCCTTGTTCACCGCGGGAATGAACTCACCCGGGATCTTCCCTCCTACGATACCATTGATGAATTCATACCCCTTCCCCGGCTCATTCGGTTCAACGCGGATCCAGACGTGTCCATACTGCCCGCGGCCTCCGGTCTGTTTCGCATACTTTTCTTCGACCTCTACCTCTTTCGTGACCGTCTCACGGTAGGCGACCTGCGGTTTCCCCACATTTGTTTCCACTTTAAACTCCCTCCTGAGGCGGTCGACAATAATATCGAGATGGAGTTCACCCATCCCGGAAAGGATGGTCTGTCCTGTCTCTTCATCCGTCTTTATCCTCAACGTCGGATCTTCTTCTATGAATTTTTGAAGGGAAAATCCCATTTTTTCCTGATCCGCCTTCGTCTTCGGCTCAACGGCAATGGAGATGACCGGTTCTGGAAATACCATCTCTTCGAGCGCAATGAGATGATCTTCATCGCAGAGCGTGTCTCCCGTACGGATATCCTTGAGTCCGACGATCGCACAGATCCCCCCCGCTTCTACCTCTTTCACCTCGGAACGCGAATTCGCATGCATGATGACGAGCCGGCTGATGCGCTCTTTCTGTCCGGTCCTCGGGTTTGTGACATAGGTCCCCGACTTCAGAACTCCGGAATAGACCCGGTAAAACGTGAGTTTCCCGATGAACGGATCCGTCGCTATTTTGAACGCAACACCGGCAAGAGGCTCACTGTTGTCAGGATTCCTCTTTTCTTCCGCATCTGTTTTCGGGTTTTTTCCGGTAACACCTCCGACATCAAGCGGACACGGGAGATAATCGACCACTGCATCGAGGAGGAGCTGGACGCCGGCGTTCTTGAGCGATGATCCGCAGAGGACAAGGTAGATCTCGTTCTTCACGACGCCCGAACGGAGACCTTTCTTAATGTCCTCAATGGAAAGTTCATGACCTTCGAGATATTTCGCCATGATCTCATCATTATGGGATGCAGCAGCCTCAAAGAGTTTCTCCCGATGCTCCTCGATCTTCTCTTTCATGTCTGCCGGAACTTCGATCTCGACGATATCCTCTCCGTTCTTTCCCGTGAACTTATATGCAGTCTTTTTGATGATGTCGACGATTCCGGAAAAAGTTTCCTCAGCTCCGATCGGGAGCTGGATGGCGTAAGCGTTGGGAGAAAGTCTTTTGTGGATGGAATCAAGGCTCATGTAGAAATCTCCCCCCGTCTTATCCATCTTGTTCACGAAAGCGATCCTCGGAACCCGGTACTTGTCCGCCTGTCTCCAGACAGTTTCAGACTGCGGTTCCACGCCCTGAGAACCGTCAAAAACGACGACTCCCCCGTCGAGCACCCGGAGCGAGCGCTCCACCTCAGCGGTAAAATCAACGTGTCCCGGAGTGTCGATGATATTGATGCTCGTATCTCCCCAGCTGCAATACGTAGCTGCGGACGTGATCGTGATCCCGCGTTCCTGTTCCTGCTCCATCCAGTCCATGGTCGCCTCTCCGTTATGCACTTCTCCGATCTTATGAGTCCTCCCGGTGTAATAGAGGATGCGTTCAGTGGTGGTCGTTTTTCCGGCATCAATATGGGCGATAATACCGATATTGCGCAATTTTCTAAGATCTGCCATGGGAAGAGGATGAATGTCGATAAAAAAGCGCGAATATTGTAGGGAAGTCGCGGAATCCTGTCGAGAGGATTTTCCTGAAGAAAAAAGAAAAACAGAAAAGGAGAGCATGCAAGCTATCAAGCGAGCAAGCAAGTAATAATCTATTGCTTACTGGCTTGTCTGCTTCCTTGCTTACGCATTCGTGTGAGCATCGTTGTATTAATAATTTACTTATGTTATAATAATATGAAATATTCCCTCCACTCCCATGTCTTCCAATACATCGCGCGACAGAATGTGGCTTCTCCTTGGAGTCTCTCTCCTTCTCATCGGAGTAGGGGTCATGTTCTTTTCCTCATCCTACAGGTGGGAAAAGAGCGCTCAGATCTCTCTCACGGATTCGGAAAGGAACGATCTGGAAAGCCTTGGTTCAGAATATGCCCAGTTTGAGATCATGACGCTTCAGGGCGCTCCTCTTGGGAGAAAACAGGAATCTCTCATGGCGAGTATCACGAAGGAGGACCCAGGTGTGAAAAAAGAATACCTCGCTTCTCTCGAAGAATCCGGAGTGATCGTTGTTCTGGAAATCGGGGGAGAGTCATCGGAAAAAGAACTTCAAGAACGTATCGACCAGCAATCACTCGGGGGAATCAAGAAAATCGAAGAGAATATGGCCGGATCGCTCCTGGAAGACGAAGGGGAGTTGATGGCGACCGATTCCAATTATATCTTTTCCGACGTAAAAGAAATCGTGAACACAAAATCTGTTATTGTGGCGGTGATCGACAGCGGGGTCGACAGGGACCATCCGGCATTTGCGGATTCCGTCTGGATGAATACTGGGGAATCTGAAGGGTATGATGGCGTGGATGACGACCACAATGGCTACGTCGATGATGTGTACGGATGGAACTTCGTTGACATGGATCCTGAAAATGCAGATGAAAATGGACATGGAACACATATTTCCGGGATTATTTCCGCACGGCCGACAATTTTTTCGGATATGAAAGGAGTGAGCGGCGATTCCCAGATCATGATCCTGAAAGTTGCGGGGAAAGATTCCGGGATAGTGCTCTCCGATGTCGTCGCGGCGCTTCTCTATGCCGAAAAGGAAGGGGCAGATGTCATCAATATGAGCTTTGGATTTCCGGAGGAATCAGAGATCCTCCACGAAACGATCCGTGAGATCAAAGAGAAAGGGACTTTCCTCATCGCCGCATCGGGAAACGAGGCATCGGACATAGCACAGTATCCGGCAGCGTATCCTGAAGTGCTCTCCGTGGGGACCGTGGATCTCCTCGGGAACCGGTGGAAATCTTCGAATTACGGGGACGGCGTCGAGATCTCCGTCCCGGGAGAATACCTGAGCACACTCCCCGGAAAAAAATACGGTATCCGAAGCGGGACAAGCCAGGGCGCCGCGTTCGTCACCGGCCTCTATTCCAGGATCCTCTCAAAAGCTCCGGAGACTTCACCCGAAGTGATCGAGCAGACCATAAAGAAGTACACGAGCAGGTTTGAAGACGGGTATCTCCAGACAAAAAAAATAAATGATGAGGAAAAAAAGAAGCTCTACGCGAACTGGATCGCTCTTTCCGCGACTCTCGTCCGGGAGAAAAAACCGATCGGCGCAAACGAGTTCATCGATCTCAAACTCAATAAATACCTGACCCGACAGGAGATGCTTGCCCTCATCGTAGAATTCCTGGAGAAACGGGACGTCGGGGACAAGGTCTACGAAAATTTCCTGAGCAAAAGGTATTACTACGCCATGTACAAAGATGTGGAAATGGACTCCGCATTCGCTCCTTATATCCTTGCCGCGGACCGGCTCGGATTCCTTTCGGGAGAGCCGGGGAGTTTTTTAAATCCGAAGCAGGTAGTACGGAAGGAAGAAGCCGCCAAGATGCTGATTCTCGGAAAAGGAGACCCATCCCCTTCCATCAGGGATATCCTTCTCTACGTACCGCGGGAGGAGAGGAGAGCATACATCACGAGGAGAGAGTTCCTGGAGCTCATGGGGAAGGTCTTCGCCTCAGAATAAATTTCACTTTCCGGAGAGGGATGTCATAATGGACCTGCTTCCATTTTTTTCTCATGAGCACAAGAATCTGCATCCCGATCAGGAAAAACTCTCTCGCTGCTCTCTTCGCATCCATGAGAGAGGCGTCTTCAAAAGCAGACCTCGTCGAACTCTGGCTCGGAGAATTCCCGGTGACAGAAAATGAACTGTCCCTCATTTTTCAGGAGAAACAAACTCCGCTCGTCCTCACGATAAAAAGGAAAGAAGCAGGCGGAAGTTTTTCAGGTACTGAGGAAGAGATGCTTGATATCCTCCTCCAGGGTTCAGGGCTGGGGGCGGAATATGTCGACCTCGATTCCTATTTTCCCGAGAAACTGATCAAAAAATTCCTCCGGGAGAGGGGAAAAACTGATCTCATTCTCTCTGCCCATTTCTTCACTTCTACTCCCGGACTTGCGGAACTCGTGAAACTTGCCGAATCCATGAAAATGCTCGGAGCGGATATTGTAAAAATCGCTACGTTCGCCAATACCGAAAGTGATTCGGATGTGATTTTTGCTCTCACGAATACGTTAAGAAAAATGAAATTGCGGTTCATCACGCTTGCCATGGGGGAAGCGGGAAAAGGGACCCGGATCCTCACTCCCCTCATGGGATCGGAATGGATGTTTGCTTCTCTGAGCGACGAAGAAGGCACAGCACCCGGTCAGATGACGAGCGAAGATCTCCGTTTGGCATGGAAAAATCTCCTGGAAAAAATGAGAAGAGCGGACGAAAGCTGAGGTTTGCGGAAATCGACGATTTTCGCTATAATAAGGGCAACACAAACAAATCCACTTCATGATCTCTGCCCCCTCGACTCCGGGAGAATTCAACTTTTTCCTTTGTGAATGCGGTGTCGAAAAAGAAATCGCGTCCCATGCGGCGACTCTTTTTGACGTACTCTCGCCGGAAGAAAGAGTCCATATCATGAATCTCGCGGAGAAAGCGCAAAAAAGAAAAGAGAGTATTCAAACTCAGTATGAACAGTCGGTTTCGGGTGTCCTCACGCGGTTCGATCACAATATCTCGCTCCTCGCGCGGAATTACGACACAAAATTCCGGATAAACCGCGAAGAGAAATCACGGGAAAAAGACAAAAATGAACTCGCGAAACTCGAAGGAAAGCTTTCATCAACCGCTCAAGGCTCTTAAATGCAGAGACATACAATTTGTCTGCCGGCGTCTTTACAGAATCCAAGAATCTTTTCATTTCGAGAGCGTTTTCTTATTTTTGAAACTCCTCCAGAAGGCAAAACTGCAGAATCGCAACCTACCCTGCAAGAGGCAAAACCAAGATTTACACAAGACGATCTCATCAGCCCAGACAAGAAACTGAAAAATATCGTAGATGACAAAGTAAAAAAACTTGATTACACCTGGGGTTATCATTCCGGTGCAGACGACAAAGACAAAGCGAATCTTGAAAAAATGCAGGCATGGGAAAAACAGGGGGAAAAGAATGAAGACGCCGAAGAGAAAAAACTCATGGGAGAATTTTTGAAAGAGGCGGATGGATTGAAGACGAAGGCTGATGGAGGAATAAAAGGACTTACTGCTGAGAAACAGAAAGATGATAAAGAAGTGAATGCAATCGTTTCACGGGTCATCGAAGAATTCCTGCAAACCGTGGAACAGAAGATCAGCGCTGCAAACAGAGATGCTCAGACTGCATATGCTGGTCAGGAAACACAAATGGCCAATGCTCAATCTGAAGAATATTCGAGGGAAACAGAGTCGATTCTAAGTCTTCCGAAGCAGCAGCGCATCAATAAATTTAAAGAATTGCTTGTAAAACGGCTTTCATTAGAAACAGCCGGACTTTCCACTGAAGAAGTGGCTTCTTGGGTCGATAACACCATTGGAAATAGCGATTGGAAAGATGAAAAAAAATTCGCTGAAAAGCTAAAGAATCTCGTAGAGAGTGCCATTCCGACGAAAGATGAGCAGAAAGATGCAAGCTTGTATCTCACGACCAGGGGGATGAAAGATCCCGATACAAATCTTTGCTATCTTTTTGCAATGCGATTTGAAGTCAAAGGACCAAATAATGTATGTCTCATTGATGGAAAGACCAAAGCGGATGAGAATCAAATCCTTCATTTTCTAAGAATCAGTGGGGCCACAAGATTCGATGAAAGTGGTAATTTAAAACCACTGACTGATCTCCCCGAAGCAACAAAAACAATGCTCGGTCAGACTGTCGCGCTTAAAGAGGCGGCTCTCATGCAAGTGAGAGAAGGCCTGAAACAATTGGGTATTAAGATGGATAAAAACTCCGGATATCTTGAGAACATGCCCGATTTCGCTACATTTCTCGGCTATATCATAAAAATAATGACCGGAGACGGAAATGCGATGAATGAACTTATGGATGACATGGAATCAAACCGACTCGCAAAGTTATTCGGAAAAGGCGAGAAAAGCGGGACGGAAATCACATTCAAAGGAGCCGGCCTCACGGACAAAGACAAGGATAAACTCGGGAAGGATGAATCAAAAGGACTCCGAAAAATGCTCGTGATGAAGCTCATGAAAAGCAATGACAATAGAACTCTCATCGCAAGCGGAGAAGAAATTTCAGACAACAAATTCGCTAGTGGAGTTCTCACTCTCACCATTAAAAAAGCAGGCGAAATAAGACCAGCCCAAACGGAAGCGGAGAGAAAAAATGCAGAAATCTTGGAAAAACTGGTTCAAAAAATCTCTGGAGATAGCGCCCAATTGACAGGCAATTTGAATGCGGTTATTGCGTTTATAAAATCACCGGAACAAAGACCACAAAGTTTGCTTGCCATTGAAGGTGTCACGAAAGAAACAGCTCAGAAAAGCCTGGTAAAAATTCTTCAGAAGACCGACCTTTTCGTGAGTATCACGCCTCCATTAGAATTAAAGGACGCATTTACAAAAGAACAGAAAGAGGAGCTCCGCACATATTTCGAATCATCGGGCAAATCTCAGCTCAAAGATATGAAGGGAAAATTATTCGAAATCTCATTCGATTCCGTAAAACATGCTCTCGTGTTCACGCAAGAGACTACAACAGTTGAAATAACTTACACTCCTCCCGCCACACCCCAAGCAAATTCAAAATAAATCCCCTCTCCCCTCATTTCCTATGCCCGACAATATCGTTTTCGACTCTCCACATACAAGCCATGGAGTGAGACCCGTTCTCAAACGGATAAAAATCCCGAAAAAATATTCCCGTTCGAAGCAGGAGCTCATCCTCCATTCTCTTGGACTCCTCGCGATCATGGGAGCGCTTGTCCACGCATTTTTTGCTTTTCTCTACGGTGCGATCATTTTTGAGACTCCGTTCCATTTTTTCTTCTGGATCACATTCATCGATGAATTCATCCTGGCGGTGGTACACCTTTTTCTCGGATACGGACTTCTGAAACTGAAGCGATGGGTCCCCCTTGTCGGGACGATCCCCGTGGTCACGACTCTCATCAGAAATATTGTCATTATTTCCATGTATGACGAGTGGCGGGAATATATCGGACTCGCGGATCCGATCTGGTTTTGCGCGTATATCGTCCTCGTCGTGTATCTCTGGAAAATCCGGCGGGTGTTTGATGCCTAGGAAGCTATTATTGGAACCGGCTCTCTAAAAAATCCTTCACCTGATGCATCGCTTTTCCCCTGTGCGAAATCCGGTTTTTCTCGTTCGGGCTGAGCGCGGCATAGACTTTTTCTTCCCCATCCGGAAGAAAAACCGCTGAAATGGGGATCCCTTCCGGAATGGAACATTGCGATTCCCCGAGGATTATTCCTGAGGTCTCTCCCCGGAACTGGATCAATTCTCCCGATCCTTTTCCCCAGATGATCGTCGAGAGACAGATAAATTTCGCTTTCTTGTTCTTATTTGTTTCCATCCTCCGGAGAAAATACTCGAGCCATTCCCCATCCGATGCCTTCTCGCCGGCTCCCCATCTTCTCGTCTTTACTCCGAGTTCATTCTGAAGCGCTTCGACTTCGATCCCGGAGTCTTCGGCGATCGTGATCTGACCTCCGCTTTTTTCGAAAAAATAACGGGCTTTGATGAGAGAGTTTTCCTCATACGAACTCCCATTTTCCTCCGGGTCTCCTTTCAGGGAGAGATCCTGAATACGGAGAAAGTGAAATCTATCGAGGTCATGGAGGACTTCCATGATCTCGCGAAACTTTCCCGGGTTTTTTGTTGCGATGAGGACGGGGATTTTTTGTTCGGCGGTCATATTCCTTTCCCATAATTGGTCGTACGGAACTCATCTGACTTTTTCGCGCACCGGTCGACCCAGTCTTTATGATTCATATACCATTCGATCGTGACTTCGATCCATTTTTCAAAAGGATGTTCCGGCGCCCATCCGAGTTCTTTCCTGATCTTTGAGGAATCCATGGCGTATCTCCGGTCGTGGGCGAGCCTGTCTTTGACGAAAGTGATGAGTGTTTTCGGTTTCCCGATTTTTTCGAGGAGGATCTCCGTGATCTCGAGATTCGTCTTCTCGTTGTTCCCGCCGATATTGTAGACCTCTCCCGGTTTTCCCTTGTGGAGGACGAGATCGATCGCCCGGCAGTGGTCCCGGACAAAGAGCCAGTCGCGGATATTCCTTCCGTCGCCGTAGAGGGGAAGCGACTCATCATTGAGCGCTCGGAAGAGGAAGAATGGGATGAGTTTTTCCGGGTACTGGTACGGTCCGTAATTGTTTGTGCATCTCGTGATGAGCACGGGGATCCTGTACGTCTCGAAATACGACCGGACAAAAAGGTCGGCGGCGGCTTTCGAAGCCGCATAGGGACAGTTCGGCGCAATGGGAGTCGCTTCCGTAAAATACGTCCCTTTTGTGTCCCCGAGATCTCCGTACACCTCGTCCGTTGAGATCTGGACATATCTTTCTACGGAATATTTCTTCACGCATTCGAGCAGGTTCTGCGTCCCGAGGACGTTTGTTTCAAGAAATATCCGGGGTCCGATGATGGACCGGTCGACATGTGTTTCCGCTGCGAAATTTACGACATATTCCGGTCTGTATTCCTGAAACACTTTTTCGAGAGCCGTGAGATCGGCGATGCTTCCCTGAACGAACTCGATTTTCCCGCGGACGGGTTCCAGGTTTTCGAGGTTTCCCGCGTACGTGAGCGCGTCAAAAACAAGGACGGAATAGTCCGGATGAGTTTCTGAAACAAATTGGACAAAATTCGATCCGATAAAACCCGCTCCGCCGGCGATCATGAGTTTCCGTTTCAACTTCAAAAGACTCTGGAGGATGAAGAGAACCGGATGGCATCTTACTCCTCCGATGGAATCGCGGCAAACGCATCGAACGCATCTCCGCAATCCATGGAATATCCTTCGATACTGAGCGATTCATTCACTCCTTTTGCCACTTCATAGAGTGTCAGCTCGGATCCGGACCGTGAGAGCTTCTCATGGGTGATGAAGATAAAATCGCTGATCTCCTCTTCATCGTTCCCGACACATTTTTTCTGGAGCGCTCCGAGAATCAGATCATATTTTCGCACTAGATCCGAAGAGGGACTATTATGACCGGCTTCGAGCGCCGCAAGCTGAAACGCAGTGGATTCTCTTTGTTTGGAATACGCATCGTAGACAATATTTGAATCGGTGTTCGTCATGCCCCGATAATAGAAAAAGAAGATGACCGCGCATCCAAGGAGGAGATAAAAAAGTGGATTTTTCCAGAACGGTCCGGCCATTTTTGCACAGCAATGAGGACAATGTGTCGCATTCCGGGAGACCATTTTTTTACAGATTTTACAGTGAATGTTTTTAAGCTGCATAGGAATATGGTGCATATTAATATATATTATATCATTTTTTGTATTTTATCGCAAACTTCGTCGCGAATCACCGCTTGTTCCGAGGAAAGAAAATGGACCACTGCGGCCAGGGCCATAGTCCTCTGCGAAGAAGCAGGAAGAATGATGACATTTCCCATGCTTTCATTTCTCTTCTAGAATGGAGTCGCATGAGAAATCGAGAATGCTCTTCGCTGATATCATCCATCATCGGGTCCTCCCTTTCGGAAACGGCATTGTCACCTTTTCCGTACCTGAAAAAATGAGAGTGAAAGTCTTGCCCGGATCGATTGCTGAGATCTCCCTCAGGGGGAAGCGTGAAAAAGGGGTCGTCCTCCGAGTGCACAGAGAAGAGCCGTCTTTCGACACCCTTGAGCTTGGGGGAATCCTGAGCCTGCCCCTTCTCACGGAAAAAAATCTTGAGTTTCTCATGATGATCGGAGATTACTATTTCTCTCCCCACTCAACGACACTCGATCTCATGCTTCCGGAAAAAATCTGGATATCCGGAGGTGTCCCTCCCTCAGAACCGGTACTCGAAATCACCGAAAATTTGGAGCACATCACAGCAAAAGGGGCGAAGCAGGTCCTTCTCAGAGAAATCCTGCAGAAAAACGGCGGCTCGATGCGGGAAGAAGAGATGAGGAACGATCATGGGATCTCACTCGGCGTTATCCAAAATGCTCTGAAGAAAGGATTCGTGAGGAGGATCCTCCGGGAGCTTGCTGGACCGAAAACTCCCACGTCTTTTTCTTTCCCCCGATTCACCCCGGGGCAGGAACAGGCGCTTCAATCACTCCGGCAAAACAAGAGATCACTCCTCTTCGGACCGCCCGCGTCCGGAAAAACACTCCTTGCGCTCAAGAGAATCTCGGACACCATCGCCGGGGGAAAATCGGCGCTCTATCTTTTCCCTGAGCAATTCGTGACGGAATCCCTGAAATCACTCTTCGAAAAGCACTTCCCCGGAGGGATCGCCTCCATGTTCCACTCCCGACTTTCAAAAGGGGAAAAACTCTCTCTCTGGTGGAAAGTGAAGAAAGGTACGGTAAAAATAATTTTCGGAACACGTGCGGCGCTCTTTCTCCCTTTTGATGACCTCGGTCTTGTCGTGGTCGAAGAAGAGCAGGATTCTTCCTACAAAAGCGATCAGTCTCCCCGGTACCATGCGCGGAAAGCGGCAGAGATGCTCGCGGAGGTCCATGGCGCGAACATCATCTTTTCCAGCGCGACTCCGAGCCTGGAAACGTATATTCGTACGAAAAATGAAGGAAACCCTCTTTCGCTTGTCCGGATCGAAGATCGATTCATAAAAGAAGCGAAGCCCGATCTCCATATCGTCGATCTCCGGGAAGAACTCATGGCAAAAAACTTCTCGCCGTTTTCATCTCTCCTCCAGAAAAAAATATCGGCTTGTCTCCGGGAAATGAAACAGGTCCTTCTCTTTCTCAACCGGCGCGGCATCCACTCATCTCTTGTGTGCAGACAGTGCGGTGACTCCATTTCATGCTCCGCGTGTTCACTGAGATCCACACTCCATAAGAGTAACGCGGGAAAAGAATTTCTCCTCTGCCATCATTGCGGTCATGTCGACCCGGTCCCCATTTTCTGTCCGAAATGCAGATCGACTCAGCTAAAAGGATTCGGCATGGGAACGCAGGAACTCGAACGCGAAACGAAAAAACTCTTTCCTTCCGCGAAGGTCATCCGTGCGGACAAGGATTCCACATCCCGGAAAGAAAGTGCTGACGAGATCTTCCAGTCATTCGCATCCGGAAATGCAGATATCCTCATCGGCACGCAGATCGTGAGCAAAGGGCTCGACCTCCCGAATATCGGACTCGTCGGGATCATGCTCGGCGACCTTGCTTTTCATTTTCCCGATTTCCGTTCGTCGGAATATTCCTTTCAGCTTTTCTCGCAGCTCTCTGGAAGGACCCGGAGGCTCGGAGGAAAGGGTGAGGTCATCCTCCAGACATATCAAACGGAACACCCGCTCCTCCGGTTTTTAAAGAACGATGACACGGAAGGATTTTATGAGAATGAACTCACGGAGAGGAAGGAACATCATCTTCCTCCTTTTACAGAGATCATCCGAATAATCTCGGTCGATGAAAATGAGAAAAAAGCGCTTGATCGGGTGAAAAAATGGAAATCAAAATTTGAGGAAAAAATTGAAAAACTGAATCTGAAAAAACAAATCACGCTCTCAGTGGCTCCCGCGATGGTCCCCGTGAAGCACCGGAAATATCATTTTCATCTCTTCCTCATCGGAAAAAATCCTGAGGTTCTCTTAAAGGATGAAATCCTGTCCGGTCTCCGCATCGACCGTGATCCAACAGAAAGTCTGTGATTTGACAAAATGATTTTCAATGTGATATAAACAAATACTTTCATAGAATTTCATTGGGAGACTTTGAAACAGACATCCGGATAGCGTTGTCTCAAAAAGGAGAACCCTGTGAAAGGTATTCCCGGGTTCAGGATGTTTTTCAGACTCATCTTGGCATACTTCCTCTCACCATCGGCGATCTCCCGATGCGCCATTTTCGGCATGATGAAGATGCGATTGATAAAAAACACCGGGAAGTCGAAAAAATTGACGGCAAGGATTTTCATGAGCTATCAGGTCTAATCCGGGCGCTCGTGTCACGCTTCCTGGAACTCCAGCAGTCCATCCATGCGAGATATGAGGATGTCAGCACCCAAGAAGTAAATATTGTCCGGCGGAGAACGGAACAGAATGTTACCGCTCTCACCGGAGTTCTCCGCTTCATGGATGCGGAAACGAATTGGGATCAGGTGGAAATCATCAAAAAAAGCCTACTCACTCTTCAGACTCTTGTCGAAAATATCCGGGAAAAATGTTTTTTTCTCTCTCCCGCAATCAATCCCGCATATCCCCCCACGGGCACGGAATTTGAAGAAGCCCGTCAGTCATTCCTTCAGTATTTCCGTGAATATCCGGCAATGAGAGGGATCCTTGGTTTTGCAGAACTGGATTATCTCACCGCGGCCATGGAGAGAATAAACACAAGACTCAGGGAGATTTATCGGGATTTTTTTAGAGTAGAATCCGAAACGACCCATTTATCGGGAGAAAAAAGACTGGTGAAATATGATTGCCGGAAACGTCTGAAGTCGCTGTGGAATCGGAAAATCCTTCAGGATGTCTCCCTCAGGGTAACGTGCATCGCGAATGAGATTCTCGGAATTATCGATGAGGATTCCAACAACTACTGGATCCCCGGAAAAGCGGGAAGAATAATGAAGGCAAGAAAAAAATATCTTCTCAGGCCTGACAATAACAGTCAGCTCAGTTTCGACTTTGTCGCTCTCCTCCCTTCAACCTGAGATATCATCCTTCATTTTCCCTCCTGAGGAGACAGGGTGAGGATCTCATATCCGGTCTCAGTGACAAGGATCGTGTGCTCCCACTGCGCGGAGAGCGCCCCGTCCTTTGTCCGGACGGTCCACTTGTCTTCTTTGTCGACAAATGTCTCCCATTCCGGCGACATATTGATCATCGGTTCGATGGTGAAGATCATTCCCGGTTCGAGGCGCGGACCTGAGTTCCTCGTGTCATAATGAAAGACATGGGGATCTTCATGAAAATGCCTTCCGATTCCATGCCCGGTATATTCACGGACGATGCCGTAGGAAAATTTCTCAATGTATTCCTCGATCGCCTTTCCGATTTCATTGAGATGCACATGTGGTTTTACCGCTTCGATCCCCCGCATCATCGCCTTCTTTGTCCTCTCGACGAGATGAACCGCTTTCTCAGAACATTTTCCGATGAAGTACATCCGGGAAGTGTCCCCGAAAAATCCTTCCTTGATCACGGTGACATCGACATTGATGATGTCCCCTTCTCTGAGGATGACTTCATAGGATGGGATGCCGTGACAGACGACATCATTTACAGAGGTGCAGACGCTTTTCGGGAATCCGCGGTAACCGAGCGTCGCGGAGATGCATCCCCGGGATAGAATATATTCATGACACCGGTCATTGATCTCTCCCGTGCTCACTTCCGCTTGGATGAATGGTGTGATGAAATCGAGGGTTTCTGCGGCGATCCTCCCGGCGATCCGCATCCCTTCGATCTCAGCGCCGTTCTTGATCGTGATCGTCATAGTCCGGAGACCAAATCTTCCAAAACTCTTCCGGGATCCGCAGCCTTTGTCACTCCGCTCGCGAGGAGCACTCCCACCGCACCGAGCTCCATGGCGATACGGACATCTTCTCCTGTTTTTACCCCCGCTCCGACCAGCACCTTTCCTGTGCCGATCTTTTTCACGCTCTCCTCTATGAGCTCAGGACGTGCGCTGGACACGGAAATGTCTCCTCCGATGAGTTCCGGAGGCTCGACGGCAATGAGATCCGGTGAAAATTTCTCCATGATCTGTGCTCCCTCTTCCGCATCCTCTGCACAGACGACGACCATGAGGCCCGCGTCCCGGCATCTCCCGATGATCTTTCCGAGCCGCTCCATGTCGCCGATCCGGCACTCGGAATGATTGAGGAGTGCTCCAGAAGCACCGAGCTTCTTCACCTCCTCCGGAATGATCTTTCCCGTCGTGGAACCGTATCCCCCGTCATCCACGTGCTGGGCGAAGACCGGCAATTCGTTACCGAATCTCCCTGCGATATTCCTCAGATCAAGTGCGGAAACTGCCACGGCAAACTGCTTCCCTGTTATTTTCATCGCCTGAATATGGATCTCAGCCAAATGTTCCGCACTCTCTCCGAGGGCAGAGGGATAGTTTTTAAAATTCGTGAGGATGAGGGGAAATCGCATGGCAAAAAATGAAATCGCCGTCAGTATGAAAGATTCGGATGCATTTCTCAAGAAAAGAAAAAAGAAAAAGCACAAAAGAGGAAAGAAAGGTGTCGCCACTCGTCGTCACCTTCATTTTTCTTTTCTCTTTTTTCATTTTTCTTTGAATCTGCTGACTCACATGTAAAAAAAGAATGTCATGCGCCACAAAAAACATGTAGAATCACCTCTGCGTTTTGTCATTTTTCGTTTTTCGTATGAAAAAATTACTCTTTCTCTCTCTCGTGAGTTGCTTCTTTTTCGTTGGCCAGCTCTCTTCCGCTCTCGCAGGGACGCCCGGGGAAGACCTCCTCGATGCCATGAAGCACACGATGTCTGATGAATATACCGGAACCGGTTCCTTTTCTTTCGGCATGAACGAAATGATCCTCATGGACGCCGCGTTCGAGAGCTCCTATTACCATGGAGACATGGAAGCCCACACTGATTATTCCGGATCGTTCGACCTCACCTATGCCGCTGAACATCTTGATCCGACGACCCCGGTCATGATCGGGACTTTTACCGCGGGTGAGGATATCTTTTACCGGGATTCGAACGCAAACCTCTGGTACCGGATGCACGATCTCGACTTTTCCGTCGCTGGAGACGGAGGGACGAATTACCCGAAGCGGATCGGAGAAGGGGTATTCGAGCTTGTGAAATTTCTCGAAGGGAAATATCTCTTCATCGATCTTGAGGAGACTTCCAGTATGTTTTCTGGTCTCCTCGGATACGAAGCAGAAGAATTCTCCGGCTTCATCGAAAATGCTCTTTCAAACCACGAAGAATTGAGTATGGAGGTCTGGGAAAGGCTCATCGCGTCAAAAATGATCAGGGTGACGAGACTCGGAAATGAGATCACCGTAACCCTGGAGACGGATCCTGATGTCATCAAACCTCAGGAACTCTACGACCTCGCACGCTACTTTGGGATCTCCGAGGAAGAGATCTCCAGTGCGAAAGCGGATTTTGAGAACGACAGCCGGGCGGCGTTTATCGAATCCTGGGCAGAAGTGGCGAAGAACCTCCAGCTCGAAATCGTATTCTTTGTTTCCGGCGATTACATCACGTCAACACGGATGAGTATCACGGCTCACATCGATTATCCGGTATGGGGCTGGGACGAAACCACGTATGAATACATCCTGAAAGACACCGCGTCTCTCGATATTTCATTTTCCGGAATGATGTTCATCACACAAAATGCCGACCGGATTTCATTCCCTCCCGTCTCGGGCGACACCATTGATCTCACGAAATACTTTGATGCCCTTCTCGCGATCTATGAATGGGAGATGGAGCAGTGGGATACATCGTACGACTATTCCGAATCCGAGAGCTGGCCGTCAACTGATGTGTACTACGGAGAAGAAAGCTATGGTCTCACTCTTGAGGAGATGTGGAATGATATCGATGTGGCACTTTCCGGAGATATGGAAATGCCGGAAGGAACGCTGAGCCGAGAGACGAGGCGCTGGATCGCAGGAATTGAACTTCCTCTCCGGACCTCCATGAAATACCTTGTCCTCCTCAATGGCGATGGCACGTTTCTCGGATCTTTTCAGAGCACGTTCGATCCTGATGCCATTTTGACCACCGGGGAAATGCATCTCCTCTTCGGCATGTTCGCCGATGAATATTACCTCTATGAGACAGCGGACACCTTTCCTGTCTCAAAACAGACCTTCCTTGACTATGCGCTTTCTACTTTCTATCCCGAACTCGGATCGTACTATACTTTTGAAAACTGGAATGATATCTACGCTGACGCAGAGGAAGCGGGGATCACAGACTCGAATCTTTCCGGGAACTATGATTCCATAACCCAGAGAGAGGCGTTCACCATCCTTGCGCGGGTGCTCTACTCAAAATACTATCCGAGAGGATGATCTCTTTATTTCTTAAGGAATTAAAAAGCCTGCCCAGCCCGCAGGCTTTTTTTGTGAACACCCCATGAAGATGGAGGTTGTTTTCGTGCCTATTCTCGGATATACTATTCCATTGAACACATATCAATATTCACATGCTGATCGTTGACGAAATCCCAAAAGCAAAGACACTGAGTCTTGCCGAACTCCTGTACTACCAGGCGAAACACAAGCTCTCGGATCTCCATCTCTCGTCAGGAAAAGCCCCGTATTTTCGCAGTCTCGACGGGGACATCATCCAGCTTCCGCACTTTGTGAAAGAGGTCGCGGAAGAAGACCTGAAGACGATATTTTCCCGGCTCCTCCCGGAGCATGAATGGAACGAATACCTCGCGAACAACGAGACAAACATCGTCCTTGACTTCGAGAAAACCGGAAGGTTCCGGACGAATGTCTTTCTCGATCAGCACGGGATCGGAGTCGTTATGCGCTACATCGACCAGAGGATCTTCACGGCGGAAGAATATGAGATCCCCCGGTTCATCCTCGATCTCACGTACCAGAGTTCAGGGCTCATTCTCATCACCGGAAAAAACAATGCCGGGAAGACAACTTTTCTCGTGTCACTCCTCGATTACATCAATTCCCACCAGAAAAAACATATCGTCGTCCTGGAAGATCCGATCGAGCACATTCTGGAGAATAAATTGAGCATCATCACCCAGCGGCAGATCGGTACGCATTCCAGCAATTTTAATACCGCCATGGAGCAGGTCCTCCGCCAGGATGTCGATATCCTCGTCATCGGAGAAATGCGAAGCATCGAATCTATAGACACCGCGCTCCGGCTCGCGGAAACCGGATATCTCGTCATCGGGACTCTCCACACGGCGAATATTGTGAATACGATCGAACGGATCATTGATATCTATCCTCCGGATAAAGCGCCGGAGATCCTCACCATCCTCTCCTTTGTCCTCGAAGGTGTTGTCTGCCAGAAGCTCATCAAAAACCTGAAAGGAGAACGGACGATGGTCCGCGAATACCTCATCCCGAATCAGGGGATCCGCTCCATCATCCGGAGAGGACTCCTCGATCAGCTGGAAAACGCGATGGCGGTGAATCAGAAGGGAGGGAACAAACTCTTCAAGCAGGCGCTCAATGAACTCGTACAGAAAAAAGTGATCGACGCGGAAACGATGCACCGGGAGCTCGAAGGAGACAAATAAGAGTATTCACGCGATGATGAATATTGAGAGGGACACATCACAAGATATGATTCCATTCAGGATTTTTTAATCTCGAAGGTACTGTGATTTTGCCCGTGACTCGATGAGAGAGACTGTAACGGAACAAGCCCTCCGCATGCTCGCAAAAAAATTGACAAATCATTTCTGAGCGGTATCATCACCTCCATTTTCATCACAGGGAAAAGTGGAGAAATCCGAGCATCTCATCATTCCGGCATGCAGGGAAAAACACGGGTACAAAGTCTCCCATGAACTGAACCATGTTCTCGTCAATCGGTGTCTTTCAAAAAACCTCACAAGGCTTTTTGGGAAACAAACACCTCTCGAACAGCTCGCCGTCTTTCATCTCATCACTCGCAGGGTTCTCTCCGATGGGGTCAGGAGAGATCTCATGGAACTCTGTCTTACACCGGAGGAAGTGTACTATCGGGATGAAGTGCTCAATGGCGAGTTGTCTTCGGATGGAGTTTGGAAAGCACTGCTTATGTCCGGCAAGGATCTTTTTCCCTTGGACGCACACCCGAGACCGAGTCTCAGCAATCATCATATTGTCCCGTCATCGCTATCGGATGAGGGATTCTCCGTCCGTGACCCGCTGAACATCATCCCGCTCCCGTTTCAGTTTCACCGAAATTGGCACCATGTGTTCCGAAATGAAGATCCGAAGCGGGCGATCGAGCGTCTTTTTCAGATTCAACGGAGAGTCATCCGGATGGAAACGCGTGAAAGGATTGCGGAGCTCTTTGGAAGAACGAATGAGGTTTTTTATCGGGAAGAGATATTAACTCCAGTCGTAAACTGAGAAGAAATTCGACGCTGGATATTTCTGTCTCTTGTGATTATTTGATAGTATCCAGAGTGGTTTCATCCCTCCATACATGAAAGGAACCAGTGATATATGCGTTCTCCTCAAAAACATGAAGCCGGAACTCTGTCAGAAGAAATTTGTCTTCTGCACCGCTAAAAAAGAGGAGAGTATTGAAAAACTGGCACTAAATCCCCTCCTCGTATTTCATGAAAAAGAAGGCGTAACGGTCATCCTCGAAAAGGAAGAGGCTGACAAAAACACAATGCAATACTCCGCGATATGGGCCCTCATCACCCTCACCGTTCATTCTGATCTCGAGGCAGTCGGGTTTCTCGCGAAGATCAGCGAAAAGATGGCGGAAGCAGGGATCAGCATCAACGTCGTTTCGGCGTTTTACCACGATCATCTCTTTGTGCCGTTTGGAAAAAGAGAGGAGGCGATGAAAGTGCTGCGATTATTTCAGGACTAAATGGTGGCCGAGGCTGGTCACACCCGAATCTGAAGTAACTGGCGACATAAGAGTTGTGAATAAATTGGATAAGCCTACAAAGATTGTGTTTATACAATTTTTGTTGGAAAGTTTATCGATAATCCAGTTCCTATTTTATCTTTACTTCCTGCATATCCAGTTTCCGTTAATGAAAAAATAGCAGTCGATGCTCCTCGTAAAAATTCTAATCTTACATCGTCTTTCATGCCCTTGTATTCAATAATTCTCTCAAAAACATTTAGAATTCTTGCTCTAAAATGGTTAACCTCTCTTAAGTGTTTTGATGTCTTATGATTACTTATACTGAATTGTAATCCGGTACTGAAAAGAGCAATGGCTAACAATCTAATTATGGCGCTATTGGGGAGATGAAATTCTTTTTGAAACAAAATAAAATCAGCAAAGCCGCTAACATTAAATGGCCTTATTCCAAATATAGCGAGCATGATTAAGAAACCAAAACCAATAGAACTAAAAAGCCACCCAAGTGATGCTTTGTTCGCATCGGCTGCAGCTTTATCAAATTCTCTGCTTAATTCCTTAGAAGCCGCCTTTGAGGCCGACTCATCTCCTTGTTGTACAAACCTTTCAAGCTTTTCAATATAATCTCCTGCTGACGATGTTAATCCTGAAATTATTTTTACATTTTTTTCGGCATCTCTTGCCTCGTTGATAAGTTGATTTATCTCACCCGTAACAGCAAATAAATGAGGATTCAGTTGATCAAAAGATTGAGCGCGCAAATGATTTAAAGAATTAATAACTTCGGACCCAGCAGTTGAAATATTTTCCTTAGAAAGATTGTCAATTTTATCTTTTTCGCGGTTCATACTTTTAATCAATGATATTATTTGTCTCTGAATACTTTCTGACACATTCTGATTAATCGAATTGTCTTCATTAACAAACCTCAAAATAAATTTCTTTATTTCTTCAAAAAGAAGAACAATTTCTTCAAAATTTACAATTTTATTTCCAAAATCATTACTCCGGTTAAGTTCGTCAGGTTTTACACTTCTGAATTTTTCAATTTCTTTCAAATCATCTTCACTCATTTTCATAAGAATAGAAGAAAATGTATCAAAACTGCTAATCAATGATACATCTGTCTCTTAATAGTGCAAACTATGGTGGTCGGGGGCAGGATTGAACTGCCGACACAAGGATTTTCAGTCCTCTGCTCTACCACTGAGCTACCCGACCAAACGCCTGCTTTTAAAAAAGCAAAGGGGAGTTTACGAAAATTTTCAGAACGGGGCAAGAAAATTCCCTTTTTCCGATTATTGGATACTCTTGAGGAATGCCGGTAAATCTCGGACCCGCTCGAGTACATGGATTCTTGTTTCCTGTATGAGGCGGACGAGTTCGTTGGAGAGGGGCATGTGTTTTAGTCTTTCCGAATCCCGGGTCCCGAACCGGAGCAAATGTTCCACCTGTTCCGCAGTGGGATTCCCGTAACTCGCGAGAATCCCCAGGCAATTATTCCTCCTCGCGAGTCCCATATCTTTTGGAAGGCTGTCACCGATAACAGCAACAGAATTTTTCACGTCATCCGGTGGAATCCCGAGAAGTCCACCGAGATCAATGTCCGGTTTTCCATTCGGCACTTCACCGACGGGAAACGGGACCTGGAACTGTCCGGCCGCCTGTTTCGCCGCGACGTATTCCGGAAGTTCGGATTCGCAAGGATCCGGTTTCGCATGGAGAGAAGTGAAAAACTGTTCTATTCCGGTGAGCTTGATTCTGCTTAAGGCCTTGTATTTCGGGGCATCGGAAATGACATGCATCCGGACCCCCATTCCGTGAATCTCGTTCAGGACATCAGGAACGCCGTCATAGAGTGCGAGATTCTTTTCCCGATGCGCATCGTATGTTTCCTGTGCACCCAAAACGATGCCGATGAGTTTCATGACCCCGGCTTTCGTTTCCAGAAGCGGCGCAAGAATATCCATGTTTTGGACGAGTGGAGTATATTCGTGTGTCCCTGCCTGCCGATAGACTTTCGCCATGGAAGCTTTTACGATTTCAAGCGGGACTCCCGCCTGATCCGAAACAAACCACGCCATCGCCTCCAGTGCAGGGATATGCATCCCAACCCAATCCCAAAGCGTGTTATCGAGGTCAAGCACGAGGTCTGTAATCGCGCTCTGTTTCTCCGGCATTTCAGGCATACGCTCAAAAAAAACATCGGAAGAGATGGAGTATAGAAAAAACTTTTATTATTTTCTAGCGAAAATCATCCGAACTCGTCTTTCTGATTCTTTCTCTCCGGAGATTTGCCACCTGATCCCGGATTCCGTCTTTGAGTATCACCTTCGCCTCATACCCGAGGATTTTTCTGATCTTTGAAATATCGGCGCACTGGTCTTTGATGTACACCTCTTTCACCGGATTCGGGATGTACTTCGGCGTCATGTTTTTCCCGAATGCCTCATTGAGCGCGTCGACGATCTCATTAAGGCTCGTGTTTTTTCCTGTGCCGATATTGAATACCTGGGCACCGAGCTTTTCTCCCGTTTCCATCGCGAGCTTTATTCCCTGGACGACATCGGAAACATGGGTAAAGTCGCGGCTTTGCGTTCCGTCTCCGTAAATGACGGGAGGGAGATCCCGCGCGATGTCCCAGGCGAACTGGGAGATGATGTTCGCATATTTTCCCTTCGCCTCCTCATTCGGGCCGTACACGCTCATAAACCGGAAACCGATGATCTCGATGTCTTCATAGGTGTTGAAATAACTCTCCGCGCAGCGCTCATACAAATATTTTGTTACCGCATAATGGTTCTGAGGGACGACATGCTGGTCTTCCGTAAGAGGAATGGGATTATTTCCGTAGAGCGACGAAGTCGAAGCATAGAGCATTTTCCGTACGCGGTAATTCCTCGCCCAGTCAAGAACAGTGCAGAATGACTGGACCGAGTTCACATATCCATCGACAAATCCTTCTCCGGTAAACATAGGGGCGGAAGAAGTCCCCGCGAGATGCACGACATAATCCACCTTTCCGACACGGTTGAGATCTTCAACGCTGCAGGCGTCTCCTTTTATGAACTGAACTCCGCTCTCAAGATTTCTCTCGTCTCCGAGAAAAAGATTGTCGAGGGCGATGATCTCATACTCTTCTCTGTTCAGATTGCAGAAGTTTGATCCGATGAATCCGGCGCCGCCGGTAACGAGGATTCGTTTTTTCATAAAGTAAAAAATCAATGAACGGAATCGAAGGTATTGTATGCAATTCATCCGACACAATCTATTTGATTTTTTATACCCACTTCTTCTGATAAAATATTCTTGTCCATCTCTGAATTAGTCATGACTCCCGAAGAAACCGTGAAGAAAGAAGCCGATCGCCAAATGCAACAGGTTCATACGAATACGTATATTCCGACCACATTCATTGATATCTCCAGGCTTCCTCCGGAAATCCAGAAGCAGATACAGGCAAAAGAAACTGATCCCTCGTTCATTTCGGGAACCATTCGAAAGGAGGATCAGCGGTATTATCTGACAAAATACGGACGATCAACAAAAGAATCAGAAATCAAATCATCAATCGATAATTACAGAAAAGGCGTTCATTCCTTTTATAAGCCAGCTTTCTTCAGGATTGCCGCGATTCTCAAAATTCTATAAAAATTTCCTTGACTCCTTTCCGGGAAATAACTAAGATGCTTTAGCTATCATGCGTATAACATGATGCAGATTCCCTAGCGCTAGCTCAGGGAACCTCAAAGAGGGTCTTTAACACCTATGGCGTAAAAGAGGAATGTGACTCCGGTTATAGTGACGATCTCTCCGGAGTAAAAATATGAAAAGAGAATTGTTTACTCAAAAATGATTGAGCTATAATACCGCTTTTGAAGCGGTGTATCATACTTTCAACGAGAGAGTTTGATCCTGGCTCAGGATTAACGCTGGCGGGATGCATAACACATGCAAGTCGAGCGCCCCTTCGGGGGAGCGGCGGACGGCTGAGTAACACGTTGGTACCTACCCCAAACTCAGGGATAACTCCGCGAAAGCGGAGCTAATACCGGATACCCCAGCTTGCTGGGAAAGTTACGACGGTTTGGGAGGGGCCTGCGGCCTATCAGGTAGTTGGTGGGGTAAAAGCCCACCAAGCCAGAGACGGGTAGCTGGTGTGAGAGCACGACCAGCCAGAATGGGACTGAGACACGGCCCATACTCCTACGGGAGGCAGCAGTGAGGAATTTTCCGCAATGGGCGAAAGCCTGACGGAGCAATCCCGCGTGGAGGATGAAACCCTTCGGGGCGTAAACTCCTTTTCTGAGGAAAGAAATTCTGACGGTACCTCAGGAATAAGCGCCGGCAAACTACGTGCCAGCAGCCGCGGTAATACGTAGGGCGCGAGCGTTATCCGGAATTATTGGGCGTAAAGCGATCACAGGCGGATGAGAAGGTCTGATGTTAAATTCCCACGGCTCAACCGGGGATTCGTATCGGATACCACTCGTCTAGAGAAAGGCAGGGGCAGGTGGAATTTCCATTGTAGGGGTTAAATCCGTAGATAATGGAAGGAACACCAAAAGCGAAGGCAGCCTGCTGGGCCTTTTCTGACGCTGCTTGATCGAAAGCGTGGGGAGCGAAACGGATTAGATACCCGTGTAGTCCACGCCATAAACGATGGATACTCGGTGTTCGGAGGTCCAATCCCTCCGAGTGCCTAAGCTAACGCGTTAAGTATCCCGCCTGGGGAGTACGGCCGCAAGGTTAAAACTCAAAGGAATAGACGGGGATCCACACAAGCGGTGGAACATGTGGTTTAATTCGATAATAAACGAGGAACCTTACCAGATCTTGACATCTTCGGAATGCCGATGAAAATTGGCAGTGCCTTCGGGAACCGAATGACAGGTGCTGCATGGTTGTCGTCAGCTCGTGCCTTGAGGTGTTCGGTTAAGTCCGTTAACGAGCGCAACCCTCGTCGCATGTTGACCATTTCATGCGAGACTGCCGCTTTTAAAGCGGAGGAAGGTGAGGATGACGTCAAATCAGCATGGCCCTTATGATCTGGGCGACACACATGTTACAATGGCCGGCACAATGGGCAGCAAAACTGTAAAGTGAAGCCAATCCCATCAAAACCGGTCCCAGTTCGGATTGAGGTCTGCAACTCGACCTCATGAAGTCGGAATCGCTAGTAAACGCCAATCAGCCATGTGGCGTTGAATAAGTTCCTGGATCTTGTACTCACCGCCCGTCAAGTCATGAAATCTGGGAGCACCCGACGTGGGGTTAGTCCTTCGGGACGCCTCCCTAAGGTGAAACCAGTGATTAGGACTAAGTCGTAACAAGGTATCCGTAGGGGAATCTGCGGATGGATCACCTCCTTTTAGGGAGTGAGCCTCAAGCTCATTGCCAGGTTGGCCCGCTGAAGCGCAAGCTCCAGTGGGACAGCATTCCTCTTTTACGCCATGGGAGTTAAGAACTCGAAACGTTAGAAAGCCCTAAAATTGAGGACCGATTTTTACAATCGGTTTTTTCATAGGTAAATGATTTCCCTTTCCATCCGAACGTGATTATGGAATAGTGTTACAAAAAGGATATTTCTTCATCCGTATGTCAAATGGAGAAGGACAAGAAGGCTCAAGATCTCTTCATTCTCATGCCGCTTCTCTTCGATCCGGTCCCGGAGATTCCGATGTTGATCAACCAAAATCACTCGTTGCACAGGCGAAGGTGAGCGATGCTGAGTCATCAGAACGCGCGAATGGAGCCCTCATGTCGGCGCTCACTCCGATTCTTTCCTTTATAGAAATTGACGACGAAATCTGGTTTGCGAATCTTTCCTCAGACAAAAAATCACTATTCCATGATCTCACTGAGTATAAAAGGACTCTCCTCCAGTGTTTTGATGCTGTCCTCAGGGAACTTGTCGGGGGATTTCTTCAACATGGAACGACGGGGGAGGTCACGGTGGAAAGAATTGAATCCGGGTTTCTCATCACCGTACACATCGATCAGGCAGTCGATATGGGTGCGATCACAGGAAGAATCGAATCAAACCGGGAGGAAGTCATGAGTATTCTTGTCGACGAAAACGGAACACCGGATACAGATCGTCTCGTGAAACACAACGACAATAGCAGAAAAGCGCATCGCGGAATGGGAATGGGTTCAGCGATCATTGCTCTCTATTTAGATAATATGGGTTTTTCTCATGATCTCGAATCCTCGGGACAATCCTACTCGTATCGCATCACCAATCCCAATCTCCGGTTCCGGGAAGACATGGGAACGCAAATCCATTAAAATCCCTGAGAAATCCGGATTATATAATAATTCCTCCTCCCAGGATTTCTCCTCCTCTCGAGAGCACAGCAGATTGCCCGGGAGTGACGGCTCTGGCGGGAGTTTCTAGTGACAGCATCCATGTTCCTCCTTTTTCCGCGATTATTGCCTTCTGCACTTTCCCTCCATGGCGGATTTTCACTTCCACCGGATCACCGAGAGAAGGTTCTTCGGATATCCATGTGGCATTTCTGAATACCACACGGTCTGAAAAAAGCTCTTCATCTCCCCCGACAAAGAGAGTGTTTGTTGATGCCTCCATCCGAATGACATACAGCGGGATTTTGCTCCCTGAAATCCTTGCTCTCTGTCCGATGGTATATCCAGCAAGCCCTTCATGCATTCCTATTTTCTCTCCCGTTGCTGCTCTATGAATCTCCCCTTTCTGAAACATCTCTTTCCCGAGATTCCGTTTCAAAAACGGTACATAATCATTCCCGGGGATAAAACAGATCTCCTGGGATTCACTTTTCGCATTGAGTTCGGGAAAACCACTGTCCTCAGCGATTTT
>JBGSON010000040.1:0-44296 GCA_041739085.1 Candidatus Altimarinota bacterium | reverse complement strand
GAGAATCGGGAATCTAAAAAAAAAGGGCGCTGCAATGGGCGCCCCTTTTTCCATGGGATTAAAAATTGTTCCAGAGCATCTGGTTCGTCACTTCATGGTGATAAATGATCTCTGCAGTTTTCACGATCGAGCCAAGCTGTTTCGGACTCCGTTCGGAAATGGCTTTTTTCAGCTCACCGTATTTCAGATGGTTTTCCGGACCGAGGACAGATTTCATGAAAGAGGATCTCATATATCCCCCGAGAGCGTCGTGGAGAGAACTCCAGAGCTTCCGATACGGTCTTCTCCCGGCCACCCTTGCCATTTCTTCATACTTTGCGGGTGAAGCTTCCATACTCGCGAGTCCTGATTTCACGAGCACATAGGTCGCGAGATACGGATTCGCATCAGGAGAGACGGAGCGGACTTCGATGCGGGAGGAATGCTCGTTTCCGATGGGGATCCGGATCATCGAACTCCTGTCGCTCCCCGACCACTTGATGTCGTTCGGGGCCTCATAGTGCGGATCAAGCCGCCTGTAGGCATTCACGCTCGGGCAGATCGTAAGACAGAGGTCTTTCGCGTAGTAGAGGATCCCGGTAACAAATCTTTCTCCGAGCTCTGAGATGAGTGAATTCTTCTTCGGCGAGTAAAAAACATTTTTTCCATTCTTTTCAATGCTGATGTTCACATGCATCCCCGATCCATTGATCCCGGCGATCGGCTTCGGGAGGAACGTGGCGGTATATCCCATGAGCTTCGCGACCTGTCTCGCCGAGAGTTTATAGAGCATGATCTCATCGCAGGTCGTGAGGGCATCCGTGTATTTGAAGTTGATCTCAAATTGAGACGGCGCGACTTCGCCATGGTCCTTCTCATTTTCAAACGCCATAGCCCGTTGTACTTCAGCGACAGTGTCGATGAATTTTCTGAGATTATCCTGGGGAAGGGCGTTGAAATATCCGCCCCGCGTGACGAGCGAAAATCCCTTATCACTGTGGTAGTTCTGTTCTGCGTCGACTCCTTCGACGAGGAATCCCTCGATCTCGGGGGCCATGTTCACGACATAGCCGTGCTTCTTTTTCAGATCATCCGAGAGTTCCTTGAGCCGGCTCCGGAAATCACTCGCATAAGGAGAGCCGTCTTCATTGTTCACGAACGCGAACATGAGGACTTTTCCGGGGCCGAAGACATCGCTCGGGAAAAAACGGAACGTTCCCCAGTCCGGCATGAGACGGAGATCAGACTGCCTCAGTTTCGAGAATCCATGGATCGAGGAGCCGTCAAAGGTGAGATTATCGTAGGACGAAAGAAAATATTTCTTATCATAATCGAGCATGTGCATCCTCCCTTCGATATCGCAAAAAGCGAGCGTCACCGCTTTGAGTCTCGGCTCATCCTGGAGATATTTCATCACTTTTTCCCGCAGGAAATCCGGTGATTTCCCGGAGGACTGAAGACGCTTCAGCTCCAGATTTTTTTCTTCGAGTTCCGTGTAGGAGAGCGCGAGAAAAGTGCGAAGAGATTCCGGCGGTATGACGACCATAAGAGGCTGGGGAAAAAGAATATGGCAAGACTTTTTCATAAGTGAAAACAGAAATCAAGATGGCATTACGCGCGAAAAACCACTTGTAGAAAAACATAACAACACTATAATAGGCTTCGTTCAGCGCAGGGCAGAGAGGGGGAAAACGAAGGTGTTTTCAGATTTTACATCTTGAACAATGGACAAAAATATTTTGATATCAAAATTGAAGGCGATCGGCTTCACGGAAAATGAAGCCCGGATATATCTTGCCGCACTCGAGAGCAACGAAAGCCCGGCCTCCCATATTGCCGAATCCGCTGACATGAACCGGGTGAGCGCGTACAGCATTCTCAAGAAGCTGAGGAGGAAAGGGGTTGTTTCCGTGGTCGAAAAGAAGAAGACACAGCTCTTTACCGCAGTCGCCCCCGAGATCTTCGTGGAGGACGTGAAAAGGAAGGCTGATTCCCTGGAAGAAAGTCTTCCCCTCCTCAAGGCGCTCATGGGGGCGGAAGTCTTCCATCCCGCGGTCCGTTATTTTGAAGGGATCGACGCCGTGAAAAAAGCGTACTCCATGACTCTCGATTCGAAGACCGAGATCCTCAATTACGCGAACTCAAAGAACATCCGCCTCCATTGGCCGGAGTATGATTCAGAGTATGTCCTTCAGAGAAAACTGCATAAGATTTTCCTCAAAGGGATCGCTCCCGATGACGCGGAGGGGAGAAAGGTAAAAGAGATGGACCATCTCTATTACCGGGAAACGAGGCTCCTTGAAAAAAAGCATTTTAAGGTGGAGAACGAGATCAAGATCTTCGATGACAAGCTCTTCATCGCTTCGTTCGAGCCGGTCACATTCGCGATCATCATCGAATCGCGTCCCGTAGCCGATACCCAGAGGCAGATCTTCGAGATCTCCTGGAGTTTTGCATCACCATGATGAAGACCGGGCACGTGAAATGATGAACAAAAAGCCTAAGCGAGTTGACATTTCCTCCTGGAATTCCCAATAATGAGACCTTAATGAATTTTTCTATTTCCCATGGAAGATGATAAGAAAGACGTTTCGCAAAAACCAATAATCGATGGAGATACCCAGGGAGATAGTCCGGCATTGGATGCAAGCGTCCTTGCCGCCATCGGTGACGGGATCGATGACATGAGAACGAGCCTCTCTTCGATTTCAGATGACACTGCTCCCCGGGATGGGACAATGGAATTTGACGAAACAAAACCATTCCTTGCGGAGATCTGCCGGAAGTTGATTAAAAATGATTTTCCCCTGGAACGGGATGGATCCGGCGGATATTCCGTGTTTCTATTGGGAGTGAAGATAGATATGGACGAAGACGGGGGAAAGATACAAGGGAAGTTCGTTATTCCTGAAAGAGAACGGGATGTCATCAGGGTGAAGATCTACCAGGAGATCTCCATGGCGGTAGGGAGAGGATATGACATCATGGAAAGAGGGAAAATGGAACTGGGAGATGGTCTCGCGGAATATTTCTTCTCCATAGAAAAAAAAGATCTCTCCATACCGGAGACAGGATTCGCTATGGCAGTTATCCGGTAGATGTGTTTCCTTCATCAGCCCGGAGAAGCAGGAGCAGCCCCCCGAATACTCCGAAGAGAATCATCCCCGGGAGAGAGGTCAGGAGGAGATGATCGAAAAAAGCAAAGACCAGCACGGTCCCGAAAAGACCAAAAATGCAGGGACTGAGGATATATTTTTGTCCCCTGAAGAGAACAAGACCGGTCGCGAGGAGAAGAAGTGCCCATGAAGCCGCTGCCGGAAGTCCGGATTCGGAAGCGATGTGGAGAAAAGTATTGTGGACCGGCTCCAGGTTCCAGGGAGGAGTCGTCCCGCCGTCATTCAGGGAAACCGGAGAACGGGCGATCCCGACTCCAAAAACCGGATTTTTCTCTATCACATGAAACGCAGCAGAGGTCTGGGAGATCCGTTCGGTGTTCGAAGGAGAGACTTCATCGAGCGTGTATCGAAGAAAGAAGCCGGAAAGGAAGATAACAAAGGCTGAAACAAAAACAGCGATCCCTATCTTTTTATCTCGGGATCCGAGGAAGTAAAAAATTCCTCCGATGAGGAGCGCAAGAAAGGCTGTCCGGGAAAAGGTAAGGATGATCCCGAGAAGGATGACCCACCGGAGGGTCCGGAGTCGCGGACTTTCCTCAGTCGAAAGAAAATAGGTCATGACGAGAAAAAACCCGAGGATGTTCGGATGGAGGAATGTCCCCGTCGCACGGAGGATCTCGCCCGATGAGCTCCGAAGCACCGGATCCCCGATGGGGAAATGATAGGGGATGGCCAGAGACGGAAGCGTTTCAAAAAGACCAAGCACGACTTCGAAAACACCGAGGAGTGTAAAGACGCGGATGAGCGAGGAGAAGGGAAGAGATCCCATCGAAAGCGCATACGCGATGAGTCCCAAAAGAAGCCATTGAAAAAGAAAGATAAGGGCTGGCCCAGAGAAACCATTCACAAAGGAAGAGAAAGTGGAGAAAAAGAAAAAGAGAGTCCAGCCGAGAAAAAGGGAGGAAGGAAGACTCTTTTTTCTCTCATTCTCCCGCCCCATGATGAGTGAGAGGCCGGTGAGGAGGAACGCGAAGCCGAGGAAGAGCGAAGAGACCGGCCAGATGACCGTACTCATGAGGGAAAACTGACCGCGGTCAAAACTCATGCCCTCATCGATGTGCGTAAAGAGCGATGACTGAGCGGATATGAAAAAAAGTACCCAGAAAAAAATACCTGAGGAATGAAGAAATGAACGTGGGTCACCGGACATCTGCGGGATTTAGAGAGAGAAGCAGTCCTCATCTATCGTCGGATCATTCCTTTTTTCCAGGATGCACTTCATCTCGCGGTCCGCCTTGAGAACAGCTTCATCAACGGAAATCTTGCTCTTCACGATGTCATCGATGAGTGATCCGAAGATCAGAAAGAATGAATACGGATCGATCGTCCGGAGGCTTTTTGAATACGGAGCCTGCATCGCAAAGACCCCGTAGATCTTTTCCGTTGACTGTTCCTCGATCATGTCCTGGCGGGAAGAAGGTTTTTTTGTTTTTTCGTGATACACCTGGAGACTATCCGCGGAAGAAAGATACTGGAGGAATTCCCAGGCAGCATCACCGTTGGCGCTGTTTCTCGAAACGACAAAAGGATAGTACTTCGCAAATGCGTCATGACGGCCTTCTTCTTCTGTTCCGGAAAACTGGGGTGCGGGGGCGGTGCCGATATCTTCGAGAAGGATCGTCTTTTCACCGGATTTCGAGAGAGATTCGATCGCCACCTGGATATCACCGTAAGTGGTGGAAAAACCGAAGATCATCGCGGTCTTTCCTCTCGCAAAAACGCCCACTTCTTTCATATCAGGATAAAAACCCGTGATCTTCAGATTCCAGGAAGAATTCTGGGATGTGGGATTTGCATAGCTCGTGTAGAGCTTGAGCGCTTCTTTGACCGGGAAGTAGGGTCGCCCGTCCCCCTCACTCACTCCCTGGCTTTGTCCGAAAACAGTCCGATTTTCTCCCTCATCAAAAAGCGTCGCGTTCAGCTGGATGAGGAGGAGAGAAAAAATATCTTCAAAATAGGAGATGTTCACGGCATGACCAAGGGCGATCCCCGAGAGAGAGAACCGCTCGACGCTGTTATCTGTTTTCGTAAGAGCGAATGCCTGTTCGGCGATCTCCTGCCATGTGCCTCCGGGTTTGTTCGTCGAAGGGAGATTGTCGCGGAACAGCTGTTTATTATAGTAGATGGCGAGAGTATCGATGAAGAGCGGGACGCCCCAGACCTGTTCGAATCCGTCCTCGTCCGGCGAGACGAGATCGTCCGTGGCGACTCCGAAAAAAGTCTCATAATATGTTTCCGGAACAAAGATCGTCGCGGGAGCCGGCGTCAGTTTTTTCTGGAAACTCGGGAGCCAGTCATTCCGGATGGCAAAAATATCAGGACCTCTCCCTTCCGCGAGTTCATTGAGGAGGAGGAGCCGGTATTCCGCAGGATCATGGAACTTCTTGTACACGATGTCGACATTGCTGTGTTCACTCTCATATGCCTGGATCTGTCCCCGGAAGGCATCTTCGTTGTCAAAGAGATTATACACCACGATGACGGTCTTCTCCGTCTTCGAATCGGGTCCTGAACCCGGATCCACCGGGTCAGTGTCTCTTCGCTTGCATCCGGATGGAAGGATGAGGGTCAGGAGGAGGAGGAAGGAGATGAATTTCTTCATGGATGGAAAACGATGGAAATATGCATCTACAGAACGATTTTCTCCTTTTTTTACTATCTTATCAAACCGTTTTTTTCTCGCCTTTCCGCTGGAAAGCCTTTTTCAGGAATTGCTTCACGCCCCGTTCCTTCAGATACTGGAAACCGGGGCCGATTTTCGACATCACTCCTTTCGCATCGAGTTTTATGCGATGCTCATGGAGGAGAGGGATGGTATTTTGCTCGACCCACAGAGTGACGGACTTCATGACATGTTCAGCGAGGAGTGCTGTCCTGAGCACCTCCTTTGCCTTCTCACGGAACGCAGTCCGGAGTTCCGGATGCGATTTGAGTTCCAGGATCGCCTCCGCCAATACGAGGGGATCGCCACTTTTGACAACCTTGCCGCATGACCACTTTCTGATGTCTTCAGCGATCTCGCTCCCTTCTGTCGTCACAATGGGAAGTCCGAACTGCATCATCTCGTTCAGACGGTTCCTCGCCCCGGTCTCTGTTTCAACGCATGTTTTATCAGCCATGATCCCGATGTCGCTTTCTTCATAGACCTTGGGGATATAAATCGGATCGAGCCATCCGAGGAATTGACAGCGTGATCTCAGGGGAGACCCGTTCACCATTTTTTCAAAACGGCGGAATGTGCTTTCGGCGACCCCCGATATCGTGCCCCCGGTGGAAACGAAAAAGATCCCGTCATCCTTTTTCATCGCATCTTCAAGGGCGAGGAACAGGGTTTGTTCATCAAGCCAATTATTGAACCCTCCCACCTGTGCAACGACAAATGCATTGTTCGGGACCGTCACGCCACGGAAGAGGACCTTCTCCGAAGTCATCGGGATCGTTGGAATATCCTGGGGAATATTGGGGATCGCGTGAACAAACTCCATTCCAAAGACGTGAGCAGTGAGCCGGCCTATGGCCGCCAGCTCTCCGATCGTGGCAAGGCGCTGTGCTTTCGACACGGTCGAAAACGAGTCTGCCCTGAGAAGGACCGAACGCTCTTCGTCCCATCCGCGCTGGAGATAATGATCGTGGTCGAGCTCATGCGCCTGAGCCTGCATCTCCGCCATGATCCACCCGTTAAGATCAGCCCAGAACGGAGTCTTCCCTTCAATGAGAAGAGAGGCGACATACGCGGGAAAGCTGTTCACACCGAATACGGCGTCAAAGGGGCCGCCTTCATCATAGACCGACTTTACCTTTGCAATAAGATGCGGACTCGAACGGGAGATCTCGTATGTGCGGTCATCTCTCCATTCTCCCTCGTCATTATCACCGGAGATGAGCACAAGTTTCACGCGGGAAAGAGGCTGGAGGACCCGGAAAAACTGCATCGTGCGGATCGCCCCCGCGCTCGAGAGAGGCTTCTCTTCATTCGGGAACGGACCCGAGCCGATGATGAGGATATTTTTCATTGCGGCCATTTTCAGCATTCATTCTTGCCGAAAAGCCGAAATTTTGCAAAAATTTCGAAGAGCTTATTATTTCTATGTCTCTTCAGCTTTTCAATACCCTCACGAGGAAGAAAGAAGAATTTAGACCTGTCCGGGATAACCGGGTTGATTTCTACTCCTGCGGGCCCACTGTCTACAACGTTGTCCATATTGGCAATCTGCGGTCATTCCTCTTCGCTGATACCCTTTACCGGTGGCTCAGATATGGGCTTGGTCACGATGTGCGATGGGTCATGAACATCACCGATGTCGATGACAAGACCATCCGCGATTCCAAACGGGATCATCCGGAAAAAGATCCGATGGAGGCCCTCACTCTTTTTACGAGAAAATACGAAGAGCTTTTTTTTGACAACCTAAAACGGCTTCATATAGAGAGGGAGAATTTTTATAAGAACCCGAGAGCAACGGAATCGATCGAAGAAATGCAGGAGCTTATCCGTCTCATTGTAGAGAACGGGATCGGATATGAAAAAGAAGGATCGGTATATTTCTCCCTCGAAAAGCACCTGAAGGGGGCGCAGTACGGAAAACTCGTCAATCTCCGGCTCGATCAGCTCAAGACCGGCACCAGGAGCCTCGCGGACGAGATCGAAAAAGAGAATGTCCAGGATTTTGTACTCTGGAAGGCGAAGAAAGAAGGTGAGCCCGCATGGGATTTTCATCTGAACGGGAAGAACCTCCCGGGACGTCCGGGTTGGCACATCGAATGCAGTGCGATGGCAAAGGCGGCATTCGAGGAGTTCCCTTTTGATATCCATTCCGGAGGGATCGACCTCCAGTTCCCGCACCACGAGGATGAGATCGCGCAAAGCCTTGCCGGGTATAAAAAAGATCCGGTGAGGTACTGGGTGCACAATGAGCACCTCCTCGTGAACGGTGAAAAAATGTCCAAATCGCTCGGGAATTTCTTCACCCTGGATGATCTGAAGAAGAAAGGACACTCAGAGGACGCGATCCGTTTCTTCCTCGTCACCAATCATTACCGGACGAAACTCAATCTCACGGAAGAGGCGATCGAAGCATCAGCCGCGGGGCTGGAGCGGATCCGGAATTTCACCAGGGAGGTGGGAAAAATGAAGACCACACCAGAAAAAAGGGAAGGAGTGAGCGGGATCAGGGATAAGTTTATTGCCGCCATGAATGACGATCTCAACACGCCGAAGGCGGTTTCTGTTCTTTTCGAACTCCTCGTTCCCGGTCGTTTCGACCCGGAAGAGAGAATGGAATTCATTATTTTCGCCGGAAAAATACTCGGAGTCTCCCTGGTCGCCATCGAACAGGAGATCCCCCGGGAAGTCATCGCTCTTGCGGAAAAAAGAAAGGAAGCGAGAAAAAATGCCGAGTGGGCGCTTTCTGACGAACTCCGGAAGGAGATCGAGAGTTTCGGATATATCGTCAGGGACCAGGGAGAGGACTTTGAACTCATTCATGAGTCCTCATGAAGAGGAAGATCAGGATCCTCATCTGGCTTATTATTTTTTTCATCGGAGGAGCCGCGTCCCTCTTCTATATACAAGGATGGAGGGTCGATCCTGAGACGGGAGAGATCATTCCTACGGGAGTCATCGATATTTCTACCGATCCGGAAAGCGGGACTCTTATCTTCATCAATGGTGAGATGAAAGGAGAATCCCCCCTCGTCCTCCGGGGTTTTCCGCTCGGAGCGATTGATGTGAAAATCATAAGGAGCAACTATGAGGCCATCGAGGCAAGGCTCTTTGTCGAGATGGAATATGTGACGAAGATAAAAAAAATCCAGCTTGTTCCGCTCGAACCCGCAGAGGACATGAAGATGATCGGGACGGATGATGACCTCATCATCGATAAGGATCTCCAGGGGTTTGTGAAGATCCTTTCCGGGATGAAGGCGATCGAAATCTTTGATTTTATGGCGGATGAGGTGGCCGTCTATGAATTTGACGAAGAACCGGTGAGCATTGAGTTCCTGGGGGAAGGAGAAGTCTCCGTGAGGTTTCAGGAAGGAAACCCCTGGAACAAAAAGGTCTTCTCTTCGTCGATGTTTTCATCACGGGAGAGCGAGATCGCAGAGAGCGTCATATCGCCGGAGGGTGGGCATCTTGTTTTCGCGAGAGGGCGCTACCTCTACTCCAAAAACCTGAAAGACGAGACCATTGAAGAGCTTCTGGTGGAAGACGTCCCTATCGTCGGCGTCTGGTGGATGCCCGAGAGCGATGATATCCTGGTGGTGACGAAAGCAGGAGTCTTCTTCTGGAATGTTCTTTTTCAGGAAAAAAGGAATTATATCAATATGGACAACATCGACACTGCCTATTTTTTCCCTCAGGGCAAAAGCCTAATCCTTCATGAAAACGGAAACTGGATGTCTCTCGTGATCGGAGGGGGAGAATGACATTTTTCCCAAAAAAGTGCTCTTCCGGGAATGAAACACCGAGAATAGTTAACAAAATAAATCATGAGGGAAGAAATGCAAATAATGAGGAGAAAAGCCACTCAGGCTATGATTTCGTTGTTTCAATCTTTATCGGTTATTTCGTTTCACTTCCCCCGGGATTGTTTCAGGGTTTCAATTGACACCCCCTCGTCAAAACACGTATGATTGAGCGGCACTTTCATCGGAGCAAGAAAGAAGCTTTCGTGGAGAGGGAATGAATCATGTACTTATGGGTCGAATGACCCGATTCCAGAAAGAGAGTTCCTTAAAAATACGGCCATTCACTTTTCATTGAACTGAATTGCAGAGAAATTCATACCCCTTATCTGATTATTAGTCATCTCACCCTTTTTGAACTGTCTCCTCCAAGGGACAGGTTAAAATTTCTTTCTTTGTTTTTATTCTTTTATCCTTTTTCTAACATGAGTAATCTTAAAAGACTCATGGCGAGCGTTGCAACTTTCGCAGTTGTCCTCACTGTCGCTATGCCGGCAATGGCATTTAACGACATTACGGGCCACTGGGCTGAGAGTTACATTATGGAACTCGCCGATATGGGAATCATAGACGGCACCAAAGTCGGCTATCTCCCAGATACAAACCTGACTCGGGCAGAACTCACGAAGATGGCCATCGAGGCCTTCCTCGGAGGAGTTGATACCGATGTCCTTCCCACCACTCCTACATTTGAGGATGTGGCACCGGGCAACTGGTTCTACGAATATGTAGAGACCGCGTTTGCCTATGACATCGTGAAATTCGCCGACAACTTCCGGCCGAATGCTCCGATAACAAGAGCTGAGACCCTCAAGATCCTTCTTGAGACCGCTCAGATCCCGACCATGCTCAATCCTCCGTCCACCTACAGCGACGTCGGATCTGCAGACTGGTACTATGGATACGTCACGACCGCAGCAAACCACTGCATCGTCGACGGTTCCAAGCCGGCATTCTTCCCGAACGCGAACATCACCCGCGCTGAAGTCGCAAAAATCGTCCTCAATACCTTCAAGGTGTCGAACGGATTAGATATTTGCGCCGGAGGCGATGGAGACGGTGATGGCGACGGCGATGGCGACGGCGATGGAGACGGCGATGGCGATGGAGACGGCGATGGAGACGGCGATGGCGATGTGAGCGCCGGAACTCTCGAGGTGAGCCTCTCACCGGAGAGCCCGAACGGACGGACTATCCCCATTGGCGGATCAAACGTCCCGTTCCTTGTCCTTGATCTTTCCGCTGGAGACGGCGAAGATGTTGAAGTCGTAAACTTCACCATCTCCCATTCCGGACTCGGTGAGCAGGATGACATCGACACCGTCAAGATTTTTGATGGTTATATGCAGAAGGGATCTGGCCGCGGATTTACTTCCGACGGACAGATCGCTCCGCTCAACCTCCAGTCTGATCCTCTCCTCATCCCGGCCGGCACCACAAAAACTGTGGTCGTCGCTGGTGACATCGGAGATGTTGCAGATGGAGTCGTCGCAGGAGGCGAACATGTCTTCGGAGTAGATGTTCCGGAAGATGTCGTCGCTATCGATGCTGACACCGGCGGAGACGTTCCCGTCACAGGAGATTTCCCGATCGAGGGAGAGATCATGACTATCGGAAATGTCGAAGTCGGCGATCTCAACTTTGATTTCCGCGCCGTCTCTGACGACGAGGTGGAAGTCGGACAGACCGACGTCGAACTCTGCAGAATGCAGGTAGAAGCCGGCAATGCGGAAGACGTTCTTCTCCAGGCTATGACCCTTGAATTCAACGGTCCCGGCGATGGAGATATCGGCAATGTGTACATCGAATTCCAGGGCGAAAGGATCTCCGATATCGTCGATAGCGTTATTGGAGAAAAGGCGACCTTCGATTTCACCGGACTTGAAGACGGAGGATTCCTCCTCGAGGACGGCGACACGAAGACGATCCGATGCAAAGGAGACATCCTTGGCGGAGTCGATGAGACCCTCGAAGTCAAATTCGACGAAGTCTCAACCGATGTCATCGGAACAGGCCTTACCTATGGTTTCGGTGTTAAAGTCACAGAATCAGGAGCTACTGACATCATCCAGGTGATCGGCGGAGACATCGTCTTCGCAGTCGATTCCACTTCGAGAGAAGTCGCTCCCGATACCGACGGAGTGAACTGGGGAACGCTCACCATCAGCAACTATGGTGAAGCCCTCGAAATCAAGAAGAATGTGACGATGCACGTGAATTTCAACAACTGCAACGATCCAGCAACCGCTGAGAACGAAGCAACCGACGTCGCGTCCTATCTCCAGAGCATCAAGCTCGTTGATGTCGATACAGGATCCACCTACTGGGGACCAGAAGACCCTGCTGTGGTCGGTGGTGTGGCGGTAGATCTCGAATTCAATGACCAGGTCGTCATCGATGTGAACGAGGTTCTCGTCCTCGACATCATGGGTGATGTGAACGCGAACGCGATCGAAGGATGCGAACTCTTCTTTGCTCTCGACATGACCACGGTCAACCTCGAGGGAATCGAATCAAAAGAAGAGACGCAGTGCGGAGGAGTTGACCCGGATCCAAAGCACGACTGCAAGCCGGCTGGAAATCCGACAACGAAGACGTACACCATCCAGGAACCTGCGATCGATGTCACGCTCAAGACCCTCTCGAACGACAGCTATGTCGCTCGGGCTGACGACAAGCTCGTCTGGGAAGGGACTTTCCGCGCGAATGACTCCGAGGACCTCTATGTCCGGAGAGTGACCTTCACGGAACTCGGAACTACCATTGACGACGATGTCGATGACTGCAGTATCTATTCAAAGGAAGGGACCGTCACCACTCTCGAGCAACAGGGCGAGAACATCGACGGTGGACAACTTGTCTTCTCCAGCCTCGATGACGATGGTGAAGGAGGCATCTACATCCAGCACGGTGGAGAAGTCGGTATCATCGTTCGATGCAATATCGGATCTTCTCTGAGTGCTGCCGCACCGACTCTCATCTTGAGACTCGACGCGAACAACACGACTCAGCTTGATGTCGAAGATCAGGACGGAGACGAGGCTACCATCACGAATTTTGGAGCATTCACGAGCGCGACCTACACGCTCATCGAATCCGGAACGATCGATGTCTGGCAGAAAGATTCTGTTTCTCCGGACTCCGGTATCATTGTTGCGGACGGCACGAGCACGGCGAACACTGTCGCCGGATTCGCGTTTGACGCGAAGGATGAGGACGCGAACGTTGAAGACCTCACCGTTTTCATCGCCGCTGTGAATACGGCTGCTTGGTATCCTGATGTCCTCAACGACCAGGATGCCATCGATATGGTTTCCCTCTACTATAGCGACGGGACCGCGGTTCTCAAGAAGAACGGACAGAACGCCTCAACCGGCGCGTTGACCGTCGTTGCCGGAGGCGCGGAAGCGTATCTCCAGGACCTTGATCTCGTGGTTGAAGAGGCAAGCTCTTCTGAGACCACTGTTCTCACAAAGGTTTACCTCAACCAGATCGCGACAAACGACGTTGCTAACTCAGGGATGGCGTTTAACGTCCTCCTTGATTTTACTGACGGCCAATTCACGATCCGGGGAGAAGATTCCGGTGCTCAGTACACCACTGATACGGATGTGAACCTCGCGATCTCTGATGGAGACGAAGTGAATGAGGAGACTGATGCCGCTGAGACCATGTTCGTCATGAGAAACAAGGTCATCGCGGAGAAAGTCACTTCCACGACTTCTCTCAGCAACCAGACACAGGGAGAACTTCTGAAAGTCAGTCTTGTGAAATCCGATGACGATTCAGAAGCATACCTCCAGAGCGTTCGAGTGTTCATTGCTCCGAGTGGGGCAGTAGCCCTCACGAACGTGACACTCAGGAACGGTAGCAATGAAGTCATTGCTTGCTCGCCTGCTGCAGCGGCTCCTGCCGCCACAGTCCTGACAGTCGGGACTGATGGTTGCGCAGCCCTCTATCCGCTTGTAAACACAGCACAGCTCTTTGGCGTCGGTTTCTACGATGAGATCAGCGGAGCCAGTGAGACCTATGTGGTCCGCGCTGATATCGCCGGTGTCGCAAACGACGACAAGGTAACGGCAACCATCGAAGTGAATGCTTCCGCGCCTGGAGTTGACGGTATTACCTGGAGAGACGAAGGACGAGACAACGGTGTCACCGGCGTTGACATGCGATGGATCGACCTCGGAGACTCCAGCACTTCTCAGATCCAGAATGTACTCGTAGAGTAATTCTTCTCTGAGTTGAACAACTGATAGGTAAATTCAGTTCCTAAGACCCCCTTCCGGAAACGGGAGGGGGTTTTTTGGTGCCTGAATTTCTTTTGTCATTCCGGCCCCCGAGCCGGAATCTCCATTTGCCAGAAAAACATCACAGAAAATCATTGGCACCACTCTCCTTTCCCGTTCTCTAGCAATGAACAGGGAGACCCCGGGTCAAGCCCGGGGTGACAGAGAATCCCCTGTCATTGTGGCCCCTCCCCTTTGTCATTCCGGCCCCCCAGCCGGAATCTCCGGATGCCAGAAAAACTTCACAGAAAATTATTGGCACCACTCACCTTTTCCCTTCTCCAGCCATGAACAGGGAGACCCCGGGTCGAGGCCCAAAGGGCCCCCTTCGGGGCCCGGGGTGACAGAGAACTCCTTTGTCATTCCAGCCCCCCAGCCGGAATCTCCGGATGCCAGAAAAACTTCACAGGAAATTATTGGCACCGCTCACCTTTCCCCTTCTCCAACCATGAACAGGGAGACCCCGGGTCGAGGCCCAAAGGGCCCCCTTCGGGGCCCGGGGTGACAGAGAACCCCTTTGTCATTGCGGCCTCCGAGCTTCATTCTGTCATTCCGGCCCCAAGCCGGAATCTCCGGATCCTTCCAGAAACCTCAGAATAAGCATATTAGCACCACTGTATTCTTCCCAATTCCCATCCTGATGTTTTTCCTTGTCGACACTCAATAAAACAATTGAAACGTGTACGAATGGGCTATTTGATTATCATTCATCAAATTGGCTCTATCTCATGGAATGTGACAAATGATAGACATTCGAAGAAAACGATAGAGTATAGAAATATGAGGGAATACTATGTCTACATTCTCACCAATAAAAAGAACACAACGCTTTACGTCGGCGTAACGAACGATCTGGAAAGGAGAATTTTTGAGCATAAAAACAGAGTTCATAATGGTTTTTCTTCCAAGTACAAACTCACAAAACTCGTGTACTTCGAAGAAACTGATGACATATCTGCTGCTCTCCATCGCGAGAAGCAGCTGAAAAAATGGCGTCGGATATGGAAAGAGGATCTCATTCGAGAAATGAATCCTCAGTGGGTTGATCTCAGCATCTCGTGGTTTCCAACCGAAAATGGAGACCCCGGATCGAGTCCGGGGTGACAGAGAACCCTGTCCTTCCGTCCCCTTCCCTTTGTCATTCCGGCCCCCAGCCGGAATCTCCAAGTTCTCCAAATACCCAATAGAAAATCATTGGCACCACTCACCTTTTCCCTGCTCCAACCATGAACAGAGAGACCCCGGGTCGAGCCCGGGGTGACAGAGAACCCTCTGTCATTCCGGCCTCTTTCCCTTGTCATTCCGGCCCCCCAGCCGGAATCTCCATTTGCCAGAAAACCATCACAGAAAATCATTGGCACCACTCACCTTTTCCCTGCTCCAACCATGAACAGGGAGACCCCGGGTCTAGCCCGGTGTGACAGAATAGGGACGACCCCAACAATACTTGCCAGCTTGCACACTTGCCAACTCGACTCTACCTCGTCACAAGATGAATGGATGGAATATCCTCTCTGCAGTCGCCTTCGACCACAGGAGTCCCCTCCACAGAGAGTCCCGATTCCCCGAGAAAGGATTGGCGGAAAGAACAGGAATGGATTCCCGGTTGGGCCAAAAACTCGGTCGAGAGGACTTCACCGTTCTTCACATCAAGAAGTCGTGGAGAATCGATCTCAAATGACACTTCTCCTGCTTCCCCCGGCGAGAGAGAAGGAAAGAGAAAGGAATACGCAGAATATTTTTCATCATGAAAAACTTCGAGATCGCTGAGATTCACTCCTGCAGACCTGATAATCCGGGAACCCTTCGGGAGATAGAGCGTCATGAGATCCCGGTTCGCTCCTTTTCCGAGAATAGAAATAAGAGCCCCTTCATCCATATGTGGGCTCCCAAAAGAATGAAAAAGTCCGCTGAAAAGAGATTCTTCCCTCTCTCCCCACGCATGAGAACGGGAGATCGAGAGAGAGTGAAAAACCTCGCCGGAAAGATTCACGGTCGTTGAGAGATCAACATCCTCATGGATGAATGCGTCGGACTTATTTCCCCCGAGGCTATAATGGATGATGCCGAGAAATTCCGTTTTCTTGTCTTCCGGAAAATAGACCCCGGATATACCCAGTTCCTGGAAGAGACCTTCAAGAGACGCATCTCTGCTGTATGCCTGGACTGATTTTGTGTTTTTCCAGGATTCGAGGACGGGAACAAGACCCGAAGGGATCCCCTCTCCACTGGCGCGTCCCATAAGTTCAAAGAGGAAATCTTCGAGGATCGACTTCGGCGAGTTCTGTCCGCCCTGCCCGAAGATCTTCGCTTCCACGAGATAGGAGACAGCAAATGGAGTGGTCTCGCCGTCAAAAACATAATCCACGCCGGCGAGTTCAATGGGACCAAAAAGCGTTACGAGATCGCGGAGAACACCTTCATGGACGGCGATGACCGTGTCTGCGGTGGGTCCCTTCTCTTTCTCGAGGAACCAGCGGATATACTCCCCCGACCTCGGAAAATCCGGATAGATGTTCGCGTCCCGGAGATAAAAGCGGTCCGAAAGGGATGAGAATTGCAGTGGCGGGGGAACGATCTCCCCGAGCTGACCGTCGAAATCATAGATATCGGAAAACTTCCAGCTGAATATCTTTCCTCCGTTAAAATGGATGATGAGAAGACTTCCCATGAATCCTCCTGAAGGGCGGAGTTCGCTGCTGTTTTGAAAAACAACGACGACCGTATGGGTATACGACTTTCCGACAAACGCCTCGAGTCCGGGGCGGGCTTTGTCCATTTTGTCTATAATGACCAGTGCAGAATCGATCTGCTGAAGCGTCCGGTGGATAAAGACCGCGATATCATCAGGAAGCGGACCGCGGAGGGATTTTACGAGGAGCGCCTCAGAATCCTGAAGATTCTGCTTCACGGTTTCAATGGATTTGTAGAAAGATCCGAGGGGAGTAAGGAGATCGAGCTCTCCGGAGAGGATCCCGGGAATGTCTTCCTTGATCATTGCCAATTCATCCGTGATGAATAGTGCTGTATCAGAAAGGAGGAGTCCCGCTTCGACCAGAGCATTCATGCTGTCAAATCCGCTCACAACACCATCCGTGCGGCCGTCTTCCGGAAGCGGCTTTTCGAGTGAGAGCCGTTCAAGAGTCAGAGAGAAAGACCGGAACGACTCTTCGAGAGACATGAGATCTCCTTTCGAAAGTGATGCGTCGAGATCCTCATATTCCTGGAGGAGGGTATCTTTCTCCCGGAGAAGACGGCTTCCATACGACCTGGCCTCGGACCAGATTTTTCCGCACCAGAGGAGGACGATGAAGATGGAGCCGAGAAAGACCATTCTCCGGAGTTCACGGAACACATGGACTTTCTTCCAGGCGTTCTGACTCAGGAGCACCTGATGATCGCGTTGTATTTCATGAGGGAGAGTCGGATGATGAGGAGATGATCCTTCCCTTTCTTCAGGCTTCAGAAGCGGCCGGAATGAAATCGTATGCGGGGAAAATGCAGTGCCCCGGATCACGGATTCAGGAATACGGATGAGCACCTCTTGTTCTTTGGAACCTCTGCCGATGGTCTCATGAGGACAATCCGTCATACGGGGAGAATGATCCGTCACGTCCAGGAATTGAGGAGGGAGAGGATTGCGATGATGATCGCGGCATAAGAAAACTTCTTCGTATATTTGCTCCCGATGAGAATGTCGATGCCTGCCAGGAGTATCGCCGCCGGGCAGAGATAGAGTACATAAAACTTTATCCCGACAATGCTCAACGCAAGAGCGAGTATCCCAAATGGCTTCACTTTTTTCAGCTCCTCGATGTTTCCGAACATCTTTTCAATGGGGTTCTCCTCTGATGAAGCAAAGGTGGGAGTCGGATCATCGGCTGATATGGTCACGATCTCATTATTCTCTTCGCCGTTTTTCACGACCTCGACCTCCTCCGCTTTTATTTCTTCGACCTCGTGTTTTTTCTTCTTCGGCATAGACGACAAGAAAGAGTGAGAACGGAAGTACTCTAGTATAAAAAAACGCCCTGCGCAAAAAGAAGGAAAGGATTGCCGGAGCAATCCGGATACTTTCTGTTATACTACGGGTGATTTCATCACCCCCGCCATGAACCGATCCCTGCAGAAATCAGCGCTCATCGTTGCATTGTGCGTATTTGCCATCCCGTTTTCCGCCGCGGATGCGGAAGGGCCGGCAGGGGAGATGTCTCCGACGGTCAAGATCGTCGCGAGCGAATTCACCCGGAACGGCGGAGTCGTTCCCCAGGCTTCTGGCTCCGCGACCTTTATCAGCTCCGGAGGACTCATCCTCACGAACAACCATGTCGTGGAAAAGGACACGGACGAGACCTACGACCTCTTCCACATCTGCATCAGCTTCAATAATCAGGAGGAGCCGCTCTGCGAATACACCGCATCACTCATCTCCAGGAACCGGGATATGGATGTCGCGCTCCTCATGCTTTCCCCTGAGGATATCCGGGGAAATCTTGTTCCCGAGGTCCGCTATTATGATTATTCCTATAGCGGAAGCCTTGCGGAAGGGGATGAGATCATCATCCACGGATATCCCGGGATCGGAAAGGAGACGATCACCTCCACAAAAGGCCAGGTGAGCGGATTTGAAAAGCAAAATGGATTCACCTACATCAAGACGGACACGGTCATCAGCTTTGGGAATTCCGGAGGGACCGCGCTCGATAGGGATGGAAATCTCGTCGGCGTCCCGACATTCGGGATTTCGAGCAGCATCAATTCCCTTGCCTATTTTCTTGATATCCGGGAAGCAAAGTCATGGATCGATTCAGAAAAAATCAAAGCGCCGGTTTCAAATCCGGCGGCAGAGGGGGAACTCAGAGAATATCTTTCCTTCACGAATGATGTGAAGGAGACCGGAAAGTATGATCATCCCGGATCACCCGGATTTTCCATCACTCTTCCTGAGACCTGGGAATTCGATGAGATCGATGAGTTCAGCGTCGGAATGAGACCCAGGAGCGATATCTTCAACTTCCGGATATCGATCAGCATTCAGGACTATCCATTTCCTGTCACTAAAGATTTTATCCTCTCGAGCATCCTCGAGGATTTTGAGAAACAAAAAGAAGATCTGAAGAACTATGCGCGGGAGGACATCGACTTCCACGGGACGGAGGCGTTTTCCATCACGTATCTCTACTGGGACACGCAATCGACTTTTATCCTCGTCCCGTACGGCGGCTCGCTCATCATCCTCTACTATGAATATGCTCTCAATGAGGAAGACGACGCGAAAGCCATGTACGGGGACGTCCTCGGGACTTTTACATTCACCGGTACGAAGGTCATCCCCGATCCTCCGGAAAGCCTGGTCCGGGAAGACCCCCCATTCAGTATCAATGCGGCTCAGGGCTGGAGCCTTCTGGAAAACAGGGATCCTCGCAGTGAGGATCACATTGTAGATTTTCTCCGTGAGGACGATCACGAAGCGACTATTTCCCTCTATTACAGTGAACTTCAGGAATCCGATAAAAAAATTACACCGGAAGATTATCTGAAGGAAGTCCTCAATAATTATTCCTATGTGTCCGGCTTCCGGCTCATCCAGAAGAACGCCAGTGTTATCATCGATGGGATCCCCGGGATCTCACTCACCTATGTGTATGACGGGGATGATGTCGGCGTCGCGAGAGAAACTTCGATCGTGCATCTCCTGGACGGAGAATACATCTATGCTTTTGAGTATGATGATCTCGAGAAGAACTTCGAGGATCGGACCGGGGATTTCGAAACCATGCTTTTAAGTTTTAAAAACCTGAGCACCGCCCCGAATTATCCATCGGGGGAATACACGCTCGGTTCACTCGAGGAGATCTTTTCTGATATTGCGTATCACCGGTATGAGCAGGCTATTGCTGAGCTCAAGGATGAGGGGATTCTGGATGGATACCGTGACCACACCTTTCGTCCCGAGAGATCCGTAACCCGCGCGGAAGCACTGAAGACCATGATGCTTGCGAAGCTCAAGGGGGACGAGAAACGGAATCTTACCGGATTCCGGGATGAGATCGAAGCGTGCGGGAGTGAGGACATGGCAGGATTTGATTTTCCCGACACCACGGAGCTCGAATGGCTTCGAAAATATCTCCGGTGCGCCCGGAAAGACGGATTTGTGTCCGGGTATGGGGATTCTCTCTTCCATCCCCATGAGAAGATCACCATTGCGGAGACACTGAAGATCCTCTTCGGGATTTATGACATCCCGGTGTGGGATCCGGAAGCACTTTTGTATACTCACACGATTCCCTGGTACAAGCCCTACATGGACAAAGGACTTGAAATGGGGATCGTTCCGAGCGGGATCGATACGGCCGATCATATTCTCACGAGGGGAGAACTTGCCTTTATCATTGCCGGCATCTACGGGAGATAGACCGAAATCCCCTTGATGTTTCATGAGGAAAAATAGAGGATACAGATGATTTCACCTCCTCCCCATGAAACGATTCGCTTTCCTCCCATTCCTTGCGCTTGTACTTTTTACTGGTTGTTCGTTCAGTGTTTCTACGGCGAACATTTCAGATGTGAAAATGTGTCCGAAGCTCAATGAGAGCACCTGTGATGACGACCAGACGACTTTCCTGTCATCAGACACAGAGGTCATCTTCGTCAGTGCCGTTCTCCAGAACGCCCCCGAAGAGACGAAAACTGATTTTACATGGCAATACATGGACAAAGACGGGCCCATTGAGATCGGGAAAATCGCTATCGAGACAAAGGAGACATCGAATGACATCTATTCCTACTATGAAAAACCTGATGACGGATGGGTCCCCGGCGATTACGAGGTCGTCCTCAAGATCCAGACGGACAATGCTGATCCGATAACAAAAAAATTCACGATAACCGAGTAAGCGAAAGGCCCGCTCCTGCAACCAGGAAGGAAATATCTTCCCGCGGAGAGAGAAATAATCCGGTGATTTCTCAAAAAAAACTCTTGACTCAAAATCAGGATACGCTACAATTTTTTAGCACTCAAAAATAAGGAGTGCTAACATCAACGCATTTTCACCCTTTTATCCTTTCTCCATGAAAATCAAACCTCTCTTTAAAAAAGTCGTCGTGAAAGCGAAGGAAGCAGAAGAAGTCCGCGCTTCCGGGATCGTCATCCCTGACACCGCATCGAAGGAAAGTCCCCAACAGGGAGAAGTCCTCTCTGCGGGATCACAGTGCAAAGCGGTGAAAAAGGGAGACGTCATCCTCTTTAAGACATATTCACCGACCGAGATCAAAGTGGACGGGAAGGAATATCTCATTCTCGACGAAGAGGATATTCTCGGAGTCCTCACAAAATAACCATTTTTTCCTTTTTTTCATCTCACACCTTATGGCTAAAGATATTATTTTTTCAGACGATGCGCGAAAAAAACTCCAGGCCGGAGTAAAAAAGCTGTATGACGCTGTCCGCATCACCATGGGTCCGAAGGGCCGGAACGTCGTTATCGACAAAAAATACGGAGGACCGCAGGTCACGAATGACGGAGTCACCATCGCAAAAGAAATCGACCTCGAAGACCGGTTCGAAAACCTCGGAGCACAGATGATCAAGGAAGCGGCGACGAAGACTCAGGATGCCGCGGGAGACGGGACCACGACGGCGACCATACTCGCGGCCGCCATGATCCAGGAAGGAGTCCGGAACATCGCTGCGGGAGCAAACCCCATGGGGATCAAGAGAGGGATGGAGAAAGCGGCGAATGTCATCGTCGACGAACTCGAAAAGATTAAAAAGAATGTCACGACCCGCGAGGAGAAAGCTCAGGTCGCGACCCTCACTTCAAAAGATCCGGAGATCGGCAACCTCATCGCGGATGCCATGGAGAAGGTACAGGACGAAGGCGTCATCACCGTTGAGGAAGGGAAGAGGATGGGGCTGGATATCGAGATGGTCGAAGGGATGCAGTTCGATAACGGATACATCTCCCCGTATATGGTGACCGATACCGCCCGCATGGAGGCGATCATGGAAAAACCGCTCATCCTCATCACCGACAAGAAGATCTCTTCCATCCAGGATATCCTCCCTCTCATCGAATCCATGGCGGGATCGGGGAAGAAGAACCTCGTCATCATCGCGGAAGACGTCGAAGGCGAGGCGCTCACCACTCTCGTCCTCAATAAACTCCGTGGCACGTTCAATACCCTCGCGATCAAGGCGCCCGCGTTCGGAGATAGGAGAAAAGCCATGCTCCGCGACATCGCGATCCTCACGGGAGCAAAGGTGATCACGGAAGAACTCGGACTCAAGCTTGAGAATGCAACGATCCAGGATCTCGGAGAGGCGAGGAAGGTGATCTCCACGAAGGACACCACAACTGTTGTTGAGGGAAAAGGTGCGAAAAAAGACATCGAAAACCGCGTTTCAGAGATCAAGGCAGAGATGGAAGCAACGACATCCGATTATGATAAGGAAAAACTCCAGGAAAGACTCGCGAAACTCGCAGGAGGGGTAGCGATCATCAAAGTGGGGGCGGCGACGGAGATAGAACTGAAGGAAAAGAAACACCGGATCGAAGACTCGCTGTCCGCGACCCACGCGGCGGTGGAGGAGGGGATCGTTCCCGGAGGAGGTACAGCGCTTCTCAAGTGCCTTCCAAAGCTTACAAAGCTAGCGGAAACAACGGAAGACGATGATGAAAAAGTGGGAATCCTTCTCATCAAGAAATCGCTCGAAGCTCCGACCCGCCAGATCGCAGAAAACTGCGGACTCGAAGGATCGGTGGTGGTGGAAAAGATCATTGCAGAGAAAGATGTATACACCGGATTTAATGCGATTACGGAAAAGATAGAGAACCTCGTGAAATCGGGGATCATCGATCCAAAGAAAGTGACAAGAGCCGCCGTTCAAAATGCTGTTTCCGTGGCGGGGATGTTTCTCACCACAGAGGCGGCGATCACAGAGATACCAGAAGATAAGCCGCTTCCCCAGGCTCCGATGCCGGAATACTGAGATTTCAATAATGAACGTGAAATGTAGGGGCGATGAATGAATCGCCCCTACATTTTATTGTCTTTTTCCGCATTATTTGGTACGCTCAACAAGTGGCTTTCTGCATAAATATTTCGTGTTTCATATCCAGAGATGGCTGATTATATCCGCGTAGAGGGTGCGCGAATGCACAACCTGAAAAACATCACCGTCGAAATCCCCAGAAACAAACTCGTCGTCATTACGGGAGTCTCGGGCTCAGGAAAGTCATCACTCGCATTCGATACGATTTATGCCGAAGGACAGCGGAGATATGTCGAGAGCCTTTCTACCTATGCAAGACAATTCCTCGGGATAATGGACAAACCCGATGTCGATCATATCGAAGGGCTGTCTCCTGCGATTTCCATAGACCAGAAGACGGCATCGAGAAATCCGCGGTCGACGGTCGGGACCGTAACGGAGATCTATGATTATCTGAGGCTTCTCTTTTCAAAGATCGGAAGACCCCATTGTCCTCTCTGCGGGAAGCCGGTGGAAAAGCAGAGTATATCCCAGATCATCGAAGAGATCTCTCTGCTCCCCGAGGGCACGAAGATCATGATCCTCGCTCCCATCGTCCGGGGGAGGAAGGGAGAGCATACGAAAGTCATCGAAAAGATCCAGAAAGACGGATTCATCCGTCTCCGGGTGGACGGAGAAATGTACTCCATTGCGGATGACATCCCCATCGATCCCAAAAAGACGCATGACATCGAGGCGGTCATCGACCGTCTTGTCGTAAAGAATTTTTCAAAAGTTTTGAGGACGCTGACGAACGGCGAACAGATCGAAGAGCCGAACCCGGACCGCTCCAGGCTCGCAGATTCCGTGGAAATCGCCATTAAGCACGGAGAAGGCCTCACGATGATACTCAATGTCGATACCGGAAAGGTGAAAACATATTCAGAACGATTTGCCTGCCCTGAACACGGATCCGTGATCCCGGAAGTGGAACCGAGGAGCTTTTCCTTTAACTCCCCGTACGGGGCATGTGCGGATTGCCACGGTCTCGGAAGCAGACTTGTTGTAAAGGAAAACCTTGTCTTTGGAAACAAAAGGCTCACCATCGCAGAGGGCGCGATCATGCCTTGGGCGACGACGACATCCGGGATCAGCTGGCATATGAAGATCCTCGAAGCAGTCGGAAAGATCTACGGTTTTGACCTCAATACTCCGGTGGAAAAGTTTTCCCAGGAGATCATTGATCTCATCATGGCCGGAACGGGAGATGAAGAGTATGAAATCCAGATGGAATCAGACCGTTTTTCCGGTGAGTTCACCACAAAATATGAGGGGATCATAAAAAATCTTGAGCGGAGATATCGCGAGACAGAGAGTGATTTTTCCAGGAGGCAGATCGAAAAATTCATGGAAGAAGAGATCTGTCCGACCTGCAAGGGTCTCAGGCTTCGGCCGGAAGTCCTCGGCGTTCTCGTGGGGGGAAAAAACATCATCGACGTGACCGAGTATTCCATTTCTGAGGCGATCGAATATGTCGGAGACCTCCCCGGGAAACTTTCAGAGAAGGAAAAGACTATTGCCAACCTCATCCTCCATGAAATCCGGGAAAGACTCACCTTTCTCGAACATGTCGGACTTTCATATCTCACCCTGAGCAGATCCGCGAGTACGCTCTCCGGAGGAGAGGCACAGAGGATACGCCTCGCCACCCAGATCGGATCAAAGCTCCAGGGAGTGCTCTATGTCCTCGATGAGCCATCCATAGGGCTTCACCAGCGGGATAACACGAGACTCATCCAGACGCTCCGCAATCTCCAGAGGCTCGGGAATACAGTCATCGTCGTCGAACATGATGAAGAAACGATCAGGAGTGCTGATCATATTCTCGAGATCGGGCCCCGGGCAGGGAAGAACGGGGGGGAAGTGGTGGCGGAAGGGACTCCGGAAGAAATCATGAAGAATAAGAACTCGAATACGGGAAAATACCTTTCCCGCGAAAAATCAATCCCGATCCCGAAAACAAGAAGGAAAGGGAACGGGAAAAAACTCATCATCAAAGGAGCGAAGGAAAACAATCTCAAGAACATCACCGTTGCGATCCCCCTCGGGTGTTTTGTCGGAGTATCGGGAGTATCCGGATCAGGAAAGTCTTCCCTCATCAACAAGGTCCTCGGACCAACGCTCGCTTCACGCCTGAACCGCGCCCATGCAAAAGCAGGGGAGCATGAAGAGATCCTCGGGATCGAACATCTCGACAAAGTCATCGTCATCGACCAGAGTCCGATCGGGAGGACGCCGAGATCGAACCCCGCGACCTATACCGGAGTATTCGGAGACATCCGCGAACTTTTCGCGACAACGCCGGAGTCAAAACTCAGGGGATATAAATCGGGAAGATTTTCCTTCAATGTGAAAGGGGGGAGATGCGAGGCCTGCCAGGGGGACGGGATCGTGAAAATCGAGATGCATTTCCTGCCTGACATCTACATCCCCTGTGAAGTCTGCAAGGGGAAGAGATATAATTCCGAAGCCCTCGAGGTCACCTGGAGAGGGAAGAGCATCGCGGATGTCCTCGATATGACCGTGAGCGAAGCCCTCGAAGCGTTCGATAAAATCCCGAGCATCAGAGGAAAGCTTCAGACGCTCGAAGACGTCGGTCTCGGATACATCCATCTTGGACAGAGCGCGACGACCCTGTCCGGAGGAGAAGCACAGCGCGTAAAACTCGCCACGGAACTTTCCAAGAAGAACACGGGAAAAACATTCTTCATCCTCGATGAACCGACGACCGGGCTTCATTTCGAAGATGTCCAGAAACTTCTCGATGTCCTCAATGCCCTCGTGGAGAAAGGGAATTCCGTTCTCGTCATCGAGCATAATCTCGATGTCATCAAAAGCTGCGACCATATCATAGATCTCGGACCCGAGGGGGGGGAGGAGGGGGGAGAAGTCATCACGATCGGGACTCCCGAGGAAGTGGCCGAAGCAAAAGAATCCTACACCGGACAATTCCTGAAAAAATGGTTCTTCTCGCCAAAATCGAAGCATGTTTCGTGAAAAAATTGAGAACATCGTGGCAGAGTTCGAGTCCGTCGAAGAGGAAATGGCGAAACCATCTTCCCTCTGCAGCCCTTCGATCCTCAAGGTGCTCGGAAAAAAACTCTCCGCACGGAGAGTCGTCTGCGACCTCGGAAAGGAATACCTCCGGAGGTTGAAAGAAGAAGAGGAACTCATGGAGATGATGAACGATCCCGATCCGGAGATGAGGGCAATGGCAAAAGGAGAGTTTGACAAATGTGCCCAGAGAAGAAAAGACCTGGAAGAGGAGATCACGGTAGCCCTTGTCCAAAAGGATCCGAATGATGAAAAGGATGTCATCGTAGAAATCAGGCCCGCGGCCGGAGGAGAAGAGGCATCTCTCTTCGCTTCCGAATATGCAAGGGCGATTTTCCGGTATGCGGAAAATGCGGGGTACAAAACCGAGGTCCTGACGAAATCCGAAACGGGATCCGGGGGCATCAAAGAGCTCATTGCCGCGGTCCGCGGGGAAAAAGCTTTTTCTCTCCTCAAGTTTGAAAGCGGTGTCCACCGGGTTCAGCGGGTGCCTGAAACGGAATCTCAGGGGAGGATTCATACATCCACGATCACGGTCGCCGTCCTTCCCGAAGTCGAGGAAATGGAATTTGAGATCAATCTCGCAGAGGTGCGGATCGATGTTTTCCGGTCCTCCGGTCCCGGAGGACAGTCTGTGAACACGACGGATTCCGCTGTCCGCCTCACCCATCTTCCGACGGGAGTAACCGTGAGCTGTCAGGATGAGAAATCACAATTGAAAAATAAGCACAAAGCCTTTCAGGTCCTCCGTGCGAGACTCTATGCGATCGAGGAAGAAAAGCGCATGAAAGACCAGGGGGAAAAGAGGCTCGCTCAGATCGGGACCGGGGAACGGAGCGAAAAGATCAGGACGTACAATTTCCCGCAGGACCGCGTGACAGACCATCGCATCCAGCAGAACTTCTCCAATATTCCCTCGATCATGGAAGGGGGATTCGGATCGATCATCGATGCACTCCGCATGGAGGAATATTCGGAGAGGCTCAGAGAAAGTGGACTTCAGTCCCAAAAAGAGAAATAATATCAGGGCTCTCTGAAATCTCAGAACCAGCATTTATTTCATTTCGTATTTTTCACTATGCCTACAAAAATGAAACGCTTATCTCTTTCAGTTTTTTCCTTCTCCGCACTCTTCGCAACGATCCTCCTCGTGGCAGCCGCGTTTTTTTCCCCCGCTGAGAGCGCCTATGCCGTCGACACATCGACCCTCAGCATCCGCACGGAGGGGAGGACTCCGGACGCGGAGATCGCCGAAAAAGGCGGAAAGCACACCATCGGGTATATCATCCTGAAAGCAGAAGGAGGACTCATCCAGATCGATAAGATCATCATGAGACCGGCTTCCGGAAGCAATTCGACCGCAATCCGAAAAGTAGCGCTCATTGATGACAGAGGCATAACTGTTGCCGGCCCTGAAGCCATAGAGAACGAAGTCATCATTTTTCAGGATGATATCTTTCTCGACATGGGAGAAGAAAAAAGACTCGCTGTTGTCGCCGAAATGAGCAGCACGGCCGTTGTCGGAGATGTGGTCAATTTTGAAATCTCCAAAAAAACGAATATCACCGCGAACGGAGAACGGGGATCGGATGCAGTGATCTCAGGGGACTTTCCCATTATTTTTGAACCGATGGTCGTGGTCAATGAAGACACGAATGTCCTGCTTTCCCTTGAAATCGCAGACGAAGGAGAAGGATCGCTCAGTATCCAGGCAGGGGAAAAGGATGTCGCGACAGAAACCGTCCACTTCCGGGCGCTTGGCGAGACAGGTGCTCAGATCATTTCGCTGACCTGGAATAAATCCGGGAACATCCCGTCGAATGAGATCAAAAATATCCGTCTTATCGATGAAAGCGGAAATATTCTTGCGGGACCAGAAGTACTGACCGGGAATGCCATTGTGTTCGATACCCCATTCGTCATTCCCCAGGGAGACACTGTAGACGCGAAAATAGTATTCGATGTCGGAACAGATGCGGAAAACGGGGATGACTTTGGACTCGAACTCTATTCTCTCACGAGTATTGAAGCGAAAGCGGAAGACAGTGCTTCCGTTATTACGATCGTGAATAATTTCCCGCTGAGGATAGCGAAAAGAACAATCGCGCTCCCGTCGGCGCACATCGTATTTCACCCCGAAACGACAAAAGCACAGCCGATTCATGGAGGAGATTCAGGATTCACAATGGCAAAATTCATCGTCACTTCCGGGCTTGAGCCGATCACCATTTCTCAGATGAAGATTACTCCGTTCGGAGAATATGGCGTGACCCCCCTCCGGAATCTGAGGATTGAAGACGAAGAGGGAACAGTGCTCATCGATTCTGTCACCGGCGGCAACGCTCCTCAAAAAATCACTCTCGGGGCAGATGACGAACAGATCCTCGTCATCAAGGCGGATATCCTCAATAGTGCGAAGGGCGGAGAGACCGTCGGCCTCCAGCTCTCAGATGCGGAGAGCTTCATCGTCACCGGAGAAGACGGACAGACGATCACGATCGGAGGACCGTTTCCCCTGAAGACGCCGCTCATGACCGTTTCTGAAATCGTTGGAGAGGGGTATGTGAATGCTGATATTCTTCCGGTCAGTCCTTCCCTGACCGAGATTTATGCCGGAATGCCGAATGTCCCGATCGCAAGAATACGTTTTCATGCGGAGAAAAAAGATGTCGAAGTCCAGGACTTTACCCTTACCCTCGGAGGAACGATCGACGGAGGGATTTTCACCGGATGGCGTCTCATCGATGAGTATGGCAATACAATGGCAGGGCCGGAAGATGTGGAACACGGACAAGTCGTTTTCAGCGATCCTATTGGTATTGGGGAGGGGGAAGACAGGGAGTTTCTCATCATCGCCGAAATGGAAGATGTTTCTGTAACTGGGAAAACGATCTCCCTCTCACTCGAACAAAGCGGGGACATCAGGGCCCGTCAGATCTACGGGCTTATTCCTGCCGGAGTCGTAGGACAGTTTCCCGACAGATCTTCGGCATTGACCATCCGGATCCCGGACGTGGAAAAATATCTTCAGGTCTATGCAGAGGTTTTTTCTCTCGGAAATGTCCCCCTTCAGGAAGAAGGAGTTGTCTTTGGGAAAATCCATCTTCTTTCGGTGGGAACAGACGGTGAAGTCATTCGAATTCTTCTCAAGAGAACCGGGAGCATGAAAGACAAGCTCGAAGCAATCAGATTTATGAGTGGAGACCTCAAGATCGATTCTCAGAATAATCCGGAGGCAGATGTGATCTCCATCGATGAACCTTTTGAGATCCTCGGAGGAGAAGAGACCATCATCAGTTTTGAAGCGGATATCGGAGCAGAGGCGATGGCCGGAGAGTCATTCGGACTCGAGATCACTTCATCCGCATATATTTCCGTGAACTCCGTGAAAGGGGGTGAGATGCCGGTATATGGGAATTTCCCACTCTCCGTCGGCAAGTTCAAGATGGCGGGCGGAGAAAAACTTTTTTGTTCCGCTGAATATGAGCCGGTGTGCGGAAGGAAATATGATACCTGCGTCGAATATCCATGCGATCCCCAGGCGGTCGACTATGATAATCTCTGCAAGATGAGGGAGGGCAAGGCATTCCTCATTTTTGACGGAAAATGCGAGGATATGCCGGAACTTCAGGTCATTGAAGAAGAAGAGGAGGAAGAAGACAAACCGGCTTCCATCCCCTCCGCATCATTTGAAGACTCCGTTCTGGAAGACGTGTCGCTCTATCAAAATCCGTTTCCTGACACCGATTTGGATACCCTCGAGGGAAAAGCCGCCATGGAGCTCTATCGGAGGGACGTCATCGGGGGATTCCCGGATGGGGAATTCAAGGGACTCCAAAAAGTAAACCGCGCGCAGGCCGCAAAATTCCTTCTCCTCGCCCGATACGGGGAAGTGGAGGACACCATTGAGGGAAGCGGATTATTTTCTGATGTCATCATCACGGAATGGTACGCGAAGTATGTCCTTACCGCAGCGAAAAAGGGGATCATCAATGGGTACGGCGACGGTACGTTTAAACCCGGGAATATGGTGAATACTGCTGAGTTTCTCAAGATGATGACGCTCACTTTCGGGCTTCCGGTAAATCTTGAACATTCCTTCCGGGATGTGAATGTGGGAGACTGGTTTTCCATGTATGCCGGTACAGCGAGTGAGTATGATCTCTTTCCGGAAAGGACAGAGCTCCTCCGTCCTGAAGCCATGCTCGCGCGCGACGAAGTCGCAGTGGCGGTCTACCAGTATCTGAAAAACAGGGAGTAGATTCCGCAAGAAGTCTTTCATCACTCATATTATCCACATGACCACTGCAAATATCCGAAATTCTATCGTCCGATCGTTTGTTTGTACGACACTGGCATTCATCGGGATCGTATCGTTTCCATCTCAAAAGATGGCACTCGCGAAGACATCGGAAGTGAATGTCTCCTATGCCGTGAATGCTTCACTCAACGGAATAGCCGTGAAAGGAAAGGAAACCACGCTTGCATATTTCACGTTTGAGTCTCTCGGAAGCAGAACGACTATCGACCGGATGCTCCTCAGGAATATAGGGAATGCCCCGGATATCGCTTTTGAAAAAATATGGCTCGTCGATGGGAACAATAATCCTCTCACAAACACCGCGAAAGTGAACGGAGGGATGGTCTCGTTTACGAACATCCTCACTCTCGAATACGGGGAAAAGAAAAAAGTGGGAGTCCGGGTGCTTCTCAGAGACAATATCAATGTCGGGAACACCATGGGATTTGAAGTCACCTCGAAAAATTCACTCGAAATGAGCAGTGATTCTGGAGATACTATTGAGATCATCGGTGAGTTCCCGTTTACTCCGGAAAAACTCATCGCTCTCGGAAACGCAAAAACAGACCAGTATCTTTCTGCGGAATACATTACTTCTCCAGCGACGGGTGCCGTATTTCCCGGAGGAAAGGACATCGATCACGGGATATTCAGATTCTTGTTTTACGGGGAGGGTTCTGCGGAGATCTCCCGCATTGCATTCGGCCACATCGGCTCCCTCCATTATGACTTCCTGAAGAATATCCGCCTCGAGGATGCCCAGGGAGAGGCTTTCGGGAGCTGGCCTTCGCTCGATTCGGTGTCTTTCACGATGGAAACTCCTTTCTCCGTGAGTTATTCCGCGCCGAAAGAATTGTCGCTCATCTCCGACCTCGATCTGGGAGCACCGGACGGAAAGTTCGTTTCTTTTGAGATCAGTTCGCTCCAGGATGTTCTCGCGAGGTCAATGGAAAACTCAAAGATCATCGAGGCGCAGGGATCGTATCCCCTGAAAACAACGTCCAGAATCATAGGGAATAAATCACTGAACATCGAAATATCAGAATCTTCTCCCGTAGCCCGTCTTGTCGAAAAGGGGGAAGAAGACATTATCTTTGGAGCATTTGAAATCACTTCCGGATCCTTAAGTACGACCATATCCAACATTGAATTCCAGAAAAAAGGGACGCTCACGGGCGAGTTCATCGAGGCTCTCCGGATCACTGATGAAGATGGAGATACTCTTTTCGGTCCGGCACAGGTGAGCGATGGAAAAGCTCTCTTTTCAGGGAATTTGAAGATTTCCCCAGGGGAAACCAAAAAGATCCTCCTCATCGGAAGTATAACGCCGGAGGCGGAATCGGGAAAGACGCTCGGGTTCTCGTTGACGGAAACGGCAAGTATAAAATGCAAGGATTCAGGCGGAGGGACAATTTCTCCGAGCGGAGTATTCCCGATCTCTACCGCGATCATGACGGTCTCGGAGAAAGCGGAGAACGGATCTCTCAACATTTCATTTCCCTCATCGGGAGGGACTCCGCGGTCCCAGTACGGCAGATTCAAATACAATCCCCTCCTTGCTTTTGATATGGAAGCAATAGGTGGGGAGATCGAGATGAACAGCATGATTTTTCAGATAGGCGGGACAATGGACCCTCTCCTTTTTGAATATTTCTATATTCTTGATGGCCGGAATACAATAGTGGCAAAAGGGGCACTCGAAGGGAAAAAGATAAACATCACCACGCCTTTCCCGATCAAAAATGACGGGTCGCAGACCTACACGCTGGTCGGACGGATGAAAGGCGCGCCTTCTGAGAATCAGACCATTATCATCTCAATACCTGATAAGGACTCCATCCAACCCATCCAGATGATCGGAGGGAAAAGTGCACCGGTCACGGGAAAGTTTCCGTATACTGCTCCATCTCTTACCATTCTTCCTGTTCCCAGTAGTGCATCCCTCTTCACCTCGTTCTCATTCCGGGTGTCGCCATTTCCCGTTCCCCAGGGGAGGAAGGGAATGTGGTTTGGAGAGATTCAATTGTCGGCGATAAATGGAGACATTCAATTGTCAAAAATAATGCTTAAGAAAATCGCTGAATCAGGATTCTCAATCTCTCATATCGTCCTCTGGAATACGGAACTCGGAGAGATCAGCGGTGAGGAGAATTCTCAAAGCGGCATGGTATCATTTGAGAAAGCTATAACCATCCCCGATGGACAGACAATAAAATTCGCTATCAAGGCAGATATGAGTCCGGGCGCTCAAATCGGGAAAACTGCGAAGTTTGCGCTCGCCTCATCATCTTACATTACAGCAAGCGCATCAAAAGGAAGTGAAATGGAGCACCTTTCTCCTTTTCCGATGGAAACGAGTTCCATTCTTGTGGGTCCATCAGCCACCGCATGTCCCGAGGAGAAGAAACCTGTCTGCGGGAGAAAATACGATGGTTGTGAAAGTCCTCCCTGCAAGGATCCGGTCGATAAAACTTATGAGAATGAATGTCTTATGGAGAAAGACCATGCATATCTTGTATTTGGCGGAGCATGTGAGAGTATTCCGCATCCGACAGATCCGATTCCCTCTGATCCAGGTCCGATAGAAAATCCTGAAAAAGCGGAGCTTCCTGAGGCTTCTTATATGGATCCTCCCATCATCGATTTTACTCCCTACATCATTCCATTTCCAGACACTGATGTCTCCCTTCTCAGAGGGAAAGCAGCGGTCGAGCTCTTCCGGAGAAAAGTGATCAACGGATTTCCCGACGGATATTTTTATGGAGACCGGACGGTTAACCGCGCTGAGGCCGCAAAATTCCTCATCCTCACCAAGTTTGGAGAAATTGAAGAAAATCCAACAGGAGCGATAAGTTTTTCGGATGTTCCGGGTGGAGAATGGTTCGAAAAATATGTCCTCACAGCTGCGACAAGAGGAATTATCAACGGCTATCCCGACGGGACATTCAAGCCAGCAGAAGGAGTGAATACGGCCGAATTCCTCAAAATGGCGACACTGACGTTCGGACTTGAGGAGAACCTGAGTTATTCATTTACTGATGTGTCTCCGGATGATTGGTTTGCCCGGTATGCCGGAGCCGCGGAAAAGTACAAGCTCTTTCCCAGGAGGACAGAAAATCTTCAGCCTGCCGATCCGCTCTCAAGGTATGAAGTCGCTCTCGTTATTTACCAATATCTTCGGAACCGATAAATTCCTTTTCTTTTTCCCATGAAATCAATGAAGACCTTGTCCTTATATGGAGCCATTTTGTTTTCAGGATTCGTATTTTTTACGATCTCCTCTTCGCCTGTCGCTCATGGAGAGAGGATCGCTCCGCTCACGGTAGAATTCCATGAAACGGAATCAGTCGGAAATATTATTAAAAAAGGAATTGAAACGCCGATCGGAGAACTTGTCCTCACGGCGGGAGATGAAACCATCGAGCTCAAGAGGATCCTCCTTGATGTCCATGGTGCGCTCGATGTGCAGGAGGTACGGAGAGCATGGGTGCTGAATGAAAGAGGACAGAAGTTGACATCCTCCGCGAGGATACAGGACGACATTGTCATCTTTGACTACTTTACGAGTCGGTTCACCATGGAGCCCGGCGAGACGAGAACACTCACGATCGTCTTAGAAATAAGCCTCAGCACTGATGCCGGGAATGAGGTCCAGTTTGAAATCCCGAAGGACAATTACATAGATATCGCAGGACCTACGCGCTATGAAACGGAAGTGATCGCGGATTTCCCCTTCATAACAAAAAAGTACGTCATCCTTGATGCCGAGGCGGATAGTGTATTCCGGATACAAGAAGACGAAGAATTTAAAACAGCGGTCTCCGGAAGCATAAAGCGCGGAGTCAGCGATTATCCGTTCGCGCGCCTCAGCCTTGACGTATTTGGAGAAGGAAACATCAGGATCGACCAGCTCGTTTTTCAGAAGACCGGGAACGCTGGTTTCGATGACGTTTCCAATATCCGACTCATGAAGGAAAACGGCGAGTTCATCGGGGGGATAGGAAAAAAGGAAGGAGACAAGGTCATCTTTTCCGAACCATTCACTGTGATCACACCTTCCGAGGAAAAGATGACCATGGTCATGGACATTGAGGAAACCGCAAAACCCGGAACGACCCTCGGATTTGAGATCTATACGAGATCAAGCCTCCAGTTTTCATCAGTATCAGAAGGGAAAATAGCATCCGTTGCCGCCAGGTTCCCCATCCGGATCGGGGCAAAGATCATTGAGGATCCGGGTTTAGAAATCGCGACCTCGGATACCGATATTCCGCCGGATTCCGCAAACTCCGGGAGTACATCGGTTCTCTTCGGATCATGGATCATCTCAGGAGGGGTGGAAGATGTTACCATTGAGAGAATGACGTTTCAAAAAAACGGGGATCTTCCGGGAGAAAAGATCAGACATCTCCTCATGATCGATGGAGAAACAGGAGAGGAACTGTGCGAGGGGAGTCTTTCGTCAAATGAACTCCTTTTTTCTTGTCCTCTCCAGGTTCGATCAGGAGTTCAAATGAATATCAACGTTATCGGTGATATTTCAGATGATGCAGAGAACGGGACCACGCTAAATTTCATCTTGGAAAAAAGCGGGATAACGGCAGTCTCCCGGGAAGGGGATGTGGTGCCAGTTGACGGGAACTTTCCCGTAAAAACACCGGTGATGAGAGTCGGAGCAGTCGGGAACCGGTCATCCCTGACAGTGGAACTCCTTCCCTACGAATCCTCTGTTCGTGAAATCTTTCCGTTCATCCAGGATACTGTCTTTGGAAGAATGCAGATGAAAGCCGATGGTGATGATATCGAAGTACGGAAAATAAAAATAGCGTTTTCGGGAATGGAAGCGATGAACTTTCGTCTTATGGATGCATTCGGAAAAATCATTGCCGGACCTTCCGAGATCTCAAACGGAGAACTCGTATTCTCAGATGCCTTTGGAATCCGGGACGGGTCCACACAGGAACTCCTTCTTGTCGGAGACACGGGAGATACCCATGAGACAGCAAGTGCCCTGCGCATGGAAATGGATGTCCCCGCGGATATCGAGGCACAGGGGATCGGGCCCAATTTTGAGAGGGCAGAGGTGAGTGGGCTTTTCCCCATGAGTCTCGCACAACTCCGGACCGCCCCGACTCATGCATCGGAATATCTCAGTGTTTTTCTTGATCTCTTTCCCGTCGGAAAATTCAGGAGAGGAGAGAGCGACGTTCTCCTTGGGAAGATTTATGTGCAGGCGAACGGAAAAGATATGAGCATTGAAAGAATGCTCCTCAAGCCAAGCGGTGACATTGGAAACACCATTGAGAACCTGAGGATGAAGAACGAGGAAGGACTTGTCATTGATGATGAGAGGGATCCGGCAAATGATATCATCGTATTTGAAGAGGAGATCTCCTTTCTCGACGGAGAGGAGAAGGTCTTCACCCTTATCGCGGACATCAAGGAAAACGCGCCGAATGATGCCATGGGAGGATTTGAGATCGCTTCCCCTGAATATTTCGTCGTTTCGACCTTTCCTCAGGAGGATATAGAAGTTGTTTCAAATTTTCCCCTGAGGACTCCTCTCTTTCAGATCCACGAATACGGATCATCTGCCTGTTCGGGGGGAACAGGGCATTATTGCGGTATTCAGTATGAGTCGTGTGAAGAGACTCCATGCCAGCCAAAAATGGTAGATTATGAAAATATATGCACACTCGAATCGGACGGAGCATTTCTCATCGCGGAATCAACATGCAGCAATATTCAGGATCCTCAATATCCGGAGGATCCCGGAGAAGGGATCTTTCCTGATATCGATCTCGATACGCCGGAAGGTGTCGCCGCACTCGATCTCTATGAAAGAGGGATCATCGGGGGATATCCTGATGGTGAATTTAAAGGACATCTCCCCGTAAATCGCGCAGAACTCGCAAAATTTCTCTTGAGCGCCCGGTTTGAAGAAATTCCTCTCCCCCAGGGGGCAAATCCATTTCCTGATGTCGAAAACGGATCATGGTATGAACCCTATGTCCTCACTGCCTATGACCTCGGGATCATCGGAGGATATCCGGACGGATATTTCAGGCCGGAGGACACGGTGAACACTGCGGAATTTTTGAAAATGATCTCCATGACCTTTTCTCTCGCCGAAGGATACGGAGATTCATTCTCGGATGTTTCTGAAAGCGACTGGTTTAGTCCGTTCACCGGCGCCGCTGAGGAATATGATTTTTTTCCCGCAAGAGGATCGTTTCTTGAGCCGGGGAGAGAGCTTACCCGGTATGAAGTCGCGGTCGCCATTTCCAACTATCTCAGTAAAAATGGAGAATAAACAGTATTCGTTGCGGATGGGAACAAATTTTGAAAAAATAGTGTTACCGTTTCTCCATTGATCTCATGTTCATTGTTTTTGAAGGACTCGACGGCAGCGGATCGACAACTCAGGCAAAGCTCCTTGCAGACCACCTCCGGGAAAAGAGTGTTCCTGTCCTCCACACCTCCGAGCCGACGGACAATATCGTTGGAGGACTCATCAGAGGGGCGCTCACCCATGAGTGGGAGACTTCACCCGAGGGGCTTCAGCTTCTATTTGCGGCAGACAGAGCCCATCACCTGAAATTCCAAATCGAACCGGCTCTCCGGGAAGGGAAGATCGTTATTTGCGACCGGTACAACTGGAGCACCGTGGCATATGGAAGCCTGAAATGCGATCCGGATTGGCTCGTGGAGCTCGGAAAAAACTTCCGGAAACCGGATGTCACTATCCTCCTTCGGGTCCCGCCAAAGCGATGCATGGAGAGGATCGCATGGAGAGGAGGGAAAGAGGAGCTTTTCGAAAAGGAGGAGATCCTGAAAAAAGTATGGAAGATGTATGAAAAACTCGCGGATACAGATGGAAACACGCTTATTCTGAGCGGCGAAGACCCGCGCGCGATCGTCCATGAAAAAGTCGTCGAACATCTCCGGAAAAAATTTCCAGATCCCTTTCTCTCCCGCGCATGACTGCAGTCATCCTCGACGGCAAGGCGCTTTCTGAGAAGATCATTGCTGAAGTTGCAGAGAAAGTAAAAAGGCAAAAAAGCCCCATCGGCCTTGCGGTCATCATGATCGGCAATGATCCGGCGAGCGATATTTATGTCCGGAAAAAGGAAGAGGCATGCAAGAGAACAGGGATTCGGTCCCGAACCATCCGCCTCCCTGAGACAACGACACAAAAGGAGATCATTGAAGTCATCGACTCCCTGAATGCAGATGATTCGGTGACGGGGATGATTGTCCAGCTGCCACTCCCGAAGCATTTCTATGTCCCGGATGTCATCCGGGAAATCGATCCCAAAAAAGACGTCGACGGGTTTCACGCCTATAATCTCGGAAAGATGTTTCTCTCAAAGGAGTTCGAACATCTCCCGCCGGCGACCCCCGCCGGGATCATCCGTCTTCTCGATGAATACGGCATAAACGTTGAAGGAATGAACGCAGTCGTCGTTGGCCATTCCAACATCGTGGGTAAGCCGATATCAGTCATGCTCCTCAACCGGAATGCGACCGTGACCACCTGCCATATATATACCAAGAACCTTGCGGAGCACACGAAAAAAGCGGATCTCCTCATCGTTGCCGTTGGAAAACCGAAGCTCATCACCAGAGATATGGTAAAGAAAGGAGCGATCGTCATCGACGTTGGGACAAACAGAATGCCGGACGGAAAGCTCGTGGGAGACGTTGATTTCGAGAATGTATCAAAAATCACTTCCTTTATCACTCCCGTCCCAGGAGGGATCGGCCCCATGACGGTCGCAAAGCTCATTGAAAACACTCTCCGGGCGAAGGAGCGGCAGGAGGAAACTCCTTGACCCAACCGGAAGTTCTCTCTACAATTTTTAAGCCTTAAACGGGCGGGTATAGCTCAGGTGGTTAGAGCACTGGCCTTCCAAGCCTGATACACGGGTTCGAGTCCCGTTACCCGCTCCATATTAAATAAGCATTCTTCAAGTATTGGTCTTATAGTTTTGGTGTTTTTGATTTCCTAAAATAATAAAATTTATAATTACTTTAAATAAGAACAGCTGAGCCAAATAATATGTGATTGGGAATAAAAGTAACGAAATCTCCAACATGTGTAATATGTGAGATTTTTTTATTTCATTGCATGACTGACGATCAACACTTGAATATTCTCCACCCAGTGGGACAACCCCATCATTATCTTCGCCGGCACTACGCAGTCCATCATAACACCACCCCCAATATTCATTTCTGAAATAATTAAAAAGATAAACTAAAAGAGCCACTGTACACAAAACATACACAATAATCAGTATTCTGAATTTCCAGCTTTTTATGAGCAAGGAATGCCGATTTTTTTCAAAAAATGGAAATAATATTGTATGAATCATAGGAATACGAATTAATAAGCAGCCAAGATCATGAGGAAAAGTATATATAAATGTATTACTTTTATCAATGTGCTGAAATCGCTGACTTCGGGGGACCTCAGTTTGCTGGAATTTCTCTTCTCCCCCTCTTTTCTGTTTTGTGATTTATCCTTTGTGTTTTGTGCTTCTCTAATGCCTTGAACTCGGAAATCAAAAGAGGTATCGTACATCGCGGGCCCCCCTCCTTCTTTCCTCCCCCGGAATGGAAATCAATCTCACTTGGGATCTCTTCATCATCGTATTCTTCCTCGTGATCATCGCGTACAGCTTTGTCATCGGAAAGAATCAGACGATCAAAGTCATCCTCAGTTCTTATGTTGCGATCCTCGCGGCAGACGGAGTCGGGAACCTCGTTCAGAAATACATATTCGGAGCGGACCCGGTGATCAAAGTCCTTGTTGTCCACGCGGATAACAGTGCGTTCATCATCATGAAGATCATGATCTTCGTCCTCCTCACTGTTCTCCTCACCATACGGGGTGCCTTCCATATCGAACTCTACCAGGATAAGACCCGCTTTTTCTCGACATTCCTTACCGGTGCCTACGGGATCATGAGCGCAGGGCTCATAATCTCGACGATCCTCGTGTATATTTCCGGCATCAGCATCTTTTCGCTGAACGTTGTGGCCTCCCCGGACAACCCGATAAACAATATTTCGGATGAGTCGTCCCTCGTCCGGACGATGATCAGCAACTACAACATCTGGTTCTCGCTTCCCGCGATCATCTTCATGCTCTCCAGCCTTTTCGGATCCTCGGAAGAATAGAAGAACACACAAAAAAATGGTGTTCCCGGCGCGGCTCGAACGCGCGACCTTCAGGTCCGCAACCTGACGCTCTATCCAACTGAGCTACGGGAACATGGTGAGAAAAGAAGCGCGCGATTCCGCATTTTGAGATTTCTCGCTCTTTGAAGTGGCAGCGCTAAGGGGAATCGAACCCCTGTTACCGGGATGAAAACCCGGCGTCCTAACCACTAGACGATAGCGCCACGAACTGGAGATAATGAACGGAAAACTTACAAGAACGCAAGAGACCTCAAATAGCTTTCTGAAAGGCATGGTGGGTGAGGTGGGGGTCGAACCCACGGCCAATGGCTTAAAAGGCCACTGCTCTACCACTGAGCTACTCACCCTCAGAGAAAAAAGCCATACGAGTGTAACGAAAATAAGAAGTGTTTTCAATTCATTTTCTGCTCTTTGAAGAGAGAAGAAGGGAAGAGATGGAATATTTGACAAATGAAAAAAGATGAGTGCATAATGACTCCCTAAATTTTTCATCTCTCCTATGACCACCACATCATCCTTTTCCCTCCTCCGAAAGGCCGTATTTATCGCCATTCTCGTGGCGCTCGCGATCCAGACGACGCGTGCGGTAGACCTCGGAAAAGTAAAATGTCCTGACGAGATGGAATCGGGGCAGTGCAACGATCTCATCACGCTCAGCGAAGAAGTGGCCACGGTGAAAGATGTGGACATGAGACTCAAAGAGCACTATCGGGAGATCGAACTGCTCCGGGAAATTCGAAAACAATACTATAAGCTGGAGTATAAGCCAGAAGAGAAGGATACCAATGACTCAGAATGCGTTGTCCCGAAGCGTCACACATTTCCTGATCGCGATGTCGAGGCGGAAAAGCCTCTCTCCGGATATCAATCAGACTCGTCTGCGGACTCATCTTCCATCCGAGCGCGCCTCAGCCAGAAGACGACAAAAGACCTCATCAAAGAACTGGAGATGTATGAAAAACTCGCGGACGATGGCCGCACAAATGAAAAAAGCATCCTTGGATTCGAACGGATGATCCGTTATATCACGGAAGAACTCTGCGGCAGGGATCCCGAGATGAGGAGAGGCACCTATCTCAATCCGGGGGAAAAGATCTGCGAATAGAGAGTGGCTCTGCTTCTCCGTGATGCCGTTATTTGTTCGCGGATTCGTGTCTTGTGAATACTATAGGCTGTTATCATCATGGCACAGGAATCAGAGTTTCTATACGAAATTCCACCGGCGAGCACTATAGAAATCCCGGAAGATGAACCAAATCCGGAGATTGACCGTCAGAGGCAGTCGGGTCGCAGAACGATGATCGAAATGAGAATCCTCCCGGGAATGCGTATTTTTGAAAAATGCTTTCCCGAAACCTTCAGGGGAATGGAAAGCCGCTTCCGCGTGCGGTATCTTCCGGCTATGGGGGGGTATGAATTTGAGAGGCTCCATGATGACCAAGGCGTATCTCTCGGTGATTATCTCAAAGAAGAAGGTTTTTTTATAAGAGGCAAACCGGAAGAAGGGCATTTTACCCTGCTTGGCGGGAAAGAGAACTATGAATTCCGCTGGATCCCATCGCTCCGGGAAACATACGGGAATATAGATCCGGAATATCAGGATTATCCTGAACCGGGTCCGCATGATCTGGGGATTTCCTGGGATGTATTCCAAAGGACCAGTGAAGTGGAGATTACACGCATAGCCGAATGGATTCTGAATCTCCACCCGGAGATAGACCGGGATTCTCTCGAAACGCGCAGACTGTCAAAAACGCTGACACTCATGAAAGTCCCTGCGGTCCATACGGACAGAGAGATTTACTGTATGATCCAGAAAATCATTGATGGGATTGATTCACCGAGAGGCGAATGGATCTGCGCGCGGTTATTTTTTGAAGATATTCCCGACTATTATGATATCGGAAGCATCGATTTCCGGAGAGAGGGATGCACCTGGGAACTCGTCCACCGGATTGTGCTGGAAGAGTTTTCCCGGCAGGGCATTCTCACGAAACTTATTCAGTTTATGGAACGGGTGATTCAGAGAATTGCCATGATCACGAGGACACCGAATGTCATCATCGCCAGTGCGGCGCAAGTGAATGTGATCCTGTGGCTTCTCAAAAAAGGATTCGTTCCGGAAAACGACGAAGAAAACGAAAAAATGATGAGGATCTTTTCCGGCGATCCCGGACTCATGATCGAAAGATGTCCTCCCGGACGAATCCCTCAGGCAGAGATCGATCTCCTGGACCGATGCGGGTTTACGGAAGAACTGAAAAAGAAGGTTTTTAGAAAAATCCGTTCAGGACCCGGCGGTGATTTCTACCGGTTGAATGACGGATTCACGCGTCCGGGAGATATTGAAGAATTTGCGCGGAAATCCGGTCTTTCTCCCCGCCAAAGTCAAAAACTCCTCGATTTTGCGCATTGTCTTCCCAATCCGGAAGATTCTGCCTGGAAAAGGCAGGGATATGTTTTTGAACGGGAAACAGGGGAAGAGCATTGGATGTATGATCCGAAGAAGGAGAACTGGAGATCTGTTCATGATTTTCGGATCCGGTTCCGGAAAGCGATTCCCGCGAGTCAGGAGGAAAATTGATCAAGATAAGTCTGGAGAAAAACCGCCGCGGCGAGAGAATCCTTTTCTCCGCTCATTCTCGATGGAGCAATCCCCGCTTCCCTGAGTTTATGTGCGGCGATCTGGGAGGAAAGGATCTCATTCGCGAATTCCACCGGGCAGGGGTTGTTGTGTTCGAGAAGGTAGTCCTCAAGGCTGTCTGCAAAAAAGCGGGATTCCTCGCACTGGGACGATCCGGAACCGGAAATATCGCCCGGGTATCCGACCAGGATCTTTCCGACCGGTTCCGTAGAGATGAACATGAGAATAGACTCATATAATCCAGTCATGTGAGGATCGCTCGTTCCGAAGAGTGCCCTTCTCGGGAAAGCGATCCCGTCGACAGTATCCCCGACGGCAATGCCGATCCTTTTTTTCCCGTAATCGAGCGCAAGGATTCTCATCACGGATCAGTATAATCCGGGAAGAGTCTTTTCTTCAAGACGTGAAGCCGGCCATGCGTCATTGCAATCATTTTTATTTTTTTTAAGAGAAAGCATTTTTTCGGAAGGAGAAATATGAGAAAATGTGATGCGAATAATTCATTATTTCCTGAAAATAGAACTCATGAAGGGCCCACGCATCCTCCGGCTCCTCCCGTTCCTTGGGATTCCCTTCTCGTTCGTTGTGTTTTTTTCGACTCTCGGGACGCTCTCGGCGGAAACAGTCGATCCCCTCACCGTCACCATTGATATTCCGGGCGGTGAATTTCAGTATGGACAGACCGTACACATCACGGCATCGGATCCGAACGCGAAGATCTTCTGGACCCTGTATCCGAACGCCGGGCCCGGAGCGGGGAATGTGAGCACCGGTGAGGCCTTTATTGAGGTGAGAAGGACACTGACGCTCCATTTTTTCGCATTCCGGGGATATGATGACGAGACGCCGATCCATGAAGCCCGTTTTGTCATCGAATCAGCGGAGGAGAACGAATACCTGAAGATCATAGAAGTCGACCCGAATCCTCCGCGAAGTGAACGAGTCGCCACGATCGTCATCATGAACCTCAGCCGGTATCCTTCAGATATTTCCGGATGGAGACTCTCTTCCCGCGCCGGAGAGATCCTCCTCCCGGAAAAGGAGCTTATGCCGGGAGAAGCGATGAGAGTGGTCGCTCCCATGGAACGGGAGAATGATTTTATCGGGCTCTGGTCCTCGAATGGAGTGATGAAGGATTATGCGGAATTCCACAGTGTCCCGGAGGGGATGAGGCTTCTCCGGGGGGTCGATTCCGCAAGGAGGAAGGTGTCGGAATTGTTTTCGCTGGAAAGTACTGGATCCTGATGTTAATAAAAAAAGGAAATGATAGATTTACAAAAAATCCAAGAAAGAGTATAAAAAGAATCGTTTTCCATATTTTTTAAAAACCCCCTATGAATACTGAACACGGTACGCCGCCAAAAACGGAGTGGAACAAGATCTCCATGGATGACAAGTTCCCCATTATTCTCGCAGCGATCATTCTTATTTTTACATTTTTCCCCTGGGCTTCAGCGAGTTGGGACTATGGTTATGGATACAAAGGAGGATACTCATACAACGGACTCCACCGGTTTGGAATTTTGACGTTCCTCGGGTCTATCGCATTCCTCCTCTGGAGGCTCCTTCCGATGTTCAATATCAAGATCCCGGATCTCAAGATGCCGGACAAGACGATTGAAAAAATAATTGCCGGAGTCGTCCTTGCCGGACCGGTGATCTGGATGATCGATTCCAGCTTTGAATTCAAATATTTCGGGATCGGACTCTGGGTGGATCTCATTCTCTCCGCAGGGTTTGCTTATCTTCTGCTCACCGGGAAAAAATTCTCCGAGATCAAGAAGAAGATCCAGAAAGACGAGCACAAGCCGCAACAGTAATCTTTTCATGCATAAAGAAAAAGAAGACTCAACACGGGTCTTCTTTTTTTATGCCTGTTATTTTTTAGAAGCCAGAGCACCTCAGGGGATCCGCACATCACAGAATGTGTTATGAGAATGTGTTTTCGAAAGAAAAGTACATCATATTTGTATATGGAGATATGAGAATGGTATGCTCGTCAATAAGTGTTGAGTTGCAGAGTTCCAGTCACACTTTGCAGATGGGGTTGAAGAACTTTGTTAAATGAAGCATGGAGTATCTTTTGTGCCGGCGTTAGCCGATTCATATGAAGCCCTCCATGTCTTCTGTGGAAGTTGTATTCACCTA
>JBGSON010000039.1:0-46542 GCA_041739085.1 Candidatus Altimarinota bacterium | reverse complement strand
TAGGTGAATACAACTTCCACAGAAGACATGGAGGGCTTCATATGAATCGGCTAACGCCGGCACAAAAGATACTCCATGCTTCATTTAACAAAGTTCTTCAACCCCATCTGCAAAGTGTGACTGGAACTCTGCAACTCAACATTTTTTGACAAGTCTTTTTAAATATTGCTCTCTTTTTTCACCCTCACAGAATGGGTGCTCTTTGGAAAGAGCAAAGAAGAAGGATGTTCATCCTCCTTCTTTGCTCTTTTGTGCTTTCTCTTTTTTCCTTCTACCGGATCGGACAATGACCGGTGGCGCATTCGACGCTCTCCTTCAGCGTCATCTCTCCGACCTCTTCGATCCGCGCATCGAAATCGAACCCTTTGAACTTCTTGATCTCCTCCTCATAGCGCTTCTTTGTGATCTCTTCATACGGCGCCTGTACGAATCCGTGCTTCTGGTGGAGGAGGAATGAGATCGTCTTCACCCCCTTGTTATAATTCTTTTTGAGCCATGCCTTGATCTCCGGAAGTTCTTCCTCTTTGTAGTAGACGGTGACAGAAACGCTGTTGTCCGCCCAGTAGGTCTGCATGTTCCGTACGAGTTCCATCTGGCGGATGGCGGTCATTTCCCCTGCGGTGATCGTGTCGCCCTCAAGTTTCACGGGGAAACTGATGACGGAAGTCTTATAATCCTCGTTGCCGTCGAATTGTTTTACATGTTCGATGTGAAGCCCCGATTCCCTGCAGACTTGTACGAGAGGGTCATCGGAAGACATCCGGATGCGCCGGATATAAAATTTGGAATACGCGGGATGGACCCCGGGCGTCGCACCGGAGAGGATTGAAAGCGTTCCGGATGGTTTCACGGTCGTGAGCTTGACGCTTTCCGGGAATCCGTACTTTTTCGAGAAATCCCGATCGGTCTTTTCGAGAGCCTGATAGACGCGGGTAAGGATCTCTTTTGTGACGAGATCCGGCCTCATGACGATGCCGGTAAGACTGATCCCGATCCGGCTGTTTTTCTGAACGATCTTTTCCGTAGCCTTCTGATGATACGGGAGTCTCGTCACGATCTTCACCACGGGATACATGATATTCACTACTTTTTCGAATTCAGCTGCATCCTTGAGATTATTGAGATAGATCTCGCAGAGATTACAGGGCTCGGCGCCTCCATCGTTCTCGGACGGCGCAAGAGAGATCTCCGCGCACGGATTCGTTCCGACGACTTCCGGGTCTTTCCTGTGGGAATCCGCAAGTCTTCCTTTCTCCCTGCAGAGCTTTAGGTTGAAAAGTCCGTACGGCTCCGATCTCGCGATCCCTGTTTTTGGATCGGTCGTATATCCTGCCCAGAACTCTTTCGGGAGTTTTTCGATCTCGCTGCAGATGATGGAGTTGTTCGACATCGCACGGTGGTTCGGAACTCCTTTTGCCCACATCTTTGCTTCTATGAATTCTTTGTCGTCCATGTCTCCGAGCGCGATCTCCGCTGATCTCCGGACATTTCCCGCGACGACGATCTCTCCGATGATGTTCATCATATCGAGGACATCGATCGGCCGGAGCTTCTGCCCCTCCCTTGTCTTCATGACCGTGGAGATCTTTCTGATCCCTTCGGCAAGTGGTTCCGGACCGGACGCTTTTCCTCCGAATCCCTTGATCGGTTCGCCGTATCCGCGGAGGCAGTGGAGAGAATACGTGAATGATTTCCCCGTGTTAAAATACGCCTCGAGAACGTTTTTGAGGAGCCAGACCCAGCCTTCTCTCGAATCCGGGACGATGAGATCCGCGTCGTTCACGTCATTCCGGATGACGGAGACTCCGGACTTTATCGCCGGGAGCTTACTTACGTATTTCTTCTGGATATTGAACCCCACTCCTCCCCCGAGCATGAGGTAGTCGAACGTGTTGAGAAATGACGGGATGCAGTCCATGATGAGGCACCAGCAGTTGTTCATGGAAGCCCCACCGAGTGTTTCCACTGTTTTTGTCCCCGCCTGCCAGAGCATCCGTCCTGAGAAATTCGCCTTCAGGTTGTACACGGTGTCGAAGAGCTCCTCATAATATTTTCTCCCGAGGTCCACCCCCATCTTCCTGTGCGTCCGATACACCCATTCCACGCATCTTTCCACCGTCTCCCACCATTCTTCTGTCCTCCCCTCGCCGGGGACGACTCGGGCGTACGTCCTTTTGAAGGTGATGTATCCGAGACCGTTGAACCCCCACTTCGGCTGTCTCCCCTCATAATGCGCCAAAAATGCTTTATCCAGGATCTTCTTTGTTTCAACGAGAACTCCTTCACGGATCTGTTGGCGCTGGTATCTGTAGAGGATGTACTCCTTCGCTGTCCTCGCATGCCCTTCTTTGATGAGCGCGAATTCGACCATATCGTTGATATCCTCGACATTCGGGATCTTGTTCGCGAATTTCTCATCGAGGTATTTGAGGACGACCTGAGTCATTTTGTTCGTGATCTCTTCGTTCACCGGGACTCCGTCGCGCATGGCGATGACCTGGGCAGCCTTAAAGATAGCGAGGCGAATTTTTTCCGGGTCGAAGGGGACCAGACGACCATCTCGTTTTTTCACAGCAGAAATTCGGAATTTGCCCATTCTTGAGGATGAATAAAAAGGAAAAAAGGCTGTTTCACGGCACAAAAGACCATTAACCCCACCGGCACATACTTCTTAAAGAAACGGAACATATTGTGTCATCCATTGAATCTTACCCCCAGATTTTGTGGTCGTCAAAATAATGAGATTGACGAAAGATTTGACCCCCTTGAAAGTCAGGGACTGGAAGCGGGGTAAAAAAATGAACAAAAGATGAATGGAAGAGGTGGTAAAATGATAATTTATTTCATGTTAGAAAAGAGAAAAGAAAAAGCACAAAAGAAAAAAGAAGGAAAAAAGCGAGCAAGAGCTTTTCTGCTTGCTCGCTTACTCGCTTGCTGCTTGTGTGCTTGTCCCACCCCCAACCTTTTTTCTTTTCTCTTTTGTGCTTTCCCCCGAAATCTGCAATAATCGTGCGGCATTTACTTACCCTACCCATGAGCAACAAATCGAAGCCAAAAAAACACGGCCTTCACCGCGCGGAAGTCCTCCGTGACAAGTCGATCGGCAGGAAACGGAAGAATAAGGCGAATAACCGTGTGCGCCAAGGCGAGGTGCAAAGCGTAATCAAAAAAGCGATCTCTGACTCAGGGAAATAAAGATCTCTCTCTTAATCATCACCTCCTCCCCCACCTCCGCTTGCATCCATATCAGCAGAGCGGTCTGCATATTGCGTCGCATTCATCTCCTTCATGACCACCTGAATACGACTCATAAGCGTTTCAAGGGTTTTGTCATCCTGCAGTTTTAATTCTGCAAGTTCCTGCACAGTGCTGAGATAAAAATCTTCCAACGAAGAGGGTCTCCTTCTTTGCTCATTAAAAAATCCAGGATATGCATGGTCCATGTGGTTCAGTACTTGATCAAGTGTCGTCTTTTCTGCCGCTTCCCCTTTTCCTCGCATGCCGTATAAAATAGTGTAGAGTTGGGGATCAAGTACTTCCACGATCTTCCGTGATGCATCTCGAAGTCCTTGCGCAGTGTTGTCCGGTGCTTTATTGAAAATATTCCCTATTATTCTCGGGACCTGCCTGAGATCTGATCCTCCCATCCGGTACTGGTGTGCGTTCGGATTGGAAATGACGCGCCCCGTAAGGATGGCATCGAAGGTCGTGAAATAGGCGATCTGTCTCGCCATTTCTGTTCTTAATGTCTCGTCGGGCACTTTATTCCTGTGCCGGTACATGATTCCAAAGTGTTCGAGTATTCCCACCATGACATTGGGATAGGCAGTCGGACGGTATTTTGGTGATCCGTCGGTATCAGTTCCTGTGATGTTTTTTGCCGTTTGTGCGTTCCCGATCGCGGCGATGTTCGACATATAATCGTGATCCCACTTTCCGGCAGCTGATTCTTTGTATGTCCTCTGCCAGACAAACGGATTTTGTTGCACTTCATATTGGCACCATTCGCGGAAGCGCTGGGGGCATCCTCCGTCTTTTGTGTAGAACTGCTTCCCCCAGATCTTGAATTGATCGATCGTCGGCGTAGGCCGAAAGAATCTCTGGGTAAGCGGACAATCATTGAGATATTGGGCATCAAACCAGGTCGCCCGTTCCGGAGTGAGGAGGTCTTCCGCGACCCCCATGATGATGTAATACATGAATTGTTCCGGAGAGGCTTTTCCTTTCTTCACCATCATCTCGACATACGCCTCGTATCTTGTGGGATCGACTTTCCCGAATCTCCGGTGTTCGACGAGCATATCCCGGGTAACGGCGCCGAGGATCTCGATATCTTCATCCGCCTCCCTTGCGAATGATTCCTTCCGGGAGTCATAACTGCTTCGGTTTGTGGACTGGAGTGTCCGATATTCGTCGTTGTCCCAGAGGACTCCGCATGCTTTTTGCATTTTAATGGAGAGTGCGCTCTGATTGTATCGATCTTTATCATAAAACTGGACCCCGCATCCTAATCTCATGAAAGCATCCCATATTTCATGGCGCCTCCAGTCGATCCTTCCCTTATCTGCCAGCACTCTCAAATATGCCTTGAGTGCATCCTTATTTCCCACATGGTGGATGTGCTCATAGATCTGCCACGCATCGAGGTTGTCGACAGAATCTTTGAGATGTTGGACTTCTGATTTCTCAGCTTCTTCTACGACCTCATGGAATTCACCGGAAACCCCTCGTAAGGATTTTGTCAACGCTCCTCCTGCCTTACCTGCCCTGTGCTTTGATTTTCTCTCATGCCTTCTTTCCATATAATGCTGGATCGTATCCCATATCTGTCCGCAGTCGGAGATGGAGAGGAATGTCGTATTCTCCCAGAGATTTCGGAAATATCCGACATCAGCTGTTTCCTGACTTGCCGCCTGCGCGATGGCTGTATCCATTTTCCCATTGTAATCTCCCATCGCAGCTTTTACTTTTGCAAAATCATCTTCAGTCGGATTATCGCCCATGATGCTCTTCGCGGTTTCAAATGCCTGTTCAAGGGATTCTATGAATTCTGCCGCTCCCTTTGCCCTGAGCGTTCTCAATGTGTGCATCTTTTTCTCAAATGCATGTTCTAGGTTTTCCCATTCATTATGGATCGTCCCGTGTCTGCTCGGATGTGTTTCAATTGCTTTCATTACCTCTTCTCCCGGCCCGTGTCCGCCTCCGCCGTGTCCCCCGACGGACGATCCATGGGTCCCTGTTTTTCGGAAACGGATCGCTTCCCCTGAAAATCGTTCCGCCATACTGTGTGAAAATTCGCTCATCTCCGGCGTCACTATTTTCTGGAATTCGGAAGAACCTCCCACCCATCCTTCGACTTGCGACTGTAACCGGTTCATCTCATTGCACCATTCATACTCTTTATGTTTTCCCTCTCTCTGGAGTTTTCCCATGAATTCCGGCTTGAATCCTCCTGCCATCATCCAGACAAGAGCTTCTTCCGCGAGTTCGTCATCAGAAAGGTCTCTCTTGTATTGGAGGGCTCCGAAGAGAAGCGATTCACGGACTTTTTTCCCCTCTCCGCTATTGAGCTTCTTCACTGTTTTGATGAACTCTGACCATTTGAATTTTTTCTTCAGTGCAGCTTTCAAATTCTCATTCACGGATGAGTTTTCACAGACGACGTGTCCGAGTTCGTGGAGGAGAGAGGTCGTGAGTTCGCCGTCCGGATCATTTCCTTCCGAAAGCGCTCTGTATTTGGATTCCGCGATGATGATCTGGTGGCTGTCGCTGTCGAAAACAAATCCCGTGTTCGTTACTTTTTTGAATTTTTTCTCAAACTCATTATCCGGAAGTGTGATGATGAGTTTTTTCCCCTGGAATTCAATACCATCAAGCTTTGAAACAAGTTCTTTCGCAGAGATCTGCCCGCTTCTCGCCTGCTCGAGAAGGGCGGGGATTGTCGAGCATTTGGATTGCAAAACATCTAATTGAAGCTCTTCGTTCCTTCCCCTGACTTCGGTATTGAACTGAGTAACGCTTGCGAGAGAAGGGAGCACGTCATCGAGATCCGAATCTGAATATTGTGCATGAGACTCCTCTCTCTCTGCTGAAGACATTCTTCCCAGGTCAATAATGGGAGAGTCCTCATTTGTTCTTTCTCCATGAGGGATCCCCCCTCCTTCCCTCCGGATTTTTTCGAGTTTTAATTCCAGTTTTTTTCTTTTCTCTTCGAGGAATGCGATCGTCGCGTCGAAATCTGGGACACTCCCGGAGAGCTCCCTCAAGATCCAGTCAGAGGATTCGGGATTTTCAGGGTCATTGAGGAGTCCTTCGGACATCTCTTTGAGCATGTTCTTCACCTCAGCGGTATCCTGGATCTCCTCGGGATGGATTCCTTGCGCTGTATGTGCACATTGTTTCTCATAGAGTTCAGCACGAGCGATGATTTCCCCGAGCTCTTCTGCTTCCTTCCCTTCGGCTCCGCCATCGATTTTTGCACGGGCTTCTTTGGCTAACCGTCCTGATACCTCTCCTATTTCGATAAAAAGATTTCTCATCCTTCCAATTTTTTCTTGTCCCTTCTCTCCTGTCCCATCCTCAACATGCTTTTCCAGTATTTCGGCACTCACTTCCCTCCCCTGCGTTTTTTCAAATTCGCCGGAAACATCCTCGAACATCGTCCGCGTGGTGTCTATCGCCATATCGATATGCCATGCCTCTTCGCTCCGCGCGGGGAATTTTCTCTGACGGGTAAACATGAGTCTCAGGTCTTCTCTCTCGTCCGCATGACGAAGAACCCCCACTTCTTCTTCGGTGAGGCGCTCCCTTCTCTTTTTCTTCTCCTCGAATCTTCCGAACCCGGAAGTATGTTCATCGAAAACATCCCGGTGGAGTTTGAATTCATGGAAAAATTCCTCGGGAGAACGGATCGCTTTTTCCCTTTCTCCCTTCGGGATATGCCATTTCTCTCCCCACTCGCTCACCCTATTTCCCATAAGCTGAAGAACGAGCGTGACCGGCCATGGATTTATTCCTGCGAGTTCTGCCCATATCGCCTTTTCGTTTCCCTCAACGCGGATTCCTTTTGATCCCAGGCGGCCGAGAAAAGAATAGAATTTGTCGCGCTCCTGCCGGGTGTTTCCGATGAGTCTCCCTTCATATGTTTTTCTCTCTTCGACGATCATCTGAACGATATCGGAAACCTCGCGCTGGAGTTCTTTTGTTTCGTGGAACTCATCTGCAAGTGATCCGGTCAGCTTCAGATATATCGCTTTTGCTTCTTCCGACATGGGGAGAAGCTTCGCCCGTTCATTCACATCCCGTTCTCTCGCGGTCAGAACATGGGATCTCGCTATCTGAAAACAGGTCTCAATATTTTTTAACCACTCTTCCCGTTCTTTTATCCCGATATTTTCCATGGCGGATACGACTTCCAGTGAAAATGCCCGCAGGGTTTCGATGTGCCCCTCGACCTCCGGCCCCATCTCTTCCGCAAGTCCAACCATTTTCTCTCTCATCGCGACCATCACCTCTTCCAGAAGATCGACGTAGTGTCTGATCTGCTCAGCCCTCTCCTCAGTTCTCTGGGATTCCAGTGCTTCCTTTGCTTTCTCCCGGACATCCGAAAACTTTTCTCCCTGGAACGCACTCATAATGGTTTCGATCATCTTCTTCTCCTTGTCTTTTTGTTCCTCGATATCTGGACTCGTGTCTTCTCTTTTCAGGACTTCAGAAAGCGACGTTGACTGCTCATGGAATCTTTCCGCAACTTTTTCCCGGACTCCGATGCTCAAAAATAGCGGCCATTCGGTGACGAGCTTCACTCCGGAAGGATCATCAAGGAGACTCTTCACAAGTTCCGAGTTTGCACTGAGTTCTTGAGCGATTGCCTGAACTCTTTCTGTCGGAGCAATCTCAAAAAGCGCTTCCACATACTGCCGTTTTATTGATGGGTCGCCCGAAGATTCGAGTATTTTCCATGCTTCTTCAACAGAAATTCCCGCTATTCTTTCGGTAAGCTCCTCTCGTTCCTCAGAATGTGCAAAATTTCTCACGGCATCAAGGAACTCTTCACGGGGGATCTCTCTCTCCCGGGATTCTGCTATTTCCTCAGTCTCATCTCCTCCGCCGACTCCGTCCACCGGCCCTCCACGACCTTTCCCCACTGGTTTCACACGAGCAAGCCGTGCTTCCATGAATGATATCATCATGAAGTCGGAGGAGAACGCGCTGTGATTTCGGATATGAAGATCCACGTGAAATGCAAGATGATTTCTGTATATTATCGCATTTTTTGCTGAAATATTCAACCCCTTTCCCTCTTTTCGGTTTACAGAATCCGATTTTGTGTTTACGGAAAAAATGCAGTCCTCAAGCCGAGAACTACGATGTTTGTTCCGAAGTCATCCTATTTTTTCCTCTTTGGCTGTTTGGGTGAGGTTTTTTGGGCGACGGGAATCGTGAGAAAGAGGATCCCCGCGATGAGCACGAAGAAAGAAAGGATCTGTCCCATGGTGAGCCATGAGAAGATGAATCCGAGCTGGACATCCGGTTCACGGAAGAATTCCACAAAAAACCGGAGGATCGCGTACGAAACAAGAAGAATTCCGAAAAGATTTTTTCCATGAATCTTCGTCCGGAGTGCGAGAGCTAGAATCATGAGAAAAAGGAGAAGGTCTTTCGCCACGGCGTAGAGCTGGGAAGGATGGCGTTTTATTCCGTCCCCAAAATCCATTCCCCATGCTACGTCCGTTGCTCTCCCATAGAGTTCTCCGTTCGCGAAATTCCCGATCCGCCCGAGCATCATCCCGAGCGGGATGAGAACAGCAGCCATAACCGCGATTTCCCATACCGGAAGTTTTTTTCTCCGGATATAGAGAAGAACGCTGAGTGCTCCTCCGATGAGCCCGCCATGGATAGAGAGCCCGCCATTCCAGACGGCGAAAATGCTGAGGGGATGATCGAGAAAAAACGGAAGATTGTAGACGAGGCCATAGAAGATCCTCGCTCCGACAATTCCTCCGAAAAAACCCCAGAACACGATATCCATCATCTCTTCCTTCGTCATATCAAGATTTCTCCTCCTCATGAAATAGAGACCGAGAAAGTAGGAAGCGAACGCCGCGATGACGTACATGAGCCCGTATGTTCTGATCTGCACCGCTCCGATCTGGAGAATAACGGCGGAACTCGGGAAAAAATCTATAACCATGAAAAGGGAAAAGAAAGTTAAACCCGTCCCCTGAAAACGAGATTTTGTTCGATTCGTTCCAGGGCTGAGATGAATGCCGCCTGCCTCATCGTGCAACCGTATTTTTTTTCATTCTCATACACATGGAGGAGCGCGTCTTCCATGATCGTTTTCAGCCTCTCCTGGACGAGCTTTATATCCCAGTAATAATTCGCCTGGTTCTGGACGAGCTCAAAATAGGAGACCGTCACTCCTCCGGCGTTCGCGAGGATGTCCGGGATGACGTGCTTCCCCTTCTCAGCAAGGACTTTGTCCGCCGCGGGGGTAATCGGTCCGTTTGCGAGCTCGAGGATGATGTTCGCCCGGATGGAGTCTGCGTTCTCTTCGGTGATCTGGTTCTCAAATGCGGCGAGAACGAGGACGTCGGCGTCAAAAGCGAGGAGCTCTTCATTCGTGATCTTTTTTCCGTTCGGATATTTCTGTACCGACTGGTGTTCTCTCTTCACTTTCTTCGCGAGTTCCGGATCGATCCCTCCGTCGACCGTCACTCCTCCGGTGGAATCAGAGATGGCGACGATCTCGATGCGTTCCGGTCCGAGATCATGGAGAAGCTTCGCGACATGCGAACCGGCGTTCCCGAAGCCCTGGATCGCGACACGCATCCGTACGGGACATGCGCCTTTCACATCGCAAAATTTGTTGAGAACATAGACTCCGCCCTGCGCCGTCGCGGAATCCCTCCCTTTGCTCCCTCCGAATTCCACGGGTTTTCCGGTAACAACGCCGAGTATGTTTCTCCCGTGGAGTTTTGAGTATTCATCGGCGATCCAGCTCATGATCTGCGCGTTCGTATAGACATCGGGAGCCGGGACATCGAGCTCGGGACCGATGATCGGACTGATGGCGACCGTATATCCTCTCGTGAGTCGCTCGAGTTCGTTTTGAGAGAGCTCTTTCGGATTGCAGATGACCCCCCCCTTGCCCCCCCCGAGCGGGATATCCACGACCCCGCATTTTATCGTCATCCAGGCGGCGAGCGCCTTCACTTCATCAAGATCGACATCCCAGTGGTAGCGGATCCCTCCCTTTGCCGGGCCACGGAGCGTGGAATGCTGGACGCGGTATCCTTCAAAGACTTTTGTTGTCCCGTTGTCCATTTTCACCGGGATCGAGACCTGGAGTATCCGCTCCGGTTTTCTGAGAATTTCCCGGACATCCTGCCGGAGATTCATGATATCTGCCGCTTCATTCATCTGCTGGAGCGTGTTTTCGTAGAGTGACATGTGAATAAAATGAAATACAAATCCCTATTTCTTCAACTTTCTTTCGCGGATCACGGCCTGGGCTGCGGCGAGTCTCGCGACGGGTACGCGGAATGGCGAGCAGGACACATAGTTGAATCCCATCCTGTGAAAGAAGTCGATGGATGCCGGGTCTCCTCCGTGTTCTCCGCATACTCCGATTTTGAGTTTCGGCTTGTGCTTCCTCGCCGTTGCAACGCTTTCCCGTACGAGCTTTCCGACGCCTTTTTCATCGATGGAGGCAAACGGGTCCTTTTCAATAAGACCAAGTTCCTTGTAGTGGGGGAGGAATTTTCCGACATCGTCCCGCGAGAACCCGAATGTCATCTGGGTAAGGTCGTTCGTCCCGTAAGAATAAAACTCCGCTTCCTTCGCGATCTCCTCGGATATAAGGCATGCCCGCGGAGTCTCCATCATCGTCCCGACTGAGAAATCTATTTTCACTCCTTCTTCCGCGATGACCTGTTCCGCTTCGAAAAGGAGGATCTTCTTCAGGAATATGAGTTCCTTCTCGTCTCCGACGAGCGGGATCATGAGTTCGGGATAAACGGTGACGCCTTTCTTCTTCATGTTGATCGCAGCTTCGATGACCGCGCGGGTCTGCATTTCGATGATCTCCGGATAGGTGATCATGAGGCGGCATCCGCGGTGTCCGAGCATCGGGTTCACTTCGTGGAGAGATTCCACCCGGTTCTGGATCTCTTCCAGGGTTTTTCCGAATTTTTTCGCAAGGGATTCGAGATCTGATTTTTTCTGGGGAAGGAATTCGTGGAGCGGGGGATCGATGAAACGGATCGTCACGGGGAGTCCGTCCATAGCCTTGAATATTTCTTCAAAATCGCTTCTCTGGTGGGGGAGAAGATCCTGAAGCGCTTTTTCCCTTTCCTCTTTCGTTTCCGAAAGGATCATCTGCCGCATCTTTTCGATCCGGTCGACATCGAAGAACATATGCTCTGTCCTGCAGAGGCCGATCCCTTCTGCTCCGAATTCCCGCGCCCTTCTTGCATCGAGCGGAGTGTCCGCGTTCGTCCTGATCTTCAGTTTTCGCACTTCATCCGCCCAGGAGAGGATGATCTCGAAATCGCCGTGGATCTCCGCGGGGATCTTCTCCACGTTTCCAAAGAGGACATGTCCGAGATTCCCGTCGAGAGTAATGATGTCTCCTTCCGAAACGATATATTTCCCCGCGGTGAACTTTTTTGCTTTCGTGTTCACGCTGATATTTGCTCCGCTCACGCAGCATTTTCCCATTCCCCGGGCGACGACTGCGGCATGGGACGTCATTCCGCCGGTCTGCGTGAGGATCCCTTTTGAGACATGCATTCCGTGGACATCTTCAGGAGAGGTCTCCTGCCGGACCAGGATCACCGCTTCTCCCCGGTTTGCCCAGATCTCCGCGTCATCCGCGGAAAATACGACCTTCCCGGAGGCAGCTCCGGGGCTTGCTGGAAGTCCCTTTGCAATGACGATCCGGTCTGCTTTCGGAGAGATCTGGGGGTGGAGGAGCTGATCGATCGATTTCGGGTCGATCCTCATGAGCGCTTCTTCTTTCGTGATGAGGTTTTCTTTGACCATATCGACGGCGATCCGTACGGCGGATTTCGCCGTCCTCTTTCCATTCCTCGTCTGGAGAAGGAAAAGCTTTTCCTCTTCTATGGTGAATTCCAGGTCCTGCATATCACGAAAATGCTTCTCGAGCTTTTCCTGAAGACCATAGAGTTCTTTATAGATCTTCGGCATAGCCTTCTTCAGTTCTTCGATGTCATGCGGAGTCCTGATCCCCGCGACAACATCTTCCCCCTGGGCGTTCATGAGATACTCTCCGAAGAACTTTTTTTCACCCGTCCCGGGATCTCTCGTAAATGCGACACCAGTCCCGGACGTCTCACCGAGATTTCCGAAGACCATCGCCTGGATATTCACCGCAGTTCCGAGGTCGTGGGGAATCCCGTGGATTTCCCGATATTTGATCGCGCGCGCATTTCCCCAGGAACTGAAGACAGCCTTAACGGCTCCCTTGAGCTGTTCGATGGGATCCATGGGGAATGGTTTTCCGTGCTTTTTTTCAATGATCTCGAGAAACGCCCGTACAATACTCTTCCATTCATCCGCAGTGAGCTCCGTGTCGAGTTTTTTTCCTTTTTTCTCTTTTATTTTCGTGATCTCCTCCTCGAAGAGTTCGTGTTCCACTCCGAGGACGACATCTCCGTACATGTGGACGAATCTCCGGAAGGAATCCCAAGCGAATCGGGGATTCCCTGTTTTTTTCGCGATCCCCTCAACAGTCTCGAAATTGAGCCCGAGGTTGAGAACCGTATCCATCATCCCGGGCATGGAAAACACCGCTCCGCTCCGGACAGAAACAAGAAGCGGGTTCTTTGGGTCACTGAACTTTTTCCCTGTTGTTTTTTCGAGAAGTCTCACTTTTTTTATGACTTCTTCCCACATTCCTTTCGGAAATTCGTTCTCGTTCTCGAGGAAGTCAACACAGACTTCCGTAGTGATAGTAAATCCGGAAGGCACGGGAAAACCAAGCCTGGTCATCTCCGCAAGATTTGCTCCCTTGCCTCCGAGAAGACTTTTTTGGGACGCGTTTCCTTCGGAAAAGTCATACACCATTTTTTTCATAGGCCGGAAAAAGAGAGGGAAGGGCGGGAAAAACCCATAAGATTTTACGGATGAGACCGGAAAAGCGCAAATAAATCTCCTCAAGACTTGTCGCTTGTTTGCTTGAATGCTTTTTTGCTTGTTCGCTTACTGAAACTTTCCTTGAGAAAAACTCGTTTTTCACCTATAATAAGAAGAAATATAAACATTCGATACCGAAATCCATGCCCGTTTTCCAAAAAATCGTATTTCTGTCTTTTTTCCTCATTGCGGGGACGATCCTCTCCGCAGGATACGCTGTGGCGGCAGGAGAAGGGACGACAACCAGCGGTGGCATGACCCCCAACTACACTTCCAAGCCCGCTGAGATGACACCAGTTGACGGAGGCGCGGCGGGCACTTTTCAGATCAATGCTTCCCGGTTTACGAAGTTTGAGCAGATCTCAGAAGCCTTCATCAAGCTCCTCACGGGGGTCGTCCTTCTCCTCACGATACTCACTTTTATGATCGGTTCGAGTTTCTGGATATTCAGCGCCGGGAATGAATCGCTCGTCGAGAGGGGAAAAGATCTTATGATCTACTCCCTCGTCGGGATCCTCATCGTCGTCGGCTCTTATGTCATCGTCCGTCTCTTTCAGGTCATCCTCTATGCCCTCGGCACATAACGCATGAAAAAAATATTCCTCCTCTTTCTCTTGGCGTTCTCTCTGTTTTCTCCATTCGCAGAGAATACAACGAACGGCGGTGTTTTTCCCGTCGCTTTCGCAGGAGATCCGCCCAAATGCGATGCAGGCGACAAGACATGCAAAATCGAGCTTCTCGAGAAACTCCCGAGCATGGAAAGCTCAACGATCGACATAAAAGGAATGAACTCCGTCCAGATCCTCGGGCTGTACATTTCCCATGTCTTCAAATTCGGCCTCGCTCTCGTTTCAATCTTTTCCGTCATCATGGTTATGATCGGCGGATATGAATACATGACTGCGGGAGGAGAGAGCTCAAAAGCGGATAACGCGAAGACCCGGATCGAACAGGCTCTGTTCGGTCTTATCCTTGTCTTTCTCTCTGCCCTTCTCCTCAACTTTATCAATCCGAACTTCTTCAAGCTCTCATGATCTCCCTCCCTCCTCTCCATCCCCATCGGCATCACCGCGGATTCCGGAAAGCGCTTATTTTTTCTGCGTTCGCTCTCGCCGCGATCTCTCTCGGATTCCTGGGGTCTCGGATCCTCTCTGGGGAACTCTCGGCGAAAAGCGTCCCTGCGATATTCGGACCCGGTTCGGGAGTCGACATCTGCAATATCGGCCTCATTGGATCGTGCAGTGATACTTCCATATCCGTCACTGGCCCCGAGAGCGTTCTTCGCACCTGGTTTTTTGATGAGGCAATCCCCTGGTGGATCCGGTTTTTTATCACGTTTGGCGGAGGCGTCGCCGTGATCATGCTCATGATCGGCGGCATCATGATCCTCACCGCGGGAGAAGATGCCGAAAAGAGGGGAAAGGGGACGAAGACGATCATCTGGGCGATCGTGGGACTCCTCATCGCCATGTTCGCGTTTACCATTGTCTCCATCATCTCAAACCTTCCGCTTCCGGGATCGACGGGATGAAGCTGTTTTTCCTTTTATGAAAAAGAAAAAGAAATCTCTGGCGCATTTCGTTGAGTTCTATCTCCTCATCCCGCTTTTCTTCGGGATCGGTCTTCAGATGCTTATTATAAGCGCACCGAGCCTTGATGTAATGAGCGCGATCCAGGCAAATGGTGTATATCCGGACCCTGAACAATATCCCGACGGGAATCTTCCCATTGGGACTGTCGAGGGTGATTTCCTCTCGATATTCATGAAGATCATTCTCGCCATCACGAGTACGATCACACTCGTCGTCCTCATTGTCTCCGGAACGCTCTACATCATCAATTTCGGAGACGAGGAAAAACTGAATATGGCAAAATCACTTTTAAACTACGCGATCATCGGTGTCATCGTCATTGTCATCGCGTATTCCATCATCGCGGGTGTCGCGAATCTCCGTTTTGGCAACCGGTCATGAAAACGCGCTCTTCCATGGTCGGGATTGTTGTTTTCTCTCTCCTTGTGGGAGGTCTTCTCGCGTTTTCCGATCCCCTCGGATTACGTGCAGCAAGTCTTTGCGAGACCATTAAAGCGGGAGGAGGCTCATGTGGCTCTTCAGATACGAACGATGTGGTGATCGCTCAAGGGGGAACGGCAGAATCGAAGATCGATGAAATGGTCCTCCAGGTGATCAATGTCATCCTCTATGTCGCGGGGACGGTCGCCGGCGTCATGATCATCGTCGGAGGTATCCGATATATCATCTCCGCGGGAGATGAAGACATGATGACGGGCGCGAAAAAAACGATCACCTGGGCGGCCTTCGGCCTCCTTATGACGATCCTCTCATGGGCAATCGTCTTCAATGTCGTCCGTATCGGGACGATCGAATCGAGACTCGATGCGTCTCAGAACCCGATCACGGCATGCGTTATTGGAGAAGGGACTCTCGGTGATCTTCTTGATTGCCTGACCGGGGGCCTCCTGTGATGCTTGCGGGTGTCATTCTCTTTCTCGTTCTCATGGGGATGAATTCCAGTATAATCTCTCTGGAATCTTTTTTTCCGAACGATGCGTCCTCCCCATGATCGGAGTGAACTCCTTCAGATACAGCATCTCCGTTACAGAAAATGGGTCCGTACTTTTCTCGAAAACGAACTTCTCACCGACGGTGATGACCGGACGTTCCGGATTCTTTTTCCCCGCTCCCGTCTCAGGGGAGAAGCGAAGGTGATCGTCCGAAAAGACGGGATCCTTGCGGGACGAGAAGAGCTGGAATGGTTTTTTTCAAAATGGTTTGAAATGGCGTGGGAGAAAAAAGATGGAGAAAAGATGGAGGCAGGAAGCACGCTCCTTTCGCTTCGCGGGGATTCATCCCGGCTCCTCAAAGCCGAAAGGGTTTTCCTCAATATTCTTTCCCGTATGAGCGGCATTGCAACGCTTACGGCTTCGCTTGTAAAAAAACTCCCCGCCGGCGTTTTTCTCGCCGCGACGCGGAAAACGAATGCCGGTCTTCTCGACAAGAAAGCAGTCGCCGTGGGCGGCGGGCTGACCCACCGGCTCGGGCTCTCCGACGCGGTCCTCATGAAAGAGAACCATCTCGCGCTCCTCAAAGGAGGCGTGGAGGAAGCGGGAAAAAGGATCCTCTCGTTCTCCAAGAAAACCGCGGGCGCGTTCTGGGAGATCGAAGTGGAAAACCGGTCTCAATTGGATTCACTCTCCTCTCTGTTCTCAAAACATCAGCCGAGGATCACCGGATGCATCATGCTCGACAACTTCACGCCGGAAGAGATTTGCATTGCTCTCTCTTCACATTCCCGGAAATGGTTTCATGATCATTCCATTTTTCTCGAAGCATCGGGCGGGATCCGGCCGGAGAATATCGCTACTTACGCAAAAACAGGCGTCGATGTCCTCTCCTGCGGATTCCTTACGCACTCGGCTCCTTCTCTCGATTTCTCGATGAGGATGATCCAACAATAGAGGAAAAAACTATCTCATGAGATAACGGACGCCTTCGACGATGATCTTGGTGGATTCCGCTCTCGTCACGGCATCGTCCGGACGGAAAGTCCCGTCTCCGTATCCTTTGATGATACCGATGGCTTTTCCCGCTTCCACCCATTCGATCTTCCATTTTTCCAAGACATCCGGGAATGATGATGTTTCCTGGGTGGACGGAGGGAGAGAGAGAAACGAGAGGAGGATCTTCAGAGCTTCGACGCGGGAAATGTATTCTTCGGGACCAAATGTCCCGTCCGCTCTTCCGTTGATGATCCCTTTTTCCTTCGCATAAAGGATCTGGGGGGCATAGAGGTAATCCGGCGGCACGTCTGGGAATGGAGGTGTAGTGATCTCCGAGGTGGTCTTGAGCGGTTCTGTCCGGAAAGCTTCGACTGCCATGTTGATGAAGTCTGACCTTCTTGTTTTTTCATTCGGGCGGAAAACACCCTTCGGGGGCTTTACGATCGCCCCCTGGAGATAGAGAACGGTGATGTATTCTGTCGCCCACGCGGCTTCTCCAAAGTCGATGAAGAGCGGGTCGGTGTTTGTGCTCCGCGGGGATTTCCCCGCCAGGATCTCCGTCCGGTCGTCAATGCCGTCTCCGTCTGTATCTGATTTTTTCGGATCAAGTCCCATCTTCAGCTCTTCTTCATCAGAAACCCCGTCGCCATCTGTGTCGATGAGGACGACTGCCTCCACGGGAGCTACCGGTCCTTCGCCTGAAGAATCGGTTTCATTTCCCGTCCCTTCTTCTCCGGCCTCTTCGGGTGCTTTTTCGTAGAGCGCATTTTCTTCATCTGAAAGCGGGATCCCGCTTTCATCGAGGACCGGTTTGCAGTTTCGGAAATATTCATCGCTGTCGACGCAGTAGACCTCGGGGTTCGAGATCTCGATTTCCGGTGAGAGCGGGGTCTTCACTTCAGAGAGGGAGACTTCTTTCCGGTCGCCGGTAAAGTCGATGGTGTAGAGTTTCGTCCTCGTGAGGGTATTCGAGGGAAGAGAAAAGGAAATCGTGCTCTTGTCCTGGAGAAAAGAGGAAATATCCGCTTTCATGATGAGTTCGCTCGCTCCGTCTTCGGAAATGGCGAGGGGCACACCGGTAAATTCAACGTAGAACTTCCCTGATTCTGCACTAGGAAATACCGGCCCTGCGATCTCCTCGGATCCCTTGTGCAGAGTGAAGCGGCTGAGAGGAAGGATTTTCAGGGATTCGGGAGACATCGGATCCCCGGGATCCGGGGAAGCATATTTCACCTCGATTTTCAGTTTCTCGATCACCGCTTCGGCTTTTGAATTCTCATACCCGATGACGGCGACCGGCGCATTGACACCGGTCTTTACGGCAACAGGAGTTTTAACTTCGGATCCTTCGATTGGAAGAAAGCCGAGTGATATTGTTTTTTTTGCCGCATCCGAGATGATGAACTTCTGAGCATCGCTCTTTTGTTCTTCCGGCATGAGCCGGGAGACGATGAGGTCACCGCTTTTCATATCGGACGGTATGACAAATTCGATGACGGTCCCGTCTTTGTTTACAGAATCAATATCCACTTTCTTCCCGCCGATGGTGAGGAGGTTTTGGTTGAATGTCTGGGAGAAACCGCTCCCGTGGATCTTTATGGAATCCCCGGGGAGATGTCCTTCGAGATAATCGATCCGTACGATCCTCGGAGCCGCATAGGCGACTTTTGCCTCTGTCGCTCCGAATGGCACAGAGACGGTATTGCTCTTTTTTCCATCCCTGGAAACATAAACGCTGAGATAGCTCAACGATTCCGATGCGCTCCCTTCCCCGTCGGCAATCCCCTTGAAAGTAAATTCGCCGTCGATCCTCGTGTTCGTCACTTCGAGCGAATTTGGGTCGACCTGCATCCCGGAAATGGAAATACCGCTTCTTTCATAACCGAATCCATTCCCGATGATGGTAAATGGCGCCCCCGCATGGAAAGAATATTTTCCTTCGATCCGGATGATGTAGGGATCGGCGAATTCCTCCTCCTCTTCTTCCTCCTCCTCCTTGTCCTTCGAGGATTTTATCCGCGTGCTCGCAAAAAGCGGTTCGTCTTTCTGCCTCCAGAGGATGGCGTTTGATTTCACCCCAGCGACGGAAACGGTGACGATCTCCTCATCATAAATGGTCGCCGGGAGATTCACGAGGATCTTTTTTCTGTTTTTGAGATCGGTCGACGAGACCGACACGAGTTGCGCCGATGCGCTGCCGAACTGAATGGTCGGCGCGGCATCATATTTTTCCTGTTCATCCTCGTCGGGAATATTGTATCCGAAGATCTCTGCCTGGAGCGGCTTGTCATCTCCGGTGGCTTTCGGGTCTTCAAAGACGCGGACGTCCTGGAGGATCGGAGCGGATTGTTCTTCAAATTTCAGCACATTGCTTTTTAGTCCTCCGATTTCGACGACAAAATCCCCCTTTCCGCCGAAAGGCGGAAATTCGAATCTGATTTTCTCTGATGATACCTCAGACTCTTTGAGCGCGATTTCTGCGGTCCCCCAGAGAAGCTTTGTCGCAGAACCGGAGAGAGACAGGTATTCTCCGTGAAAAAATGCTTCGCCATCCGGACGGAGCCCTTCTTTGCTGAAGAGATAGAGGATGTTCGGTCTGGAATACGAGAACGGGTAAGGTTCGCTCGCTATAAGCGCCCGATCGAGCGCGGATGTATCATCGATCTCCACGACGATCGATCCTGATGAAGCGGTTGCCGGGACATCCGTGGTGATCTTTGAGTTGCTGAGGACGGCAACATTTGTCCCGGTCGTTTTTTGTCCGTCTTCATCTATGAATTGAACAGCAATTTTTTGGAATTCCGCGTCCTGGAGGAAATTCTCTCCTCCGATGGAGACCACATACTTTCCCTCCGGAGTCTTGTCGACGATGATGTTCGTGATGACCGGCTTAACGAAAGATTCCCGGGTGAAGATGAAGGAAAACCCGTTGCTCACGACCATCGGGCGATTCTCCGCAGACGCGTCTGAGATCTCAACTTTTACAGGTCCCGGGACCGCTGTTTCCGGGAGCTTCACAAGGATTTCTGTAGATGATATCCGCGGGACATCTTCTCCGTCTTTCTTCTGAGTGAGGATCGTCGATGTGATCCAGGCGCCGTTTGCATCGGTGAAAGAAACAGTCGTCTTTGAGCAGGCGCTGTCCTGAAGAAAATTCTTTCCGCTTACTTTCACCGCATATCCTTCTCCGACCGCGCCTTTCGCGAGCACCGCATTTTCAATGACCGGTGCGACGAATGATGGATTCGGTCTCGGGGATGGACATTTCTCTTTCGCATCTGCAGAGAACGCCACTCCAAAAAAAATTCCGGATGACCAGAAGAGAGAAGAAAGAAAGAGCACAGCGAGAGATGTCCGTGAGAAGCTGGATGGTCTCATGAGAGCGGGATGATATCAGTTTTTATAATACCATATTATTCGCACTGAGGCAATCCATCAGCCCTTACAATCTTTCCACGAGACTGTTAAATACATTTCCCCGGTGTTTGTAATTCTGAAAGAGGTCGAATGAAGCGGAAGCCGGGGAGAGGGGGACGATGTCATCGTGAATCTCCAAGCCGGCGCTCTCCCTGAGTATCCGAAGATACCTACAGACTGGGCGACATGTCGCCATCGGGAGACAGTCCATAGGTAGCACCGGGGGCGATTATTCCTGGAAGGTCGTCAGCCGGAGGGAAGCTCACCAGCTCGCCCCAGGGCTCCGGAGAATCCTCGCCGTCAGGCTAGCGCTCGCCCTCTCCCCCGTCGAGAAGGTCGCGAGCCGCGTCATGGGCCTCGTCGCCGATGTCGGCGACCTCCTCGGGTACGTTGTCCTCAAGGATCTCGTAGGTCACCGGGTCGTAGCGAATGGACTCCAGCCATTGACGATGGAGATACTGGCCGGTGCCGGGCTGGTAAGCCTCTGCGCTGGAGCGTGAACGATCCAAGTATGTTAGCTCGTCGAGGACTTGAGAGCGGGACCACCCGGCCTGTCTGGCGCATTCGTAAAGGCTAGAGGCGTAAACGCTCGGTGACTTGGCAAAGAACATGAGACGTCGAACCACAGGGTCGTCGAGGTTCTCGAAGTTGATGTTCTCGCCGAAACTGTGACGGACAACTTCACCCAATTGAAAAAAGCTAGATATTGTTTTTTACGCTATTTGTGCATCATTGTCAATAATGTCTCGGCGTCAAATTTTATGAATACGAATGGAAATCATTTATAAAATTGTTCACTTTTTCTTTCCGAACTTTTCCACCAGTGCGTTAAACACATTGCCGCGATGCTTGTAGTTTTTGAAGAGATCGAATGAAGCGGAAGCCGGGGAGAGGAGTACGATATCTCCTTTTTCCCCAATAATCCTCACCTTCTCCATGATCTCCTCAAGGGAAGCGTTCTTCGAATCGAAGACGTTTTGACTCATCTCTGCCCTCCCTCCTGAATCTGCAAGAGCAGACTGAACCGACTTTTCGATTTCGGGACCAGTGACTCCGAAAAAAAATAATCGCTTCATATTTTTCATCCCGGCGATATATTTTCCAAGCTCTCTGTAGTCGGAGTTTTTACTGCTCCCTCCGAGAATGATCATGACGGATGGCACATCTTTGAACGCGGAAAGCGCGGCGATCGTGCTCTCCGGGATCGTCGCGAAGGAATCGTTGTAAAACCGGATCCCTCTCTTCTCGCCGCGGAATTCGATACGGTACGGGAGTCCGCGGAATGACCGGACTCCATCCCGGATGGAAGACGCTGAGATCCCGGAGAGGAAAGTGGCCATGACGGCGGCCGTCACATTTTCCAGCTGAAAGTCGCCGAGGAGCTGGATATCAGATACGGGAAGGATCTCCTGAAGAGGCTCGCCTTCACCGGCTTTGACCACGATTTTTCCATTTTCAACAAAGCATCCTTTCTCCTGTCTTTCGTTTTTTGAGCAGCCATATTTTTCTCCCCCGGAGAGGAGAGAAGATTCCGTCGCAACGGAGTCGTCTGCCGAGTACACTGCGGAATCTCCTTTCTCTTGATGACAAAAGATGGTTTCTTTTGCGCGGCGGTATTCGCCGCTATCTTTGTGCCAGTCGAGGTGCTCACTCGACGTCCTGAGAAGAATCCCTATGTGCGGACTCCTCTCTTCGAGGTCCATGAGTTGAAAGGATGAGAGCTCGAGGATCACCGTGCTCTCCTCCGTGATTTCATCCCAGAAGGAAAAAACCGGCGTCCCGATATTTCCTCCGAGAAACGCCTTCTTCCCGGATTTTTCAAAAATAGACGCGATGAGACTTGACGTCGTCCCCTTCCCCTTAGTCCCCGTTACTCCGATGACGTGCCGAGTCGGGGAAAATTCAAAGAAAAACCTCGTGGAAGAAGTCATCTTGCCGGAGAATTTCCGGAGCTTTTCCGGGTTCACTCCCGGAGAACGGAAGAGGACCTCGACCGAATCGAGATTTCGAAAATCGGGAAAAAAACGAACCCCTTCCGGTCTTTGCTCGGCGAGGAGATTTTCATCGAAAACAGTGATGTCCTCTGCTCCATGCTTTTGAAGCCATCCGAAAAGGGATTTTCCTTCGGTTCCGAATCCTGCGATGCCGATGGGTTTCCTGAAATCAAAATCCATTGGGTTTCGTATTTCAAAATCACTCATCCGTTGTTTCCGGCTTTATCTCTCCAAAAGCTTTGAGAATGGCCTCGCCGAAAAAATAAACATGGTCCTGATAACTGACCGGAGTGACCTCTTTCTCAAATGGAGAAATAAAAACCACAGTGTTCTCCGAATTTCTTTGAATGGAATCTATGAGAGCAGTTTCTGCGTCTTCTTCCAAAAAATAGGTCGCGCTTGCTCCGCTTTCAATCATGTTTTTGAGTTCTTCATCTCCTGAGGGGAGAAGAAGGTCAACGGTCGTGATCTCATCTGAAAGTCCGGGGATGGAGGAAAGGAAGTATTCGTAATTCCGCGTAAGGAGGACGACCTTTTTTCGGGGCGACTTTTCAAAACGGTCTTTCAGCCCGCTCATCACAGCCGCGGACTGGTACTGGAAAAATGCGGCGTTATGACGGATCGTCTCTTCCCTGTCCGGAAAAATCTCGGAAAAACCCTCCCTGATATTATCAGCGACTATCGAACCTCTCTCAAGATCAAACAGAATGTAGGGAGACGTCATTCCGGGGACCCGTTCAATTATTTCCCCGACCGTGATCACTTTAGTTTTTTTCACGTCGATCTGGGAAATGAGAAGCGCGGAATACGGCTCGATCTCCGTTCCGAAAGTAACATACGCGTCGGCTTTCCGAACGGCCTCAATGTCTTCCGGAGTCAGTGAAAATGTTTCAATACTGTCTCCTGAAGAGAGGAGAGACATGACTTCGACTTTTTCTATTCCATCGAAAATATTCTCCGTTATCGATGCAAGCGGAGGAATGGAGGTGACGATATGATATATTCCATCATCACTTTGCTGTTCAATTTGCTGTATTTGATTGTTTTCTGTACCGCACGCGGTCAGAATACCGAGAAAAATAATTCCCAGTACGATGAACGCAGGCCGGAAATGTGAACTTCCGCAGGCCAGATATTTCCGGCTTGGTGATTTCTGACAATGACCGGCCATGGATTACCTGCGAAAATAGGACGTTATCCCCCTCCGGCTTCCGACATAGATATTCCCCCCATTACAGGTAGCGCAGAGGAATTTAATGCCTTTCCCCTTTTTTCTTTTTGCTTCAACGGTCATCTTGCATTCTCTGCAGTAAAAGACGATGTCTTCTGTCCCTGCTTCTCCTTCGGAGGCGGGTTTCAAAGGGCGGAGCTTGAGCAGTGACGCGTAATCGATCTCCCCCTTCAGTTCATTTTCATCCTTCTCGGCAAATTCATTCAACGCCTTTATTTCGGCGGTTTCTTTTGTCTCTTTCTGCTGTTTGTGAGGAGGATTAGCGGTCATAGTCTCCGAGTGACATTTGATCTCTTGGTGGTTCGGGTGCGAGGTGCGCCCGGGAAGTGTCGACTCCCTGGGGGCGGGAGAGCGACTCACGGATATAGTCTTTTGATTCGTCCTTCATCCCGATGAATCCGCCAAAAAATATAAGGCACTCCATGAAGAGGACGAGAAATATTCCGAATTTGAGAGAGAAATAACTGTCCATTTTCTTAAAATATCCGGAGTTGAAGACAAAAAGTGCGATGAGGATCGTGTATATCCCGATCCCTCCGATGATGCTCCAGGAGAGGGAGTGGGAGAGGGATTTGAACATTGTTTTCTTCGTCGCGATCTCCCGGAGGAGGAATCCGAGAGAGAGGAGAGAGAGAAGGAGAAGAAGCCAGCCAAAAATGGGGAATATTTCAAAAGCGGAAAAATTCTCTGCTCCGTATCCCGGGCTTCCCTCATTCGGCACCCCGAATGTCCCCCACGGGAAAACGAGGAAAAGGGCCGAGAAAATCGACCCGAAAAGGATGAGTTTACGGGAAAACGAAAGGTATTTGATTTCCTTCTTCAATAATTCGAATTGTTTCTTCACGTTCAGCGAAGATAAAAGCTGTAGGTATGCTACTCGAGAAACCGGAAAAAACCAAGTGGAATTTCGGGGGTCTCCTGCTTTTCTCCGGCCATCCTACCGGGGGTCTGATCGAGCAGAGAGGAGGATGTGCGCGATCTTTTCCGCGCTGTCCTTTCGTCCAAAGACTTTGATCCGTTCGGACATCTTCTTTCGGAGTTCGTCGTTCTCTGCAAGCGCGATGACCGCTTTCTGAAATTCTGAGGAAGTGGGGTTTTCTCCCCCTACAACGATTGCCATACCCTTTTCCGAAAAAAATCCGGCATTTTTTTTCTGGTGATCGTTCGCCGCAGTGAGGAGCGGGATGAGGAGAATCGGTTTTTTTGCCGCGGCGAACTCAAAGAGCGAGTTGGCCCCCGCGCGCGAGACGACGATGTCGGCGGCCGCGAGGACATCCGGATATTCCGCTCCCAGGTAAGGAAAATGCCGGTATTTTCTTGTTTCCTTCGCGGTCGTTTTTCCTTTTCCGGAAATATGGACGACGGACATTTTTTCTTCGATCGCATCGAGAGCGTGGAGGAGAAGCGTGTTGATCTGTTCGGCTCCCTGGCTTCCTCCCATGACGAGGAGGATTTTTTCTTTCGGAGAAAAACCGAGGAATTTCCTTCCCTTTTCCGGATCTCCGCGGAATATCTCTTCCCTGATCGGTGTCCCGACGCACTCTCCGAGTCGGGATGGAAAAGCGGTGAGCATGTGTAATGCGATCTTCCGGAGTATCCGGTTTGAAAGCCCCGGGACTGCATCGCTTTCATGGATGATGACGGGGATCCCCAGTAATTTCGCGGCAAGTCCGATGGGAAGGGCGACATATCCTCCTTTGGAAAAGAGGATATCCGGTTTTTCTTTCTTCAGTAACTTCCTCGCGCTCAGGAATGTTGATGGAAAGCGGAAAAAATCAACGAGATTCTGGAAAGAAAAATGCCTCCGGAGTTTTCCGGCAGGAAGCGTTTCCCTCCGGTATTCATAGGCATGAGCCTTGAAGACTTCGTCGTCGATTGACTTTTCGGAAGAGACGAAAAGGATCTCCGTTTCCGGAGCGATTCTCCTTACTGCATCTGCAACGGCGAGCGCCGGCGTGATATGCCCCCCTGATCCGCCTGCGATGAAGAGTATTTTCATGGGAGTGATGAGCGTGTTCTGTTCAGGCAAGGATCTTCCCCCGGTCATACCTGACTCCGCGGGTGAGCGTCCTTTCCGGGGGAGTGAGGGAAGAGATGTTCGTGAGTACGCCTGCGGCAAAAAGGAACATGACGAGCGATGACCCGCCGTAGGAAAGAAACGGAAGTGTGATCCCGGTAAGCGGGAAGATCCCTATGGCGACAAGAATATTGATCACGGTCTGAAATGTGATCCAGGATGTGATCCCTGTAGCCACAAGAAAGGAGAACCGGTCGGGAGCATTTCTCGCAATGGAAAATCCTCTGATGGCGATAAAAACATAAAGGAAGAGGAGAAAGAGGATCCGGAGAAACCCCATTTCCTCAGCGATCCCGGAAAAGATAAAATCCCCCTGTATCTCAGGGAGCCATCCGGAGCGCTGCGTACTGTTCCCAAGTCCAACTCCGATCCATCCCCCGCTTCCTATCCCCATGAGCGATTGATCGATCTGATAACGATCGTCCTCAAGCGCATACTCTGTAAAAAAAAGAGAGAGGAACCGTGCCCGGATATAATCATGCGAAAGAATGATCGGCCAGGAGAGTACCGTCGCAATGACGCTTCCCCCGACGATATGCCAGATGTTCCCGCCGGCTACAAAGAACATGGAGACCGCGATGATCCCGATGACGAGAACAGACCCGAAATCGGGCTGAAATGCGCATGGGATAATGGTGAGAAGGACGAGGACGACAAACGGGGCGAATCCTCCCTGGAATGTCTGGATCTCGTTCTGTTTCCTGCTCATCCAGATGGCAAAATAAAAAATGATCCCCATTTTCGCCATCTCTACCGGCTGAATAGAGCGAAGAAGCGGGATATCAAGCCAGCTCCGTGAAGTCCCGTATCCAGCTCCGATCGGGGAAAACACGAGGAGGAGGAGCGCGATCGATCCAAGAAAGATAACCGGCGCGATCGTCCTCCAGAGTTCTAGGGGAATAAGAAACGCGAAAATAAAAAATATGAATCCGAATGCGGCGCTCTGTACCTGTCTCTTGAAATAGAGGTTGTTGCAGTTATTCTGAAAACAGTATTCTTCCGCATATAATCGTCCTTGTCCCTGCTGGCAGTTCGGCACTTCTTCGTTTGCGTCACAGTACTCGAGGATCTTCTGGGTGAGCATCTTTGAGTGAGAGTTGTACACACTGAGAGAACTGAGCATGAAGAGCCCGAATGCGATGAGGAGGAGCATCGAGAGGAGAAGCCCGAAATCAGGAGGGTAGCGCTTCAGCATTGCGCCCATTGTGGCAAAGAGATGGAAAAAGGACAATACATGGATCGAGATCTCACATCGGAGCGGGGGTTCCGTCCGGCTCATTTCCCCGGGATTCTCCATCGGATGTTTTTTCCGCATCTCCGGTTTTTTGTACTGATAAAATCACGAAAGCATCATTCCCGACGGGACTATTCGCATTGAGAAGACGTTCGAATGAATAGGGATATTTCTCTCCGCGTTTTGTCCCGACATCGTTCGTGATAACGGTATCTCCCGAGTATCCGATGATGGTGAGCATATGGTATCCGGGATAGGGGTAGAAGGGATTCCGGAGCAGCTCTCCCTGGATCGGGGTGATGAGGGGATACCCAAGAGTGATGACTTTCTTCATGAGGAGAGTGTCCATCTTCGTGAGGTGGACGACTTCATCTTCCGGGATCCCATAGTATCCGGTGATCATTTTCATCATATCGTCGCCATAGAGGTCGATATGACCGCCGAAATTTTCTTCTTTCTCCTCCCATCGGATCATATCGAGAATGATCGCGTTCGCTTCATCCGCACTGACCGTTTCGCCCGTATAATAGAGGTAGGCCTGGAGGAGTGCGGCTTCCTCACAGCTCGCATCATGGACATCCCATCCGGATTCGTTTCTGTACGGGTTCTGGCAGATGTAAGGGACGGCGAGTATTTTTTCAGCAGGGAGCTCTTCAGGTCCGAGGGCTTCAAGCTTTGCGAGGAATTCCTCCGAGGGAGATGTTTCATTGAGTTGGGGAGCATCGAGGAACCCGTCTGAAACTTCCTCTGCTTTAAAGGATATTTCAGGGAGCGACGCGATCTCTTCCTGCCCTTTCTGGATCCGGTACTCTTCCGCGAGAACTCTCACTTTCTGCCAGATCCGCGGGGCGAAAAAGCCGATCATGATCGCCACGAAGAGAGCGACCACAATGATCACGCCGCGTTTCTGGCGTTGTTTGATCCCTATCCGATGCGGTGAGAATCTAAATTTCTCCATGGTTTTCCTGGATACTTGATTTCCGAAACCATTTCATGATCGCTAATTCCGTCACCTCCGGCATCCTCATGAGATATGCGGAGGATAAATAGATGATCCCCCCTGCGGAAACTGCGGACACAAACCGTACAATATATCCCGAATCCCGGAGAAGGAAGAGGATCACGAAAACGGCAATGCTCATGAAAAAAACAGCCCAGAGCATCCGGAAAAAATTCGGCAGGAACGTCTTCCACGGAAATGCCACGGAAAAGCTGGAGAGCATGAAGAAGAGATATGCTTCCTGGACGAGGAATCCGAGGAAATACGCAATGCTGAAGGCTTCGACGCCAAGCCCGAATTGAAAAACGAAAAGCAGGGAACATCCGATGAGCACCGCCAGGAAGAGGAGGCTCGCGAACATGGGATGGAGAGTGTCCTGAAGGACATGGTACGCCCGGACGAGGAGATGGTTCACGCTCTCGAGAGGAATGCTGAGCGCAAGAGGGATGAGGGCCGCAACAGTGAGGAGATTATTGCTCTGATCTCCGTAGATCACCCGGACGATCTCATTCGCGATGAGGATCATTCCCGCAGCAGAAGGAATGGCAAGAAACAAGATCTGACGGAGCGACTTTTCCAGCCGGAAGATAAAATGCTCCATTTTCTTCTCCGCCACGAATTCAGCGAGAAACGGAAAAACGGCGGTAGCGAGAGATATCCCGAACAGTGACACCGCGAAACTCTGGAGGTTTCTCGCGTATTGGAATGCAGAGTATCTCCCTTCTCCGAGTACCCCGTCGCCGAGGCGCGCGAAAAAATAAAACCCCGCCTGAAGGACCAGGAGCGCAACGACTTTCGGCCACATGCTCGAGATGAGCTCCCGAAAAAACGGATTTCGAAAGTCAAAAGAAAACCTGAACCGTTCCCTGGAAATCAGAAAATCGATCAGCCTCAAGATAAAATGCCCCGCTGCTCCGACGAGCGCTCCCCACGCCGCGGAATATATACCGAGTTCTCTGTGAAAAAAGACGATCCCGATGATGATCCCGAGATTATAAAAAAGCGGCGCAACGGAGTATGCGAAAAACCGCTTATGGGCGAGGAGGAAATGCCCGAGGAAATTCGACAACGCAAAAAAGAGGTTTGAGAAGATGAGGATGTTCGTGACTTCCCTCAGGATGGGCATTTGGATATCCGAAGTCTCGGGAAAGGCCATCCGGAGTATCGGATCGAGGAAGATGATGACAAGGATCGCAGCAGAAGCATAGAAAGCATTGAGGACGAAGAAAAACGTCCCGAATGTTTTCTCGCCCTCCTCTTCCGTGATCTTCCTTGCTTTCATGTAGAGAGGGATGACGAGCCCGAGGAGCGCTCCCGTAATAAAGATCGTGAGGAGCGTGTCCGGGAGAAGGAATGCTTTAAAATAAGAATCCGTGGTATCCGTGATCCCGAAGGTCCTCGCAAAAATCGCATCCCTCACCCATCCGAGGAGATAACTCACGGTAGACGCGATGGCGAGGATAAGAGCCCCGCCGCCGGCTCCGAGCGGGCCGAATAATTTCGAGATCATCCTCAGGAAAAACCGCATTTTTCCGCCTTGAATAACAAATGCAAACGCGCGGAAAGAGTACTTCTTCAGTCGTGGAAAGACAAGAGATGCCATTTTCGACATAATCCGGATCTCCTCCTCCAGAAAGGCTTCATACACAAAAAGACAAAAAGGAGGCAGACTCCCTCTTTTTTTGTCTTTTTATTTGCCGATTTGTGTTTCCTCATTATGAAATGAGGCTCTGGAACTGATTAAGCGAGAAAACCCATGAGCAACACCTCCTTTGAATTCATCATAGATAGATATTTATATAACAAGATTATTTTAAATGTAATTTGACAGGTTGTCAATTTTTATTTTCTAGTATATAACTGGCCTGAAATGACCACTTTTCACAATTTTTATTCATTTGTGTCGATATGTTGCTCTGGAAGCCGTTGAGATCAAAAATATTTCAAAATAAAACGGGTGAGGACTATTGCCTGACACTCTCTCCAAGAGACTTTCCCTATCTCTTCAGGGTATGATGGTGCAAGAAAAACCTTCTTCCCTGCGTAATAGAAAGTATGATGACTGGGCGCATTCACTCCGATTATTCTGATGAGCTCCTTGCTGAAACCGCTCGACATGATGTGGATGCGTTTTCTGAACTCGTCTCAAGGTATGAAGAGCGTCTTCTCCGATATATTCAGCGTATTTCATACTTTTCGAGAGAGGAGGCGGAAGAGGTCCTTCAGGAGGTCTGCCTGAAGGCCTGGAAAAATCTGAACGATTTTGACGAAAAACTGAAGTTTTCAAGCTGGATCTATCGTATCGCCCATAACGAGACCATCACTGAATACCGGAAATCAAAATCACGCGGCCATGAGAACAAAGTCGAATGGGACGAGGACCTCCTCGGGGCTTTTCCGGACAATATCAATCTTCCCTTCGAGCTTGATGAAAAGATGAAGAAGGAAAAAGTCCGGGAGATCCTCGGTCTCATGCCGGAGAAATACCGGGAGATCCTCATTCTGAAATTCCTGGAAGAGAGGAGTTATGAAGAGATCTCCGACATTCTTCGCATTCCTCCCGGTACTGTTGCCGCCCTCATCAGCAGAGGAAAAAATCTTTTCCGCGAGACTGCGGAACGCCATCGAGTTTCTTTTTCCCCTGAATTATGAAAAATGTATCCGCAAACATCGCTGAACGGATAAAGAAGGAGGGGCTCCGTCCGACCCCCCGATGGATATTTGTCATGAAAAATGTCGCCTTTTGGGGGCTCTTTGTCGTCGTTCTTCTCCTTGGAGCGGTCGCTTTCTCACTCATCCTCTTTGCAGTCTACGAAGCGGATTTTGAACTCGTCGACAGGGCCGTCTACTCCCCTGCGGGATTCTTTCTCACTGTCCTCCCGTTTTCCTGGATTATTCTCTTCTTTCTTTTTCTCGGTCTTGCCGTCTGGGTCAAGCGGCATACCAAGCAGGGGTACCGCATTCCCTTCTGGCTTCTCATCACACTCAATCTTTCCGGAAGCATTGCGATCGGAATTGTCTCTTTTTCCATGGGAGGGTCGGAATACTTTGAGGATTTCTTTTCCAGAGCCATCCCCGGGTATATGCACATGGATGACAGAAAAATGGAGATGTGGTCTCGTCCGGAAGATGGTCTTCTCTCCGGTATAATTCTCGAGATCTCATCTGATACTGTCATCATCCTTGAAGATTTTTCAGGGAAGGTCTGGGATATCGATCTCTCCGAAGCAAGAAAAAACATGGAGCGGGAAATGGGCCCGAAAAAAATGCGCCACGATCCCAAGAGGATCATTTTTGTCGGCGCAAAAGTGAAAATGATCGGCAAAACAACCGGCGAGCAGACTTTTTTCGCAGAGATCATTCTCCCCTGGAAAAGACCGAAACCATTTCGGGATTATCCGCCTCCGCATGATCTTCTTCCGAACATGATGGAGCCGGACATGATGAATCCCCCGCCACTCCCAAATAGTCTTCCCGAGTAATGAACAGAATTTTCTGCAAGAAAAATAATGCCGCTCCCGTATTAAGGGATGAAGCAGCTACTTCTCATTTTTTTTCTCTTTTATATATATCTCATGAAAACCACAAATCTTTCAAAAGGGATCATTGGATCCATCATCGTCGCAGTCATCTCTCTGGCGGGGATTTCCGTCTACGCGGCAAGCGCACTCAATTCAAATGACGAAAATATTGAACTTACGGAAGAACAAAAAACAAGTCTTATCTCTGCGATCGAAGCAGATGATTTTACTACCGTTCATTCCCTCCTTCGTGAATACGGTATGGGTGGTCGCGAGGGGAGCCGCGAAAAAGGGGAGAGAGGTCGCGGCCCCTCTCCGGAGATAATCGCCGCAATCGAGGCGGGAGATTATGATGCCTGGAAGGCCCTTCAGCCGGAAGGTTCTCCTTTTCTTGATGTCATCACCGCAGAAAACTTCGGCCGGATCAGGGAAATGCATGAAGCCATGAAAAGCGGCGACATGGAAACCGCGGAAACGATCCGTGAAGAACTCGGACTTCCGGAAATGGGTCCGAAAGGGATGATGAAGAAAGGCGCGGGCCAGTCTCCGGAGGTGATCGCCGCCATTGAGTCGGGCGATTTTGAGACATGGAAGTCCCTTCAGCCGGAAAACTCTCCGATGCTGGAAGTCATCAATGCAGAAAACTTCAGCCGGTTCGGAGAAATGCACACCGCCATGAAAAGCAAGGATTTTGAGACTGCGACATCCATCGCGGAAGAACTCGGGCTCCCTCGCTTCCAAAAAGGCGGGAAACATGAGGGAAAAGGTTGCCGCGGCGGTGGCCGGGATCAAAGTGAAGGATCCGTTCCCGCGCCGAGCGAACAATAAATGCCGAATCAGAATGCTTTGGATATAAAAAAAGAGCGCCAAATGGCGCTCTTTTTATTGAGTAATGGATCTCACATTCCTAAAAAGGATGCTATTGACAGATCGTACCGCCGAGAGAAAAATAGGGCCTCGTTTTTTCTCCAATAACAAATGCGACTTGAGGTTCATAAGGAAATGGGGCTGAAGTGTGATGTCGACAATACCGCTGTTGATTCCATGTGGCTTCATAACAGTATATTTGGTGGATTCCTTGATGCATTCGGGATCGATATGGGGGAAGTCGATCTCCATAACCAGACGCCGAGCATTGCACTGGAACGGTGGGTGGATCGATTTCCCGATGGAGCGGAAAGGAGCGACGCAGCCCAAACTGCTGCAGTTTGCGAAAGAGCGTATTTCCGTGAAGGCATGAAGCTCTATCAAGAAAGAGTGCATCAATTGGAGGTCTTTGAAGATTTTTCTGCATTTCTTGAAAAGATGAGGTCGAAGCTCGGTATCAGGAGCGATCGACCTCTTCCTGTTGCTCTTGTCACGAATTCCGTGAGGGCATGGCTTGATATCCTAGATGAACGATTTCATTTTAGCTCCATGGTCCAGGTCATGCTCGCCCATGAGGATTTTGGAGAGTGCCCGAAGCCTCACCCATTTCCTGCGCATCTCGCAGCTCAAAAACTTGGCTTTCCCCATGCGGGGCATTTAAGTGCCGCAGGCGATGCGCTCGGCGACATCGAGTGCGCTGTTGAAGCCGGTTGCCGCGATGCGTTCCTTATCGATCGGACGCAAAGAACACCTTCTCAGGAAATCGCATCCCTCCGAGGAAAAACAAAAACCAGAGTGCATGTTGTGAGATCATTCACCGATATCGCCATCACCTGATAACGAATGTGAGATTTCTCCTCTTACAGAGTTATTCCGTGACGTTCCAGCTCAGCTGGAGGAACGAAGGCTCCTTCCCTGCAGTTGTGCCCATCCCCGGTTCCAGTCACCCTCACGCAACACCGAGCCCCTGCCTGAGACGGAAAAACTCCGTTCCAGTCCCCTTTTGGAACATAGATCTTTTCTTCATGACCGTCTGCACCCGTGATCCTCACAAAACAAAAGTCAATGCCGGGTCTTGTGACAACCCCTTCCGCGACTCCGAGCCTTTCCAGTTTCTCAGCCCGTGTTCCTCCGTTGAGGCTCGCGATCTCATCTGCGAAAGCTTTCCTTCTCTGTATCCATTCGTTTCGGAATCGATTCGCTGAAGCGACTACCCTCGAATGAATCCTGTCTTTTGCAGCCTCTGACCGATCAGAGTCCGAAATGCTTCCATTGCTCACGAGTTTTTCCATGAGCGGAGCGAGTTCGCGGATGACGAGTGCTATCGGCGTTTTATCAGAGAACTGTGCGACTTCCGCTTCCATGACTGCGTCAAAAGGAACAGGACTTGGTCGGTATCCTTCCAGTGCTTTTGCAAGAGATTCTCGCTGAGCCGAGGGATCGCATTTTTCTTTTGCCATAGGGATGAAAAAAAATAGAGTGGCATTATCTCCATTTTATTTCTGGAAAGTCAAGATTTTATCCCATAATCAAAAAAATGCTCCATGTTATCAGAGACACTGAAACTTTAATGGTGAGGAAGGGGGCACTGTATACAAATATTCTTTCAATTTAAGTAGGAGTCACCTCACCTGAGGTGACACTCGATGATCAGCGTTACATGAGGACAGGTGACTCTCACAGGAATGCTTAAATTTTCTCCACCCAAATTTCTGGTAATCCCAAAATATGTGACATTGGATTTTAAAAAAATCGATTATTGACATGTGTGTATTCATATGATATAAGTGTTGCTTCAAAGTCAGATTGCCCGAAATACTTTGCGCGACGAACCATTATTTAATCCGGCAGATAGGCGGTTTCGAGAGATCGTAGATTGTCCTCCCGGAAACAGTGATATACCCGTTGATGTCCCTTATGGTTCTGAGGGGCATATGGTGAGAAAAAAAACAGAAACTCCCTTCCCGAAAGCTACGCGAACACATCAAATACCAGAATGCAGCCAAAGAAATACGTCTCCCTCCATGAGAAAGTCTCCATGGGCTTTTCAATGTTATTTAAAAGAAAAGCACGGAGATTGCAGCGAGCTAATTTTTGAGACTTCCGACAGGCGGAGCCGGTGGATCACGGATTTCCCTCCCGGCAAGATGAATATGTCTGTGGGCACCTCCACTAATCCGGAGGAAGGTCTCATGAGCAAGGAAATGGAAACTACTATACTGGAAATTCAGAATAATGCGATTTCACAAGGAAGTAATAGAAATAAAATTTTTATAATAAATGATCTGTATAGAAAAGTCGTTCTGAACGCAGTAAGGCAATATGAAGGACTTTTTCGGCATGTTTTAAAACAACTTCAGGAAACCACAATATTTCCTTGTTGGGTCATTTCAGTGAATCCAAAAATCCTCAGGAGTCTATCGGAAGGGATTCCGTAAGGTGTCTGGAATGATTGCGCTTTTCATAATTTTCTCCCTTTATCCAATTTTACCATGCAAAATGCACCACATTTCAATCCCTCCGACACACGGTATCGATCGGTAGCAGATCTCCCCCCGGAAAAACAAGAATGCTTCACTGCTGTCCCTGCTGAACTGGGAGGCGGATTTGTGAAAAATGAAGCCGCAAGTACCTTCCATGATGCTCATCTGCAGGCAATAGCAGAGGATTCTTCTGCTAGTATTGAGGAGACATTGGGTTGCCTGCATGGAGAAGCTATACAATATGACTCTCAAAGAACAGAATTTCTACAATTGCTCAGTCAGAAGAAAAAAGGGCTTATCTCTGTTCCCAAGGTTCTTCGTAGTGACAGAGATGTTCTCCTTACGGCAGGAAGACGACATAGTGATTCCTTTAGATTCGTGTCTGAGGATCTTCGGTCAGACAAAGAATTTTTTCTTGAAGCGGTGCGACAGAGTCCATGGGCGTTTCAATTCGCTTCAGAAATATTGCTTGCTGATAGAGAATTTGTTCTTGCAGTAGCGAGTCAAAATGGATTTGTGCTTAGATACGCCTCAACAAAGCTCCGAGCTGATAGAGAAATTGTTCTTGTGGCAGTACGCGGAAGTGGATATGCTCTTGAATACGCCTCACCAGAACTCCGCGCCGATAGAGAAATAGTCCTTGCTGCAGTGGGTCGAGCTGGAGTAGCTCTCCGATACGCCTCACCAGAACTCCGCACCGATAGAGAAATAGTCCTTGCTGCAGTGGGTCGAGATGGACTAGCTCTCCAAATGGCCTCACCAGAACTCCGTGCTGATAGTGAAGTTGTTTTCGCGGCAATAAAACAAAATCGAAAGGCTCTTCGCTGGGCTACTCCAGAGCTCCTATCAAACAGAGAATTTGTCTTCGAGGCAAACAGAATTTTGAGAAAATTGGCGGAATCTCCTTGTCATGAAACTGGGGAGAGCGATGCAACGTTGGAAAGTTCGCCAATAATCAGTAGTTCATCGAAAATAATTGGCAGGAGTCTTGACCGCGCATTACAAGAACCCTGTACTGACAGAGAGATAGTTCTTGCGGCAGTGAAACAAAATGGATTGGCTCTCGAATATGCCTCAGAGGAACTCCGTGCCGATAGAGAAATTGTCCTTGCGGCATTACGACAAAATGGATACTCATTGCGTTTTGCTGCATTAGAACTCCGCAGTGATAGAGAAATCGATCTTGTTGCTCGGCATAGTATTCCTTAAAGAGTTTTTCAGGGGTCACCTCCCTCGGGTGACCCTGTCTTCTTCAGCGAATACCGCGGTTTAAGTAAAATACTATCAAAAATGGCTTCGCAAAGCCATTTGTAAAGATGGTGGGCAAGAGAGGACTTGAACCTCCACGGGAAGATATTTCCCACAAGGCCCTCAACCTTGCGTGTCTACCATTTCACCACTTGCCCACAGAATATTTAACGAGGGTTTGAATCGATGTTGTAAATGTTTTCTCCTTTCCTTTTTTACCCTCATCCCGCTGAGCGGGACTACCATTTCACCACTTGCCCACAGAATATTAAAGAGGGTTTGAAACGGTGCTCAGCACCCTCACAGGGAGCGACGGAATTTTCCCTTTTTTTGCCGCATGCGTCAAGAATTTATTTCTGAGGCGTAATGCCTCTCTCATCTCTTCCACGATACTCAAAAAATCGTTACAATGACCCTGCTTCTCCTTTCACATCCTCGACTATGGCTTCCCTCTACGTTCTTCCGTTCGATCATCGCGGATCTTTCAAAAAACTTATCCTGGAACACAAAAATGATATCACGGAGGAGGAGCGAGAAAAGCTGAAGTATTTCAAATACCTTGTCTTCAAAGGGTTTAAGAAAGTCGCAGAGAAAAGGGGGATTGCCGATCTCGCGATTCTCGTCGACGAAGAGTTCGGATCGAATATCCATCAGGAATCAAGAAAAATGGGCGTACGGAATCTTCTCTCCACGGAAAAATCCGGACAGAAGATTTTTGACTTTGAGTATGAAGACTGGGGTGAACATATCCTCAATATCCGGCCGACTTATGTGAAAGCGCTTATCCGGATCGTTATGGGAGAGGATCATTCCCTCCAGAACGCAAGGCTCAAGGAACTCTATGACTTTTGCGCACAGAACGAATTCGGCTTCCTCATCGAACCTCTCATCGAACCTTCGGAGGCTGATCTCGCGGCAGTCGGAGGAGATAAGAAAAAATTCGATGCGGATGTGCGCCCTTTGAAGTTGGCGGAAGCGGTGAAGGAGCTTCACTCTGCCGGTGTTTTCCCCAACGTCTGGAAGATCGAGGGGACTGAGACGAAAGAAGGGATGGATATCTGTTCGGCTGCAGTGTACGACGGAGGAAAGTCGGATGCCCAGATCGTCATCCTCGGGCGGGGAGAGAGCATGGAAAAAGTGGAGCACTGGCTTACCGTGAGCGCAAAGTCACGCGGAGTGAACGGCTTTGCTGTCGGCCGGACGATCTTTGCGGACGCGCTCGTGAAGCATAAGAACGGGGAATGGACCAAGGAACAGGCCGTGAATGACATCGCCGAAAAATACGATCACTTCATTGATCTTTTTGAAAAGGCGAGAGCTGCCTGATGGGCCCTGGATATCACAATGTCTATGAAGGAATCTTTTTCCATGAAAAAAAAACGTTCTGCCAGGATTCTTTCTGTTCTGGAGAAAGAATTTCCGTATGCGAAAACTGCTCTCCGGTTTGAAAACGTTTTTCAGCTCCTCGTCGCGGTTATCCTCTCCGCGCAGTGCACGGATAAACAGGTGAATGGCGTCACCCCAAATCTTTTCAGAACTTTTCCGACGGTCGACGCATTCGCAGGCGCTTCTTTGAAAATGATCGAGAAGCTCATCTTTTCCACTGGTTTTTATAGGAACAAGGCAAAACATATCAGATCTGCGGCAACGAAAATCCAGAATGATTTTCATGGAAATGTCCCGGATTCGATGAAAGGACTTCTCTCTCTCCCGGGTGTCGGAAGAAAAACAGCGAACGTTGTCCTGGAATCGGGTTTCGGAAAAGTCGAGGGCGTTGTCGTTGATACCCATGTCGTCCGGATCTCCCGGCTTCTCGCGTTCATCTCGAATAAAGCCGAAGGAAAGCCTGAGAAAATTGAAAACGAGCTCATGAGACTTTTGCCGAAAGAAAAGTGGGGCGCCCTCGGCCATGTGTTCATCAATCACGGGAGAAAAACGTGCATTGCACGAAGACCAAAATGTTCCTCCTGTCCTGTGTCGCGATTTTGTCCCTCAAAGACCATTCAGGCTCATCGCGCATGAAGAAAAAGGAGTAAGCACAAAAGAAAATCAGGGCATGCATTTTCTTTTGTTCTTTGTGTTTTTTCTTTTTGATACAATTTTGTGAAATCACCTCAGGGGAGGTTACTCGTACAGAACATGCGATAATCGATCGGAAAAAGCTTGCCGGCCTGAACACTTGCTTGCTTTCTTTTGTGTTTTTCCTTTTTTCTTTCTGATACAATTTCTGGAGTAATTTCCCCCATCCCCTTCGGTGTCACCATTCGTCCATCTCCATGTCCACTCCCACTACTCGCTCCTCGACGGGCTCGGGACCGTGGAGCAGTATGTCGAGAAGGCAAAGGCTCTCGGAATGACGGCAGTGGCGCTCACAGACAAGGGGAATGTCCACGGCCTCATCGATCTCTACAAGGCCTGCGGGAAAGCGGGGATGAAAGCGATCCTCGGATGCGAGATGTTTGTCGCCATACGGAGCCGGTTTGATCAGGAGGCCGGGATCGACAATCAGCGGCATCATCTCCTTCTCATCGCAAAGGACCGGACCGGATATGAGAACCTCTTAAAACTCTCTTCCGAAGCATACCTCACCGGGATGTACTACAAACCGAGGATAGACATGGATCTCCTCAGGGAAAACGCGGAAGGACTCATCGCGATCATTCCCCGGGTGAATGGAGAGATCTCCCGCCACCTCCTCAATGAAAATAAGGAAGAGGCGGAAAAAGCTCTGAAGAAATACGGCGCCATTTTCGGGGAGGACCTCTACCTGGAAATGCTCCATCGTCCCAAGTTCGAGGATGATGCACTGCTTGAAAAAAGCATCGTTGAGCTTTCGAAAAAAACCGGCGTTCCGCTGGTCGCGACGAACGACGTTTCGTATGTCCTCCCGGAAGACGCGGACGCGCACGATACCCTTCTCTGCCTCCAGTACAACACTCTGAAGAACGATCCCCACCGGTTTCATCTCCTCGATCATGATCTCTCTTTCGTGAGCGGCGAGACGATGGAGGAATGGTTTTCCTCTTTTCCGGAAGCAGTAGCGAATTCCAAAAAAATTGCCGATCTCTGCGATGTGAACTTCGAATTCGGAAAGTATCGCATTCCTTCCTTTCAGATCCCGGAAGGCTTTGCATCTGAAAAAGAGTATCTCCGTCACCTCTGCGAGGAAGGAATATGCACGAGGTATGGATATCACCAGAAGGATGAGAAAAGTCCTGCGAAAGACTCAGTTTCAGATGAGATGAAAAGAATCATTTCCGAGCGTCTCGACTATGAACTCGATGTCATCGGAAACATGGGATTTGAATCCTATTTTCTTATTGTCTGGGATTTTGTCCGCTGGGCGAAGAAAAGCGGGATCGCCGTTGGACCGGGAAGGGGCTCCGCGGCAGGGGCGATCGTCGCATATCTCCTCGACATCACCGACCTTGACCCGATCAAGTATAACCTTCTCTTTGAGCGTTTCTTAAATCCGGAGCGGATATCCATGCCCGATATCGACCTTGATTTTGCTGACGACCGGCGGGATGAAGTCATTGATTATGTCCGGGGAAAATACGGAACGGACCGTGTTGCCCAGATCTGCACATTCGGGACCATGGCGGCAAGGGCTGCGGTGAAAGATGTCGGGCGGGTCATGGGGCTTCCCTTCGCGGAGATGAACGAATTTGGAAAACTCATCCCGGACCGGCCCGGCACAACACTCGCAGAAGCGGAAAAAAAATCACCGGAACTCATGGAAGCCCTGCAGAACGATGAAGTGAAGCGGAAGATCTATATGGATGCAAAAAAACTGGAGGGGAACGTACGTCATATTTCGGTCCATGCGTGCGCTGTCGTCATCGCTCCGGAGCCGATCCTCAAGTATTCCGCCATCCAGCATCCCCCGAAAGACGACCAATCGATCATTACCCAGTATTCCGCGAAACCGCTCGACTCCCTCGGCCTTCTGAAAATGGATTTTCTCGGTCTCCGGAATCTCACTATCCTCGAACGCGCGAAATCTCTTGTCCGCGGGACCAAAGGGGTCGTGGTCGATTTCAGCACCATCCCCATGGATGACAAAAAGACCTTCGAGCTCCTTTCCAGCGCACGGACTACGGGAGTATTTCAGCTCGAATCAGCGGGCATGAAGCGGTATCTCAAAGAGCTGAAACCGACGGATTTTGAGGACATCATCGCTATGGTCTCCCTCTTTAGACCCGGCCCGATGCAGTTCATTCCGGACTATATCAAGGGAAAGCATGGGAAAAAATATGTCTCCTATCTCCACAAAAGCCTTGAAGAGATCCTTCAGCCGACCTTTGGGATCGCCATCTATCAGGAACAGATCCTGAAAATGGCCCAGATTTTTGCGGGATTTTCCCTCGGCCAGGCGGATATACTCCGGCGCGCCATCGGAAAAAAGATCCCGGAAGAGCTTGCCGCGCAGAGACAGCGGTTCCTCGACGGTTCAAAGAATCTCGGACATAGTGAGAAGCTCGCGACGAAGATCTTTGATGAGATCATCGAGCCGTTCGCCGGATACGGATTTAACCGCTCCCATGCCGCGTGCTATGCCCAGATCGCGTATGAGACGGCCTATATCAAAGCCCACTATCCGACGGAATTTTTTGCCGCTCTCCTTTCCGCGGACCAGGGAAATACTGACCGGGTCATCCTCGACATCGGGGACGCCCGAGTGTTCGATATAACAGTGCTTCCTCCTGATATCAACGAATCATCCGCCGACTTCGCGGTGACGAAGTCAAAGGTCATCCGGTTTGGCCTCATCGCTGTCAAGGGCGTGGGGACAAGCGTGGTCGAAGAGATCCTCAAGGCCCGGAAGGAGGAGAAGTTCGCCACATTCTCTGATTTTCTCTCCCGCGTTTCTCCAAAGGCGCTCAATAAGAAATCACTCGAAGTCCTGGCGAAATCCGGAGCTTTTTCGGGATTCCTTGATGCCCGGGCGATCCTCGATAATCTCGATGAGGTTTTAAAGTATGTGAGGACTGAATCGCACGAGAGGGATGATTCCCAGTCATCGCTCTTCGGTGGAAAGACATTCGAAAAACATGAACTCTCATTTCCAGACACAAAATCTTCAAAGCTGTCTGAACGTCTCCGGTGGGAAAAAGAAGTCCTCGGGATCTATGTCTCGAGCCATCCGCTCCGCGGGATGAGCGCGTATTTCCTGAAAAAAGGAGTCCCCATCCGCAATATCCCTGATGCGCTCCGGTTCGGAAAATCGACAATCCAGGTGAACGGACTTTCGACCTCGGTGAGAAAGATCATCACGAAAAAAAACGAAGTGATGGCTATTGTCATGGTCGAAGATCTCACCGGAACAATCGAGGCGGTTTTTTTCCCGAAAGCGTATTCCGAGTTTCAGTCCGGAATCCAGGAAGATGCCTTTCTCTCCCTGCGTGGAAAAGCGGAAAAACGGAACGGCGTGTGGCAGATCGTAGTGGACAAACTGACATCGAAAGATCTTGAAGAAACGAGGAAGGAGGCTGAGGACGAGGGGCTTCTCAATGAGGATGAGGCCTTCTATTTTACTTCGGAAGGAGACTCCTCATCAGTCTCTCCTGATGAGGAGAGGGACCCCGGGGACGAAATCCATGGCATTTCAGACATCGAGGAATCTCCAGAATCGAACGGACGGACGATATTTCCTCATCCCGCGGTAGAAACGCCGTTCCGGATAGAGCTTCCGGATGGATTCTCAAGGGAAAAGATGAAGCTCCTCCACTCCCTCCTCTCAGATCATCCCGGAGAAAAAGATGTCGAAATTGTATATCAGAACCATTCTCTCCTCTTCCCATCGCAAATCACGCTTTCAAAGGAACTCATGGACAAAATATCTGCCCTCCTCGGTGAGTAAAAACGTTTCATTTTACTGTTGTTTTCATTAGAATATTAGGGTATAATGAACAGAAAATACATTTTCATATAAAAAAACGCACATGACAGACGACAATATTCAAAGTCCCGCTTCTTCTGGTGGTGCCGAAAGCAATCCGCCGAGTCTTGAAGAACTCATCGCTTCCGGCGAAGAGAAACTGAGTGCGATAGACTCCATAAGAAAAACATCTTCCGGGACCTCTTCTCCTGTCGCAGGGAACCTGTCTTCTTCTGATCCGGAAGATGATTCTTCGATATCCATATCAGAGGTACTGAAGAAGAAGATGCGCGGCGAGGATGGAGCTGAGAAGAAAAGCCTCTTCTCGAAGATCGGTTCGTTCTTTAAAAAGAAAGAGGAGAAGCCGGCCCCGGGGACAGGAGACCATCTTGTCTCGGGAGATGAGGGAAACGTCTTCACAAAAATGTTTGAAGAAGACAGGAAGACGACTCCGGAAGAGGTGCTCATCCAGAACATCATTTCCCAGAGCCGGAAGAAAAAAGAAGAGGAGAGGGGACAAAAGAAACAGGAAGAAAAAAAGGAAGACAACAGAAACATCCTTGATCTGAAAAACCAGACAGATTCAAAGAACCTTCTTTCCTCCGAGGAGGGAAAACAGAAAAAGGCGCGGGAGATCCTTCAGCTTTCAAAGATCGTCGCAGGATCTTCTCTCATCGTCCCCATCATCTCGTTCCTTCTCAGCGGTCTTTTTCTGAGCACTTCCGGATTCCTCTCCCGTCTCATCGAGCAGAAGAACTACGGGATCATCCTTGAGGATAAGAACACGAAGCTCTCCCGCATCCTTTCCGACATCGAAATGTCGAAAAAGGACATCGCTCTGTACGCCGGAAAGATCGCCGAGATCCAGGACAATCAGGTCCTCGGCACAATCATGAACAAGCGGATCAACTGGAGGGAGGTCTTTGAAATGATCGAGGACACGACGAACAAAACATTTAAGGGGAACACGGTGAGCCGGTACGTGACGTACTCCACCTATTCCGGGAACAGCGAGACGATGAAGCTCTCCATTTCCGGAGAGATCAGAGCTCCTGAGGGAACGGCGATGAAATCTCAGATCCTCCTCAAAAACGCGCTCAATGATCATGACAACTTTGACGGGGTGGAGATCAAAAACTTCTCAAAGTCTCCGTGCACGACGAAAGGGAAAACGAAATCGAGTGAATACTGTTCTCCGTTTACCTTCGCCTTCCTCTATCTGAAAGATTCGGATGACCTGGATTCCATGAAGGCCGCGCCGAAAGAATAATATTATCGATTCATTTCATTCTCTCCTATGCTTCCGACACAAAAAAAACAATTCGAGCTCTACCTGAAAAAGATCCGCACATTCCATCAGAACGCCTATATCCTTTTTGGCATATCCGCGCTCATCGTCATCGGAACGCTCGCATTCCATTCCTATCCGCAGTACCGGAAGGCTCAGGCGTACAAGCTGGACATCCAGCAGAAGGAAGCCGAATTATTGGAACAAGAAGCGGCGCTGAAAGACGAAGAAGAGGAGCTTCAGAAGATCTCCGCGGAATACGAGAAGGTCGTGACGGAATGGAAACCGGTTCTCGACACGGTCCTTCCCACCCACAATCCGACGGACGAGATCGCTGTTTTTCTCGAGGATTTTTCCATTACCGCTGATTCGGACGAGCACCCGATGTCCCTCAATACGATCTCCTTTAATGCTCCGAAAAAGGGCGCCGGCGAGGACTATTACATCCTCCCTTTCCGGACGACCGTCGAAGCAGACGAGTACAATTTTAAGCGCTTTATGAAGCAGATCGAGAAATCCGGTTCGCTGAACCAGCAGGATTATTTCAAACAGAACCCGGTGCCGATCATGAGCATTGAAGAGATCCAGATCACTCTCCCTGAAAAAAAGGATATCGATCCGGCTCTCGAAAAACAGAAGAACGGCGAAGAAGAGGAAAAGGAAATTGAAACATACATCTTTAATCTCAGCATGCAGACATATTTCCGACTCGAAGAAGGACAGACTTTAGAATTGTAAGGTCTCTCCCGGCAGGGTTTATTTCTCTCCCATGGTCAAAAAAAATATAAAGGAAAATCTGACGGATGCGATCATAGCGGGGAATACGCCCCAGATTGTCCTGTACCTCCTTTCTCTTGCGTTTGAGATGCGGACTTCCGATGTCCATATCGAACCCGGAGAGAAGATCGTCCGCGTGCGGTTCCGTATTGACGGAGAACTCCGCGAGATCATTGAATATCCCCAGAACATCCACATCGCGATCGTTTCCAGGATCAAGATCATGTCGGGGATGAAGATCGATGAAACGAGGATGCCGCAGGACGGAAGGATGAACACGATGACGGATGACCGGAAACAGATCGAGCTCCGCGTTTCGTGCCTTCCCGTCATCCACGGAGAAAAAGTGGTCATGCGTCTTCAGGACAAGAACCGGACGATACCGTCGCTCGAAGAGCTCGGGATGAAGGGGAACAACTACAAATCGATGATGCACACGATCAAAAGCCCGAACGGGATCATCCTCGTTACCGGGCCGACGGGGTCGGGAAAAACGACGACGCTCTATTCCTGCATGAGTCTTTTGAACGATGTCGCGGTGAATATCATGACCATTGAGGATCCGGTGGAATATGAGATGGCAGGGCTCTCCCAGAGCCAGGTGAAGCCGGATATCGGATATGATTTCGCGTTCGGACTCCGAACTGCTCTCCGGCAAGATCCGAATATCATCATGGTAGGAGAGATCCGCGACATGGAGACGATCGAGATCGCCATCAAGGCCGCTCTCACGGGACACATGGTACTCTCCACGATCCATACGAATTCCGCTGTCTCCACGATCACCCGTATTCTCGACATGGGAGTGAAGGCATACAAGATCACGTCCGCGCTCCGGACGATCCAGGCCCAGCGGCTTCTTCGGCGCATCTGTCCCGAATGCAAAGAATCATATAAACCGGAAGAAGCAGTTGCAAAAGAAATACGGGGGCAGCTCGAAAAACTCCATCCGAATGAGGAATTCGACCGGAATCTCCTGAACAACATGACTCTCTACCGGGGAAAAGGCTGTGAAAAATGCGAGAACATGGGAACAAAGGGCCGGATCGCGGTGTATGAAGTGATGACGATGAGCCGCGAGATCGAAAAGCTCGTTCTCGAAGGCGCGCGCGAGGTCGACATCGAAGAAATCGCGATCAAACAGGGGATGACGACGCTCATCCAGGACGGATACATGAAGGTCCTTCAGGGGCTCATTACTATGGAGGAGTCCTATAAGATCGCCAACGACTGAACTATCTCTTTATTCCTTAACTTTTTTATCCCATGGCACAGGAACTCGCTACATCCATTCATATCGGCAAGGATGAATATAAAAAGATCAAACTCGGTGAAACGCAGGCCGCCCAGATCGAAGGCGGTGTCTTCGCGCGGATCAACGAATGGGTGATCGAAAAATCACCGGTGAAGATGAAGGAAAAAGTCACCTTTTTCCGCCTCCTTGCGACGATGATCAATGCCGGTGTTTCCCTCGTGAAGTCACTCTCCATCCTCCAGGAACAGACAGAGGATCTGAAGATGAAGAGGATCTGCGAAAAACTCATCTCCCGGATCGAGGTCGGCCAGACCCTTTCCCAGGGACTTGAACTCTATCCGGATATCTTCCTCGGGGCAGAGATCGGGATGATCCGGTCGGGCGAGGCTTCCGGACGGCTTAATCAGGTGCTCCTCACGCTCGCGGACCAGACGGAGAAAAACGCGAAGATCAAGGGGAAGATCAAGGGCGCCATGATGTATCCCATGGCGATCGTTTTTGTGATCGTCGCCGTGTTTACCGCGGTTTCTGTCCTTGTGATCCCGAAGATGAAGACATCGTTCGAAGAAGTCGGAGCGGAGCTCCCGAAATCAACGCAGGTCATGATCGGGATCAGCGACTTTCTCATGGGAAAAACATTCGGTATTCCGAATCCGGCCATCGTCATCGCATGCATAATCCTCTTCAATATTCTTCTCAGCGCATGGAAAAAAACCCATAGCGGAAAGTTTTACTGGGACAAATTCCTTCTCGCTGTGCCGATTTTTGGAAATCTCAGACGAAAACTCATCCTCGCGCAGTTCGCGCGGAGCCTCTCCACGCTCACCCAGAGCGGGATCTCCATCGTAAAAGCCCTCCGCATCACCTCGGAAGTCGTCGGGAACGAAGTCTACCGAAGGCGCATCCTCCTCATCGCGGAAGATGTGAAGCAGGGGATCACGATCGGGGAAAACCTCCAGGGGAACCGGAAGATGTTCCCGGTGATGCTCGTTTCCATGATCTCCGTCGGAGAGCAGACAGCCCAGCTCGACAATGTCACGGGGAAAGTCGCTGAATTCTATGAAGACGAAGTGGAGACCATGGTGAAGACGCTCTCCTCGCTCATGGAGCCTTTTATTATCATCCTCATCGGCGTAGTCGTGGGGTTCATGGTGACGGCGATCATGAGTCCGATCATGAAGATGAGCGAATTGGCGACCGAGGGATAAGAAATCAAATTCATTTTCCATTCATACGATTTTGCTGGGAAATGGGCTGAATGTGCTTTTTGTCTCTCTCATTTTGATTCAAATCGTCCGACATTTGACAAATGGGAATGTTGTGTTTTTACAAAAACTGTGATAATATGAGTAAGAAATGAAAAACAAATCCTCACATTACTCATTTAGAAACCTCTAATGGGGGATCACCCCAGTTTTTTCATTTCCCAATAACCCTTTTTTCTCTTTTTTTCATTTTTTTTCTTTTATCCCATTTTTTATATGAAAAACACAAAAGGTTTTACGCTCATTGAGCTCCTCGTGGTGATCACGATCATCGCGATCCTCGCCACCGGCGCAACTGCTCTGTATAGAACTGCACAGCAGAA
>JBGSON010000016.1:0-26482 GCA_041739085.1 Candidatus Altimarinota bacterium | reverse complement strand
GTCTCGTTATACGCGTGGAGCGAGAGATCCATGGGGAAGAATTCACCGTATTCTTTTGTTTTTTTCATGTGTTCCACAATTTTTCCGCGAAGCGCTTCGTATTCTTCCGGAGTATATTTCCTGTTCAGGATCGAATGAGATGCCCGTTTATTGATGCTGTCGCAGCCGAAACAGTTCGCACAATAGAAGCATGAGTAGAGATACTCCGAGCCCGGACTTGCGCAGGTGCAGAACGAAAACTTTAGATTTTGATTTCGTTCGCCGCCGGAACAGAGTTCATAGCAGAGTTCAATTTCCTTGTCATGCATCGAGAGGTCCATGGAATCTTTCACCGTCACACTCTCAACGATGAATTTTGAATCTTCGATATCGAATGAGTCATAACATTCGATCGCGTTGTGGCAGTTCTGGATGTAGTCCCCGGAGGAATTTTCGCAGTTGATCTGATTCTGGTATCGCTTTGGAATGGTCGCATTGAACTCGAGAAACTCCTGAAAGAGTATTTCCGGATCACGCGCCGATTCTTTTTCGAGAAGCGAGAAGTACTCCTCTTTTGAGTATGGCTTGTTCTTGTAGTGATATTTTTTATTTTTTATTCCGGAAGAGAAAAATGAGTGTTCACATCCGACGGAATCCGCGAGGAAGGCTGAATCAGAACAATTCCGGCAGTTTACGAGATAATGGGAATTGTAACAGTTCGAGCAGTTCACTCCGTACCGGAGAAGTTCTGAATGGTCGATCTGTGTGCTGTCGAGGCAGTCTTTTGAATACTGGCTTTTCCGGGCATAACAAGAATCTTCCATGAAATAACTCCCGGCGCTCATATATGTGTTTTTGCTGAACGCGATGAGCGAGTTGTATTCGCAGTTCTCGTTGTTGAGCTGGAGCATCCCCGCCTTCGGAACCACCATCATGAGTTCCCGGAACTGGTCGAAGAAAGGCCGGGAAAAATCAAAATCCCTTCCGTACTGAAACGGGTCCCATTTGTCCGACCACCAGCAGTCTCCGCAGTACACGGGGAACGGGACATTTTCATCAAACATCCCGACAATGGGTCGTTCGCAGAGATCGCATTTCCTTTTATAGAGAACGCGTTCATTCCGGAACGCGAGCCTTCGCATCTGCCGGCAGTCCGGGCAACGGGTGGGAGCTGGAACGGAAATTTTTTCATAAAACTTGAGATCGCCATCGGTGATTTCAAATTCCCGGGAGCAGTGAACACAGTCTTGTTTCATATCGGAATAATGGTTAATAGACGGACGCTAAATAGCATTTTTCGCAATAGACTTTCTCCGGTCTTTCCGGCGCATATGTTGTCTGGATCTTCTTTTTGCACTTCAGACAATTTCTCTCCCAGAGTTTCCGGGGATTCCTGAGTGCCATGCGATGTGCGTGTCGCACATCAGGATGATACTGAGGAATGGGAAGATTCATTTTTCGATAGAATTCGAGTTCTACCTTCTGAATCTTATAAGGGCGTCCAGTTTCAGAACACAGAAGAGCCCAATTGATGATATCATCAGGAATTGAAGATATTTCACCGGAGAGTTTTTCAGCGGGAAGCTTCTGCGTGACTCCCGAATAGTCATGCGTTTCCTCATCTTTCCACTTCCAATGACGCTTCAAAACATTCTCTTTTGAAAGAGGAAAGTATTCATGAGCAACCGTTTCATTGTATCCGAATGCGGTTTTTTCTATCGGAAAGAATTCCCCCCATTCTCCTCCTTTTGTCATATGTTCAATCATTTTTGGCACGAGTTTCTCGTATTCTTCTTTTGTATATTGTTTGTTCAAAATACAGTATTTTTTGTTTCGTACACCGAAGCATCCGAAAAGATGTGATGAATACCAGCAATACTGGCAATACAAGAGATTGCTGTTTTCATAGCATTTAGAACAGAAACAAATTTCATGATTGATGTTGCAGGCATGTGTTTCCAATTGGAGTTCTCCCGAGAGTGGCTCTGTAACATCGCGTACGTCTTTCATTTTCCCGGCATCGTAACAATACGCAGAATCTTCCGTATCGAACGTGTAATAGGAATGAGCAGTGTTTTTATTATTAAAAATATGATCCCCGGTGGAATGTTCACATTGCTCGGAAAACACAGTCTTATGAATGACTTCGACTTTTATTTTCTGCTGGAAATCTTTCATCGCTGCAGTCCATTCTTCCCATGTTGCGGGCATAATTTCCTGTAATGCTTCTCCATATTCTTTTTTCGAATACTGCGTGTTGTAGATATAGTACTTTTTGTGTCTCAGATTATACGAGCCAAAGCAATGCTCACAGGATTGGCAGTCATAACACAGGGAGCAATTCGTACACTGAATACATTCATGAAGATAAGAACAAGAAAAGGATTTTTTTGTGTCGACGCATGCGTAACAGAGTTCGCACGATTGTATCGCGAGACAATCGGTACAGTCGGTATTTTCCAATACATAATTACTGCAGTAGGTACAATCTTCTGAATATCCTGTGTTCACACACATGAAACAGTTTTTGTTGTACGCAGAATGATTCGTGAAGAGTGAATTTTCACTACTCATATTGAGAAGTGCAGGACGGGGAACTTTGCAGCTCAGTTCATAAAATTGATCAAAAAATGATCGTTGAAAATCAAAATCCAGTCCATGTTCGAGGGGATCCCACGCATCTGACCACCAAAATCCCTGATCATATACGACACAATTTTTGTCTGGGGAATATACAGAAACAACTTCTTTCCCTGTCGCATCACATGTCCGCTTATAAAAATGTCGTTCATTTCGATAGGCAAGCCTCCGCATCTGCCGGCAATCCGGGCAATGCGTGGGAGCAGAGGCGGAGACTTTCTCATAAAATCTCAGATCACTGTCTGTGATTTCATATGGATTCCCGCACTGTCGGCATTGAGACTGCATGGGATGAAAAATATCACGAAGAGAAAATGCTTCTCAAATATGCGTGCATCTCCACCATGCTATCCGTTATTCTACGAGTGCATTATAGTGTTCAACCGCCTTTTCTCCGATCTCGCTCAAGGGATCCATTTCATAGACCGTCTCGAAAAGATTGAGCGCTTCATCAATCCGCTCCTGTCTTTCGCGGACGATCCCGAGATTGAGATAGGCGGCGGCGAGTTTATTGTCGAGCTCGAGAGATTTCTTGAGATCAGATTCTGCCGTGGCAAGGTCATTTTTTTCAAGGTATGCCCAACCCCTGAGATTCCACGCGAGCGCTTCATTCGGATAGGTCTCCACAACCCAGTTCCCAAGGGAAATGCCGGTATCCGTATCTTTGAGTATTGTGAGCGCGATGTTCATGGGGCGGATAAAGTCACTCACCTCCCCGCCATAGAGTTCCAGCATCTTCTCATATTCCTTGAGCGAAAGCTCATATTTTTCTCCGAGATAATATGCGTCTGCGATCTCGCGGAGAACCTCTTTTTCCGGAGTGAACCCGTTCTCGATCGCCCGCTCGTAGAAACTCACCGCTCGGTCGTAATCTCCGAGTCTTTTATTCGTCAGCCCGAGAAAAAACGCGGAGTCCGCATGAGCCGGATCGATGGAAAAGGCCTGGGTGAAGGCATTGTAGGTAAATTCATAGCGTTCGAGCGCGAGATACGAATACCCGTTTACAAGCCACGCATCCCGGTATCCGGCATTCTCGAGGAGGACTTTTTTCGTGAGCATGAGGGATATCTCGAACTGTTCCGCATCGTTAAGCGCTTTTGCGAGGAGGGTGTCCCGGTGGAGCGGACTCCCGTCAGGAAAAAGCGAAAATTCATTAAAGGCGGCAAGGATCATGTCGCTCCTCCTGTTGAAGACAGTAGAAGACTTTGCTTTCTCGAAGAGATTTTGTGCGAGATCCATGTCTCCCTCGGCGATCGCGATGACCCCGAGATAATAATTCCTTTCCGGAGAACTCTCAGGGAGAAGCGCAAATGTATTCTTTGCTTCGATGAGCCTCGACTCCCCCTGCTGGAGGAAGAGGTCGCCGAGGAGAAGGAGGAAATCCGGATCATCAGGAAAAGATCCGCCAAGAGCCCTGCGCGCGACCCCTTCCGCTTCCGCAAAATTTCTTTTCCGGATGTGGACCTTGATGAGCATGAGATATGCTTCCTTATGGTTCGGGTTTTTTTCGAGAAGGACGGAGAGATCGTTTTGTGCGAGGGAAAGCGCGCCGTGAGAGAAGAATTTCTGAGCTCTCTCGAAGAGGGCTTGTTCATCAGCGGGGGTCTCCTCGATGAGCCTTTCCTCGACTGTCTTCTCCGTTTCCTGAGCCTCATCCCCGGGATTGTCATCGGGAGGGGGAAGACGTAATTCTCCACTCTCCTCGTTTTTCACAAAATCGAGAAAACCGCCTTCAAACCATTCCGGGTAGAAAAACCGCGCGGCTCCGACGAGGAAGAAGGCGAGGGAAAATGCGAAGAAAATAGTGATGAACCGATGCATATCGATAATGAGCGATATTGTCTGCCCGACATTTTGACAAAAAAATCGGGAGATGTACAAGAAAACAGAAAAGAAAAAAAAGGATGTAAGAAGAATTGAAAGACAAGTGTTCGAGTTGGCAAGTCAGCAAGCAGACAAGCGGGCAAGTCCCGAGATGGCCTCGTTGGGCAATTCTATCCTGTTCCCGGTTTTGTACTTTGTGTTTTGTATTTTGTACTCTTCAGAGGATCACCCTCGCATCGAGCGCCACGACTCCTTTTCCCGCGCTGAAGACCATGAGGGGATTGATGTCGAGTTCACTGATTTCCGGAATGTCCATCGCCATTTCACCGACTTTCATCACCGTATCCGCGAGCGTCGTGATATCGGACGGTGCCTCGCCCCTCACTCCCTTGAGGATTTTGATGGCTTTCACTTCGTCGATCATTTCGAGGGATTCTTCTCTCGAAAAAGGAGCCACGCGGAAGGCAACATCCTTCATCGCCTCCACATAAATCCCCCCGAGCCCGAACATGATGAGTGGTCCGAAAGCCGGATCACGCTTCATCCCGATGATCACCTCCCGGCCAAGGCTATACATCTTCTGGACGAGCACGCCTTTGATGCTTGCTTCCGGGAATTTTTGCAGAACATTGCAAAGAATATCATCGTACGCTTTCTTTGTTTCCTCCCGGTTTTTCACCCCCAACCGGACGCCTCCTGCATCGGTCTTATGGAGAACATCGTCGGAGATGATTTTCATGACGACGGGGTACCCGATAGCATCTGCGTCCTTCGCGGCCTCATCGGCGGATTGTGATAATTTCACCTCCGCAACGGAAATATCATAATGTTTGAGCAGCTTCACGACCATATCCGGGGAAAGGTTCTTTGCTCCGGACTCAGCAACTCCTGCGATCGCGCTCCTCAGTGATTTCAGGGGAGAAGTGAGACGTTTTCCTTTCTCGATAGATTTCTGCGCCATCCGCCATTTCTTCAGGATCTCCATCGCTTCCAGGGATTTCACGGCGCGCTCGGGGTAGATGAAATTCGGGATATCGTTCTCCGCGAGTTTCTCCGCCGCATACTTGATATTTTTTCCTCCCATGAACGCGGCGAGGATCGGAGTGTCCGGGTATTTCTCATGAAAATGAGAGAGGGAACGGACCGTACTCTCCTTTTCCGTCATGATCTGCGGCGTGAGGATCGCGAGGAGCATGTCCACTTCTTCGTCCGCGAGAACAGACTCAAATGCGCTCCGGTATCTGTCGGCGAGAGCGTCCCCGATGATGTCGACGGGATTATGGATGTTCGCTGTCGGAGGAAGAGATTCCTTGAGCTTTGCAGTTGTATCCGGGGAAAACTTTGCCATGCGGAGATGCGGTGACCGGTCGATGGCATCCGTCGCGATGACCCCCGGCCCTCCGGCATTCGTGACGACGGCGACATCCGGTCCTTTTGGAAGACGCTGCATGCTGAAAACCCGCGCGTAGTCGAAGAAATCCTCGATCGTCTTCGCACGGATGACTCCCGATTGCCTCATCGCCGTCGCGACCGCGGTGTCCGAACCGGCAAGAGCGCCGGTATGTGATGCGACTGCTGAGCTTCCCGCTTCCGAAATTCCGGACTTAAATACGATAATCGGTTTCTTCATGGAAATCTTTTTCGCAGTTTCCATGAACTTCCTCCCGTCGATGAAACTCTCGAGATACATCATGATGACTTCTGTTTCCTCATCATGACAAAAATATTCAAGACAGGTGTTTTCATTCACGCCGGCTTTGTTTCCGAGAGAAATTATTTTGCTGAAACCGATGTTTTCTCCTGAAGCCCAGTCGGCGATCGCGACCGCCATGGCGCCTGACTGGGAGATGAGTGCGATTTTTCCCTTTGCGGGCATCCCTTCCGCAAATGATGCATTGAGGTTGACATGAGGATTGAGGATTCCGAGGCAATTCGGTCCCACGACATTGAGTCCGTATTTTTCGATGAGCTCCTTGATCTCATTTTCTCTCGTAAGCCCTTCCCCTCCGATCTCCTTGAATCCGGCCGTGATGATGACGAGATTCCTGATCCCTTTCTTCCCGCATTCGTCCACGACTTTTCCCACAAACTCGGCAGGGATTGCGATGACCGCCATGTCCACTTCCCCCGGTACGGAGGCGATGTCGGGATATGCTTTCTCACCGAGGATCGTTTCCGCTTTCGGATTGATGGGATAGACTTTTCCTTTGAAATGATCGACGAGGTTCATGAGGATGTCGAACCCGAGTTTCCCGGGAGTCGTCGATGCGCCGATGAGCGCGATGGAGCGGGGAGTGAAGAGTTTTTCGAGCATGTTATTCGTTGATGAGGAAAGGGATGGAGTTTTTTTGAAGAAATGATTTCACATGTTCGATGTCTCCGGGAGTGGGAGTTTTTATTTTTTTCAACGCGTACGGGATCTTCAGGGTTTCCCATTTTTTCACTCCCATCTCATGGTACGGGAGGAGTTCCACGAGTTCATAGTTTACGGTTTTCAGAAAGTCCGCAAGTGCACCCAGGTTTTCTTTCGTATTGGTATATCCGGGGAGGATAAGATACCGGAACCAGATCCTTGCTTTCTTCCCGCTCAGATGCTTCACATTTTCCAGAATTACCCGGTTCGACGCTCCGGTCAGGAATTCATGAGTTTTTTCATCGAAATGCTTCAGGCTGATCATGAAGAGATCGGTATAGGGGAGAGCGGCATTGATACTCTTTTTCGTGGTATGGAGCGAAGTGTCGACAGCGGTATGGAGATTATTTTTTTTACATAAACTCAGAAATTCCGTAAGGAATTTCGGCTGAAGAAACGGTTCTCCTCCGCTCACGGTCACCCCTCCGCCACTGGAATCGAAATAGGGTTTGTTCTTCAGTATTTTTCCCACCAACTCTTCCGCCGTGTATTCCGGAGCATTCTTTTCGAGGACGATGTCGATGTTGTGGCAGTACTTGCAACGGAGCGGACATCCCGCGAAAAAAACAACGAACCGGATCCCCGGACCGTCGAGCGTGCCGAAGGAATCGTAGGAATGAATCTTGCCTTTATCGGGAACGAGAGTTGTTATGTGAGGTTTATAAAGTTTGTAAGGTTCATAAAGTTCTCATTTTTGAAGGTATTTGATGAAATTCGAAAGAAGTTTTTTGGGAGTCGCCCCTCCCGGGGCGACCCTGCGGTCACCCGAGGACGGGTGACTCGTAGGGGAACTTTTATGAACGTATCTATAACTTCTCATGAAATGTCCTCGCGAGCACTTCTTCTTGCAGTTCTTTTGACAGACTCACGAACCGCACGGCGTATCCCGAAACCCGGATGGTGAGCTGGGGATATTTCTCGGGATGTTTCATCGCGTCCATGAGGATGTCACGATGAATGACGTTCACATTGATGTGGAATCCGCCTTTCAGGAAATATCCGTCAAGGAGCGCCTTCAAATTGTTTACCCGCTGGTCTTCGTTCTTTCCGAGGACAGACGGAATGATGGAGAACGTATTGGAAATCCCGTCGAGACAATAATCGTATGGGATTTTTGCGACGGAATTGAGCGATGAGACCGCCCCCTGGATATCGCGGTTGTGCATGGGATTGCAGCCGGGGGCAAACGGCTCGCCTTTCTTCCGCCCGTCCGGAGTAGTTCCGGTGTGGCTTCCGTACACGACATTCGAAGTGATCGTGAGTATGCTCAAAGTATGTTTCGCGTTCCGGTATGCCCTGTGCTTCTTCAGTGCGGTAATAAATTCTTTCGCGACTTCCGACCCAATGGAATCGACGCGGTCATCATCGTTTCCGAATTTCGGGAAATCTCCCGTTGTTTTGAAATCAATGGCGATACCATTCTTATCCCGGATAGCTTTCACCTTCGCATACTTGATCGCGGAAAGGCTGTCGACGACAACAGAAAAACCGGATATTCCGAACGCCATGATCCGTTCCACATCGGTGTCATGGAGCGCCATCTCAATGTTTTCATAGTTGTACTTGTCATGCATGAAGTGGATGACGTTCATCGTATCCACGTATTTTTTCGCGAGCCACCGCATTCCCCGGAAGAAAGAATTCTTCACTTCTCTGTAATCGAGGACGTCCGGATGTTTCAGTTTCGGGAACCCTTCCGCGATGGACGATCCGTCCATTTCATCCCGCCCTTCGTTTATGGACATGAGGAGGAGTTTTGCGATGTTGCACCGAGCGCCGAAATACTGCATCTGCTTCCCGGATTTCATTGCGGAGACGCAGCAGGCGATCGCGGCATCATCCCCGAATCTCGGGCGGATGAGGTCGTCGCTTTCAAACTGGATTGCGCAGGTCTCGATCGCCGTCTTTGTAGAAAAACGTTTGAAAGCTTCGGGAAGATGAGATGTCCATGCGATGGTGATATTCGGTTCGGGAGCCGGGCCGAGATTATAGAGTGTCTGAAGGAACCGGAATGAAGTTTTTGTAACGAGAGTCCGGCCGTCGATACCATTCCCCGCGATGAGCACCGTAATCCAGGTCGGGTCGCCGGCAAAGAGATCGTTGTATTCCGGGAGCCGGAGGTGCCGGACAATCCGGAGCTTCATGACAAAATCGTCGATGATCTCCTGAACATCTTTTTCCCGGAGGATCTTTTTTTTAAGATCGTGTTCCGCGTAGATATCGAGAAAAGCATCGATCCGCCCGAGGCTCATCGCCGCACCGTCCTGTTCTTTAACCGCGGCGAGGTATCCGAAATAGAGCCATTGAACGGCTTCCCGGAAATTTTGAGCGGGACGCGAAAGATCAAAGCCGTAAGACGATGCCATTTTCTGGAGATCCTGAAGCGCCTTGATCTGCTCCGCGACTTCTTCGCGGATAAGGATGGCGCCATCGGTGATCTCGTTCTCGTAAGTATTGAGATAATGGACCTTGTCTTCGATGAGTCTTGAAACCCCGTAGAGGGCGACCCTCCTGTAATCCCCGATGATCCGACCTCTCCCGTAATTATCGGGAAGTCCGGTGATGACTCCTTTTTTCCGGAGGAGTTCTCCGTCCGGAGTGTGGAAATCAGCCCAGTGGGAATAGATATCAAAAACGCCTTCGTTGTGCGTCTTCCGGTATTTGGAAAAGATCTCAGAGACCTCGGGGTCGAGATGGTATCCGTAGGCTTCGCAAGCTTTTTCGACGAGCCGGACTCCTCCCTTCGGTTTGATGGCGCGCCGCAGGGGTTTGTCCGTCTGAATCCCGACGATGATCTCGTTCTTCTGGTCTATATAACCGGGGGAGTGGCTCGAGATCGTGGAGGGCGTCTTTGTGTCGATATCAAGGACTCCGCCTTTTTCCTGCTCCTTCCGAATGAGAGCCGAGAGGTTCTTCCAGATTAAGATGGAGCGCTTCGTCGGTCCTTCAAGAAAAGATCCGTCTTCACGATACGGTGTATAGTTTTTCTGTATGAAATCTCGGACATCGATCTCATTGCGCCAGAGTCCTTCAGTAAAAGATGAATGAATGTCGTTCATGCGGGGAGAGAAATGTGTTTCGCCCTGTATTGTACCATTTTTCCGGAGATTTCGTGAGTCTTTTTCCCGTCCGAGAGGTGTTTTTTGAAATAGAATTGCGAAAAATCAATTTTTCAGAGACAATAGTTAAAAGATTTTTTTCTTCCCTGATGCCGTACGATTTTGAAGAAAAGCTCACGTTTGACGACGTACTCCTTGTTCCGCAATATTCGGATGTCCTTCCCCGGGACACGAAGACAACCACGCGGATATCGAAAAACATATCCCTGCACATCCCCTTTCTCTCGGCGGCGATGGACACGGTGACAGAATCGAATATGGCGATCGAGATGGCGCTTGCGGGCGGGATCGGGATCATTCACAAGAATCTTTCTCCTGCGGAACAGGCAGGCGAGGTGGAAAAGGTGAAGCGGTTTGAGAACGGCTTCATCAAAGACCCGGTCGTTCTCCCGCCTTCCGCGACAATCGCAGACGTATTCGGGATCCGGAGAGACACCGGATACAAAGCGATCCCCATTACCGAAGGAGGGAAGGTCCACGGGAAGCTTCTTGGACTCGTCACGGCAAATGATTTCTTCATCAACCGGCACCGGGACTCGCTCGTGACCGAGCGAATGACTCCCGTCTCAAAACTCCTCACCGCGCTCCAGGGGACATCGCTTGAACAGGCGAGGGAGATCCTCGAAGAATCAAAGCATTCAAAACTCCTCATCGTCTCCGGTGAGGGAGAACTCGTCGCCATGGTCACCCGGAGGGATCTTGAGAGGAAGCAGGATTACCCCGACGCATCCCTTGACCGGGAGGACCGGCTTCTCTGCGGAGCTGCGGTCGGGCCGGCGAAGAATATGAAAGCGAGAGTCGAAGCACTCGTTAAAGCAGGAGCAGACCTCCTCATCGTCGACACCGCGCACGGCCATTCGAAAGGAGTCGGAGACACCGTAAAGTATATCAAAGCGAAGCACCCGAAAGTCACGGTCATCGCCGGGAATATCGCAACACCGGAGGCGGTGAGATATCTCGCCGGATGCGGGGCGGACGGGGTGAAGATCGGGATCGGCCCCGGATCTATCTGCACTACTCGCATCGTCGCAGGGATTGGTGTTCCCCAGCTCTCGGCGATCCTCGACTGCGCACAGGAATCGAAAAAGAATAAGATCTCGCTCATCGCAGACGGAGGGATCAAATTCTCCGGAGATGCCGTGAAGGCGATCGCCGCCGGTTCGGATGCGGTCATGATCGGATCACTCTTTGCCGGCACTGATGAAAGTCCGGGGGAGACCATTTATGTCGAAGGAAAAACGTACAAAGCGTATCGGGGGATGGGATCAATCGCGGCGATGAAAGAAGGAGGAAAAGAACGATATGGCCAGGAGGATGTTCAACTTGAGGAAAAGCTTGTACCGGAAGGAATCGAAGGGAGGATCCTCTACAAGGGGTCTGTACGGAGCGAGATCTTTCAGCTTGCCGGAGGTCTGAAATCTGCGCTCGGTTATCAGGGATGCCGGGATATCGCAGAACTCCACAAGAAAGCCAAGTTTGTCATCATCTCAAACTCAGCACTCCGCGAAAGTCATCCGCATGACGTGAAGATCACCCGCGAAGCCCCGAATTACCGGATTACGGATTAAGCAAAAGAGAAAACAAAAAGAAAGCAGGCAAGCCGGTAAGCGAACAAGCTAGTAAGCGCACTTGTGCATGCATTCTTACTCTCTTCATCGCTCGCTCGCTTGATCGCTTGTCCGCTTATTTGCTCGCAAGCTATATCACTTTCATCTTTTGTGCCTTCTCTTTTTGCCTTGTCCTTTTTTAGCACTCTCACCAAGAGATTGACAATTCCATTTGTGCAGGATTACAATACATGGAGTTCATCATTTTTTTCGTGAAAGACCCATACGAAGTCCTCGGGCTCAAAAAAGGCGCTTCCGCTGAGGAGATCAAGAAATCATACCGAAAATTCGCCGCAAAATTCCATCCCGATGTGAACAAGGAAAAGGACGCGGAGGATAAATTCAAGGAGGTACAGGTGGCGTATGAGATCCTCTCCGACCCGCAAAAGAAATCCCAGTTTGATCAATTCGGAACTGCCGGCAACCCATTCCAAGGGGGGGGATCCAGGGGAGGGTTCGGTTTCGAGGATTTCGGGGATATCTTCGAGAGTTTCTTCGGAGGGGGGTTTCAGCGGAAGTCCGGGCCGAAGAGGGGAAGGGATCTCAAAGTCCACATCGACCTTTCATTTGCCGAGAGCATTGCCGGCTCTCAGCGGGATATTCATATCGATGTTTTTTCTGAATGCGACCATTGCGGAGGAAAAGGAGTGGAAAAGGGTTCGAAATTCGTGACCTGCAGAACCTGTGGAGGAGACGGTCGTGTCACGAGAGCTCAGAACACGCCGTTCGGGAGCATCCGGACCACTGTTGCCTGCCCTGATTGCGAGGGAGAAGGAAGGACTGCGGAAAAACCATGCCCCGCCTGCGCGGGAACAGGGAGAGTCAAAGAGAAGAAGACTCTCAAGGTCAATATTCCGGCAGGGGTCTACGATGGCGCGCTTCTCCGGCTTTCCGGGAAGGGGGAGGCAGGGGAGAAAGGGATGATGGCGGGAGATCTCCTCGTGACGGTGTCCGTCGCGAAATCCCGCGACTTCGAACGGGATGGAGATGATATTTTAAGCATCGAGAGTGTCCATGTCCTCCAGGCCATCCTTGGGGGAGATCTTGGAGTGAAGACTGCCTATGGAGAAGAGATCATAAAGGTCCCCGCGGGGACGCAGAGCGGGAAGAAATTCAAGATCCGCGGGAAGGGAGCGCCTCGTCTCGGGGGAGGCGGAAAGGGGGATCACATCGTCACCATTCTCGTCACAATCCCGGAGAAACTCACTTCGAAGGAGAAAGAACTCTACGAGACGCTCGTCAGGGAATCAAAACTTCAGGAAAAGGAAAAGGGATTTTTCAGGAAGCTGTTCTGAGCTCATAAGGTTTGTCAGGTTCATAATGAGTATTCAGGAAACACTCCCTCTTTCGCATATATTCCTCTAAAAAACCACCGAACTTTCTTCATGTAATTTCACTCTTCTGAAACAAGCGCCTCAGGGAGCTCCGGAGAGACAGAAGCACACCCCTTCAGCGCTGAACATATTTGAAAGCCCTTTTGTCTGGACCAGAGGGGAGTGGTGATATTGTCAAAAAAATCATTCCCCCGATAGAGGAGTCGGAAATTCCTGCTGATCGTGCCAATAATCTTGTACAGGGGGTCGAATGAAGCATTCCGAATGCTAAGACAGGTCTCATGGACAGGACATGATGGACCCGGAGGGGAATCGAAGAATGCCCCCGGGGCACTCCCGAGGGTTTCTTCAAAATACGGGAATGATAGCCCAAGCCTCGCGAGCTTATCCGCCACATTCCGTAAAAAATTCTTCGTGAACGGAAGTCCTTCTTCCGCCTGCGCGTAAAATAGAGAATCCGGTATTCTGATGCCATCCCGGAAAGACGTATTATCGCTTGGCGAGCATGAAAGGATCTCTTCCGGGACGATCTCGTAGGCAAGGAAGAGCGTCTCACTGACAATATGCATGATTTCAAATGCTGAAGTTTCAACCTCCTTCGAAAAAGAATCGGCTTCCAGAGAGAGGATCTCCCGGAGAGAGGATGCGATTTCTTTTTCCATCTGAGTCCATTCCTCGGAGGTAAAGAATGCAAAATGAGGCGGGAGATGGACAGATCCTTCCCGACTTTCGTCTTGAGTTTTTCCCCCGGTGGCAGGCGCTTTGCCAGTATCCATAAGGTGATATCATATACGGATTTTTCAGGAAAAACCATTGAAATTCATATCAACAAGAAGGTTGTGGATAATCAGTATGGGAACCAGGATTCCGATATGTGCTCGCCCGATTTTCCATCTGACATCCCTTGCTTTCGCCTGCTCATTTCATTATTTTGATAGCCTCGAATAACGGATTTCATATTCTTTTTCTCTCCTCCCATGAAAAAACTGAGCATTCTCGTTTCTCTTGTCGCGCTTTCAATCTTTTTCTCTGGATGCAATATCGCAACGAAGGAGGACAAAAATCCTCCGGCCACGAAGACGGAAGACAAAACGCCTGACACTGACGTCACACCGGATACTGACACTGGAGATCCATCGGGAAGAGTCACTGCTGGTTCGTTCAAGATAACAGAACCGGTGACAACGCTCGTGGATGGAGAGAAAACATTCGAACTCAACGGGGACAGGTTTGAGTTTACAGGAATAATGAATCCTGAAATCACAAAAATCGAAGCCTCTTATCTCAATGAGAAAGAAGGGATAAGGGAAATCTACCCCGTTGAAATCGCGGATGGAGCAACTGACTGGGGTTGGATTGCAGACAGCCGTTACGGGAACCTCGGCGAAGGGCGGAACGATTATACTTTTAATGGCTATGTCGTCAACGCTGAAGGAGAATCGCTCATCGGCTCAGACTCCATTGTCGTGAACGCGAAGTTTGAGGAAGTCGTGGCCGATGTCCCGGAAGGGAATTCCTTTGAAGTCGATTTCCTTCCCTCGTCGGAACCGGTTGATTTTGAAACATGGCTCAAAAATATGGGAAAATATGAAAAGGCAAAAGAACTCATGGGAGAGATTTATTTCACCGATACGCTCATTTATAAGCTCGGGACAGTGAAAGAAGGGCCGTATGCAGGAGGAACACTTTTCCTTATGGAATCGCCGTGCGACGGGATGTGCATCGATGATTTCCATTACCGGATTATTCAGAAATCGGATAATTCACTCGTCCTTCTCCAAAAACTCTCATCTGTTTTCTTCCCTGATATCGACGGAGGATCTCTTGATATCATCACGGATGAAGAATCATCGATTTCAAATCTCTTCCCTCCAAAGAGAGTCGCCATTCCGGGATCGGAGTATCAACTGAAACGCATTGATTCGATCCTTTTCGACCTCATCGGAGAAATCGAAAAGAAGGATTTGTTCTCTAGTGATGAAACAGGGCAGGAATTTTATATCAGCACAATTGACGAATGCATCGTCGGTGAGAATGCAGACGGGACGATCTCAAAATACCTCATCGATTTTGATTTCCTGAAGAGTGCGGATGAATCCCTGGAATTTACGGCGGAGAATTTCTCAGCGGGCTATGTCGCGATCATCTGGGACGACGGAACTGCGACCACCGATAATTATTACGTTTCTTCGATGTATACAGGGTGCGGCGCCCAGAGCTGCTTTCATGTTGTCGGGAGCGATAACTCCATGACCTACATGGGGAACGAAGTTACCCTCGGGGCGCTTATTCCGGCTGGCACAACCGCTACTGGAGTCGAGGTGATGGTCGAAGAATATACCGATGAAGATATCCGAACAATTACTGATCGGATTTCTCCGGAAACGTTTGGGACGGGGAGCCGTATGTTGGAAGCTATCTATAATGGTTTCTATGCGGATCCGAAACCGTCGTTTGAAGAGTTCGCGAAAAGCAAACCAGTCTTCTATGTCACTGATCCTTTCGGACGCACGCTTCAGTTCATGAAACAAGACTATCTTCCTGCGGTAGAATGCGGGAAACCGGTGATCTATCTTTATCCGGAAGTCACGGCGGATGTTTCCGTTTTTGTGAAGCCGAATGGAGGGTTCAAATTTACAGAGCCGGAGTATGGAAACGGGTGGAAAGTTGAGGCATCACCAAAGAGTGAGCTTCTGAATCTTGCCGATGGAAATGCCTATCCCTATCTCTTCTGGGAGGGAAAAGGGATTTATTACGCGATTCCTGAGCAGGGATGGGTGGTAAAAAAAGATGAAATCCCGTCTTTCCTCCGCGAAAAACTTGCAGAGCAGGGACTCATTGATAAAGAAATCGATGATTTCATGGAATTCTGGGCACCAAAAATGGAGGAAAAACCGTATTATTTCATCACCTTCGTCCCCCAGAATGAATTCGAGAAAATCGCACCGCTCACGGTTGAGCCGCGACCAGACACTGTGATCCGCGTCTTCATGGATTTCAAAGGACTCGATGAAAAGACTGAGGTGGAACCGATGAACCTCATTACTCCGGAGAGGAAAGGATTCGTCGTCGTGGAATGGGGAGGAGCTCTTCATGAGTAAGAACAGATGATGAGATCCCAATCGAAAACGAAAACGGGAAGAGCGCATGTCCATTTGCTCTTCCTTTGTGTTTTTTTTCTCGCCGGGTGTTCAGGAGGAGAGCCTCAAGAAATTACCGATGTTCCAGAGAAGGAAGGAAAAAGAATCGTCCACTCTTCGTTCTTTCATGAACAGAGACAGTATGAGGAAATGTATTCGGATTCATCAGAAATTCTTCCGATCGAAGAAAAAGTCTATGGCGGGATTCTTCCGCATCATCTCTTTGTGGGGAAAGAATTCGGAAAATTCTTCACGCTCCTGAGTACACAAAATCCTGAAGTCGTGGTCATCATCGGGCCGAATCATTCCGGAGGCGGGAAGGGAAAGATCCTCACACCGAAAATCCCGTACTGGACGCCATATGGGATCCTCGAACCCGATGCATCGATTATTGAAAGAATCACCGAGAGAGGACTCGTTGAAATCGATGAAGCACCTTTTGCGGAAGAACATTCCATCTCGTCCGAGGTGGCATTTGTGAAGCGGACATTTCCCAATGCAAAAATTGTCCCGATTATTCTGAAGACGGATACCCCTTTCGACGATGCCAACGCGCTCGGGATTCTCCTTTCCCGAACTCTCCCGGAAAATTCTCTTGTCCTCGCGAGTGTCGATTTTTCGCACTACCAGCCGGAGATCGTCGCGGATTTTCATGACCAGACTTCGCTTTCCACTATTCTCAATTTCCATTTTTCAAAGGTCTATTCGCTCGAGATTGATTCCCCCGCATCGATTTCTGCGCTCCTCCGATACCTGAAAGAGAAAGGAGCGATGAGAAATCTTACTGCCAAACACACAAACTCAGCTTCCTATTCTCATCAGCCGGAAATGGAGGAGACGACGAGCCATTTTTTCCTCTCTTTCGGGAAAGGTGAGGGAGAAAGAAAATTCGGCGCGAGCATCCTCTTTTTCGGAGACTCGATTTTCGACCGGGGAATCGAAGAAGTCATCGCGAGCAAGGGAGAAGATTATCTTTTTGAAAACCTCCAGGGAAAAGAGGGGCGGTTTTTTGCGGGAAATCATTTCAATGTCCTCAACTTTGAAGGGCCGATGACCGATGCGGAAAGTCCGGCAAATAAGCCCATCGTCTTCAATCATAATGAAGGAATTGCCATGGATCAGCTAAAAAAGGGGAAATTCAATCTTGTGAATCTTGCGAACAACCACACGAATGATTATTTTCAGGAAGGACTCGACGATACCGTAGCTATTCTTGAATCAAATACCATTCATTCTTTCGGATATCCGGATCCGTGCAGGCGGGAGATCGTCCAGGAGTTTACGGTTTCTTTCTGCGGATTCGATGACATCAACAGAACAGTGAAAACCGATGAGATGAGAGAAGTCATCGTTCTCGAGGCTGAAAACTCAGATGCAGTGGTCGTTTCTGTCCACTGGGGGAATGAAGACACACCGGTCGTCAGTAGTCGCCAACGCGAGCTCGGATATGCGTTTATTGATGCGGGAGCGGATGTCGTCATCGGGCATCACCCCCATGTCATCCAGGAGACAGAGATCTATCAGTCAAAACCGATTGTTTATTCCCTCGGGAATTTTATTTTTGACCAGAACTACAAACCGAATATATACGAACTCGGCGTCGGAATGTTCCTGGAAGAAGAAAAAATCACGGTCTATTTTTATCCGCTGAAAATGGAGCATTATCGTCCGCGGTTCATGAATGCGGAGGAACGAAAGGAATTTTATGATTGGTATACCGATGATTTTCGGGAATATGGTTCAGGGATAGACGGAAAAATCATCCTGGATGATGCAGGACGATAGAAGCTCTGCAAAACGAGGAAAGGCGAGATGTCGCCAGTAAGGGATTTGCATGCAATTCCCTTACTGGCCACGTTTTGCCGGAGACTCTCGCTGGAAGTGATTTGTAATCGCTTTCACAAATATTTTGTGTGAGATTCACCTCCCCCGATGCGACCTCAGAGGAAAAACTCGCCTGAAGGCAGGTGACTTTCACAGTATGCTATAAAAATTCTCAACGGTTGTTCTTCAATCCAATGCTCAAAAGCAATACGACCAAGCAGGCTCCAAAATTCAGTCCGGAGACCACTCGTAAGAGTAGGTCTGGGAGGATAAAAATGCTGTACAAAAAAGCAACGCCACCTGTAGATGTCCACAAAATGTATGACGAAATATTTGCACTTGGTTTCTTATGGCGGTAGAGGTCCTTTATTGTCGGCCAATACCCTACCAGACCTATAATACCCGTGACACCATAAGTCATTATGAGCGCCTGCAGCAGTATTTTTTCCACTGAATTATTGTGCGAATTGATGTCATGATATCAGGGGGATTCCGCTTTGGCGAGATTTGGACGACCGCTGGTTTGTTTTGTCATGGGCTAATGGGTCAGGGGATCCGAGAGAACTTAGCCCGATCCATAGAAAGCCCCATTCCGGGTGACACTTTTTGAGAAAGCGAACTCCAATCATTCTAATCATAACAATATATTTCATCTTTCTCAACTTTGTAACAGATTCTATAGCCATGATGTCGCCTTATAAAAACCTCTTCAGATGAGAGATGAACTCAGAGAAATGGGGCATTTGTCATCATTTACCGTCAAAAATGTATATCTTTCTCATACTTCTCTCATTTTGCAAGGGCAATTTCTTTGCAAAACCACTATGAATTGCAAGAATAACCATCTTCACAGCACTTCTCTCTTTATCTTCATTTCTTTACACGGTGAGAATACCAGAGGAAACCATACGAAACGCGGCGCGGGAAATCGAAAGAGCAGAGAGGATCGTGCTTATTTCCCACAAGAATCCGGACGGGGATACGACCGGCGCGGCGCTCGCTTTTTATGAGCTCCTCACTCTCATGGGGAAATCCCCCGTGTTCTATTGCATCGATCCGCTCCCGGAATCTTTTATGTTCCTTCCGAATAGCGACATGCTTGTCCGGGAATTTGATGAAAACGAATTCGATCTCGCGATCATGTTCGATGTTGCCGCGGAGCACCTTTCTGGAATAGACAAACTGAAACCGGATCTTTTTTACGGAAAGTATCCGCTCATCAATATCGACCACCACCCTTCGAACGAAGGATTCGGAAGATGGAATCTCATCGATACGGAATCAGCGTCAGTCACACTCCTCCTGACGCATTTTTTTAATTTTCTCGGATGGAGGATCACTCCGAAGATGGCGACCTGTCTCCTTACGGGAATTTACACGGACACGGGATCGCTCAAGCATTCGAACACGAACGCGGAAGTCCACCGGGTGGCATCTCAACTCCTCAGAAGCGGGGCAAGACTCAAGGAAATCGTGAAGTATATTTTTAAAAACACGAAAGTGGAGACGCTCAGACTCTGGGGAAGAGTCATGAAGAGAATTTCCCAGACTCCCGATCTCATCACAGTCTCTTATGTGAACGATGATGATTTTCGGGAAACGGAGACAACACCGTCTGATCTCACCGGGGCTATCGATTACCTCAATGCCGTTCCCGATGCGAAATTCTCCCTCCTCCTCACGGAGATGAACGGGAAGGTAAAGGGATCGCTCCGGACCATGCGCGAAGATGTCGACCTCACGGAGATCGCCGGACGGGTCGGCGGCGGCGGGCACAAGAAAGCTTCCGGATTCTCCATGCAGGGAAAAGTGAAGATGGAAACGAGATTTACCATTGAATCAGAAGGGGAGAGGTTTGAGGATTCGTTATTTGTGCCGAAACCGTAAGAAAGTTGAAAGGTTAAAAAGTTGAAAAGTTAAAAAGTTCTGAATTGAACTTTTAATTTTCCCACTTTCTCACTTTACAACCCGACAAGGCGGTTGACAAAAATACACAGAGATGTTATGATGCGCCATCCAAATTGTTTCCCCATGTCCCGACACAGCCGCCATGAAACCATCGGGCATTTTTTGAAGACTCTGAGCGTAAGCCTGGAGGTGCTGGGCGAAGGAGAAGGATTCGAGCGGGGAAAACGATCCTCGCGGGAAGTGAGGAGTGGGATGAAGGGATTTGCAGAAAGAATCCTCAGTGTTCTCAATGAAGTATCGGGACAGGCGCAGGAACTCGCTGAGAGTTATCCCATGAAGGCTGATCTTTCCGGACAGGAGAAGGAAGCATTCATCACTTCGCTCCTCAATCGTTTCCTCAGGGTCCACGATGAAGCGTTCCCCGATATTCCGAGACCGATCCCGACGATGGAGGGACTCCTGAACCGGGCAAATGAGATCGAATGGAGGATGTTCGAGAGCATCTTCTTTCGCCTCCCGTTTCCCATTTACCGTGACATAAAGGGGCCGGAGGGAGTGATCCCGGGCAACGGGGAAGGGATCGAACCTACACGCGACGGACACAAGATCATTGTGTTCAGAAAAATTCTCGGTGATCTCGGAATCGACTGGAGCAATCTCGAAGGAGTGAAAGAGGAACTCGACAGAAACCAGTTTCGCAAATACCCGTATCATCTCATCTATATCCCGTCCCTGAGCCGGACCGTGGCAATATCGAATGAGGTGGGAGAGGAGACATATGTGTACAAAGGGATCATTCCTCCGGATTCGTTCCACATGGCGATGAAGGGAAAGCCGATAGGAGAGAGTCCATGCAAAGGAATATTCTTTGACTCACAATACGAAGAGAACTTCATTGAAGCACTCACAATGGATTGGAAAGTTGAAGAGAAAATAGTGCCATCAGAAGAAGATGAACAAAGACTGGCAGGAGTATTTTCGCCGGAACTCATTACGGAGTGCGGACTGGAGGATCTCCTCACATGGCATCTTGAACTCGTTGCAGCGACGGCAGAGCTTCAAGAAGCCGGGATTATTTGTGAAAAGGGTATTTGGTATTTTGAAGACGCAGGGGGCGTTGAATCTTGGCCAAAAATTGGATCAAGAAGACTCAGAAGTTTTCCAGGGCAAACTTATAATAGAATGCATAAATTAGGAGATGATGAAGGGCTCCTATTGAATCCAGGGCAACTCCGGGAAATGTTTGCATGTCTTGGTCTTCGAGTGGCGACAGAAGAGGAAGAAAAATCACGATGGGGGGACATGCTTGTTTCTTCTATTTCAGCGCTTACCGAGGCTGGCATTATGTACAAAAACGGAATTTGGTATTTTGGAGACGCGAAAGGAGATAAGCATTGGCCACAGGTCGGAGGGAAGATTTTACAATGTTTCCCCAGCAGCACGTTTAACAAGAAGCGTCGATTGGGGGGTGGGAAAGGTAAACTCACAAATCCTAACCAACTTCGGGAAATGTTTGCATATCTCGGTCTTCAGGTAGCAACGGACAAGGAAGAAAAAACTCGCTGGGCAGAGATACTCATTGCTGCGATACCGGAGCTTCAAAAAGCAGATATTATCTGTGAGAATGGGATTTGGTATTTTGAAGATGCGAAAGGAATGAAACAATGGCCTCGAGTTGGTGGAAAAACGTTATCATGTTTCCCCAGCACTACAGTCAACCAGGAACATAACCTTGGGGACAAGAGAGGTCACCTGAAGAGTCGAACTCAACTCCGAGCAATGTTTGCATATCTTGGGTTTCGAGTGGCGACGGAGGATGAAGAAAAGATTCGTTGGGCAAATATGCTCATTACTGCAGCACGGGAGCTTGGAGAAGTGGGGATCATCTATGAAAACGGGATTTGGTATTTTGGAGATGCGAAAGGAATGGATAACTGGCCTCGAATTGGAGGGAGAATATTGAAATGTTTTCCTAGCAGCACATTCAATCAACAACATAATCTTGAAAATGAGACAGGTCGCCTTTCAAATCCGATACATCTCCGCGATATGTTTGCATGTCTTGGGCTTAGAGTGGCAACGGAGGAGGAAGAGAGAGCAAGAAAGTTGATAAGTTAAATGTTGAAGAGCTCGACAAATAGCTCCAAAATTTTCAACTTTAACTGGGCAGCACTTCCCCTGAGGTGCCCCGCGGGAAGGGTCGCCCGGGGACGGGCGACTCCAAAAATAAACTTGAGTCCCATGAGTTTCGAATTGGCCTCAGAGGATTGACAGAGGCTCATAAAAATGTATAATCAACACTTATCAATTCTCATCGAATATGCCGCGCCACGAGCACCGGGAAATTATCGGCAGGTTCCGAGGAGTCATGGAAGAAGTAGAACATGAGTTTGAAGAAGCGGAACAATGCGCAGGGAGCAAAGCACCCACGGTAGAGATAAGAGAAATGATCCGCACGTTCCAGGACAAGATGATCGGACTTCTTTCCGAGCTCTCCGGAATGGCGCAGGAGATGGCGCTTGATTTTCCGAGAGCGAAGCGAACGGATGAGAAGAAGGGTGAGGATTTTATACCGAGGTTACTCGAGCGGTTTGTCAGTAGTCACAGGAAAAACTTTCCCGATGCGCCCGCAGAGATCCCGACGATGTACGAACTCATTGACCGGACGATCGAAACGCAATGGAAGCTTCTGGAGTGTATCTTCTTCCGTCTCCCGTTTTCCGTGTATCGCGATACGATCGGACCTCAGGGGATTATTGAAGGAGAAGAGGATACAGGGGAAGGGATTGAACCTCCGAGAAGCGGGAAGAAGATAGAGGTACTCCGTCGTGTTCTGGGCGCAATAGGAATGAACTGGAGCACACTCGAAGGTGCTGTTGAACAGCTGAGGAGTGGGCAAATGCGATCGTATCCCTATCATCTCCTCTATCTCCCTTCGCTCGATCGGACAGTCGTCATATCGGATGAGGTGGGAGAGAAGACGTATGTGTATAAGGGAATCCTTCCTCCGCATCAATTTGAATGGGCGATGAAGGGGAAAGCGATCGATGGGCATTCATGCAAAGGGATTCATTTTGACAGCAACTATGAAGTGAAATTGCAGAAAGCGCTCACGTCCGACTGGAAGGAGGAGAAAGAAATCGTGATTACAGAAGAAGTGAGGACAGAAAAGGGAGCTTCATTTTCTCCTGAGCTCATCGAGAAGCACGGACTTGAGAATCTCCTCACCTGGCACCTCCAGCTCGTATCTTCTGCACCTGAGCTTGCTGAAGCGGGAATTATCTATGACAACGGGATTTGGTATTTTGAGGACGCGAAGGGGGATAAAAGCTGGCCTCAAATCGGAGGAAGGTCATTGGCATCTTTTCCGAATGGTCCATTTAATAAAGCTCATGGATTGGGAAATGAACGCGGCAAGCTTGAAAATCGCAATCAACTCCGAACGATGTTTCAGACGCTTGGTCTTCGAGTGGCTGCAGAGGAAGAAGAAAGGAAACGCTGGGCGAATATGCTCATTGCTTCTGTGTCTGATCTTGCGGAAGCGGGGATTATCTTTGAAAACGGGATTTGGTATTTTGGGGATGCGAAGGGGTCCAATAAGTGGCCACAAATCGGAGGAAGGTCATTGGGATGTTTCCCGAATTGCACTTTTAATAAAGCTCATGGATTGGGAACTGATAGAGGAATGCTTCCAAATCCGCATAATCTCCGTGCGATGTTTGGCGTGATTGGTCTCCTCGTGGCGACAGAGGAGGAAGAAAGGAAACGCTGGGCGAATATGTTCATTTCTGCGGTGCCTGAGCTTGCTGAAGTGGATATCATATATGAAAACGGGATTTGGTATTTTGGTGATGCGAAGGGAATGCTTAATTGGCCTCAAATCGGAGGAAGGTCATTGAGATGTTTTCCGAATTGTACTTTTAATAAAGCTCATGAATTGGGAATAGATGAAGGGAAGCTTCATAATCCGAACCATCTCCGTGCGATGTTTCAGACGCTTGGTCTTCGAGTAGCTACAGAGGAGGAAGAAAAAGCACGCGAGTCAGGTGCGCTGAAAGCGCTGATCCCAGTGTGGAGGAAGGATATCGAAGATGCGGGTTCTGATCTCACGGAAGCAGGGATTATCTTTGAAAACGGGATTTGGTATTTTGGGGATGCGAAGGGCATGCAAAGTTGGCCTCAAATCGGAGGAAAAAGTCTGATGTCTTTTCCGAATCAACCTTTCAACAAAGCTCATGGATTGGGAAATGCAGTAGGACAGCTTAACAATCCGAACCATCTCCGAATGATGTTTCAGACGCTTGGTCTTCGCGTGGAGATGGAGGGAGAGGAGAAAACGAGGTGGGCAAATATGCTCATTTCTGCTGTACCTGAGCTTGCGGAATCGGATATCATATATGAAAACGGGATATGGTATTTTGGAGATGCGAAGGGCATGCAAAGTTGGCCTCAAATCGGAGGAAAGTCATTGAGATGTTTTCCGAATTGTCCTTTTAATAAAGCTCACGGATTGGGAAGTGAACGCGGCAAGCTTGAAAATCGGAATCATCTCCGATCGCTGTTTCAGGCACTTGGTCTTCGAGTCGCGACGGAGGAGGAAGAAAGGTTAAAAAAGTTAAAGGGTTGAAATGTTAAATAGTTTCCAGATTGTTCGTAGAACTTTTTAACCTTATGGACTTTTCAAACTTTATAAACTTCTTTTCCCTCCAACTCCTATTGAACGAACGACAGAAATCCGTGTAGAATCTCCCAGAGCAGTCTCAAGAAATTTGATCACCGGAATGCCGAAGAAAATCCAACCGTCCCGCGTTTTCCCGAAGAAGGTCCTCCTCCTCGGATCAGGCGCTCTTCAGATCGGGCAGGCGGGCGAGTTCGACTATTCAGGATCCCAGGCGATCAAAGCATTACAGGAGGAAAAGGTGAAGGTCGTTCTTGTGAACCCGAACATCGCGACGATCCAGACCTCAGAGGGAGTTGCGGACACCGTGTATTTCCTTCCCATAATCCCCGACATCGTCGAAGAGATCATCCGGAAGGAGAGGCCCGACGGGATCATGCTCGCGTGGGGCGGGCAGACAGCGCTGAATTGCGGGATGGAACTCGAGAAGAAAGGGATCCTGAAAAAGTATCAGGTCGAAGTCTATGGGACGCCTGTGTCCACGATCAGAAAGACGGAGGACCGGAAGCTTTTTAACGAGGAGCTCGCGAAGATCGGCGTGAAATTTCCCCTCTCCATCTGCTGTGCTTCGGAGAAAGAAGCGAAGATCGCGCTCAAAAAGATCGGGTTCCCGGTCATCATCCGCGCGGGGTTTACGCTCGGGGGAGGGGGTTCCGGTTTTGCGGTGAATGCGGAAGAATTTGATCTCCTCTTGAAAAACGCGTTCGCGTATTCTCCCCAGATCCTCGTCGAAGAGAGCCTCAAGGGATGGAAGGAAGTGGAATATGAGGTTGTCCGGGATGGTGCTGACAACTGTATCACCGTCTGCAACATGGAGAACTTCGATCCTCTCGGGATCCATACGGGAGAATCGATCGTGATCGCTCCGTCTCAAACGCTCAACAATTCCGAATACCAGAAACTCCGGACGCTCGCGATCCAGGTCATCCGGCATCTTGGAGTCATCGGAGAATGCAATATCCAGTACGCCCTCGATCCGGACTCGGAAGATTACCGGGTGATCGAAGTGAATGCGAGGCTCTCGCGTTCTTCTGCCCTCGCTTCAAAAGCGACAGGATATCCTCTCGCATACATCGCGGCAAAGATCGCGCTCGGCTATCGGCTCGACGAACTCAGGAATTCCGTAACGGAACAGACATCGGCATTCTTTGAGCCGTCACTCGATTATGTCGCCCTCAAGATCCCGAGATGGGATCTCAACAAATTCCGCAAAGTCTCGCAAACGATCTCTTCCGAGATGAAGAGCGTCGGGGAGATCATGGCGCTCGGGCGAAACTTCGAGGAAGTCCTCCAGAAAGGTCTCCGGATGCTCCAGATCGGGGCCCACGGGGTCACCCATCATCCGTTTGTCATCGGAAACATAAGAAAAGCCCTCGAGGTGCCGACGCCGACCAGGATCTTCGCCATCGTTGAAGCGCTGAAAAAGGGGATGACCGTGAAAGAAATCGCAAAGATCACGAGGATCGACGAATGGTTTCTCGGAAAGATAGAACGGATCGTTTCTTCAGAACGAAAAATCCAGGAAAAAGGGCTCGAAATATTTAAAAAACCCGGGCTTCTCCATCACATCAAGAAGGAGGGTTTCTCCGACGCGCAGATCTCGAAGATCATCGGCGAGGACGTGATCTCGGAAGGGGAGGTGAGGATGCGCAGAAAAAAACTGGGGATACTCCCGGTCGTGAAACAGATCGACACACTCGCTGCGGAATTTCCGGCGAAGACAAATTATCTCTATCTCACCTATCACGGAGAAAAGAGCGACATCCCGGTGTCCAAAAAGATCACAAAAAAAGCGATCGTCCTGGGGTCAGGGCCCTACTGCATAGGATCTTCCGTAGAGTTCGACTGGGGATGCGTGAACGCAGTGAAGACGCTCCATGACATGAAATACGAAACAGTCATGATCAACTACAACCCCGAAACGGTCTCCACCGATTATGACACGTGCGACAAGCTCTACTTCGACGAACTCTCCCTCGAGCGTGTCATGGATATCTATGAGATCGAGAATCCGGA
>JBGSON010000015.1:0-28789 GCA_041739085.1 Candidatus Altimarinota bacterium | reverse complement strand
CATCTCCGCCTCCTCTCCCTGAAAAATCCGCGGAAGCTCTGGAAAAGGAATTGCGACGGATGCGGAATGGGAATGGAATCGACGTATGCTCCGGAGAGGCCGGAAAAAGTTCTCTGCGAAAAATGTTATGTCCAAAAGATGTTTTCCTGATGTCTTTTTCATCCATGCAACGGATTTGCACCGTTTCCGGCACAACGTTTGAGATCACCGATGCTGATTTGAAGTTTTATGATAAAATTTCGCCCACTTTTGGTGGAAAAAAATATCAGATCCCTCCCCCCACATTATGTCCGGACTGCCGCATGCGGAGAAGGCTCTCGTTTCGCAATGAACGACACCTGTTCAATGACACCTGTGATCGGTGCAATAAAAAGATCATCTCCATGTATTCGGAAGACAAACACATTCCTGTGTATTGCCAGGATTGCTGGTGGAGCGACGTGTGGGATAGTACATCATTCGGCATGGATTTTGATTTCCATAAAACATTTACGGAACAATACGCCGAACTGATGCAAAGAGTGCCCCGCATTTGTCTCATCAATAAAGAACACATCAATTCGGAATACTGCAACTTCTCCTGGAGAAACAAAAACTCCTATCTCCTCATGACGAGCGCCGAATGCGAGGATTGTCTCTATATCAATCGATCCTGGAAATCCCGCAATTGCCTTGATGGATCAAATCTGCTGAATTGCGAATTATGCTATGAGGTCATCGATTCCAACACCTGTTATAACTGTAAATGGATCCAGAACAGTTCTGGATGTACTGACTGTTTTTTCGGGTATAACCTGAGCGGCTGCAAGGATTGTATTGGCTGTACCAATTTGCAGAATACCCAATACTGCCTATTCAATAAACCAGTCTCTCTGGAAGCCTACAAGAAATATGTGGAAAAACTGAACTGGGATGGTGCCAGGGCCGAATTCAATGCCTTGTTGCCTTCCGCAATACGTAAAGATCTGAATGGAATCCATTCCGAACACTGCACTGGCGACGCGCTCGCCAACAGTAAAAACGCTCTGAATTGCTATGAAGGCAAATACTTGGAAGATTGTCGTTATGTATGCAATGCGACGTACCTGAAAGATGCGATGGACATTAACAACTATGACCACTCCGAATTGGACTATGAGAGCATAGGCGGAGAAGAAAATTATCAGAACTGCTTCAATGATATTTGCTGGTTTAATCGCAATATCTATTTCAACAGTATCTGTTTCCATTCCAATAACCTCTTTGGATGTGTCGGTGCTGTCCATAAGGAGTACTGCATCTTGAATAAAAGATACACCAAAGAAGAGTATGAAATCCTTGTCCCGAGAATCATCGAGCACATGAAAACCACCGAGGAGTGGGGCGAATTTCTGAATCCTCGCCTCTCCCCGTTTGGTTATAACGAGAGCCTGGCGAATGAATATTATCCCCTGTCCCAGACGGAAGCGCTCATGAAAGGGTTTCAGTGGTCGGACTATGAATCACCATCGCCCAAGGCGGAAAAAATCATTTCCAGAGAACAAATGAAAATGGTATCCACATCCATCAAAGACATTCCCGATGACATACTCAACTGGGCTCTAACATGCGAAATTTCCAATAGACCGTATCGACTTGTGAAGCCGGAACTGAGATTTTACAGGGATCATAACTTGCCCGTACCGAGACGCCATCCCGACCAACGGCATCGTGATCGCATGGCGCTCAGGAATCCCCGGAAGCTCTGGGGACGGAACTGCGGAAAATGCGGAAATCCAATCGATACGACGTATTCGCCGGAAAGGCCTGAGATTGTGTATTGTGAATCCTGTTATTTGAAAAGTGTTTACTAATACCATGCCTCTACCTTTTGAATTTTTTCAGATAACAGAATCCACCCTGAAGTAATCGAAGGGTGAAAAGTGCTACCTCGAAACGGTATATTGATTCATCCGTAATGCAAAAAACCTGCGCTATTTCCGGCACGAAATTTGAGGTCACCGATGATGATCTCCGATTCTACGACCGTATCTCTCCCGTGATCAATGGGAAGAAATTCCTCGTCCCGCCTCCGTCCCTCTCTCCCGACGAACGCCACCGGAGAAGGCTTTCATGGAGAAATGAACGCAGTCTTTACCGGCGAAAGTGTGATCTTTCCGGAAAATCAATCATTTCCGCTTATTCCCCGGATAAACCGTATACCGTTTATGAACACAAGGAGTATGAATCGGACAAATGGGACGCGTTTGAGTATGGCCGCGCTTTTGATTTCAACCGTCCGTTTTTTGAACAGTACTCTGAACTCCTTGTCGACATGCCAAAACAGAACCTCTTCATCACCGACGACATGGAGAACTGCGATTACTGCAACTATGGCGGAGCGTCGAAGGACTGCTATCTCTGCTTCTGCCCGTTCGGGAGCGAACAGTGCCTCTATTCCTGGACTCCGGGATGGTGCCGGGAGGATGTCGACGGATACGCGAACATCAGCTGCCAGCACTGCTATGAAACGATCTGTTCGGAAAATTCTTTCGAACTCCGCTTCTCATCACATTCAAAAAGCTGCAGCAACTCCTTTTTTCTCGAAGATTGCATCGGCTGTGAGAACTGTTTCGGTTGCATCAATCTCCAGCACAAGAAACACTGCTTTCTCACCGAACAACTTTCGGAGGAAGAGTATGGATCCCGCGTGAAAAGCATCCGGGAATCGTATACCGGACTCCGGAAATTCGAAAAAATGTTCAGGGATTTTGCATCCCGAGAGCCGCATAAATGCGTCCGGAATTTTCAGTCGGAAAACTGCACCGGGGACCTCCTCCGGGAATGCAGGAACTGCACGGAATGTTATGACTTTATCGACATTGATCACTGCTCCTATTCCTTTCTCGGCGGATCAAAAAGCCATTCTCTCTATGACACCGATGTCATCGGAGTCGGTGCGGTCGAGTGCTATGAGCACATCGGTTCTATCGGATGCAACCGGAGCATCGCCGGGATTTATGTTTCCCGCAATATGGAGACCCACTACTCTTTCGCGACGCGGAATTCGGAACACTGTTTCGGATGCGACGGACTGAGACGGAAAAAATACTGCGTCCTGAACAAACAATACTCAAAAGAAGAATATGAAAAGCTTCTCCCAAAAATCATCGAACACATGATGAAGACCGGAGAGTGGGGGGAGTTCTTTCCCCTGGAACTTTCGCCTTTCGCGTACAATGAAAGCGTCGCTCAGGAGTTTTTTCCTCTCACGAAGGAAGAGGTGGTGAAACACGGATGGAAATGGAAAGAACAAGAGGATCCTGATTTCTCCGGTATCACAAAAGTGATCCCCGCAGAAACGCTCCCTGATACGATCGAAAATGTTCCGGACGATGTCCTGAGCTGGTCGATCCAATGCTCAGAAAGCAAGCGCTATTTCCGGCTTCAGAGGAGTGAACTCGAATTCTACCGTAAAATGAGTCTCCCTCTTCCCCACCTTCATCCTGACATGCGCTATGAACGGAGAATGAAACGGAAGAACCCGTGGAAACTCTGGAACAGAAATTGCGATCAGTGCGGAACATTGATGAAAACAACGTATGCGCCGGAAAGGTCAAAAATTGTGTATTGCGAAAAGTGTTATCTGGAAACCGTATACTGAGCCCTGTGCAGAAGATATGCGCTAATTCCGGCAAATCATTTGAGATCACCGATGATGACCTCCGGTTCTACGATCGCATTTCTCCGGTAATTAACGGGAAAAAATATCCTGTGCCTCCTCCGACTCTCTCTCCAGAAGAACGGATGAGAAGAAGACTGAGCTTCCGGAACGAGCGAGTCCTCTACAAGAGAAAATGCGACCTCTCCGGGAAAAGCATCATCTCTATCCATGCACTTGATTCCACATATCCCGTGTATGCGAAGGATGTCTGGTGGTCCGATTCATGGGATCCCCTCTCTTACGGAATGGATTTTAATTTCTCCCGTCCGTTCTTTGAACAGTTTCTTGAACTCAAGAGTAAGGTCCCTCACATCGCCCTCATCACTTCTCCCGATGCGGAGGAAAACAACTGCCATTACATCAATTTTGCCGGAAACAGCAAGAATTGTTACATGACTTTTGATTCGGATTTCAACGAGGATTCTCTCTATACGAATGTCCTGAAGCATTCAAAATGTTGTATGGACTGCTCATACGTCCATTCGTCTGAGCTCTGCTACGAATGCGTGGACTGCACGAACTCATACCGTCTTCTCTTCAGCCGCGATTCCGCTAGCTGCAGTGAAAGCGCGTTCCTTCTGAGTTGTGTCGGCTGCATGCACTGCGCGTTTTCCGTAAATCTCGTGGAAAAGAAATACTGTATTTGGAACGAGCAGTATTCGAAAGAAGAATACTTTCGGAAACTCAGTGAAATGGATCTCTCATCTCCTTCATCACTGGAGAAATGGAAGCAAAAGTTTCTCAAATTCTCCCTGAAATATCCGAGGAAATTCGCCCATCTTCTGAAAGCGGAAAATTGCAGCGGGGATTATCTCTTCAATACAAAAAACTGCGACTCTTCGTTTAACTGTTCCCACGCGGAAGACCTGAAATACTGTGATTCCCTTTTCGGAGCAAAAACCTGTATGGATACCTCTTCCTTCGGCGAACATGCAGAGGAGATTTTTGAATCGGGAACCGTTGGGATCAATTGCTACGGGATTTCCTTTTCCTTCGCCTGCGTCGACCAGTCCAGCGACCTCATGTATTGCGAGGAGTGCCGTCAGACAAATCACTGTTTCGCCTGCCATGGCCTCAGGAGATATGAGTATTGCATTTTCAACCAACAGTATTCAAAAGAAGACTATCACCGTCTGAAAGCGCGCATTATTGAGCTTATGATGAAGACCGGAGAATTCGGCCAGTATTTCCCCCCGTCACTCTCATCGTTTTCGTACAACGAGAGCGTTGCTGAGGAACATTTTCCCCTCACGGAACCAGCGGCCCAAAACATGGGCTATCGGTGGAGGAAAAGACGGGAGGAGGAAGTCCCCGAAACGACGAAGCAGATCCCCTCAGACAAAATTCCGGAAAAAATCAGCGGGATCCCGGACGATATTCTGAACTGGGCAATTGTCTGCAGAGAAAGCGGGAAACTCTATAAAATCCAGAAACCGGAACTGGAGTTTTACCGAAAAATGGATCTCCCCATTCCCCGGCTTCATCCTGACATTCGTCATGAACGGAGAATGAAAATGAGGAATCCAAGAAAACTAGAGGAAAGAGTGTGCGACCGCTGCGGGAGATTGATAAACACAACATATGCCGCAGAAATGCCGGAGAAGATTTATTGTGAGAAGTGCTATTTGTCAACGGTGTACTAAGTGCGTACAATGCGTGCGTGAATGCGACCACATGCGCCTTTTGTTCGGCTTCATTTGAAATTACGGACTCCGACCGTGCGCTCCTTGCGAAACTGGAAGTCCCGGAACCGACCTGGTGTCCAGCCTGCCGGAGAATGCGCCGGCTCACGTACTATAACCTCCGGTCTCTCTACAACCGGAAGTGCAGTGCAACGGGGAAGCGCCTCATCTCCATTTATTCGGAAAAACCATTCACGGTTCCCGGCGGAGAATGGGCATTCCCGGCGCCGGTGTACGACAACCGGTACTGGTGGGGGGACTCCTGGGACGGACTCCAGTACGGGCAATACTATGATTTCAGCCGGCCGTTCTTTATCCAGTTCCAGGAACTCCTGATGAGGGTACCGCGGATCGCCGTCATGAACGATAACGAAGTGAAGAGCGACAACTGCCAGTATACGAATGATTTTTCGAACAGCAGGAACTGCTACCTCTGTTTCTCCGGATGGTACGCGGAGGATTGCCTCTATACGAGCAACATCAACAGCGGAACCCATAAGAATGTGGTGGATTCCGACGGCGGAGAAGATAATCAGTTTTCCTACGATACGATCGACTGCAAAAACTGCTACCAGTGCGTTTCTTCCATCGAATGTCAGAACTGTTCCGATGTGTACTTTTCGTACCATTGCGCAAACTGCCAGAACTGCATCTTCTCATCCAATCTCGTCGGGAAACAGTACTGCATTCTCAACAAGGAGTATTCGAAAGAGGAATATCTCCAGTATGTCGCTCAGTACCAATCCGGGAGTTATACCGTTTTTTCCTGGGCAAAAAATTATTTCCTCGATCTCCTCAGCGGAATTCCCAGGAGAGCCGCAACGATGATCGGCTGTGAAAACTCAGTCGGGAACAACCTGAAGAACTGCAAAAATGTGAGAGACAGCTATAACTACTATGACTCCGTTGATTGTTCTCATGTTCTCCTCGGAAGGAAGTCAAAAGACTGCATGGACATCGACTGCACCGGAGACACAGAGCTTGTTTACGATTCGATCAATCCCGATGAGTGCTACCGGAGCGCCTTTCTTTCGACATCCTGGGGCTGTAAATTCTCATACTACCTCGATTCCTGTTTCCATTCCCAGTATCTCTTCGGCTGCGTGGGACTCAAGCGGAAGAATCATTGCATCCTGAACAAAGAATTCTCGGAGAGAGAATACGAAGAACTCCTCCCGAGGATCATCGCGCACATGAAATCGACGGGAGAATGGGGGCAGTTCTTTCCGATAGAGTCTTCCCCGTTCGCCTATAATGAGACGATGGCTCAGCAATATTTCCCCATGCGCCGCGAGGAGATTCTCTCGAGAGGATGGAAATACAGGGAAGAAGAACTCCCCGATTTCTCCGGCATCACGAAAACGATCCCCTCTTCCGAACTCCCGGATTCGGTCCATGATATCCCTGATGACATCCTGAATTGGGCGATCCAGTGCCCGGCATCCGGAAAACTTTTCAAGCTCCAGAAAACGGAACTCGATTTTTACCGGAAGATGGGGCTTCCCGTTCCAAGAGAACATCCGGAAGTGAGGTATCACGCAAGGCTTCAGCTTCAGCATGCTCCTCAGCTCTGGCCGAGACGATGCTCATCCTGCTCTGCAGAAGTGGACTCCGTCTATGCTCCGGACCGTCCGGAACAAATCTTCTGCGAACCGTGCTTCTCAAAAATCGTCTACGGATCGTAGTTGAAATCAGACGACACTGGTGAAGAGATCGCTTTCAGGAAACCTGATCTTCGGCCTCTCAGGATCATTTTTTCTGTATCCGAGGGGAAGAAGGGCGACAGAGTTCAGGTATTCCGGAAGCTCAAGGAGCACATCGAGTCGCTTCGGGTCGAACCCTTCCATGGGACAGCAGTCGATCCCAAGTTCCGCCGCTGCCGCGAGCGCGAATCCGAGAGCAATATAGGCCTGGCGCTTCCCCCATTCCATGACTTCTGCTGATGATTTCCCCTGAAATGCCCCTTTCATCATGTCTTCATACCCTTTCATCTCTTTTCTTCTTTCCGCGTCCTTACCGGAAGCGAGGCTGCAATACGCATCTATCCTTTTCTCTGAAATATCATTCCTTCCGGAGAAAATGAGGAGATGTGAGCATTCTTCGACCTGCGGCTGCCCCCAGGCGAGTTCTTTGATCGTTTTGAGGAGCCCCCTGTCGGAAACGACATGAATGTGGTAGGGTTGGAGACCGAAAGAGGAGGGGGAAAGATGAACGGACTTCAGGATCTTCTGGATATCATCCTCCGGAATTTTCTTCTCCGTATCAAATCCTTTGGCGGCAAAACGCCATTCGAGCTGGGACAGAAAATTATTTGGCATAGGGTGTGAATAAATCCCTTCTATCGTATCATGGGTCAATGATGAAAAACTATGAAGAGCGCGTTAGAATTGTGAAAAATCTCTCGATGAAGACAATGTCCGGTCCGGGGGATAAAGTATTGACATTTGTAATCATTTATGATATAAATTCCCCCTTCATCATTTATACCCCAGATGAAAAAAGTTTTCGCTCTCATTATCGGTTCTCTCCTCTCTCTCCTCTTCCCGAGGATAGGAGAAGATGACGGCGGATCCTTTTCTCCCGCTCCTCGCGAGGAGATCTCGGTGGATCAGCCGGTGGAATATCAGGCAGCTTCATCCCTTCCTGAGATCGAGAGCGAGATGGTGTTTGAGATCTCTGTTTCAGAGATTGATTCCCAAGGATGCATCATCCCTGCTGATCTTTCTGTTTTCGATGCATCTTCCCGGGCTGTTTTTGAATCCGCTCTCTCCAAGGTCCCCTGCGAACTCATGGAGACGCTTCAGACGATCGAGATCGTCGACGATTCCGAGATGCCGAGAGCTCTTGCGGGAAAATACACCATCAAATTCCGCTCTGATTCTCCAAAAAAAGCCGAGTTTGAATCGCTCACGCTCCATGAATTCGGCCACATCGTCGATCTCGGAGGACTCCGCGGGACTTCGGATTCCGGAAAGAGTGAATTCGTCGACGGAAGCCTCCCCATCTTTAACGACGACCTGAGTGTCCAGTTCTACCGGATCTCCTGGGAGACGAGCGAGGTGAAAAAAAACTCCGCCCTCGACGAGGATTTTGCCAGCGGATACGGCGCGAGCAACGCTTTCGAGGATTTCGCGGAATGCTTTCTCTTCTACCGCCTTCACGGGAAGACCTTCAAATCCCTCACCCTTGAAAACAATGCACTGAAACTGAAATACGAGTTCATGAAGAACAACGTCTTTGATGGGGAAGAGTTCTCCACGGGAGATGAAAACCTCGCGATGACACCCCGCCCCTGGGATGTGACAAAACTTCCGGTCTCTTCACCAGCACTATGAAAAAACAGAACTTCCCGTACGGATCGCTTCCTGAGCATCTCGTTCAAATCACTCCTCACGGTCAGCTCTCTGTCTGGACGAATCCGGAGATCAAGCCTCCGTTATCGTCTTTCCAGGTCGAGCTCGTCCCTCCTGCCGAAAACAATATCTGGCAGGTGGTTTTTTTTGTTCGGGAAAGAGGAATCGGATGTGTCCTCGGACGTTCGCTCCGATTCTCGAAAGGAGAGGAGTCGGATCCCTCCACCGGAGATGTCATCATCAGGTCCTTTTCTCCGCACCATGAAGTGAGTATTCCTAAAAAGACAGTTCAGATTCAATCGAAAGATCACCTCACGAGCATTCTTCCCCTCGACGCAGACCCGGCTCTCAAGGTGGTTTTCCAGTGCTTTGACCAGGGAATCCGCCCATTTCAGCTCTCCTGTGATTTTCTGCGGAGAATCGGAGTCCTTCCGGGTGAGAAATCGTGACCTCTGACAGGATATGGAGGAAAAACCTTTGAGTTTTTCCCACTCCTTCCATAGAATGTCTCCGTCAGGATTTCTTTCGCTCTGCATGGCTGATACGGAATCAAAGCGTTACATCGTTGTGCTTGCCGAAAATAAGCTCGGGGTCCTCAACCGGATCACATCCCAGCTCCGGAAACGGAATTTCAACATCGAATCCCTGACCGCGGGGACGACGGAAAAGGACGGGATCTCCCGGATCACTCTCGTCTTTGACGGGGAAACGACGAACACGGAGCAGGTGGTGAAACAACTCGACAAGCTCATCAACATCACAAAAGTCTGGGATGCGACATCTGAAAACCTCGTCATCCGGGAAACCCTTCTCATGAAAGTGAAGTCGACGAAAACAACAAGGGAGGAGATCCTCCAGTTCGTTCAGGCATTCAAGGCAAAGGTCCACGCGGTGTATAAGACCTCCCTCATCCTCGAGATCGCGGGATCATCACAGCGCATTGATGATTTCATCGAGATCATGAAGGGTTTCGGGATCATCGAGATGGTCCGGACCGGTGCTACTGTCCTCAATCAGAAAGAATAATCCTCTTCTCACCTCTCTTTCGTCTTCAATAATGAGCCAACTCCCGCAGCAAATGCCACCCCGAAAGCCTTTCCCGAAAAAAAATACGTGGAGGAATTTTCTCATCGTTATCCTTCTCCTCACCGCTGTTTCCCTCATCTTCAGCGACGGGATGTTTCAGGAGAAGACCCCGAGAGAAGAGATCCCCCTTTCCAAACTTCAGAACTGGTATCGGGACGGAGAACTCAAATCGATCGATATCAAAAACGATGAAGTCGTCGCAGTGAAAGACGGGGAGGACGGAAAACACTATTTCGCGGTCATCGACCCGACTCTCAATGTGAGCGACCTCGGTTTCGATGACGAAACGATCAATGATACGACAGAGGTGAAGTATATCTCCACAAAATCATCCGAATTCTGGACTGAGGTCATCAGCCGGATCGTTCCATTCCTCCTCATTATCGTCGTCTTCTTCTTCATCATGCGGTCCTTTTCAAAGGGGGCGTCGGGGGCTTTCTCTTTCGGGAAGTCAAAAGACAAGCTTTTCCTCAAGGGGAAAAAAAAGACCTGTTTTAAGGATGTTGCGGGATGCGAGGAGCCGAAGCAGGAGCTCATCGAGATCGTGGAGTTCCTGAAGAACCCGAAAAAATTCACGAAGATGGGAGCGAAGATCCCGAGAGGAGTTCTCCTCATCGGACCTCCGGGAACAGGGAAGACTCTCCTTGCCCGCGCCGTTGCGGGTGAAGCGGATGTCCCGTTCTTTTCTATCTCCGGGTCGGAATTCGTTGAGATGTTCGTCGGCGTCGGAGCAAGCCGCGTCCGCGATCTCTTCATGAAGGCGAAAAAGAACTCACCATCCATCATCTTCATCGACGAGATCGATGCCGTGGGGAAGCAGAGGGGGCAGGGATTAGGAGGCGGACATGACGAGAGGGAGCAGACCCTGAACCAGATCCTCACGGAAATGGACGGCTTTGATAATGAAACGAATGTGATCGTCATGGCGGCGACGAACCGCCCCGATGTCCTCGACAAAGCGCTTCTCCGTCCGGGAAGATTCGACCGCCGGGTCTCCATCGATCTCCCCCAGATGAGCGCGAGGGAGGAGATCCTCTCCGTCCATGCCCGGAACAAGCCTCTTGCTCCCGATGTCAAACTCAAGGATCTCGCGAAGATCACTCCCGGATTTTCCGGTGCAGATCTGGAGAATATGCTCAATGAAGCCGCTATCCTTGCCGCGAGGGAGAATAAGGACAAGATCACGATGGCGCATCTCCATAATGCCCATGAAAAAGCTGTGCTCGGACCGGAAAAAAGATCCCTCATCCTTTCCGAAGAAGAAAAGCGGATCACTGCCTACCATGAGACTGGCCACGCGATCATCTCCCATGTCATGCCGAAGGGGGATCCCGTACGAAAACTCACGATCATCCCTCGCGGAATGGCCCTTGGTGTTACATATTCCGCCCCGGACGAAGAGACGCATCATAAGTCGAGCGAGGACCTCTTCACCGACATCTGCGTTTCCATGGGAGGCCGCGCCGCGGAAAAAATGATCTTCGGAGATATGGGCGCCGGCGCGATGAGCGACATCCGCCATGCGACGAATATCGCCCGCGCCATGGTCATGAAGTTCGGGATGAGCGAAATCGGTCCGATGGAATTCGACACGGATCATATCGATTTCATCGGAGGCGAGCTTGGAGGCCGCTCCTATTCCCAGGAATTCGCCGGAAAAATCGATTCGGAGGTCCAAAAACTCCTCCTGGACGGGATGAAAAAAGCGGAGGAACTCCTCAAGAAACACGAAAAGGAGCTTCATGAGATCGCTTCGGCACTCCTCAAGTGTGAAATTATGGACCAGGAGGCGTTCGAATCATTTTTTCCGGGAATGAAAAAACCAGAGGAATCCCCTCCGAAGAAGCCCTCTCTCAGCCGGAAAAAGAAAAATCCCGGGGGAAAGTAACCCTTATCCGTCATTTTCGTGTTCACTTTGCGCTCTTTTCGAGGTACAATAGAGGGAGAGAACAGTTGACGGTAAAAAAGAAAGTAAGTACATTTTTTATGATGTTCCCCTCTCATCTCCCCAGTCTATGAGTTATCAAGTCTCCCTCCTCGATGTCCCGGAAAAAAATGACGTAAAGGTCCTCTACTTATCCGGTGAGATCGATGAATCCAATCTCGATGATTTTAAAAAGGATTTCGCCCCCCTCCTGGAAACAGCGGGCGTCTCCACGTTCATCTTTCATCTCCGTGATCTTCAGTTCATCAATTCCATGGTCATCGGATATTTCGCAGGGGTCTATTCTGATCTTCACGGGAAGAGCAAGAAGCTTGTCCTTGCCGAAGGGAATGAGCATATCCTCGATATCCTCACCCTTGTCGGATTTACAAACCTTGTGGAACATTTCGATTCCCTGAAGGAAGCGATCGATTCCATCGAAATCTAAACTCATTCATTTCTCGTCTCCTCTATGTCTCTCCCAATCTCCATTTTGGATGTCCCGAAAAAACGTCATGTGAAAGTGGTGTATATTTCCGGGGAGATCGACGATTCCAACCTTCCGGAACTCAAGAAGAACCTCCATCCTCTTACCACCGCTCCGGGGGTCACCGCAGTCATATTCCATCTCGAGGATCTTCAGTTCATAAACTCCAAGGTGATCCAGTATTTTGCTGAATTCTATACTGACCTTCATGAGAACGGAAAAAAGATGATCCTGAGCGAAGGGAACGACCATATCCTCGACATATTGAACCTTGTCGGGTTCACGAGTCTTGTCGAACACTTCACCGATCTCGACGAAGCGATCAAATCCATCAATCTCTGATCTCCCGGTCTCTTCCGAACGGGGCTCAGTCCCGCATGAGGAAACTCTCATCCCGGATGATCTTCCGGTCGAGGTCCATCCCGATGAGCGTCGTGTTTTTTCCGACGACGGAATTTCTGATCCTGCATGATTCGATGACCGCGCCTTCAAGGACAATAGAGTTTTCGATCATGCTTTCCCCCCTGATCCTGGCGCCGTCTCCGAGAAAAAGCGACCCGGAGAGCACCACCTCATCACTGACGGAAACGTCCTTCCCCATTTTTATACACTGCCGGAGAAGAAATTCATTCGCCTCGAGGTAAGAGGAAAAGAATCCGACATCGAACCATTTCCCCTGAAACGTGAACATCCTCACCGGTATCCCGAGCGAGAGGAAGTGCTCAAATATCTTCCCGAGATCGTCCCGATGCGCCTTCGCGTAGGAAATTGTCTCAGGAATGAGATGCGCTGGAAATGCATAGCATCCTGTTGAGACGAGTGTCGATTTCGGATTTTCCGGCTTTTCCTGGAATTCCCTGATCATTTCGGGGTGTTCTTCCTCGGGAACGACGACCCCGAACGGTTTCGCTTTTTCTTTCTCTCTGATGTCATACGCGGCGAGGAGAGGGGTTTTCGGTGAACTCATGAAGCTCCGGATGAACTCCGGTATCGAAAATCCGAAATAATTGTCTCCAGCGACGACAAGAAGATCATCTGAGATCTTTTTCTCCTCGAGGACAAGAGCGACCGCGAAAAGAGCCCCCATCTTTTTTTCTTCCGATCTCGATTCTTCGATAAAAATCGAAATTTTTCGCTTTGGATACGCTTCGCGCCATTCCCGAAAATCATCCGCATAGAATGCGTTCGTCGAAACGATGATCTCGAGATCGTCCGGAAGTCCGTCCACGATCCACGAGATGAGAGGCTTTCCTGCAATGAGGATGAGCGGCTTTGCCGTTTTTTCCGTGAGCGGCCAGAGTCTTGTTGCAAATCCGCCTGCGAGGATTATGACTTTCACTTCTGCTTTCGAAATACTCTCTTCAGAAGTTCCCATTTCGCTCTCATGATGAGCCGGATGTCCCCGAGAAAGCTCCAGGTACGGATATACTTCATGTCTTCGGAGAACATGGCATCAAAATCATCTTTCTCCCCTTTGATCTTTCGTATCTGCCAGAGCCCGAGCAGTCCGGGCCGGAGCACCATCCTCCTCTTGTAATGCGGAGGAAACTCCGCCCACTCATCCGGACGGGACGGCCTTGGTCCGAGGAGGCTCATCTCCCCGCGGATGATGTTGAAGAGGTTCGGGAGATCACGGAAAAAAATATCCCGGCTCGTCCGGTATTGGTAGAGAAAAAACGATTTTCCCCCCGCACCGATCCTCTCCTCTTTCATAAAGAGCGGCATTCCCCGGGAAAACCCCTTTTGGACAAGGAAAACAGGGGAAAGGAGAACGAGCATAACTGTTGAGACAAGGACGTCAAACCCCCTTTTGAAAAACTGCCCCCATCCGAAAAGGGGCGAGGGATTGAGGGAGAGCAGCGGTTTTCCTGAGATCGTCTCCGGGATGACATTTTCCCGGAATACTCCGAGCGCTTCCGGAGCAATATGGAACTGAAGGAATCTTCCCTCGGCGAACGAGAGGAGATTGATGACCTGTTCTGCGCCGTCACAGACGATGATCTCGTTGATGTTTTCCTGTTCCGTCGTCCTCTCAAGGATATCAAGCTTCCCGACTACCGGAACACCCGCTATCATTGTTTCTCCTCCCCCATAGGGAGCGATGATCGCGACCGGCCGGTGGCGGGATGAGTTCTTCATGAATGATTCCACGATCTCCCTCGCCGCCCGATTTACTCCTATGATGAGGACTCTCGATATCCCCTTTCCTTTTTTTGTCTTCCATTTTTCGTACATCCGCTCCAGGAAATGAGATCCCATGAGGAGGACCGTTCCGATGAGGATGATATAGACGACGATGAGCCTTGAAAAAAAGATCTCCCTCCTGAAGAAAAAAAGGAGGACAAAGAGCATCGCGGCCGCGACCCCCGAAAGCGTGACCGAACGGAAGATATCATAGATCCTCTGTTCGCGGAGCGAATATTTTCCTCCCCACACGAGAAAAAAGAGCCAGAGAGGAGTGATGAGGACTGCGTTTTCGAAATAGGAAGGGAATGGAAAATCCGGCCGGTAGAAGCTCTCGAGTCGGAGATAAAAAGCGATCGTGAAAGCGAGGAGGATGAAGAAGAAGTCGATCCCGAAGAACATGAGTTTCTGGCGGATGAGGTTCCTGTTCATGGATGGAAGAAACGAAAAGTCTAGATAGAGGCAATGATCGGGTGATCCGCACCGAGTGAAACGAGGAAATACCGGATGAGCATGGCAACGACTTCGATCGCGAGAACAGTCCAGATGGGACTTAAGTCAAGAAGCCCGATCCTGGAGATCGGGAGTTTTCGGAACGGTTTCATCACCGGTTCGGAAATGTCCCTCAGAAACTGGGAAAACTTTCCCGGGGGAACAGGGATCCATGAGAGAATGACCCTGAGGAAAATGATGAGTTCAATGGATCCGAGGAGGAGGAATGAAAAAACGGCAATGGCATTGAGGAATGCGGTCATGGAGTCTCTGGTAAAGTGATATCGTTCGAGTATTCCGGCCTCCGTATTATCTCATAATCTGATCCCAGGATGATCTCGATCTCATTCGGAGGAAAGGGATAGGATGCGAGGTTCCTGGATGGGAGCAGGGAAAAAGGCGGAGGTTCGACGGGAACAGGTTTTCCGACGATGAAGCGCTGGAGAAACGTAACGATCTCTTCGGTCTCACCGGTCTTATAGTAGCGGATCTCTGTCTCGGCAAGTTCTTCAGCTGCATTCTCAATACGGCGTACAGGGATCCCGAATCTCTCAAGGTGCTGTGCCCCCTCACCTGCGAGCCCCTGTGTTTTTGTCCCGTTCTCCACAGCGATCGTTATTTCCCCGAGATGGAGTTTCCGGAACCTGGTGATGTTCTCATAATAGACTCTGATCTGCTTGTATTTATCACTTTCCAAATTGAGGTATGGGACGAGGACAAACGCCCCTCCGTAGAGGTCCCTCTCTGGAGTGACAAGGAATCCGCCGCTCTTCGAGGGATCGTCATTGAGTCCGAAAGAAAGCATCCTCTCCCGGGGAAATGTGTAGCCGACATGGGCGAGCGTAAGGATCTCTCGCCAGGAGAGATCTGTTTTCAGATTGTCATCGACGATGGAATAGAGTTCTTTCAGCTTCTCCGGATTCGTGAGTATCTCTCCGGATATGGTCTTATCGAGGATCGCAGTCAGGATCTCCCTCTGCCTCTTCGCACGGCTGAAATCAGAGTTCCCGTGTCTTGATCGTGCGTATTTCAAGGCGACTTCTCCGTCCAGATGCTGGTTTCCCGCTTCCAGATAAAACCGTTCATATCCCCAGTTTGAAGTGGGATAGGATTGGTCGTCAATGGTCTCTTCGACGAGTATATCGACCCCCCCGATCGCGTCCACTCCATTCTTAAACCCCTTGAAGTCGATCTGGATATAGCGGTGGATTTTCATCTGAAACACTTCTTCGATCTCTCGGATAAGGATGTTTAATCCCCTGATATACGCTTCCTCCTCCGTAAGTTCCGGAGAAATATCCATCACATCACGGATGATTTCGTTTATCCTTCCGGCGGTGAGATCGGTCTCTACATAAAAATCACGCGGGATGGAAGTCATGACAATGCTTTTTGTCGACTCGTCGATGCTGGCGATCATGAGGGTATCGGTGAGGTCTTCCCCGTCATGACCTTCTCCTCCAACTCCGATGAGGAGGATGTTCGTAAAATCCTTTTCGTCTTTCGGAAGCTCATCTCCCGCCATCTTCAGGAAATCGGATATCTGAAAATCCTGCAGGAAACGGATGATCTTCATACTCGCCCCCACCACGATGACCGATGCGAACAGGATGAGGAGTATCCCGATGAACCATCGGAGCTTCCTCTCCTTTCTCTTTTTTTCAAAAAACCGGATCCGGTTCTCCGCGAACCGTACCGTTTTCGTCATCCCCTTCGCAAAAAGAGAGCCTGCTTTGGAGAATCCTCTTCCAATGGCAGAAAGAGCAGTTCCCGCTACGCGTTTCAGTTCTTTTTTTCTCTGCGACTGCCGGAGGTTCGTCGTCCGAAATGCCATGGAACCGTTTCAGCGTGAAAAATCTCCAAAAATGTAGCACATTTTTCGCGGAGAGAGGAGAGGATTCTTCTTCATCACGCTTCGATACGGTTTTCTGTCTTCTGAAGCAATGTACTTTCGATGACAGAAACAATGACCGATTTCAATGCATCAGAATCAAGATTTTTCAGCCGTGTGATCACGATCCCGTTCCGTCGAAGTACGCTATCCCGGCGGACGTCGGAGAGAGAATGATGATAGGAATCATGGAATCCGCCGTCTAATTCCACATTGATGACGCGATTTTCAAATGTGTTTCTGTTGCAGAGGAGGATCATAAAATCACACTCATATCCGGACTCAAAAGTGTTTCTGTGAAGATAAGCATCCCAGTCCTCTCCCTCGACCCGTATGGAGTAGTATGTTCTCGTTCCAACGGTGTCATGCGCATCGGAGGCTCGCCTGTATTCGTTTCTCGATTCCTCACCCCGGAGCCGTGCAATATCGGCTCGATAGAGCGCATCTTCCCGTTCCGACCCCCGCAGCTCTCTTGCCTCCCTGGCGACACGGAGAGCGTTTTGCGTCGACTTCTCCATTTCGCACCTCAGTGAGAGGACGCAATCCCGTTCCATTTCTTCAAGTGCCTCTCGGATCGGGAGGAACTGAATCTCCTCAGAGAAAGACGGCTGCGGTCTCTGTGGAGTGAAGAGAGCTTCGATTGAAGGATATGAGGGGAGAAGCCCAAATATCTGAAGCGCGTAATAGATCTGCTCGATATCTATTTCAAAACATGGTTTCCCATCGAGAACTCCTTCTCCTCCATTGATCATTTTCACCTTCTCGAGGAGCATTTCGCCAAAACGAGAGTGAGGATTTCCCCGGATGAGAGCGATGGAATAGAGAGATAATGCAACATCCCTGATCTCCATTCTTGATACCAGCCGTGCCCCCTGCTCTTCGAGGAGCGTGATAAATTCCTCGTCCTGGATGGGAATATGCGTTGCGGAATTGAGGATCATCATGAAGTTTCTCACATTGAAATGACGGCAGAGTGACTTCCCTTTTTTTGAGAGTGCACCGATGAGTTCTTTGTCCGTCGATTCGAGACGGCTGAGCGCATTAAAAATGATTGCGAGTGAATTCGCATCCATTTTTGCGAGAAAATCGCTGTTCCTCATGACCATGAGCAGGACACTCAGGGACCGGGTGAACTCTTTGTCTTGGAACAACCGAGGCGATCCCCTCTCTTTTTCTATGAATTGAACGACATAATTGAGGAAGTCTGCTACTAAAGCGGGATTGAGATAATGATGTGTCTCGGAGAGAAGCATTTTGAGTGAACGGACGTGTTTTTCTTCTGTGTTCTTTCCGATGAATGATCTCTCTCTCCTCACCCGGGAGATCAATTGCGGAGTCCTCGATACGATGCTATGAATAAATGTATCAAGCTGAACCCGCAATGGATGAAGAACCGACCGGAGAATCGTTCCACTCTCATCTCCGTGGAAGGCGAACCATTTCTCGATTTCGACCCGGCGGTCATTCATTCTCGCGAGCCGGTCATTTGTTTTATCGGTTCGTTCAGCTCTATTCCCGAAACGATCCATCTCGGTTGCATCACTCTCGTGTTCAAATTTCCAGTATGAACGGGAATACAGTTCCCACCATTTACCAAGACAATGTTGTATCGTTCGCTCTGCTTCTTCAGGGAAATCCTTATCAGTGCAAAGGACGAGTGACCTCACTACCTCTACGAGATCATTTTTTGTTCCGTTCATGAGGATGCCGGTGTCGACCCCGATAAGCACCTCTCTTACAAAACCATCAATTTCCATGAGGCAGTCAGTAAGGATCTCATCGATCCCTTTTTCTGGAGCCGGCGTGAGTGGGGCCGTACCATCCGTGCATGTCCCCGGATTTCTTTGTTCTGCCCGTTCCGTGCGTGCCATGGAGAGAGATGACAAGAAGAGAGAATATGGAGGAAGTGCGTACCTTACTACTTTTTGTTATTTATGTCAATCTTCCTTCCCCGAGCATACCCCCTGAGAAATGATTGAATTCTTTGTCCGATTCCCGTACCCTATGACGTGAAAAAAATGAGAGGAAAAACCAGGGCGAGGAGATTCTTTTTCCATCATCTTGCTCTTGTGTCACGGTAGCTCAGTTGGTAAGAGCGCGGGATTCATAACCCCGAGGTCGGGAGTTCAATTCTCCCCCGTGACACCAAAGTTGAATTTGCGTTGAGCATTGAGCGAAGCGAAAATGCGAAGCGCAAAGATACTTTGTCCCGGTGTATACCGGGACTTTAGAAGGCAGGCTTCTTCTTTCGATTTATCGGGACAGGAGTTCCATTCTCTCCCAGTGACACTATCCCTTTGAGATCTTTCTCAAATTTCACGATGTATCTCAGACAAGGGAGAAATACGCTTAAGAGACATTTCCTCCAAAATCCGTGAAAGTACAAAGCGGCATCCGCAATAGCCCTTTTCTCATCGATCATCCTCCCGAAAAATTGAGGAGAGAAGTCGATGCAGCAGAGAGATTAGCCGAAGGCTCCATCCGGTCTGCCGATTTTCTCATCTCCCGGGGAATTCCTGAAGAAGCGCTTCGTATTCTCCGATCGACTCTCATCATTCCCCGCTTGAGTCGCGAGATGTCACAAAGGATTCTGCGGAAAATGCATGAGATCCCTGGAGGAGAGAATGTGGAATAAGATGCTGAGAGCCTGGCATCTTTCTTCTTTTCTCAGAAATCACTCATCCTGTTGCGCTTCCCTACTTGGATTGCTGACTGACATCACCGGAATGATCTATGAGTACCGCCCTTTCGTGATGAACCGGAAGAAAGGATGCTTTGCCTTTCCGGGAACAAGCGTCTGTTCATTGAGAAAGGACATCGCCTCGCCCGACCGGAGAGTGATATTCCCGAAGAGGAATGCCTTTGACTGGAATGAGAGATGTTTTGTTCCCGGATCCTGGAGATGGACTTCTTCCGTCCGGAATCCTTCACGGGAGAGAAACGAAAAGAAACGCTGGGCGAGAGGGTCATTGTTTTCATCTTTCTCTGTCATGATCACTTCGAACTTTTCCGGGATAAACCGGGCATCATTCTGTCCGGATTTCCTCAGGTGATTGATGATCGCGGGGAAATCCTCGGTAACAAATCCCGAGCTGATCGTTTCACAGATGAGGAGATCATAAGGCTCAGGAAGCTCGTAGGAAGTCGCGTCGCATTCGACAAATACACTTTTTTTCGCGAATCCAGTCGATGAAACGAGCTTTTCGCTGAGACGGAGGGAATGGGGATTGTGCTCAAGGAAATAACATTTCGAAGCCCCGAGCGCAAGCGCGAATACTCCGAGGATCCCCGTCCCGGATCCGGCATCGACGACGACAGCCTCTCTCCCGCTCTCGGAGATCTCCTCCATCGCCTTCCGGATGGCCTGAAAGAATGAAAGGTTCCGAACTGTATCTTCTGCGCAGAAGACCGCGTCGGAGAGAGGGAGCTTAAACTCCTTGTCCGGCAGGGCGTAATAATCGATGTCCTGTTTCTTGAGGAAATCCATGATTTTCCCGTTCCATTCGATGAAGAGGTCGTCTCTCATGATTTTTATCTTACACGAGTTTTTCCGGAGAGTTCTGCATCGCCGTGAGCGTTATTTCAATAAGCTCATCAAGCGGCAACTCAAGATTCGTCTCTGCTGAAAGGATGAGTCCGCGGTTCACTCCCGCGGCGAACGCCTTGTCCTTGAATTTCTTCCGGACGCTCTTCACTTTAACGGCAGGAAGCCCTTCCGGATTCATGAGTGCTGTGGCGACGATGAGACCCGTGAGTTCGTCGACCGCGAAAAGTGCGCGTTTCATGAGCGTGTCGAGCGGGATCCCCCTGATCTCATAATGGCTGAGCACGGTTTCGACGATCTCCTCCGGAAGCTCTTCGATTTCTTTGAGGATCTCTTTCGTTTTTTCGGAACAATGGAGTTCCGCATTTCTTGAGACTCCCTCCCAGTCGATGTCATGGAGAAGTCCTGAAAGTCCCCAGGTCTCCTCATCTCCGCCGAATTTTTTCGCAAGCGCGCGCATGGCGCATTCCGTTGCGAGGAGATGCTTCTGAAATTCGGGAGTACAATATTTATTGATAACGGGGATCGCCCGCGTCCGGAGTTCCGGAGAAATTGTATTTTTCTGGGGTGGAATATTTTCGATGGTCATAGAAATAGAAAAATGAAAAATCAGCCATACACCGCTCCGTCCGGATTGAGTTCTCCGACAAAGCTTTTCTGCATCACGGTCCTGATGTCTTTGTAAGAAAAATGTCTGAGCGCCCACATGAATTTCGTCACCGCGCACTCGATGCTCATATCGTAGAGCTGGACTGTCCCGAGCTTGAGTGCCCTGCTCCCGACCTCATACTGCTCCATCATCGTCGATCCCCTGAGGCACTGTGACGTGACGACGACCGGTATCTTTTTCCGGTACGCCTCTTCAAGGACAGGGAGAAAATCGTCCGGAAAATTCCCCGTGGAAAATGCGCGGATGACAAGACCTTTCGTGCCTTCGTTCTCAAGGATATGGCAGATGTTCGAGACATTCCTTCCCGGGACGAGGGTGATGACGAGGATATCGTTCTCAAATCCGGGTTTTGCATCGAGCCTGCTCTTTCTTCTCTTCGGAACGATATCCTTGAGAATCCGGATATCCGTCCTGATCTCCCCAGCATCCGGTGCATTTTTTGTCGCGAATGCCCCGAGCTTTGATTCCGAGACTTTTGACGACCGCGCGCCGAGAATGATCTTGTCGTCAAAGACGATATAGACTCCGGAAATATCGAGGAGCGCGACCCGAACGGAATTGATGAGATTCCGCCTCGCGTCGGTCTCGATGGAGTCCCCGGGGATCTGCGCTCCTGTGAGGATGACCGGCTTCCCGAGGTCCCCGAGCGTGAAAGTGAGCGCGGAGGCGGTGTACGCCATGGTGTCCGTCCCGTGGGTCAAGATAAATCCGTCATATTCATCGTACTTCTCTGTGATCACCTTCGTGATCATATCCCAGTGCTTCGGAGTAATGTTGCTGCTGTCGATATTGTCGATGAATTCATGATCGATATTCGCAAGTTCCCTGATCCTCGGTTCGAGACGAAATAGAGACGAGACCGCTTCTTCTTTTTCCTTTACCATAAGAGCTCCTTTTTTATCCCGCTTCATGATGATCGTTCCGCCGCAGAAGAGGAGAAGAAGGCGCTTCATGGTGAGTGGAAAAAGCGGAGAAAGTCTATCAGGGAAGAGGAATAGTGTGAATGAAGAGTATTTGCCTTTTTTCATATATATTGTTATATTCGACATTCGAATACATTTCTCTTCCCCATAGGGCAATCATGGATTCAATGGCAAGGAGCAGCGGGGAGGGGGCGATTCGCTCACGCTGCAATTCAGGAAAGAACGCGGCCGAGTCCCTCGAGGAACAGTCGGTGCATTTCTCCGTAATCTTGAAAGCGGTCGACTTGGAGGACTTGAAACCCTTTCGAGGATGGGCATCCACTATCTCCAGATTGCCATTCCCATTACAAGATAGCGGGCCGTTCTCAATGAATATGCCAGGGATTTGCTTGCCGGATATCTCAGAAACGGAGCTTCAGCGCAAGCAAAAGGAAGAATAGATGCAGTCGAGGAAAGCCGCCGGGATGTTTTAAGATTCATCAGCCATCTGAATCTTTATAATGAATAAGAAACCAATGAATGGAATGATGTACGAAAGGTGTTATTCAATGCCGTTTGTCCACATGGAGATTGCTTGATAAGAGAAATATTTGTCGCTCATAAATTCTGAACAGAAGTGCACTTTTTAAAAGAAGGATGAACAAAAACATGAAGAAATCTTGTGTTTTTTGCTTATTCTTTTACCATGATCACTCCTTTGCTTTCCCCTATGGCTGACCATGTTCTCCGTTTTGAAATACCATTATCAAAAATTCGTTATCCGGAACCCGAATATGTCAAAATCCGGAATTGTGCACCGAGCGGGACCGTGGGATCTTTGATCAGATCCCTCAGAATCGAATCAGGAGCTCTTCCGGAAGATGCTGAGGTTTCGCCCGAAGACATTTCAGATCTTGATTCAGGGATTCCCGCAGATGCGCTAATGTCCAAATCCGAAGAACCTGATGCGAAACTCACATTGCTGGCGCGCAAAACCATTGAGGAGCTCGAATCGGGGATTTTCGCGAGCGAACTGAGCTTCAAACTCGATGAATCTGACGAGCAACTCATCATCGGGAATATTCGCAGAGCGATCGAAGCACAGGTTTCAGCAGATCCGAGACTGGTCACTGAAATGATTGATGAAATCCATATGTTTATCGGAGTTCTTCATCTCACGGAAAAACCGTTTAGCGCGGACTCCAGAATGCAATGATCGCTCCCATCGCGACAAATGACACGAATTTGTAGGCGACATAGAGGATAATTCCTCCGAATCCTCGTCTTTCAAAGACGGCGAAAGGGATGATAATCGCTGCAACAAAACCCACCCAGAGGAACACACCACCCTTGACCCCATCCAGGAGGGAAGATATGTTGGCATGGTAGAAGACGACGGCGATTGCGAAGGAGATGATAATGGCGCCGAACGTGCTCATGACATACGCAAGGCCGGAATGCGTTCTCGTCTCTTCCATCTCTGCATCTGTTCTCCCCGTGCTCTTCTTCCACAATTTCCCGAAGAGAAATCGGGAATACCAGACTGCGCCAATAGCGATATCGAGTGCTGCAGCGCCGAGAACGGCGAAGTAATTGATCTCTGACGGGATGAGCATAAGAGAAGGGAGAAAGGTCTCTTACAGGATACGGGTCGGAGGAGCAGAAGCAAAGTCGATTTTTTGTTTTCCCTCGCGCATCTTCACGCTCGCAATGATAAGAAAACTGATGATGACGAGGAGGAACCACGAGGTCACCTTGTGAGGGGCGACAAAGGTCCAGTGGTCCAACTGATACGGGTACTTCCACGCGCCGAAATAGGTGGAGATGTTTTCCGCGAGATAGATAAGGAATCCGATGATGAGGAAATAAACAGTGAGCGGGACCGCGCGTTCATTTTTATAGGAGAAGAATGAGATCTTCGTTTTCCAGAAAATGACGAGGACCATGGGGATGATGAGCCACCGCATGTCGGGGATGTAGTGACGCGTGAAGAAATTGAGATAGATCGCTACTGCAAAGGGGATGGTAAAAACCGCTTTCGGGAATCCGTTGAGCGTGAATTTCAGCGCCTTCCAGGACTGGATGATATAGCTCGCGACCGACGCGTACATGAATCCGCTGTAGAGTGGGACTACCCCGATCTTAAAAAAACCCTCCTCCGGATAGCTCCATGATCCGATCCCGGGAGAGGTCTTGTAGAGTTCGAGCGCGAGTCCGATGACATGGAAAATGCAGACGAGTCCGAGGTCTCTGGGCGTCTCTATTCGGAAGAGGACAAGTGCTATCTGCAGGGCGACTGCCCCGAGAAAGATGAAGTCGTAGCGGTGGAGATCGAAAACGGAAACATGGTGGGAGAGATAGAGAAGGAAGAAGAAACTCAGGGGGAAGATGCAGGAAACGATCTGCCGGGAAAGAAAAAAAGAACCCTCGATGAATATTCCTTTCATCCCGGCAGCCAGCGGATGCGGAGGATTCTTCACGGGAAACGATTATTCGTGCACAAATGCCTCGATCTCCCGGAGGAACGCGGATGTCGCCTGCACATAGGATTCTTTCCGGGGGAGAAAATCGATCTCATGAGCAAGCTGGTTTCTGAGCCTGTGCGCTTTCCATACCGCGTTCTCGTCTCTGAATCCCAAATGGTACGCCTTCATCTTCTCTCCGAGATTCCCGTCATATCCTTTTTCGGTGAGGCAGAAATCGAGAAGCTTGTCGAATTCCAGGATCTGATCCCTTTCTGAACAACTCCGGATCCTTTCGATCTGTTCTTCTATATATATTTTTGCATCCGGAGAGATTTTTTTCTTCTTCTTTTTCCGGTAATACACCGACCCCTCGACGATGAGGAAGATGCTTATGGGAATGAGGATGAGAAAGTAGATATTCACAGGATTCAAAAATATTTTTCCTGCCGGTATTTTACTCTCCGTTTCCACGCTCCGCCACCACTGCGAAGGGGAACTCGAGTATTTGACCGTCAGATGAGAAGATATCTGAAAATGGGAGGCGGGTGTTTTTTCCCGCAATCGATTCGGAGATCCAGATCCCCTCATCATCATAGGAATACGCGGCGACGAAATGTCCGATCTGCCTTCCGTCCCGGAGCGGATACCAGTATTGGATGAGCACCGGCTCCCCCTTTCTCAGAAACTCAAAGAACGTCTCGCTCTCTTCATACCAGGCGAGTCCGAGCGAAGTCTCTGCGAGAAAATTCCGGATATGCTCCGCAGTCCAGAGGTCGCTCCGGGGTTTTTCAATTATTTTCTCGATGTCGTTAAGATCAAGGTCTTCTCCGTATTTATACGTCACGATATGCTTCACCCCGAATGCGAAACACCCGTTTTGAAATTGTTCAGAAACAGGAAATTCCTCATCCGGAGAGATGCCGGGAGGGATTTTGTCCAAAAGGATCTCTTGGTATGATCTCTCCTCTGTTTCTTCCGCAACGATCTCCCCGCCCTCCTGTGCATTGAATGACGCAATCCTATCTAAGAAAAGACTTCCCCCTTCTCCATTGCTGCATCCGCCGGAGAGAAGGAATGGTGCGATCGCTGCCGTGAAAATCAGTATCTTTTTCACGGAGTAGAGTATACCCCAGGTCAGTTTTCATTATGAAGACTTGACTTTCCCGGGTCGGGAAAATAGATTAAGGTCTTCCCTCTCCATTTTCACTTCTATGAAATCAGAAACACTGATCGACTACAAAGGACGGATCAAGATCCCGGCTCCATTATCGCAAACCGCATCTTCCGGGCTGACTTCTGCTCATCATCTCGTGATGTGCGTCGAAGATATCCGACAGACGATGGAATCCCTTCTGCAAAAAGATGATGAGAGCCCTTCTCCCGCTCTCAGTTTTTTTACAGGGAAGACGGGATCTTTTCAGGATTATGAGTTTCTCAGGGCTCTCATCATGGACGAAGAGCTCCATGCGGAAGCCGAGAGGAGGGCACGCCAGCAGGGTCTTGAGGTCCTCTATTCCGAACTCATGAGCGCAGATGTTATAAAAGGCGGTGTGAAAGACGGCAGGTTTCAGATTCCGATACAGACAAACTTCACACAGCCCCGCGAAAAGACTTCTGCTCCGGTCCAGATCGTCGTCCCTTCAGCCGCGCAGATCCTCGTCATCATCCACGAAAGAATGGCCGGAGTACTCGAAGAAATCGATCGGAAATATAGTCCTTCTCTCGGAAAAAGTGCGAGAGTTTCTCCTCTTCTGGAGTCGATCCTCGATGTACTTTCGAACGAGAGAGAACAAGATGTGCCCCTTCAGTAATATACTTATTTCTCCTTCTGTCCCTTCTGCTGTTTCCAGGAAAGAAAGAAAACTGCCGCACCGACAACGGCAAGGAGTGTTATTTTTCCGATCGTCCGGATATAGAGTGCCGCTGCGCCAAGAAGAAGAGATACAAAAAGAAATAACCACATGACCTGCTTCTCACTCAACCCTCTTCTCATGAGCTGGTCGTGGAGATGTCTCTTGTCATTCCCTTTCCACGGGGAAGTCCTGAGTCTCAACCGGTGGAAGATGACCGATGCGGCGTCGAACAGCGGAAGAGCGAGTACGAGGAATGCGGTCGCGATCTTTCCTCCGGAATAGATGGAAAAGACGGCGATAACGAACCCCGAGAACATTGCTCCCGTATCACCATTGAGCATCTTCGGGGGTGGGATGTTGAAGAAAACAAACCCGAGGTTGGCGGCCGCGAAAGTGAAACAGAGCACCGCGAGTTCAGGTTGGTCAACGATGGGACTCAAAGAGAGGATTCCGAGGAAAATCCCGACGAGGGTGGAGGTCCCCGCAGCGACTCCCGGGACGCCGTCGAGCCAATTGGTCGTATTCACACAGCCGATGACCCAGACAAGAGTGATTGCGAGAGAGAGGAAGTAGGGGAGTTCAAACGCCACGGGATCAAAAGGGTTCGAGATGTATTCGATCCTCGTCCCGGTCGCGATGAGCACTGATGTGATTGCGACCTGCACGAGGAGCCGGACGGCAGGATGAACGCCCTTCCGGTCATCGTAGAACGATACGGCTCCAAGGATGAGGATGCCGAGAAGGAATCCCGCCATCTTGAGATCGACGGGAAAAAAGAGAATGACCCCGAAAAGGAACGCGATGATGATGCTCACGCCACCGGGATACGGGATCGGCGCGCGCATATGCCCGTATTTCTCCGGCCGGTCGAGGATCCCCCATCTCGGGAAGAACACAAATACTCCGAAAGTGAGGATGAGACTGGCGACGAATGTCGCGACTGGTACGATGAAGAGCGAATAATTGATGACCAAGTCCTGCAGAGAGAGTACGGGCTATTTTTTGCACACTTTCCAATTTTTGTCCATGGAGAGGGCGTCTTTCCCTTATACAAACTGAGTTTGGGAGTCGCCCGTCCCCGGCTCTTCCTTTCGATGAAAACAATGCGTAATCGTATCCTCAGATATTCAGATATTTTGAGAGCGATGTTTAATCGCTGCCAGCTGAGCACAAAGAGGATGAAAAAACCGGATCAGGCGTTCCTTCATGGAGCCTGATCCGGCAGGAATTGCATATGATTCTCTGTCCCAAGATTCCTTATTGTTTCACGATGCTTCCAAAAGGAACTTCGGACGGATCAGACCCGTCGTCCCACTTAATGACCGCTGATGATGAATTCACTTCCTGCACAGTCCCCTCATACAGTCTTCCGCTTGCGGAAGACCAGACCGCAAGAACCTTATCCCCGACATTGAGAGTGATGACCTCAGAGAGCGGGATGAGGTTCGCGATCGGATTTTCTCCGCTTGTCCCGTCATCATACTGTACAGAATACGTCGAACCCGAAATTTCGATGATGGTCGCCGCAAAGTAATTCCCGTCCGCCCATTTGGACGCGACGCGGGCGCCGAGAGGGAGCTCTCCTGCAGTCGGTTCAGTTATGACCGGATCGACGACCGGCGCTTCGGTGACGGCCGGCACTTCGATGACCATGTCTTTCGGCTGCAGAACGATCTTTCCAAATTTGACTTCGGACGGAGTCGTTCCGTCATTCCACTGGATGATGGCATAGTCAGATTTCATCTCCTGGACGATTCCCGGATAGAAGATCGTCCCCATCCAGACGGCGAGGACCTTGTCTCCGGTCTTGAAATCGGGTTTTGACGGGATGACAATGAAATCCTCTCTCTTGTGTGTCTCCAAGAATCCATCGTCATACTGAATGTCGTAGTCGTCTCCGGAGATCTTATCGATGACTCCGGAATAGTAAATATCGCTTATCCATTCCGCAGCGACCTTCGTCCCCACTTTCACTTCCCCGTCTGTACTCGCTTCTTCACCCGGTTTCGATGCATCCGTCTTTACCACCGGCTTTTCTTCCTTTTTTGTCTCCGTCCCTGCTGGTTTTGTTTCGGGTTTTGTTGTTTCAGTACCGATCGAACAGGCGCTCAGCGACAGGGTGACGAGCGCGATAAGGAGACCTTGTTTCCAGAGATTACGCATGTGAATATGGGATGAAAATAAAGAGAAAGTGGGTGAATCATCAGGGAATACAGGGAAAAAGTCAAACGGGGACGGGGTTGAGATACGGGAAAAGGATCTCCTTGAACATGGAGATGAGTGCCGGGAGTGGATCCATGCTTTTTTCTTCCTATTCTGTCGGTTTTCCGTCGTATTCTGCTTCCTCAGCCATCGCCTCTGCTTTTGTCGCTCTTACGATTCCGTCTTTGTGATGCGCGGGGGAATAGATGGTGTAGAGCTTCAACTCTTCGCTGTCCGAGATATTGATCACATTGTGCTCCGCCCCGGCAGGAACGATGATGGCCGATCCGTCGCCTACATCATATTCATTCCCGTCGATGATGCATTTCCCTTTTCCTTTTTCAAAACGGAAGAACTGGTCATTGTCCGCAT
>JBGSON010000013.1:0-2560 GCA_041739085.1 Candidatus Altimarinota bacterium | reverse complement strand
AGCGTATCGTGGTTCTCCATACACGGATCAAAGGAAAAAACATGATTAAAGACGAAGAATATGATCGATGGATTCTTCCGGATGGAATCCATAAGGGCATCGATACATTCGTCTTTCCCGCAGGAGAGAGCAAGGATAAACCAGATTCTCTCATGGATGTCTCCCATGGCGCAGGCGCAGGGAAGCTTCTCGACTTCGAATCCTTTCTTCCCGTCGACACAGATCTGAAAGACCTCGTGGATCTGATCCTTTGGTTTTTTCGGGATGGAGATTCCGAGGGTCATACACAATGTACGAAAGATGGAACGGGCGGATTATAATGAATGATTCTCATTGTGGGAAGAGGTTGTTTACTTTCCATTCATGGAAAAATTCCGTACAATTCGGTGCGTATTTTCCCTCCGGATTCATGGAAACAAATCCTCTCTTTGCGGAACGTCTCGAGAAACGCTCCCAGATCTTATCTTCCGGGATCTCTCCTTATGGAAAAGGGTTTCTCCGCACGAAAAATGCAGAGGATGCGAAATCAATAGATCCGAAAACGTTGCGGATAGCTGACGACATAAAGGATTCCCCACATGACGATGTGAAAATCGCGGGCCGCCTCATGACATTCCGCGAGCACGGGAGAATCGCATTCGGCCAGATGCAGGACCATTCCGGAAGAATGCAGGTATGCTTTATGAAAGGGTTTTCCCTCATCGCCGGCATTCCGGAAAACGATGAAATATCCCATGAGCATTTCTGGTCAAAACTCATCGATCTCGGGGATTTTCTCGGACTCACCGGAGATCTCTTTCAGACAAAACACGGAGAGATCACTCTCCTCGTCCATACGATCGAGATCCTGGCAAAGTCCCTCCGCCCGCTTCCGGAAAAATGGCACGGCCTCACCGACCGGGAAGCCTGCTACCGGGAACGCCATCTCGATCTCCTCACGAACAAGAACACTGAGGAGCGGTTTCAGGTACGGAGCAAGGTCATCCGGGGGATCCGGAAATTCCTCGATGAAAAGGATTTCCTGGAAGTGGAGACGAGGATCCTTCAGCCGCAGGCCGGCGGTGCTCTCGCGAAGATCTTCGAGACCCATCATAACGCGCTTGATCACACGTTTGTTCTCCGGATCGCCCTAGAACTCGATCTCAAAATACTCCTTGCGGGAGGGATGGAACGGGTCTACGAGATCGGGAAATGCTTCCGGAACGAAGGCATGGACCCGTCGCATCTTCAGGAATTCACCATGCTCGAATGGTACGCGGCATACGCAACGCTTGAGGAGAACATGAAATGGACTGAAGAAATGCTGAGGACTGTCCTCTATGATGTCCTCGGCTTGACCTCTGTCACCGTACTCGATAAGGATGAAAAACCAGTGGTCATCAATTTCGGAGGCGAGTGGAAAAAAGAGCGGTTTCCCGATCTCCTGAAAAAGTATGCGAGAATCGATATGTTCTCAGCGAAACGGGAGATCCTTGAGGCAAAGGCTGCAGAATGCGGGATGGAGAAAAAACTCATCGGAAAAACATCAAACGGCAATCTTCTCGATTTCATTTATAAAAAGACCGCGCGACCACGCCTCATCGAACCGACTTTCGTCCTCGACTACCCTTCGGAACTGAAGCCTCTCGCGAAGCCGAAAGGTGACGGGACTGCGGAGTGCTATCAGCTCATCGTCGCCGGATGGGAGATCGTGAATTCGTACGGAGAACTCGTCGACCCCGTCATCCAGCGGGAACTCCTCGAAGCACAGGCAAAAGCAAAGGTCAGAGGTGATGAGGAGGCGATGGATGTGGATGAAGAATTCCTACGAGCGATGGAACACGGAATGCCGCCCATGACGGGCTTCGGGATGGGGATCGACCGTTTCGTCGCGCTTATCACCGAGCAGCCGAACCTCCGGGATGTCGTCCTTTTTCCGCTCATGAAACCCCAGGAATCCGAAAGCATTCCGAAAGAGAAAATAAGGATGAAAAAACCTCATGCGATTAAAACGAATGAAGAGCACATGAAAGCCTCAGAAGAATCGAAGAAATTTGTTGCGATCCTCAATAAAAAAATCGATTCCGGGAAACTCATGAATGCCCTCGGACACATGGCTGCCGGAGTAGCAGGAGGAAGCGGCTCCGAAATGTGCTTTCTCGATTATCGGGACGCGGATGACAATCCCCATCCCTTTATCTCCCATTTCCCGTTCATAGTTCTCAAAGCGGACAATGCCAATCAAATCCGGGTTTTGCGGGAAAAAGCCTTGGCACTGGGAGTCGAATACACGGATTTCACGAGTACGATGGCCGTCGGTTCTTCTTTCGATCAATTGAAACGGACAAAAGACACAAAGGAAGAAGATCTTGATTATTACGGCATCTGCCTTTTCGGGACATCCGAGCAGATCGACCCTCTCACCAAAAAATTCTCGCTCTGGAAATAAATCCATCGCGGTGCAATTTTTGGATAGTGTTTGAATGTTTTTCCTCCCATTCAGATTGTCATTCCTTATGCTTTTTATGCTACTATTCGCATTGCACTTTTTCTATTATGCTTCTCCATGAAAAAAATTTCC
>JBGSON010000048.1:0-5367 GCA_041739085.1 Candidatus Altimarinota bacterium | reverse complement strand
GCGATTTTTCGAATCTCTGATTTGTGATACACCCCGAGGGGAAAAAGAATGTGTTTCAATTTCTCCTGAGTCAGCGTGTAGAGAAAATAGGACTGATCTTTGAGCGGGTCGATTCCGTTGAAGAGACTCCATGCCCTCCTTTCTTCATTCCAAACGTTCCTCGCATAATGGCCGGTCGCGACGAAATGGGCATCCATGTCATTCATTTTTTCCAAAAAATATCCGAACTTGATTTTCCGGTTGCATTCGACACAGGGGTTTGGAGTGAAGCCAAGGGGGAATTCATCGAGAAATCCCTGGACGACTTCACGCTTGAACCGCTCGCGAAAATCAAACCGGAAAAACGGGATCTCCAGTCTTTGTGCGACTTCATCCGGGGTGATTGGCTCAGACGGGAGTTTCTTTCTGGAATTGTGGACTCCCTCGCTCTCCTCGTCCTTCCAGAGTTCAAAATGAATTCCGATGACTTCATATCCCTCTTTTTTCAGAAGAAACGCTGTCACGGAAGAATCTACACCTCCGGACATCCCGACCAGCACTTTCTTTTTTTTCATGAAACCGGAGAAAGTAGGGGTATTGTATCGGAAAGAGAAAGGAAAAAATACAAAAGAAAAATGAAGAAATTATTTCTTCTCTGTTCTGTGCTTTTTCCTTTTGCTTTGCTCTCTATCTCTCCGCCTCCCCAACAGGCCTTTTCATTGTATTCTCTGTGAAAATCAGGTATAATGAGACGACGGAAATAAATCGCAAAAATGCTCCAGTACAAAATCCCAGCGGACGTACAGATCGAGGATAAGATTTTAGGCCCTCTCACCCTGAAGCAGCTCATCATCTGTGCTGCCGGAGCAGGAATATCGTACATGATATTCCTTTTCATGAGCGATCTCTTCTTCCTGGGATTATTCGACTACATCATCATCGCGATCCCCTTCTTCCTCTCCACGGCATTTGCATTCCTCAGGATCAACGATGTGAGCTTCCTGAAATGGATTCTCCTCCTCGCGGAACATATGCACAATTCAAGGCGGAGACACTGGGACAAACGGCCGACGGTGAGGCTCCACTATCAGTTTGTCACCGCAAAGATAGGGAGTACGACCACAAAGGAGAGCGAAGACAAGAAGAAAGCAAAGGCGGCGAAGGCGGACGCATCAAAGCCCGGGAGAAAACAGTTCAGCTCGCTGGAAGAGATCACGCATCTCCTCGACCACAGTTCCCAGTTCAAGGATGAAGAGAAAAATGTTCCCGATGAACACGAAGATGACTTTGCCCTCCATTTAAGCGCACCGGAAAAAGACAGACATGAAGTGAGAATAAGTCAGGCGATGTCTTCATTCTCCCCTCAGCTCCCGAATAATCCACGAACACCGGGAACATCACTTCTGGAACAACTGCGTTCTCCGGCTCCAATCTCAAAACCAGTTGATACGATCAATCCATCGGTGAATCCCTGACGCAGCGGATCCGATTTCTCAATCTCTTTTCAACTCAAAATGCCTGAAGAAGCGACCAGTGTGAAGCAGCAAAAAACCGGAACTCAGCACAGCTCCCAACTCTATCTTCCCGTGGCAGAGATCAAGGATAGTATCGTGGTCCTCAAAAACGGCGGCCTCCGGTCGATCCTTCAGACTTCAAGTGTGAATTTCAATTTGAAATCGGAGACGGAACAGAATTCCCTCATCTATGCATACCAGGGATTTCTCAATACTCTCGAATTCCCCATTCAGATCCTGGTGAAATCAAAAAAACTCGATATTGATAAATATCTCGAAACACTCCGGGAAATCGCAGAAAAGCAGCAGAATCACCTGCTGCAGAAACAGACTCTCGAGTACCACGATTACATCAAAAAACTCGTGGAATACGCAGACATCATGGAAAAAAACTTCTATGTCATCGTTCCCTATGACCCCTTCCGGAATCAGAAAAAAGGCATATTCGGGAAATTCATGGATTATATCACTCCGGAAGATTCGCTCCCGAAAATCAGGGAACGCCATCGGGAATTTGAAAGCCTGAAAAAGGGCCTTCTTCAAAGGGTCAATGTCGTCAAAGTTGGCCTCGAGAACTGCAATCTCCAGGTGGTACAGCTCAATACCCAACAGCTCGTCGAACTCTTCTACCAGATCTACAATCCGGAACTCTCGCGGAACGAAAAACTCTCAAACCTCGACGGATACGACCTTCTCCCGAACTGATCAGAGTTTCGATTTCCCTGATTTTGATGTCATCCGTCTCGCATTCTTCCTCCAGTCTTGAGGGATTTGAGGGATATCTTTCAGGTATCCAAGGACGTTTGTCGCCCATGGCATGTAGATTCTGAGGATTTCATCATTCACTACTTCAGTTAATATCTCCCGCGCAAGATCAAAGTCGACATGCACTTTCCCGACAAGCTCACGTATCCTATTTCCTGTTTCCTGCTCATCTCCCACAGCTTCTCTTGCTCCCTGGGAATAGAGTTTCCCGATGATCTCGGCAGCTGCGTCTTCCGGATTTTCCGCGATTTTTCTCCGCGAGGCGGTGACGAGTGAGAGCGCCTTATCATTCCCAATGCGTTCCTTGAGATACTCATAAAGCGGCATCCCTTGCCCCGTGTATGCGATCCGGAACATCTCTGATCTCTTTTTGACGATCGGAATGACTTTTTCCGGGATCATCTGGAACTCTCCGCGATCCCGCATATAGCGCTCAAGTCCTTCTGTCCAGTTCATTGTCCCCTTCAGTCGTTCATCGTTTCTCAGTTCTGCAAGTATTTCAAAAACTCGTTCGTCATTCATGCTGATAAAGGCTTCTTCGAGTTCTCCCATCTTTTTTCGAACTTCATCCCGACACGACTCTGGGACATTTTTAATCTGCTCCTCCGCGCTTTTTTCGACGACTTCCTCATTCGGATCAAGAGGATTTTCTGATTCCATCTTTTCGGGAACACTCATCTCGGTCGCCGGCATGTATACAATCCCAAAAGCATAGATATTGATCTTTTTCTCTCCTCCAATCGGTGTCACGGAATCCACAAAAAAGAACTGCGACTGTACTTCTTCCGGAAGAAGTTGGTATGTCTCCTCCGACATGAGGATCGTTGTTCCATATCCTTTGTTGAGCTCGATGACCCGATGAAGCATATTCACTCCATCACCCATGATATCCGGCTGTTTTATGTTCTTTCCCCCCTCAAGGATCACTTGATTCACGGTATCAGTATGGATGGCGACTTTTGTTCCATGGAGCATTTTCCTCGTCTCCCAGATAGCGGCAATGACATTGCGGATGATTTCTGGTTCCTGCCCCGCAAGCTGACTCATGAGGGTCGCATCTCCGACGAACTTATAAAAATTCAGGACCGCTCTCGGATCAGGATCATTCTCAAAAACCCTTTCGTATTCCGGTCCAAATTGAAGGACTTGACTCAGTTTTCTGAAATACATCTCGTTGAGAATCCGTACAGCGGACTTCGTCGGCATAAGCGCCATAAAACGGGTACACTCATTGACGTCGGTCGTGACCATCGTCTGTTCAAAATCCCCAATTTCATATTCATCATTCACATGGGCATCGATTGGGTCAGTTGTTTTACCAACTGCTCCCATAAGATCTAAGAATTTCCTTGAAATAATGTCGATTTTTTTATAGGTTTCCCTCGGTTTGTTAAACGCATCGAGAATTCTCCTTTTAATTTTCGGATTCGTCATGGCTTCTTCTCGTATCTGTTCAATGATCCGGTTGATCGGCTCGAAAACGACTTTGTTGATCTTTGCAGTGATAAACTGCTCGGCTCCGATAAGCACGGCGACAAAAGCTCCAATTTTTGCGAGATAGGCCATCGCTTCTCCGTGATTGGTCGGATCTTCCAGATTGACACCAAGGGCAAGCATGAGAAAGAGTGCGAAAAGGATGATGGACTGCGAGATCACTTCTTCAGTCTGGACTTCTTCAAGCCCTTTTTGTGTGACATCCTTATACCGATCACGGATTTTTTGTATCGCAGCAGTCACTCGTATTGCTCCTCTTGCTGATTTCATGGCACGAAGGATTCTGAGTCCGCGGAGCCCCCGCATGGCCCTTGTTGTCCTTCCAACCCGAGCAGCCCGGGCCTGTTCTGTTGACATTTCATGATCCGTTCCCTGCAACTGGGAGGGTGGTGTCTCAATGGCCTCGCCATGCTCATTTATTGAGAACTTCATCATATTTGCATGGTCATGAGGATCATTGGTGGTATCGTTTCCGATAGCGGTAAGATCCTCCATCATCTGCTCATCGTGGATGAGCTCCACTGCAAAAATTGCTGGGAGTCCGAAGTTGAGAATCGCGGCAAAATTTATCCCTGAGACAGGGCTAAAGATTTCCTTTGTTCCGAGCGCCCGTGCGGAGATGAGTCCTGTGGTTACAAACCACACATTGAGCGCCGCTCGGATCTTTACCATGTGCTGCGGATTCGCGAGAGATCCGAATGTTTCCGGCATGATATACGGTACCGCGCATGCACCGACAGCCGCGAGGGTTGCGGCGATATCTGCGCCGACGAAGACTCCGTTTTTATATAGTTTATAAGCCCAAGTCTTTTCCCTCTCCTCATCTTTAATGTCATCGAATCGGACAAATGGAAAACTCTTCTGGAATTTTGGCTGCTTATTGAGCGTTGTATCAATCGCAAACATTGCTCTCCAGATGCTTTCGGCTACGCGACTTCGGATGTTTGAGATTTCTTCCCCGATGGTCCGAATCGATTCTCCCGCATCCTTTTTTCCTCCTGTTTCTCCTCCATCCGACAGTGCTTCTCTTCTTGCCTGCTCTTTCATCGCTTCAACTTGCTCTCTCGTCAGAGTAACAGAACCAGTCCTCGGTTTTTCTCCTGGGCCGGTATTACGTGGTTCCTCAGTCATGCCAAAAAACACAGGGGGTGAATATAGTCTCTTCCCGCCACTTTGTCAATGTTTCGTTCTCTTGGGATTCCCTATGCTCTCTCTTTGCTCAATTCTGCTTTTTTCTTCAGCAGAAGATATATCCATGCGCAGAAACTCATCCCCGCATAGACGCCGAGGATGATGACGGATGTCCGTGACGGGGAATTGCTCGTGAGCGAGTTGAGCGTGCTGTTCGGATTGAAGATCGTATGGAAGAGGATAAACGAAACGATGCCGACAAAAATACACCAGGCAGTTTTACTCCACTTCATGATCGCGGCACCGGGGAGATACCCGAGGGGCATCGCCTCAAAAAACGCACCCTCGACAAGAATAACAAAGAGCAGGCTGAAAAAATCGGAGAGCACTTGATAACTCCCAATCACAGGAATGAGGAGCCATGATCCGAAAGCAAGGAAGATCATCCACGTGAGACCGATGAGCTCTAGGAGTCCTTCTCTCT
>JBGSON010000050.1:0-2042 GCA_041739085.1 Candidatus Altimarinota bacterium | reverse complement strand
AGCCGATACTGATCGATCGCGTGAGAGGAGACTTCGATCACCGCGACCTCAGCGTTGGAATCGACCGCCTCTTTTAAGAGTTTCTGAGTCCGGAAAGGTGACATGGTCGTTCTCTTCGTGTCATTCTCGACCCTTTTCCCGTTGAGCGAGATGGAGACCGTGGAAAGCATGAGATGAGGGATTTTCGCTTCCTCCAGAATCCTTGATATCATTTCAATAGTCGTTGTCTTTCCGTCTGTCCCGGTGACGCCGATCATGATGAGCTTTTTCGCGGGATATCCGTAGATGACGGCCGCAAGGACGGCTTTCAAAAAATACCAGGACTTCCGTACTGGGGACTTTGGCGGGAATAATCTTCTGAGGAAATCCATCATGCCTCATGGGGGAGAATCTTCTCTATTTTATAGACGAGAAGGGAATTTTTCAAATCCCTTCCTGAATATGAGCATTGAATGCGACAAACGGGCTCAGAGAACCGGCACATCTTCCGGAGAGACTTCCTCCTCAAGAGGCGGTTCGTCGCCGTTTTCCGCATCTTCATCAATGCTGACATCCGACTCTTCGGAAATTTCCTCCGGAAAAGGTTCGATGGGGTGGCTAGTCTCTTCACACATTGTTTTATTCTGAGACAACTGATATCCGTCAGCACACCTGAGGAGATACATATCCCGATACCGTACGAGCATCGAATTCTCTGGGATTTCGATGAGGACCTCCTGATCCCCTTCATTTCTGCTGAGGATGACATCATAGTTTTTTCCGGCGAGGTACATGTCCACTTCCGGAAGATAGAGCGGGATGATGTCATATTCCGGCGTGGTAACACTTTCTTCTTCGAGGATGAGATCCTCTGCCGGCGCGGAATCATGGAATTCTTCGGCCGGGATCGCGGAATCAGGTTCGACTCCTCTTGGCTTTTCATATCCTTCATAGAACATGAAATATCCATAGAAGACCAGGGCCGTGACGATACTCCCGAGCATTGCGGAAATAAACCCTGCGCTCCGCGACTTTTTTGGACTTTTTTTCATGAGTATCTCATCGGAAGGATATCTCCCCTCAGCGATCGAAGTTTCGCTTTTCGCGGGAAAAGCCGAAAGAGAATCCTCATTTTTCACATGATCATTCCCTGGCTCAGGTTTCACATCATGGGATGGGGAAGACGATGATGCTCCCATAAGGTCTTCCAGCGTCATGGATTTCTCCTTCTTCTTTTCGATTCCACGTTCGATTGTTGACTTCCCGATTTCACTGGGAATTTCTTTTTCCTGTTGCGGGATATTCTTCATATGGTGTTGAAGCTTTTCCGAGAGGATTTTTTCCTGATGAGCCGCCTGGTCGACATTGTTGTTTTGATCCAGCGTCACTTCTCCAGACGGAGCACTCACATGACCATCGGAAGATCCTGAGGATCCTTCATTCTTTGAAGTTATTTCCGCTTTGCTGTTTATTACTGAAAACATTTCATTGAGAGAAGTCCCTGATTCTGGGCTTTCCGGGGCCTCTTTCTCAGGGATCACTGATTGTTCATTTTCTTTAGTTTTGTTGTCCTGAGTCATTTCAGATCTCGATTCATCTCCTTGGACTTTCGAAGTTTTCGAGCCTGTCTCCTTTCTTTTTGATTCGATCAGTTCCTGAAGCGCCTGTATGCAGACTTCCGCCTCCTCCTGTTCAATGGAATCCGTATCAAAAGCGATGACGAGATATCCCATTTCCTGAAGAAGCTCCTTCCTCGACTTTTTATTGGCCTCCTGTTTACTGTCATGATGACACATCCTCTCGATCTCGATGGCGATCTTTACCGCACCATCCTCATAGACAATATCGGGAATGATGTAGAAACAGTCTTTCCCGTTCCGGAGAAAAGTGAGGATGCTCTTTTTTGTTAACACAAGGCCTGCTTTTTCGGCCTCTCTCCTGCAGAGGATTTCGAAATCTACAGAATGCTCAAGCGTGTGTTTCGGCATTGGTTTTGATATGAGAGATATTTTCTGACTATTATATCACTTTTTTTCTCATTTTTCCAGTAAATATTGAGTGCG
>JBGSON010000043.1:0-2079 GCA_041739085.1 Candidatus Altimarinota bacterium | reverse complement strand
TGTAGAGCGTACACGGAAAATCCTCCGGTGTACCCGAAGCAGTTGAGGACCCTCTTCCCTTTGGAAAGATCTCGTACAAGAACTCTCATTTCGCGCTGATCCAGGAAAAAACCGGTTTTCTGTCCTTCGGAGATATTCACCAGAAATTTGAGTCCGTTTTCCGTGATTTCCACCGGCTCTTCCAGTTTCCCGTGGAGAATCCCCGAAAAACTTTTGAGCCCTTCCTCCCTCCGGCTCGGAATATCCGATTTTTCGTAGATAGTTTTCGGTTTCAGGAGAGCGAGAAGAATTTCGATGACCTTCTCTTTCAGCTTCTCCATGCCGAGAGTCGCGATCTGAACGACGAGCGTCGCATCATACTGATCCACGACGAGGCCGGGGAGAGAGTCCCCTTCCCCATGGATGAGCCGGTACGCGTTCGTGTCCTTCCCTTTGAACCAACCTTTCCGGAATCGGACCGCTTTCTCGATGTTGTTCCGGATTTCGAGAAAAGGATCCGTGTCGTCGAAAACGAGCATCCTTCCCACGATGGAACATTTCCTGTTGAAATATGCCTGCCCCAGGAATTCATCTCTTGAACTGAACACGGGCAAAATGTCTCCGTCTAGAAATTCAGGATATTTCTGCACCGCACCGGAAAAAATCCAATGGTGGCGATTTTTGATCGCCTTCTCTTTTTGAGGCTTCAGGATGACTCTCTTGTCCATTCGAAATAACGTTTAAAGAATTGCGTTCGGAATGAGTTCACTCAAAAAATACAAAACACAAAACCATGTATGAGGCTCATAAAGTTTATAAAGTTGCAAAGTTCATAAAGTTATACCATTGATGCTTGTACACTTGTCCGCTTGAACACTTCCCAACTCTTATAAACTCTTATGAACCTTTATAAACATTGATAAACTCTTATAAGCCCTTGCACCTTTTACTTTTCTTCCTTCAGTCTGCAGAGCATGTATCCGTAATAGTTGTCATCGGACGGGATGAACTTCACCACTTCGAATCCGTTTCCGTCGAGGAGTTCCAGGATATTCTCGCGGGTATATTTATGCGAAACATAGAGGAGTATCCTTTCATCTTTCTTGAATACGATGTCCTCTCCCGCATAGTGGGCGACTTTGTCCTTTTTCAGCCGGAACCAGATCTCGATACTGTAGAGCTTCGGGTAGAACTGATTCGGACCGTATTCCACTTCGATGATCCCGTCCGTTCTCCGAAATCCTGCTTTTTCAAGGGGCGCGAAGACAAAGGATTTGTAGTATTCGTTGTTGTAGCTTTCGAGGATATGGGTGAGATCTTCGCTGTGCATTTTTGATCCCGTTTCCTTCCGCATCGTGATCTCGATAAGGAGAAAATCTTTCTTGCTCATCCCTTTCCGGAGATTATTGAGGATCTCTATCTGTCCGAAATTCCCGATCGTATTCCCGAGGATCGAGATGAGATGGCAGGGATAATAATTCTGGCGGATCCTCTCTGAGATGTCGCGGAGGAACCGGAAGTCGGAGATAAACCCCACCGTTTCGACATCCACGGACATATTCTTGATCCCGGCGTTGATCATATCGAGGCTGATGTCGACCGGGAAGTACCTGATTTTGAAGAGTTTGAGAAGTGCTTCGAGGATGAGTTGGTCTTTGACGCCGTTTCCGATCCCGAGGCTCAGGAAATTGAGCCCTTTTTTCGCGGCGTCCTTCAGGATGTCGAGCTTTGGGATGACATTCTTCTTGAGGAGCTCCACTCCTTTCTCATACACCTCGTAATCCTCGCTCTTGCAGACGTTGATCCACTCCTGGGCTTCCTTCTTCCCCCAATAGGAGAGGTGCGAAGGGATCGTCCGGTTCCGGAGCTGATTCAGGAAATCCTTTTCCATTTCGCTCTGGCTGAGCTGGATATTGATGACGGTTTTCATGGATGAATGATAAAGGGAAAAAAAGGACATCCACCTCAAATCTTATAGACTTTCTCAACATTCTCAATAGTTTCCAGGCGGTTGCAGAGAATGTAGAGATCGTCAAAGCTTGGGATGTTAATACCGAATTCGCATGCGAAACGATTCCTCGGAAGAGAATAGGAGACATT